>CAYZJH010000057.1:0-22593 GCA_964478625.1 uncultured Desulfobacteraceae bacterium
TCTCTGGCCTGAAAGGTATGGGATTTGTTTCAACAATGATCGGATTCTCCAATGGAGTGAACGAATTGTATCCCCCAGTGATGCATGTCGAACAGGACTTGGATTCTGGATGCGTCTTGCCCAGCGAATGGGGTGGGATGAATATTTCCCCTGGAAAAAAGCCAACGGTCTTGCCGATCATGCAGTTTTTTATGACTGGCTGCTATCTAAACAGACGGAAACTGAAGGCATTACCGTAGACTTGATCAGGAATAATCCGGGAATGATTTTCTGGCCACTTAAGAAGAAGATTATAAACGACAACGCACCGTTTTTTCCGAACGAAAATGGAAAAATAAAACCCACCGGCGCTCCTTTGAAGACCTCTTTTGAACTTCAGAAAGATATTCTGAATTATCCACTTTCTTATCAGTCCACACGTATTTCATCTCTTTTCAGTGACCCAAGCCACTGGCAACCCTGGACTATGGAACTTGCCGATGAAAATGCGGTGCAGATTCATCCTGATACTGCCAGAGCACTGGATATTGAAAATGGCGATGAGATTGTCATTTCGGCAAATGGAGAAATCATTGAAGGTCGCGCCTGGTTGAGCAGGATGGTTAGCAGAAATATGATCTGGTCTACAAAACGGTTGGGATATGACCGAGTGCTGATATACAAAAAAGGGCAAGATCCCATGGAAGCCCTAAACATATTGAGAAAGATGATTTGATGAGCCCGAAAAAAAAACCAGTCAGAATGAAACTGAATGCTCTGATGATAAATTCATCGCTTTGCATTGGATGCCAGAGTTGCGAAGTGGCCTGTAAACTTGAACATGACATGCCCCCGGGGCCCAGACCGGTAAAAGTAATTCAGGTAGGCCCTTTTGATGAAGACGGATGTCTTTTAATGACATTTCAGGCAGTTACCTGCTATCATTGTGACCGCCCGCAGTGTGTGACAGCATGCCCCACCGGAGCCATGCAAAAACGCGAGGATGGTATCGTCTTTTCCGATACGCAGCTTTGTATCGGTTGTCAAACATGTGCTGTGGCATGCCCTTACGGAATCCCGGAGCTGAACCCGGCCAACGGAAAAATCGCCAAATGTGACGGTTGCAAAGAACGAGTGGATTTCGGGCTATGGCCGGCGTGCGCACTGATATGCCCTACCGGCGCTATCACATTCGGATCTCCTTTGCAGGTGGTACAGGACCTGAGAAACAAAGAAGCCGTTAAAATCGTCAAAAGCCTGAAACTCGAATCGTAAATTCCAAGGGAATAAATCAATGTTGAGACTTAAAGGAAATCCTGAAGAAAAAAATTTCTTGAGGGAGGTCATCCAAAGAAGCGGGCAGAATCTTCTGGAATGCCTCCAGTGCGGAAAATGCAGTGGAAGTTGCCCCATTACTTCAGATAGTGTGCCAGGACCCCGTCGTCTGATCGCCATGATATTATCCGGAATGAAACTCCAGAGCCTTCAGGATACCACATGGTGGTATTGTGTCAGTTGCGGTTCCTGTGCTTCCCGATGTCCTGTGGAAATTAATATGTACCAGGTTGCCACAACCCTTTGTGAAATGGCCGAAGAAAACGAAATCAAACCCTCTGAGCCTGTGATTCACTTATTTGAGGATATATTTTTAAACTCCGTCAAGAAAAACGGACGGGTTCAGGAATTGAAAACCGTCATGGTATTTAACCTGAGAAGATTCGCTCCATTTAAAGATGCGATAAAAGGCGCAAAGCTGATGATCAAAGGCGCGATTAACCCTAAAGATTTGGCATCACGGGCAAAAACCGATCCTGAAGTCTTACGCATTTTCGAACGTGTTGAACAGATGAGACATGGAGAATAGTTTTATGAAGGTAAGTTACTATCCCGGATGCTCCCTGGAGGGTACCGCTAAACCATTTGATGAATCCACCAGAAAAATTCTAGGGATATTGAATGTTGATATCGAGGATATCCCTGATTGGTCATGTTGCGGCAGTTCTCCGGCACTCAAAATGGACCGCATGCTTTCAACATCCCTTGCTGCCCACAATCTTGCACTGGCTGAAAAACAACATATGGAAAAGCTTGTGATCCCATGCCCTTTTTGTTTCCGGCGGCTTTTAAGTGCTCAGGAAGAAATGAATGCAGATCAAGGTCTCAAAAACAAGGTGACCAAAGTTATTGACAAGGAACTATCGGGAGATATGGAGATCCATAATCTGGTAGGTTTTTTGAGATATACCATTGGGTTGAAGCACATTGAAGCGAAAGTAAAAAAGTCTTTGCATGGACTTCGCGTTGTTCCGTATTACGGCTGCTATTTGGTGAAGCCCACCGGTATCACCCATTTTGATAATCCCGAACAACCGGTTTCCATGGATGAACTGCTTGAGGTTGCCGGTGCTGAGGTCATGGACTGGGATTTTAAAACCGAATGTTGCGGTGCCGGCCTTTCAGTGAGCAAAACCGAAACCGTTTGCGAACTTTCAGGCCGGGTGATTCGTGAGGCCAGCTGGCTAAAGGCCGATGCCATTGTTGTCGCCTGCCAGCTTTGCCAAGCCAATCTGGACATGCGTCAGGATGAAATCGGTAAAAAAGACGGCAAAAAGTATAAAATTCCGGTTATTTACTTTACTCAGCTTCTAGGATTGGCCTTTGGAATGCCCACAACAGAACTCAAACTCAACCACCATCTGGTCAACCCCATGCCGATGCTGACAAAAAAGGGATTTGTATCATGAAAAAAAAAGTTGGCGTTTACATCTGCCAATGCGGAACAAACATAGCCGGTAAAGTCGATGTGGAGAAAATCGCCAGAGAAATCGGAGAAGAAAGAGATGATGTAACGGTATGTCGTTACTACAAATATATGTGCAGTGAACCGGGGCAGAAACTGATCCGGGATGATATTGCCGAACTAGGGCTGGATTATGTGGTGGAAGCCTCCTGCTCACCTAAGATGCATGAACCTACATTTCGAAATGCCGTTTCTGTGGCGGGTATGAACCCGTATATGTTTGAAATGGTCAACATCCGGGAACATTGTTCGTGGGTGTCGGAAAATAAGGAAGATGCCACCCGAAAGGCCAAAGACCTGGTTCAGGGAGGTATTAAACGGGTACAGCACCACACACCCCTGGTGGGAAGCAAAAAGCCGGTCATTCCCACTGCGATGGTTGTTGGCGGCGGTATTGCAGGAATAACCGCATCATTAAAAATCGCAAACGCCGGCTATAAAGTCTATCTGGTTGAAAAAGACGAAATTATCGGCGGGCGAATGGCACAGTTTGATAAAACCTTCCCCACCCTGGATTGCGCAGGATGCACCCTTACACCCAAAACCAGTGAAGTGGGCCGACATCCGAACATCGAGATCATGACAAAATCCGAAGTCAGGGAACTGACCGGTTTTGTTGGAAATTTCAAAGTCAAGGTTTTTCAGCGACCCAGATATGTGAGTCTGGAAAAATGCACGGGATGCGGCGATTGCCAAAAGGTATGCCCGATCAGTTTTAAAAGCGATTTCGAATTGGGCATGACCACAAGGCATCCGATCAGCAGACCGTTTCCTCAGGCGATCCCCAATACCTTTTCGATACTTCGGGCCGGAAAGCCTCCATGCGAGGATGCCTGTCCTGCCGAGGTCAATGTTTGCGGATATATGAACCTGGCAGGCCTGGGAAAATTCGATGAAGCTCTGGCGCTGGTTCGGGAACGGATGCCATTTGCGGCTGTGTGCGGAAGAATCTGTTATCATCCATGTGAGACCGTCTGTAAAAGAGGAAAAATCGATGCCCCCCTTTCGATCTGCTACACCAAACGATTTCTTGGCGATTACGAATTAGAAAAAGGTGAGTTTAAACATCCGGTTATTGAAAAAGAACGGGAGGAAAAGGTAGCGATTGTCGGTTCAGGCCCCGCAGGGCTTTCAGCCGCTTATTATCTGAGACTCAAAGGCTATCCGGTGACCGTGTTTGAAAAACTGCCCGTGGCAGGTGGCATGCTTGCTGTCGGCATTCCGGATTATCGCCTTCCCAGAGATATCCTTTCCGCTGAAATCAATAATTTAAAAGGTATGGGTGTCGAGATTAAAACCGGCATGACATTTGGAAAGGATGTTACCTTTGATGGTCTTAAAAAAGAAGGTTACCAGTCCTTTTTCATCGCTACCGGACTGCACAGGAATACCTCGATGAGAATTGAGGGCGAAGATCTGGAAGGTGTCATACCCGGAACAGATTTGCTCCGGAAAGCCTCCCTTGATGAAGCGGTTCAATTGGGCAAAAAAGTGGTCATCATCGGTGGCGGAAATGTGGCCATCGATTGTGCCAGATCCGCAATACGTCTTGGAGCTGAGGAAGTCACCGTGCTTTATCGTCGTACCCGAGATGAAATGCCAGCCTGGGATGTCGAAGTCGAGGAAGCCGAGCATGAAGGGATCAAATTCCATTTTCTGGCGGCCCCTGTCAGGCTTATGGGAGAAAACGGGAATCTCCGATCCCTGGAGTACATCCGGATGGAACCGGGTGAACCGGATGCTTCCGGTCGAAGAAGACCGGTGCCTGTCGAAGGATCTCAGACCATTATCGACGTGGATAACATTATACCCGCAATCGGTCAGGCTCCGGATATAAGTAACCTTGAGCAGATCGGTCTTAAAACCGATAAATGGGGAATGATCATCGCGGATGAGCAAACCTTGGCCACATCCCAGTCTGGAGTTTTCGCCGGAGGTGATTGCACATTGGGGCCTGCCAGCTTTGTGAAAGCTGTATCCCAGGGACGCCGTGCAGCTCAGTCTATCCACAGTTACCTGACTTATGGCGGTTTAAAATCGGTTGAAACAAAAGAAACCCCTATGGATAAGGAACTGACGGAAGAGGAACGGCTCAGAGCAAAACCCATCTCCCGTCAGGAGATGCCCAGACTTTTTCCATCAGACAGAAAAGGGAATTTCAAAGAAGTGGACCTGGGTTTTAGCGCGGAAATGGCCAAAGCAGAAGGACAACGCTGCCTGAGTTGCAGCCTGTGTTCCCAGTGTGGAGAGTGCGAAAGAAACTGTGGTCCACAGGCAATCAATCTTGATGAAAAAGAACGGATTCGGGAATTAGAAGTAGGTGCCATCATAGTGGCCACCGGCATCGATGTTTTCGATGCTACCAGATATCCTGAGTATGGTTATGGCAAGTACCCGGATGTGATCACCAATCTTCAGTTCGAGCGGCTTTGCAATGCATCGGGCCCAACCGGAGGCAAGGTGGTAAGACCTAGTGATGGCCGGGTGCCGCAAAGTATTGTTTTTGTCCAGTGTGTCGGTTCTCGGGATCCTGTAAAAGGAAATGCGTATTGCTCTAAAGTATGTTGCATGATCAGTGCAAAACAGTTGTCCATTTTCAAACACCACAATCCGGACGGACAGGCCTACGTATTTTATATCGACAATCGTGCCGGAGGAAAAGGTTACGAGGAATTTTTACGGCGGACCATTGAAGAGGATGGTGCCCAATATATCAGGGGCCGGGTGGCTAAAATTTATCAGCAAGCCGGAAAACTGGTGGTACGCGGTGAAAACAGCCTCGTCGGCGGAATCGTGGAAATCGAAGCCGACATGGTGGTTTTGGCCACAGGGTTAACATCTCAAAAGGATGTGGCGACCGTCGCCAGAGCGTTGAACCTGTCAACAGATAAAGATGGTTTCTTCATCGAAGCGCATCCAAAACTTGGACCGGTAGAAACATCCTTGTCGGGCATATTTCTGGCGGGCGCAGCCCAGGGTCCCAAAGATATACCCGAATCCGTTGCTCAGGGGGGGGCTACAGGAGCAGAGGTGCTTGCCTTGTTCAGCATTGGTGAAGTGGAAGTCGAACCCACAGTAGCCGGTGTGGAAGATAAACTCTGCACCGGATGTAAAACCTGCGTAGGATTGTGTCCATACAATGCCATCACTTTCAGCGAAGAACAAAAACTGGCATCTATCAATGAGGCTCTCTGCCAGGGATGCGGCACATGCGCAGCAGCCTGCCCGGTAGCAGCCATTCGGGTTCAACATTATACGCCGGAGCAGATTTACGCACAGATCGAAGGTATTTTATGTGGCTAAAAATCCATCAGAGGAATTTTTCAAAATGAACGAATTTGAGCCGAAAATCATCGCATTTTTATGCAACTGGTGCTCATATGTGGCCGCTGATGCGGCAGGTGTATCAAGGTTTAAGCAAGCCCCCAACATCAGGGCTATCCGTGTATTCTGCTCAGGCATGGTGGATCCGAGCTATGTTATAAAAGCTTTTGCCAGCGGTGCCGACGCAGTACTGGTCGCAGGATGCCATCCGGGTGACTGCCACTACATTTCCGGAAATGTTAAGGCGTTTAGGCGAAGTTTTCTTTTGGATAAACTTTTGACTGAGTTGGGAATTGAAAAGGGTCGCTTTCGCCTGGAATGGATAGCAGCTTCGGAATCTCCAAGATATGCGGATGTGGTGAATGAGATGACCCGTGATATCCAAAAATTAGGACCGCTTTCGGTGTCATTCGCGAAAAGGATGAATGAGTAGATTATTTTTAATTTTTAAGGAGATGCAGATTGGCTAAGAAAAAAATCGGAATATTTACTGCAACGGGGTGCCGAAGCTGTGAAAATATAATCCTGGATATTCATTACCAGGTTAATTCCCTGTCCCGCTTTTTTGATATTGTTTTCTGGCCCTATATCTTAGGCTCACAATGGAAAGATTTTGATAAAGTGGCTTCCATGGATCTTTGTTTCTATGCGGGCGCTGTGAGCACCGAAAGCGATCATGAGGCAGCCTTAAGACTAAGGGAAAAAACAGACACTCTGATTGCCATTGGAGCCTGTGCATCATTCGGTGGAATGCCCGGTTTGGTGAACCTTCGAACCAAAACAAACCCTGAATCCTTTGTCGAAGAAAAAGCAGAGTTACCGGAAAGCCCTCCTCCTCTGCCCGGGGTGGAGCACCTGGTGTCCGCATTGTCTCAGGTTGTCACTGTGGATTATGACATTCCCGGGTGCCCCCCCACTCAGAGTCTAGTCTGGACAGCCATTCAGGCTTTTTCGGGCTGGAAAGGATCATCATCGAACTTTTCCTATGTCGTATCGAGACTTTCGGAATCAGTATCCAAGGCAATAGTCGCAGGAGTGTTACCCCCAAAAAAGAGTACCTTTGCAGGTGAAAAGGCAGTGTGCGCCAGTTGTTCGAGAATAAAGGAAGAAAAAAAGTTTTCTGAAGCCAAACGTCCCTATCAGAGTTATGAGTCAAACGGACGGTGCCTGCTGGAGCAGGGTCTCATATGCCAAGGCATTGCAACCCGTGAGGGGTGCGGTGGAATGTGTACGGCCGTCGGCCTTCCCTGCCGCGGATGCTTCGGAAAACCCCCGGCAGTCTTTGATCCGGGCGCCAAAATGGTCTCGGCGATCAGCTCCACATTTAACTCTGAAAAGGCCGCGGAAATAAAAGAAATCGTAGAAAAATTCACGGATTTGCCAGGCACTTTTTATCGATACAACTTGCCATCCCAGTGTGAATTGCTGCGTGCATTAAGAGGAAATCTATGACACAGACAAAAACCATAGATCCTGTCAGATGGCAGGACCTTCCTTCCCGAATGGTTATCGTGAATAACAATGGGACCCCCCGTGTATTCAATCAGGTGACGGCTCCTTTGAATATATCCGCTTTATGCGAAGGCCGCCCTGCGGAGGAAATTCCAAGAATATTGACCATTCTTTCTCCGTCCCATCATCTGGTATCTGCAAAAGCGCTTGATCATCTCTTCGATGTTACTCCGCCCGCCCTTGCGGAAAATGCTCGTGAAGCTCTGCTTCAAACCCAGTTTCTGATTTCCCATTTCAGAAAACTCTATTTTTTGCTTTCTTCTTTTGAAAACCCTTTCAGGGAAGATGTCTCCTATAAACGTGAAACATCTCAATTTTCCTTTTCCCTTATGGCAAACAATATCATGCGCCATTTAGGTCTGGTTCAAGAGGCGTCCATGATCCTCGGGGGAAGAAATGATCATCCGATAACTTCTCTTCCGGGAGGTATCAGCTGTTATCTGAAAAATAACAATTATGATCGATTGGAGGAAATCTCGGAAATACTGGTCCAATTTGTCGGTGAACTGGCCGAATTTTTTAGAAAAAATGTATGGAGTTCCTCTAAGTTTTTAGAAAATTTATCTGAAATCAACCTTAAGCCCCTGGCCGGAATTTTAATTGATAGATCGCATAGAAATGGTTCTGAAAATCCCGAAAAAGAAGAACTGATTGTCACAGACAAAACAGGAAAAGAATCGAAAAGATTTCTCACCGAAAGAATTCAGGAATACATAGACCTTTTGGAGGAATCATGGAGCTATCTTCCCTTTGCATTCTTCAGGGACATGGGTTGGAACGGGCTGAAAACGGCTGGAGATCATCTCCTATTTACAGGACCGTTGGCAAGAATGAATTTCACAACAGCCATGGAAACGGAAAAAGCAGAAGAAGAACGCTGCAACATGGTAAAGATTCTCGGACCTTCTCCAAATTTTAGTGTCTGTGCAGCATTTTGGGCACTTATTGTTGAATCTTTCCAGTCAGCTGAAAAAATGACCCGGCTCTGTGTCAGGGAAAAACTGACAGGGCCTTTTGTAAGACAAATCCCTAAAACCTTGGGTTCACAGGGTTTCGCCGCTCTGGAATCTCCCCAGGGTGTCATCTGCCATCACTACGAGGTAGATTCAAAAGGACTTGTCAAAAATATCCGTGTACTGGACTTCTCCATGATAAACAATGCATTGCGTTGCCTGGTGGCTCAAAAAGCCTATGAGATGTCCATGGCAAAAAATGATAACTGGGAAAAAACCAAAAACCGAATTGAAATCAGTTTGATTCCATTTTGATTCATGCTCATTAAAACCATCCAGGTCTTCGAGCATGGGGAGGGACCCAACTTAATGAAAACATTGATTATTGATGCTGAAAAATGCTCAGGGTGCAGAGCCTGCGAAACATATTGTTCTTTAAAACATGATGGTGAATGCAACCCTGCCAAGGGGAGGATACATGTGATCAAGTGGGAGCAGGATGCCATTTTTGTTCCCATCAACTGTTTAAGGTGTGAAGAACCTGCGTGTGAAATGGTTTGCCCCAAAGGTGCTACCTACCGGAACTATCTCACAGGGGCTATGGAAGTAGATCCCCATAGATGTATAGGATGTTTAAGTTGTGTTTTTGCATGCCCATTTGGAGCCACGTTCGTGGATCTGGACAATGGGAAGGTTTTAAAATGCGATTTGTGTGATGGTGATCCGACTTGCGCAAAGGTATGCCCAACCGGTGCGATCATTTGTGAAGAAATATCAAAAGAGGCCTATCTGAAGCTGATTCAAAATGCAGATCGGATACCTGCTTTGGTTAAACAGGCATTAGGGAGGAACCAGTAATGTACGGGTGGGTAGGAAATATTTTAATTATCGATTTGACAAGCGGTGAAGTCAGCACTGAATCCACCGAATCCTATGTTGAAAATTATCTCGGTGGAAGAGGTTTGGGTGTACGCCTGATATATGATCATTATAAACCCGGAACCGATGCGTTCGATCCGTCAAATCCTCTGATTTTCAATACAGGTCCGTTATCCGGAACCGCTTTGGCGGGTTCCGGCCGCGTGGATGTCACTGCCTTGTCACCCATGAGCCAGCTTCGGGCCAAATCCAATTTCGGAGCTTACTGGGGACCGGAATTGAAGTTTGCGGGATATGATCATGTAATGATTCGTGGGAAAGCTTCCAGCCCCTGCTATGTCTGGATCAAGAATGACAAGGTGGAAATACGTGACGCTCAGCATTTATGGGGAAAAGATACATTCGAAACCCAAAAAGCCATCCAGGAAGAGCTTGGGGATCCGGAAATCAAGTCCGTCTGTATTGGTCCGGCAGGAGAGAAACTGGTCAGGTTTGCCTGTATTCTGACCGAAACAGGGGATGCTGCCGGCCGGACCGGCATGGGGGCCGTAATGGGATCTAAAAACCTGAAAGCGATAGCTGTACGAGGGTCAGGTGGAATCCGTGTGGCAAAACCTGAAGAGTTTCTGGAACTTTCCATCAAAATCAACAATGAAATCCGCGAACATCCTGCTTACAAGGAGCTTTCCGTGTTTGGCGTTGCCCGCGGTGTTCATATGATGTATCAGTTAAGTTTTTTTCCCGTAGGTTACTTTGAAGATGTCTGCTGGGATGATATCCTGCAGGGATACAGTGGTGCCGATTATGTTGAAAAGAATCAGGTCAAAAACATGGGGTGTTTCTGTTGCCCCAACCGATGCATGAATTTTTTCTCCAAACCGGAAATCGGCAAGGGCCTGACGTCTTGCGAACCGTTCAGCGGTTTTACTGGGGCTGTATGGAACCTGAATATGGACACCTTTCTGGAAGCTACCCTCATGGTGAACAAGCTCGGCCTTGACTGTACTGAAACCTCTGCGGCCATCAGCCTTCTTATGGAGCTTTACCATCATAAAATAATTACAGAAAAAGAGACCGACGGTATCGCCATGGAAAGGGGCAGTAAAGAAGCTATTCTGGGTACAATCCAGAAAATTGCAGACCGTGACGGATATGGAGATTTGCTGGCAGAGGGACCGAAAGTTTTTGCAGAAAAAATCGGACCTGATGCACTGGAAAAAGTTGATATCGTTAAAGGACTCGCACCCCATGCATATGAATTCAGAGCCTATAAAGGTACCGGCCTTATGCAGGCGGTAGGGCATCGGGGAGATCCGCTTCCCCTTCGGGGAAGCCTTCTGGAAGTAGACTGGAATCACGCTCCTGACTGGTTTCAGCAAGTCGCCAAAGAACAGTTCGGCGATTCCGAAGCGGCGATCCCGACTTCTTACAAAGGGAAGGCATTCTCCACCATACTATCCGAGCATATGGAACGAGTGGCTGATAATCTCGGGGTATGCAAATGGTTATACGGGCTTTTCATTTATTATGATGTGAACATGGCCACCGAAGTCTTCAACCTGGCCACCGGGAAAGACTGGGATGTACCGAAACTGTTGAAAATCTCAGAGCGGGTCCGGAATCTGGAACGGATGTTTGATGTTCGACAGGGACTGACAAGAAAGGACGACAGTCTTCCCAAGAAATTTTTCGAAGAGCCATTGAAAAAGGGTAAATTCGAGGGAGAAGTTCTTGACCGGGAAAAGTTCGAAGCCATGAAAGACGAATATTACACCCTCAGGGGGTGGGATGTCAAAACAGGAATTCCAACTCGCGAAAAACTCGAAGAACTTGATTTAAAAGATGTGGCCGATGAAGTGCTAAAAAATTCCTGAAGAAGTGTTGCAAAATTTTTAATACCCAAAAATGGGGGTGAAGAAACAATGATTTCTTCACCCCTAAAATTAATTAGCTCAGGGGTAAGTTGACACAATTTGATAAACAATCCGTTCCAGTTCCTCGCACGAAATCGGCTTGGTAACCACCTTGTCAATACCGCTCTCTTCCAGTTTTTGAGGGTCAAGCGGTTTATCCAGACCGGTATACAAAATGAAAGGTATTTTTTTCATCGCCTTTTCATCGCAGAATGTTTTGACAAACTTTCCTAATTCCCATCCGTTCATATCATCCATTCCCAGGTCACACATGATCAGATCGGGTATGGAATACTCCATTTTTTTAATTCCATTCAAACCAGTATCAGCAACAATCATATCAATCTCAGTATCTTCAAAAAACATTTCCATGGCTTTTAAAATATTGATTTCATCATCAATAAGCAAAAAACGTATTTTTTTCTTTTTAACCGGAACAATTTCAAGCTCTGTTTTTTTAACCATCCGATCCGTTAGTGGAAGGCTGACACAAAAGCATGTGCCTTTACCCGGATGATTTTCCACCGTCATCTCGCCCTGATTTCTCTTGATGATGCCATAACTGGAGGGCAGCCCCAGACCACTGCTTTTGGATCCCTTTGTGGTAAAAAAAGGCTCAAATATTCGTTCCAGGTTATTTTCTTCTATTCCACCGCCAGTATCTTCTATGTACAAATGAACATGGGTTTGATTAATGCTGTTGAAAATACGGAGCATTCCGCCATCAGGCATCGCCTCAATGGCATTTTTGATCAGATTGATTAAGACTTCATATATCTCGGAAGCTTTTGCGTCTACCATGCAACCGGAGGGTTTATCCAGGTGTAAAATATATTTGCCGGTATTTTGGGGATCTTTCCAAAGTGGTTTGGTCAACTCCACAGCCTCCTGAAGAAGCTCTCCAATGTCAAAAGGAACTTTTTCCGCAATCTGCCCTGACTGGAAATCGGTAAAATCCTTAATTCTTCTAACCGTGTCCGCTCCACGATGTCCAGCTTCAAGAATGCGCTGAACCGCTTCACGTGCCTCCCGAATTCTTCCGGCCTCCAGTTTTGCGAGAGCCGCTTCGCCGGAAGCGATAATCATCTGAAGCATGTTGTTGTAGTTGTGGGCAACACCGCTTGCCATCTCGCCCAAAGCCGAAAGTCGCTCATTTTTTACCAATGCTTCTTCCATTTTTTTGCGAAAGCTAAGATCCCGGGCAACACTGAGCACAGCTGTTTTTCCCATAAACTTAATCAGACGCCCATGAAACTCGAACGGAATCCGTCTTTGATCACACGTAACCATTTCAAGCTGAAAAGTTACTGCTTCTCCTTTTCGGATTCTTTCCCCCATTTCAGAAACCAGCTGATGCTGCCCCGAAGCTATCAGGTGTTTGATGGCCATTTGAAGAAGTTTTTCGCGAGAATACCCGAAAATGTTACAAGCCACATCATTTACTTCCAGAAAATAACCTCGGGAATCATTGATAAAAACCGGATCACTTACATTGTCAAATAACTCTTTGTACCGTGAGAGTTCTTCAAGGGTTTTTCTTTCCGTAATATCTCTTACCAGTGCGACCATCCGCTGCTTCCCCTCATATTCGATCAGGGTGCCGGTGACTTCGGCATCTACCAGGGTCCCATCCTTTTTTTGAAATTGTCGCTCAGTGATTTTAACTACGCCGTTTTCAACCGCTCTTTTGACATTGTACTCAACGCTTGCCGAACCGGCTGCCAGGATATCATCAACTTTCATGGCCAAAAGTTCATCACGGGAATACCCAAGCCATTCGGTCGTAAAGGGATTGCAGTCGAGAATTTTTCTTGTTTGGGTACAAAGGATGTAGATGGCCTCTGGAGCATTTTCGAACACCGCCCGGAAATTGGATTCAGAAATGGTGACTTTTTCCAAGGCCTGTTGAAACTCTGCACTGGCTTCTTTGAGCAGATTGGTCAGAATGTCGGATTTTCGTTCCGACAGGTCGAGAAGTTCTTCCAATTCCTTGATACGACTAAATAAATTTTCGTGGTACATTTTATATTGCAAATTTTCAAGCAACTTTAAATTTTTAAAGTAATTTTACAAAGGTTTTCACTCTGCGTTTTGTGAGGGCCAATCGGTTAAATTCCGATCAACCCGACTGCTACAGTCTCGTTATGAAGCACACATGTTCCTGAGGGATTAATAGGACTGAATTCTCCATATGAAAAAAAGCCGACCAGCGGGATTTCCCAGCCTGCTGCTTTTCGAATCTGATCTAATTCTTCCGCAATCCTTCTCCCAAGCACAATTTTTCTTGCCATACAGGAATAGACAAAGGTAATTACCGGCGATGATTTTCCAAGCTGTTCCAGAGCAAATAAAGTGGCCTTTTTAGCAGCTTCCAGAACGGATGAACTATCCGCACAGGTCAACCGAACCATGGTTCCTTCCGGTACATCACCGGCAAATGTAATCGAACCATCGTTCCGGTTTACTGACATGGTAGCCCTGAGCAGACAATAATCAGAATCACTTAGGGTCCAATATCTGTCAATAAGCCCCAGGGGATATTCCACACCTACCGATGGTAATTTGTTTGCATGTTTGCCGAGAAATCTTTCATAAACTTTTAAGGCAGGCTCATGATTAAGTTCATAGAGGACATTTCCTTTGGATTTGGTGATTTTTTTTGCCAAACCTATCGGAGACCACCCACTGTGAACCCCTAAGCCTACCTTGAAACACCCGGAAAAACCGATCCCTACGACTGCATCGGAAAAAACTCGATTTCCTGCAAACTGAAAAGTTTTAACAAATTTTCCATCGTCTCCGGCTGTAGCCCCGGAAATGGGAATTCGCCTACCCAGTACAGCCTGAATTCCTTTAAGAATTTCACATCCACTGGCTGTGAGACCATCCGAAAATATTTGAATATAAGTGGTCTTAGAATCAAATTGTTCTGCCAACCTGTTTCCTGCATTTCGGGCATCTTTTCCGATATTCTCACTCATTGCCATTTCAAATTCAATCTGATCGGTGACCACGCCTGCCAGCACGGCTGATTTGGTGTTTATTCCCATATCAGATATTTCTCCGTCCGTCGTGCAACCGACTATCATTTTCGTGCCGACTGCCTCGACAATGCCCTCAACAAAGCTTTCAATACCGGGGTTGCAGGAACAGAAAAGCCAGCAAGCCTTCGGCATGCTTCCCAGTTTTTCACATAAAGCCTCACCAAGTTTCTGTCCGGATATTCTGGTAAAAGGTTCTTTAGAAATTACAGTTTGGGCTAAAAACATAAATCTGCCAGGATTTATTTAAATTTAAACTTTTAGGAACATATACACCCATTTGTTTGTCCCAGACACACCAGGTTGAATCGGTTTTTCAGAATCGGCAAAGAGGTCATAAGGGAAAAAGGGGCCCTGAAAACACAAGGCCCCCTATTTGTTTATTCTAAAAAATGATCGTATTAAAAATTGAACAATTGGTCCAACTCTTCATCTTTAACCTCAAAGGTTACATTATGAGGCGGAAGTTTTTCTGTTTTAAAAAATGCGGGAAGCCGGTCATGTTCTTTGGTAAAACCAGCTCTGGCGTTGAAATCTCTTTCGATTGTCAAAACCTGTTTACCCATTGCAGTAACGTCATCGGCAGTCAGATTCAATCCGTAGAAAGCATTAATCATATCGATCAACGCCTGGAATGTCTCGGGCTGATCGAGAAGTGCAAAAGCTATGAAGAGGCACATTCCTGTTGAATCAACAGCCGCTGTAGCAATTTGGAGATTTCTTGACAACTCAACCTGACCTTCGGGTTTCAAAGGATCGACCTTTCCTCCAACACCCAGGATATTAGCAGTAACAGCATATCCTGCAGTATGGTCAGCCCCCATGGTCGTTGTGGCATAGGTAACACCTATTCCATGGACTGCACGGGGATCATATGCTGGAAGCGCCTGGCCCTTAACAACCGGTACCCTTTCGACACCAAACACCTTACCGGTTACTGCAGCTCCATTGCCCAATATGTGCCCAAGGTGGCTTCCCTTGCCAACTTCTTTGACTAAATTTATGGCGGCTTCCGCATCCCCGAATTTGGCAAGTCCGGCTTCCATGGCCACAGCAATGGTAGCACCCATTTCAATGGTATCCAAGCCGAAATCATCGTCGAGTCGATCAATCAATGCTATGGCATCAAGATCATCAATGCCGCAGTTTCCTCCGTGAGCCCATACGGTTTCATATTCGGGTTGCTTGGTCAAAAAGTTACCGTTTTTATCGAAAAAAGTTCCGGAACAACGAATAATGCACCCCCTGTGACATCCATGAGTGGCCACTCCACCACGTTCGATTTCCAGGGCAGCCTGAGTTTCTCCACTGATCTTGGAAGCCCCCTCAAAACGACCGCTCTGAAAGTTGCGGGTCGGATATCCTCCGGCTTCATTTAAAACATTGGTCAATACATTGGTTCCGTATGCCGGAAGACCTTCCCCGGTAACCGGATGTTTTTTAAGACCTGCAACAAACGCTTTGTTGGCCTCTTTGAAAGCATCGGGATCTTTTGGGGGACGCATTGAAAATCCTGTATCATCCAAAACGATGGCTTTAAGCCCTTTGGAGCCCATTACCGCGCCCGTACCACCCCGTCCGCAGTGTCGCGTGGGCCTTAACTCCATGTCGGTAATGGCTATGGATGCCGCGGACATTTTTCGTTCACCTGCGGATCCAATAGTTATACAGGTGATTTTATCCCCATGCTGACTTACAAGCTTTTCGACGGTATCATAATTGCCCAGATATCTAAGATCATCCGCTTTGTCTATTTTTACGCCATCTTTGTTGATAATCAGCTTATATATTCCGTTGTTTTTGGGTTTTCCCTCTAAAATAATTGCTGCATAACCCAACCTGGCAAGCACCTGCGCTCCCTGACCTCCAGCATTTGATTCCTTGATGGTTCCTGTTAATGGACTTTTGCACCCAACAGAAATCCTCCCGGACATAACCGCTGTCGTTCCACTCAAAAGACCGGGGGCAATCACGAGTTTATTTTCAGCGGAAAGCGGATGACACAAGGGATCGACCTCTTTTGAAACCACCGTCGAAGTCATAATGCGCCCTCCCAACCCGGCGTATTCTCCCAGAGGTTCTTCGCGAAATTTAGGCCCACCTTCAGCGCCCATATCGATCCTTAAAATCTTGTCCATATAATTGTCCTCCTATCAGGTTTTTGTGATCACGATGTGAATTAAAATAGCGGTTCCCATGTTTGGCCTTTTTTACTTTTGAACAAGTTTTTTTGCCTCTTTGGACAGAAAAGATTTGGATGCATACCTCAAGTGTTCATCCGCATGGGAACTGACCGGCAAGCGGTATGCAATAAGTGGTCAATCAGGAAGGAAGCATTTTTTACAAAGCAATATACTAATATCTTTTTTGATCTGCACGTGTCAAGAAAAAATATAAAGATTTTAGTACGTTATGCATATAAAGGCATAACTGGGCGGTTCAATCACTCAATGCTGTTGATGAATTATGTGGAAAAAACGAATAGGGATCTGTACAATTGACTTTTGGTGATAAAATAATAGAATTAAATATGGAAAGTATGCAAAAACCGATTCCAGAACGCAAAAGCGTAAAAAGGTTATTTATGAATTGGTCTAAAAAATTAATTTTTCTTTTCATACCAATATGTCTATCGTTTTTTTTCCTTGTTCAGCAATTTATTTTTAGCCCTGTTGCCCATGCAAAAAATATCTACGTCATACCTGTTTCCGGAACGGTCGATCCGGGTATGGCGGCTTATATGGAACGTGCTCTTTCACCGGAAGAAACTTCGGAGAAGGACGTTCTTTATATTCTTGAGATCGATACTTTCGGAGGCCGGGTTGATGCAGCCCTAAACATTGTTGATACACTTTTGAACACTCCGCAAGGAAAAACAATCGCGTATGTTTCCGGAAAAGCCATATCCGCAGGCGCCTTGATCGCCCTGGCTTCCAGTCAGTTGTTTATGAAGCACCATACCACCATTGGTGACTGTGCACCCATCACTTATTCCAGCGAGGGACCGCAAATTCTGGGTGAAAAATTCCAGTCGCCCTTGAGAGCTAAATTTAGAGCCCTTGCTATCCGGAACGGATATCCTGAAACCCTTTCAGAGGCCATGGTAACCCCGGAGATGGAAGTCTATGAAGTGATCATCAAAGGTGAGAGAAAATTTCTTGAAAAAAGAGAATTCGAGAACCTTTCGGAACAGCAAAAGAAATCGATCACATCGAAAAGAACCATAGTAGCAGAGGGACAACTTTTGACCATGAACGATACAGAGGCCCATCAGTTGGGTTTTTCTCAGGCGAGTGTATCGGATCTTGATGAATTGCTTAAGCGAATGGGACTTGAAGATGCTAACGTGATCAGAATCGAGGAAACCTGGTCCGAGTCCCTTGTTAGATTTATCGGCCACATCGCACCTATTTTGATGCTTATCGGTCTGGCTGCCTTATACACCGAACTCCAGGCTCCAGGTTTTGGACTTCCGGGCATATTAGGAATCCTGCTTTTGGCCCTGGTCTTTTTGAACCAGTATCTAGTGGGGCTTGCCCATCATACGGAACTGTTGATCATCGCTTTAGGCATAGTATTTTTGGGAGTTGAGATCTTTGTTTTACCGGGATTCGGAATCGCCGGAATTGCGGGAATTGCTTGTATTATCGTAGGCTTGATTCTTTCTCTGCAGGGATTTGTCATACCGGATCCATCCCTTCCCTGGGAAAAAGAACTTTTTGTAAAAAATATCAGTAAAGTTCTGGGGGCATTTATTGGTGCTTTTCTGCTCGGAATTTTCATGCTAAAGTATGTTTTTCCGACGTTTTCAAAAAAAGCGGAAGGGCCCTATCTGATGGCAACCTTAGAAGGTTTTCATGCCGATTCCGAACAGACCTCCAGGGTCAAGGTCGGAGATAAAGGCGTAGCCCTTACATTTTTAAGGCCATCGGGAAAAGCTCAAATTAATGAAGATGTATTTGATGTCATCACCGACGGAGCTTTTTTGGAGAAAGGCACGCCTGTGTTCATATCCAGAATTAAAGGAAACACCATTATCGTTTCAGCCGCAAAATAGACTATAAGCCATGAATCTTCTAATTCCGATTATTCTTCAATTGGCGGGCATTGGGATTATCATTGCGGAAATTATCATTCCGTCAGGAGGAATCCTTTCTATCCTGGCAGTAGGTATTTTCGCCTACTCTCTTTTTATGGTGTTTACAACAGTATCCGTATTTTCAGGGATGGTCTTTCTGATTGCCGATCTGATCATGATTCCTGCCCTGATCATTTTGGGTCTAAAATTTATTGCCCGTTCTCCAGTGACTCTCAGGGAAACACTTTCCCGGGAACATGGGGTCATATCCCAGGCAGAGGAAATGGATCGATATTTAGGGCTTGAAGGAACCGCGCTAACCGATCTTCGGCCGGCCGGCATGGCGTTGCTCGACGGTCAGCGCACAGATGTGGTAACCCGGGGAGAATATTTGGAAAAAGGTACCCCTATTATTGTTGTCAAAATCACCGGTAATCAAATCGTTGTAAAAAAGCAGGCCGAAACGAAAACGCTATCGTAAAGCAAAGGAGGTAACCCTATGGATTTTAACCAGATACTGATGCTGCTTCTGGTTGTTATCGTCATTGTTATGTTTTTCTTTGTAGCATCCTCGCTGTCACTTTGGGTGCAGGCCCTGGTTTCCGGAGCTAAGGTCGGGCTGTTTAACATTGTGTTCATGAAATTTCGAAAAGTCCCCCCAAGGTTGGTTGTCAAGGCAAAAATCATGGCAGTAAAGGCAGGATTGGCGATCACTACCGATGAGCTTGAATCCCATTATTTGGCCGGAGGCGATGTCATGCGGGTTGTCCAGGCCCTCATCGCTGCGGACAAAGCCAATATTGACTTAAAATTCAAGCGTGCTGCTGCAATTGATCTTGCCGGAAGAAATGTTCTCGAAGCCGTCCAAATGAGCGTAAACCCTAAAGTCATTGAAACCCCACTGGTGGCTGCAATGGCCAAGGATGGTATTCAGTTGAAAGCCATTTCCAGGGTGACTGTAAGAGCCAATATCGATCGTCTTGTAGGTGGCGCTGGTGAAGAGACCATTCTAGCCCGTGTCGGTGAAGGCATCGTAACCACTATCGGTTCTGCTGATACTCATAAACAGGTTTTGGAAAACCCGGATTCAATTTCCAAAAGAGTTCTGGAGAAAGGCCTGGATGCCGGTACAGCCTATGAAATTCTTTCTATCGATATTGCTGACGTGGATGTGGGCAAAAATATCGGTGCTGAACTGGAAACCGACCGTGCCGAAGCCGATAAAAAGATTGCCCAGGCCAAAGCCGAAGAACGTCGTGCCATGGCCTATGCTGTGGAGCAGGAAATGAAGGCAAAGGTCGAGTCCATGCGCGCGAAAGTTGTCGAAGCTGAAGCCAAAATACCCTTGGCCATTGCCGATGCATTCAGCAAAGGAAATCTAGGAATTATGGATTATTACCGCATGAAAAACATTATGGCGGATACACAGATGAGGGATAAAATCGGATCTTCGGATGATGACACCCGGAAAATCTAATCAGCAAATCGATTCGATTTGATTGACGATTTCATCCATTGAAAGGCCGTTGCAATCAATGGAAAAATCAGCATACCGAACATACAGGGGATGGCGTTGTGTGTAAAGTGTTTCAATATCTTGGCCCTTCGCCATCACAACCCCTCTGGAGGAGAGATTGTTCAGTCTTTTCTTTAAAAACTGAGGTAACAGGTCAAGATGAATAATCGTTCCTATAGATTTAAGATGCTCCATGGCATTTTGGCCGTAAATGACACTGCCGCCGGTTGCAATAACATGGTGTTCACAGCAGACCGTCAACACATACTGCTCTTCCAGTGCGCAGAAATTTTTCATCCCTTGTGAATCAATGATATGCTGAAGTTTTTTGGATTCTCCAACCTGAATTAATAGATCCGTATCGAGAAAGGACCAACCAAGCCTTTTGGCCAACAAAACACCGACCGTGCTTTTCCCCACCGCAGGCATTCCGATCAGTATGATGTTTTTATGCTTATGAATCATTTTTTCCGATCCCATAAACTGGGATTAGATATTAATGACCTTGTCGGCCATTTGCATGGCTGCCACAATGTCAAGCATGTTGGTGGTTTCTCCCACCTGTTTTTTTTCAAGCAACTTAAAATGATCCAGGCAGGTGCCACAAACAAGAATTTTGACTCCATGTTTTTCCAACTCTTTTAAATCTTGGAGGGCTTGGGCGTTTTCTACGGTCAGTTTGACCCCGCTGTTAACAAAAATCAGGCGCCAGAGTTCGTTGCCCATCTCATTTAAGGTTTTGATAAAATTGACAATCAGTTTTGATCCGAGCTCATCATCGCCTCTGCCCAGACAGTTGCTGGAAATCAATATCATGATTCTTTTATCATGCCTGGAGTTATGTGTCTCTTCTGAAATGTCACAGGTGATAGGGGCACCCTCTCCTTTCGAGATGCCTCCTTCCTGAATCTTTCCGATCACAATTAGAGTTTCACCTTCCTGAACCCTATTTACGGAAAAATTTTTAGATGAAAGAAACCGGCTGACATTTTGTCCGGACGCCTCATTATCCAGGATGATTCTGATTTGTTCGGGCTTTTCCGTTTCAATCACATTTTTAGTCAACAAGACCGGCGCAGGGCATGATAATCCCCGTGCATCAATTTCTTTCATTTTTGTGTCTCCTAACCCTTGAAGGGTCATAAATAAGTACAATGGAACTTTAATGAGTCATCATTTTCCCGATATGAATCCACTACCATTTTTCACCATGAGCTATTGAACCCGGATTTTTTCAGATCCTGGTATAACTTCACCGATAATTCTTGCCCACTCGACCCCTTTTTGGTGAAGTGAATCCAGCATGTGTTCAGCCTGATTTTTGTCTACGGATATGGCAAGTCCGCCGGAGGTTTGCGGATCAAACAGGATATCGGCAAGTGCCAGGGGTATATCTGATGAGATATCTGCCATGGATTCCCGGAATTTCCGGTTTTTATAAGCACCCGCGGGAATCAGCCCCATGGATGCAAACTCCATTGCCTCGGAAAAAATCGGAAGGGATCGGGAATCAATGCGAATCCCGACACCGGACCCGGAAACCATTTCAGCCAGGTGACCAACCAGTCCAAATCCGGTAATATCCGTGCAGGCATTCACCTGAAAATCGGCCATGATCTCGCCTGCATAACGATTCAATTGGGCCATTACGCGAATGACCTCCCGGGTGAGTTTTTCGGAGGCCATACCCGCCTTAATTGCTGTATTGATAATTCCAGTCCCCAGAGGTTTAGTCAGAATCAACAGAGACCCGGGCTTTAGGTTTCTTTTGGTAAGAATCCGCCCCGGATGAATAAAACCGGTCACAGAAAGACCGTATTTAAGCTCCTTATCCTCAATACTATGCCCACCCACAAGAGCCACTTCGGCTTCGACCATCTTGTCGATACCCCCCTGAAGAATTTCACGAAGAATGGAGATATCCATCTGTTCCGAAGGAAAGCATACAATATTCATTGCCGTTTTCGGAATACCGCCCATGGCGTAAACATCGCTGAGAGAATTGGCTGCCGCAATCTGCCCGAAAGCATACGGATCATCCACTATGGGGGTAAAAAAATCAAGGGTTTGTATCAGAGCCAAATCCTCGGATATTTTATATACACCAGCGTCATCAGGCTCCCCCATGCCCACAATCAGGTTTTCATCAACCGGAATTTTAAGTCCGCATAATGCTCTGTCCAGGTCCCCTGGAGAAAGTTTGGAAGCTCAGCCTGCTCCTGCAACCGTTTGAGTGAGCCTGATCTTTTCATTTTCTGTCATAACATTCCATTAAATGGGTTGAAGTCGATATATTTTCACGATTAAATAAAGCATTTCCTGAATGAAAAGTTCTTTTTTCCTTGCTCCGCCTATCCGGTCTTCAAGAGAAGTTTTTTTTTCAGGTTTGATTGGAAATAGTTAAATGTGTTGGAATCTCTTGTCAAATTCCTATTTTCGATATGATAAAACAGTGGAATAGATATTTTCGATTTCAGCAATTGATAGATGGTGTAAATATATCTGAAACAAATCCATTGTCTTTATTTTTTTTCGGTTCTCTCTCTAAGTACACGTTGGCATAAATATTATGACGTATTAATGTTGATTTAATGACTA
>CAYZJH010000058.1:0-1398 GCA_964478625.1 uncultured Desulfobacteraceae bacterium
CGCCCGCCGGAGTTGACTCCGCCTCGTGCCTGATCGATATAGACACCGTCTGTATAAAACTTCAGCTGCTCCTCTTTGCCTTCCAGGATATTATCTCCTTCCACCGGTTCCATTTTCAGCTGCATGTTCAGGTCATAAGAGATGTATTCTCCGGCATCGTTTTCAAGCTCCGTAAGCCGGTGGATAGGCATCGAAGAACCCTTGCCGCCCGTAAAACGCTTGGCCCAATAGGAGGTCTTTGCGACATCCACAGCGAGCGCTGCGCTGTATTTTTTAACTGCCTTGGGGTCATTAACCCCAACAATCGTCATAGCCATTTTAAAATCCTCCGATTCTTTTCAGTTTCAACTTTCTTTATCCGTCTTTCCAGGTTCGGCATTGCTCAAGCCCACCCATGATCATCTATTTTGTGAAATGATCCCGGCTGTGTTTGAACCGGAGGCGCTACAAATGCCATTGTTGAGATTAATATTTTCGTCTCAAGCTCTGTTGTCTCTCATATTCTTGATTTTTTGAGACACAACAAATTTTCTGATTCATCAGTTAAGGCGCTTCGAGGTATCTTTCCCTTTCAGCGTCGCTCATATTTTCCAGGGCCTTTTCCAATTGTTCAGGCGGCAAACTGTCCAGGTGGGCGAACTCGCTTTCACCCGTATCATTGGAATCTGCTGAAGGAATATTGGCCAGAGTCCGAATATTCTTTTTTTTCTGTTCCGCCTTAATATCCTTGACTTTGGATTTCGGATTTTCCTTTTTTATTTTTTCCTGATTCCGAGGTGAAGGAGCAAGTTGGGGATTTTCCTCATAGAATTTTTCTTTGGCTTTTTCGAGGATCTCGGTATCAGTCATGCGCTGGCCCTGTTCAGATTGAATAAGATCCTTAAGAATTGCCGTATATCCAGCCGCTCTGGAGGCATAGTTCATGATTTCCGGATTTTGGATCACAAACGCTTGCTTGGCTGATTCCCAGGCTGATTGCCTAACCTGCTTGTTAATATCCTCATACATCTCGGCTTTAAGCAGTTGAGCCTTGAGATCATCTCTTTTGGAAAGGAACTCTTCAAAATCGATTTCACCGTCATCAAATTTCTTTTTCAGCTCAATGAGCTGAGAGTTGATTTCTTCGGCCTTGCCCTCAGCCTTCAGGTTAAAAGAGGTTTCCGGTTTGGGAGGCTCCTTCGGTTTATTGTCTTCCTCAGGTTGTTCCCCGGCCTCGGGCGGCTTTTTTTCTTCTTCTTCATCCATCCCGGAATCAGACTCTATAGACTCGCCATCAACCTGGCCTTTATCATCTTCAGTTCCATCGGTGCCGGCATCACCGGCCTTTTCATCCGGTGTTATAACCGTTTCATCTTCTGTATCTGCCAGCTCCCCTTCTTTGGCAGTTTCACCAGCCAC
>CAYZJH010000058.1:1498-3944 GCA_964478625.1 uncultured Desulfobacteraceae bacterium
AGCGCTTCTCCTACCTTTTCAGCCAATGTTTTAACGGTCGAAACGATTTTTTCCGACTGGCCTGACTTTATGACAACCTGGTTTTCCATTCCGGAATCGATTAAAGCAAACCGAAGCAAAACCAGAATCTCTTCAATTGTGATTTTGTGATCGGCCGCCGCTATGCTTAGCCTGGAAAGAGTCCCCATTGAAATACCCAGCCACTTTAAATATTTAAACATTTTTGCTCTCCTTTGGTTTACTTTCCTGTTCTTTCATCCCGGCCCCGGAAAGCATCACCTGCTGATTCGCCCGCTCGGTCTGAATCTTTTCCCGGAAAAGCTCTGCTTCCATGGCCGCTTTTTCAGCCTCGGCTTTCAGTTTGTTGGCTTCGGCCTCAGCCTTTTCGATCTCTGCCTTTTCCATCCGGCGCTGCTTTTCAGCAGCTTCTTCCTCTGCTTTCCTTTTTTCCTCAATCTCTTCCGGACTCATGTCCTCCTCCGGCGCGCCATGCCCGGTAATTGCCCTGATCCGCCTTACAAACATTTCTTTTCCAGGAAGATCAGAAATATCGACCACAATATCCAATAGCCCCATGGCCACTTCCGGTGTCAACTTGGGCAGCAGCTCCATCATGGAATCGAACATGGCCTGGCGAACAGAAGCACTGTAATCGTGCTCATCAATGACAAAATCTGCTTTGGCGGCTGATATATCATTGATCGTTTCCCCCGTTTCCGGGTCAGGAGTGTTGATATCCAGATAATCAATCGATTTCGGATCACCGGTAATCCGGATTGTCTTCTGATCGGTAAAAAACTGCTCTATCAGGGAAAGCTGAATTTCCCCGGACAGCTTGAAAGCAAACCGGTAATTGTCGAAAAGCTCCGCGGTAACAGTCAGCCCCTGCTCCTGCCTTTTTTCGATGGCCCTGCCGGATACCGCGTTTGTCTCCCTTCCCATCAATTCGTCGGTAATACCTGACACGGACTGGATCATCCGTTCATCCGAGTCCATCAGCATCACATGTTCCCTGGCAAGGCCACGCTCGTCCCTGAGCTCAATCTTGGAACCTTTTTTGTACCGGAGTATTCCGTCCGCACGGTCCTTTTCCTCGGCGGCCTCTTCCCAGTCATCAAACGCATCATCCTCAGCAAGCATCTTGTTTGTGCTTAGAATGTGAAGGGCTTTGGACCGGCGCTTGTTAAGATCGTCCTGCGGATCTCTCAGGTTCCGGACAATTCCGTAGGGGGCATTGTTGCGTTTTTTCCGGAAACCCCACCAGGGAACAAAGGGGAATCGATTGTGGCGATAGGGTGAAGGCTGATCGACAATCACATGGTTGCCACAAAAGATCATCACCCTCATCTCTAGGCCGAGGAAATCATAAACATTGATCAGGCCGGAACTGAGCAATTCATACTGAGCTTCGGACTCAGGGTCATAATCGATCCCGGACATAGCTCCAAGAATTTCACCACGCACAACTTTTTTGCGCACCGGCATCCTGTACCAGCATTCCAGCAAATAAACCCGCGGCCTCCAGCTTTCGATCAGATCCGAGCTATCACCATCACGCACCTGGGCTGTGAGAACATTCCCCGTATCTTGGTCGGTATAGGGTTTCTCGATTTCCGGATTGTAAATTTCGCTTTCCTGGTCCAAATAATCATTCATTGCCGCGCTTATCAGCACATTGGCCCTGTCCGGGAAATAAGTGGTTGCAATATCCAGATCTACCCATTTGCCCCGAAAAATATACCGGGCATCCGACAAGCCCCGGTCAACACAAAGTGGATCAAACCAGATATTTCTCCAGTCTTCATAACGCTCAAACACGTTTTCCCGGTCATCATCACCGTCGTCGGACCATCCGTGTTCGGTCCACCCAATGCCGGAAATTACCATATCCGCAAAAGCCCGTGACCGGCCGAACTCGGAGTTGTTAACATCCTGCAAATATTTCAACAGCTTGGTCTTGGTCTCTGCCAGAGGGGCATCCTCCTTCCCACGCGGCAAACACCGGTAATCTACCCGTGTCTTTTTCTCGGAACCCAACAACCAGTCCACAGTAGGCTTGACAAAATTGAAAACCAGAGGTGCCTGGCCTCTTTCTTTCAGTACATTAGCATCCGACAACAGCCACTGGTCTCCGTCATAGATATCGTGATCGCGCATTGCCTGGGCACGCACATCCATGAGGGAATGATAAGCCTGGCTCCACCATTCATTGACCAACCGAAACCGTTTTCGAACCTTTGGGCTGTCCATCGGGTGCTTTTTTTCAACAGGCTTCGGCAGGCCAAGCTGTTTGCGTTGAGCCTCTATCTCATCAGCATAGGAAAATGTGGCGACATTGCCGTTATCAGGGTGCCAGAGTTCCATCGTCCATTACCTTGAGATCTGATATCTTTGTTCCGCCGTCATAAATCACACCTTCGCCGATCTGTTTTGCAGGGGGCTTGCC
>CAYZJH010000058.1:4044-22521 GCA_964478625.1 uncultured Desulfobacteraceae bacterium
TTGTTCCGCCGTCATAAATCACACCTTCGCCGATCTGTTTTGCAGGGGGCTTGCCAAGCCTTCTGGGTTCAGCCTTGAGCAGGTCTGACACCCCTGCCTCAAAGGTCGCCACAAACTCTGCAAACTCGCGCCATTTAATCCGCCCTTTTGGTATCGATAATCCGCATTTTTTGTACGCCTCCACAAAGACGTTAAACATCTGCTCTTCCCAGTGGTCATTATATGCCTCTACATACTTCCAAAGATCGTTTTCCAGTGGGATCGCGATATAGCTGTATATCTCCCTGTTTGATTGCGGAGGCGGCAGCATAAGCAGCACCGGAACACCATCATCTGAACAAGTTAAATCTCTTCGCCATTCGGTCATATTTTTATTCCTGTCCCAAATAAACCCATACGGGTTCACCACGGTCTGTTTCTGATAGTTGGTAATTTGCCCGTTTGAATGGAATTTTTACATCCAATATTCCTTGGTCGTCTGGGCCAACCCCGGTTGGTTCTAATGGTTCGAGTATTGCCATACTCAACCGATCATTAATTTTCGCAAACTCGTCACCACCAATATCTTGCCCATCAAAAGGCCCGCCTATCGCCCTCATTACACAACCCTCCAATTGGTTCGTGATCTGTTTTGCCTGAGTTTTTTCCAGCTCGGCGGTACGGCAACCGCTCCGACATCCTCCATCCCGGTGGCTGCAACCCGGACCATATCAGCGGCGTGGCTGTGAAGATCGTGCTGAGGCCGGTTCTTAAACTGACCCCATTTCTCATCCCATTCCTTTGTGTAGGCTTCCAGGTGCCCGATCAGCTCGGAGCACTTGGACTCGTCAAACACAGACACAGCCAGCATCCGCCGAACTGCCTCGATGCCGTCTTCGATCAACAGTTTGGGTGCCACCTGGACTTTAAGGCCGAGCTTTTCTAAAAACTCTTTCCTTGTCCTTCCCTGTGATTCCCTGAGTGTCAGTTCCCGGACTTCCACATCCGCCGGGAAAAAATGAGTGCCGTACAAATAATCCTTCTCCCGAAGAACCTTGACATAATGCTCCAGGCCTTCCCCGGAGTTTTCATAGAAATCCACCCATCGAACTTCCCGGCCTATCTGTTGAAAAAACCCGATGCTGGTATAATCATCCATACCCAGATCCCAGGCTGTGTGAACCGGATATCCGGACTCCACATGGACCCGGCATATACGCCGATCCTGATAGATTTTGGCAAACTGTTTGGCGTAATAGGCCCCTTCCAGGGAGGCCTTGAAGGCTTCTTCCGGAGTAGAGGGAAACTCCTGCCAAATCTTTTCGCCCAGGATTCCCCATTTTTTGAAATACCAGGCACGGCGGTCGTGAGGCAGCTTGATCTTGAGAACAGCCTCCAGTTGGTCAAAATAATCAATCAGGTGCTGAGGGATAACAACGTTCGGATCGTCGAGGCGATACTCCGGATGATCAAACCACGGGAAAAAGTGAATCTTGAAGTCCATGGGCGTGAGCGGCACTTTGCCCCTCAATTTGGCCAGAGAACTCATACACAGCTCATAAAAATGGCCGCCCATGCCTTCAGCCGTGGACTCAATAAAAACCAGTTGGCCCACATGGATAGCATTCAGGGCACCGGTTTTGATTTCCTCGGCTCGATCCGGGAACCGGCGGCAGATTTTCCCATACTCGGAAATATGCAGGAGCTGAACGGTGGCTGAACGCAAGCTGGTATCAACATAGATAACAGATCCGTTTGTGAATTGCAGTTCGCTCTTGCTGTCAGTAGTCAACCCGATTTCGTCTTTGAGCGCATCAGGAAGATGGTCGTAAGGATATTTGATCTTGCGCCGGAAAATCTTTTGGGCATCGTCGAACTTATGGGCAATAATGCCGGCCTCCAGGTTGGAATTAAAAAGGCACTCATCAAGAAAATAGAGATCGATGAAAGTGGTAAATCCCAATTGCCTTGCTTTCAAAACCAGATTGCAATACCAGAGTGCTTCAAACAATTTCTCCTGTGCCGCCCGCATTTGGAACTTAACGGCCTGACCCTCTTCGTTTACAATCCAGTAAAGAGTGTTGAGGCGTTCCCACTTGTCCCGGAGAATGGATTCTACTTCAGCCGTTGCTTTCATCGCCGCGTCCCTTCTCCAGTTTCGGCAACACCCTGGTTTTATGGTCGAGTTCCTTGAGTAGCCGGGCCAGGCCGTCATCAACCGAATGCTCCACTTTGTCCGCAAACAGCTTGAAATGTTTGCCGAGCTTTTCCAGGGCCGAGTTTTTGTCCCACAGCTTGATCTTTTTGATATAGGCAACCTCATCGCCACTGCCCACAGTGACAACGTCCACACCTGCAATCGACGCGGCAATATCTTCGTCAAGGCTACAAATGCTTTTTAGGTTTCCATTTTTATCGAAAAGCTTCCTGATATCCGAAAAGCCGATCCGGGCAATTTCTCTGAGGGTTTTATCGGCGGTAATTTGGGTCCTGGCTTCCTGAGCATTGATGCCGTCAGAAATAGCAGCCTCAATGTTAACATTGGTTAACAGCCTTGAAGCTGCGGCTTTAGCTGTATTTTCGTTTTTTACATTGGGATATGAAGCAAGGTACGCACGGGTGGCATTGCGGTCTTTGAGGTACTCCGCAACAAAGAGACGTTGATTGTGGGTCAGTTTTCTTTTTCTGTCAGCCATACCATGTGCCTACCCACAACATATTGTGTGCGTCAAATCCGTTTTGGCACACCTGGCACAATAGTCACAATATTCACACTTTTTTACAGTGTTTTCTAAGCTTTATTATTTTGTATATCATTGATATTATTGATCTTAATTATTTTGATGAGGTATTTAGATTTCATGGTGCGAAAAAAAGTGTGACAACAGGCCTATTCTTCAACAGACCACCCCGGACAAAGCCTTTTCAGATAATCAATCAAAGCCCGGCGTGGAATCCTCACAGGGTTTTCATTTACTGGGGATGCGATTCTCCCCTCGTTGATATACCGATACACCGTTCGTTTCGAAACGGAAAGAAGACTGGCGACTTCGTCCGGCCGCAAAAATTCTTTATTTCTATACCGTCTTGGGATCGTTATTTTCTTCATACCCTCCCCGTGCTGCCAAATCCATTAGCCCCACGTTTTGTTTCCGAAAGCTGTTCCCGGGTAATCGTTTCGAAACCCACTCCAACCCGATAGACTATTTCGGCCTGCACTATGCGTTCACCTGGTTCCAGTTTCACATTTTTGCCTGTAAAATTATACAGGTGGGCCATTAGCTCACCTCGATAACCAGGATCGATTTTGCCGACATGGTTTGTTAACATCAATCCGATTTTTGGCCCGAGGCTTGATCGAGGAAACACATTAAGACCCATCGTTTTAGGCAGGTCAAAAATCACCCCAAGCCGGACAATTTTAGCTTCATGAGGTGTTATGTTAACGTACTCCGGTTCAGCAACTTTCAAATCAAAGCACAAATTTTCGGGGTCCTGAACGAGCGGTCCCCACTCATCCAGGTTATAGTTATCAAGATAACAAACCCGTAGCTTTTCACAAAGTTGATCGAGACCGGAACAAATCCAAACCCCTGTTTCGATATAGTTTTTCAAAAATTTTGACCGATAATCTTTTCTGATCAATTTCCGTCTCCTTTTGACCGGCTTTCAATCTCATCATTAGTGCTCCAATGCCTCGTGGTCGCCCCCTGCAATGTGGGCGTTCTCTCCAGCATCGGCCAGCAGTCCGCCGAGGCACATCATCAGCATGTTGTGGCATGTCTCGTCGTCGCCAGACAAATGGGCTTCGAGAAACTTTCTTCTTGCGGCATCGCCCATCAGTAGCGAAGGTCTACAGCAACTAAAATCCGGGCAGCACTCGTCCCCGATCGGGTTGTGTGTCGGTATGCCAGCCGCCCAGTGTTTCAATTGGTGAGCTACGCTCTCTTCGTAGCTCATTCCAGCGTAAGCACTAACAACAGCATCAACGTGGACCGCTTGAAGCGGCGTGGTTTCGGTGCTCATATCAACTCCTGTGGGCCGCTTCAGGCGGCCAGTTATCCTGAGCGTTAGGTGTCCACTTCTTTTAAATCATCCGTTTTTATGGTTGATATATGTAACCCCCAATCAACTTCTGCGACATCTTGTCCGTCTTTTTTACAGACATTTAGGACGGTCCCAATTACATTGCTCCAAGCATGTTCAACCTCCTGCCTTACCTTCGGCCACCTAACCATTTGCTCCACCGGAACGGTGGGGTCTTGCGATTTATTCTTGTTCTTTGCCATTTCAAAGTTCCTCTTATTTGGTTTTCTCAAAATCAACGCCCACCGTCCGGTGAGCATCAATGTTATACCTCCCTTGCATTATAAAAGCATCTACAATTAAAACCGCCCGGAGGTTCTTGGTATCGCTCAATTTTAAGAATATAAATTTTGTTTCTTATTTTCTTGTATGTAATTCTTGTTACAAGAAAATCCTCAACGGTTCTGGAGTATTTCTTTCTTCTAAATAACAACAGTAACCTTTCCCCAAAAGTTATTTGCGTTGCTTTTTTAATAATAGCATCGTCAAAAATTGGGGAGGCGGTATAACCAGCAACTGTAGCTGAATTGCTATCAGTGTTGGTTAATTCTTGTTTTTTGTTTTCCATAATTTTATCCTTTAATTAAGTTTTGAAATTCTTTATCGCAATCAGCTAAGTTGCAACTGCGTTATGTGTAGCTTTCAGTCACTGGCTCGAATGCCCATCGAGTTGTCAGCACGCGCTTTTGCCTCCGTTTTTTGTGGAGCTAACAAGCCCGGTATAAATATCCCTTTGGCCGCTCAAGCCCGATTTTCAACCGATCGAACTCACAACTTGCAGAAACGAAATGAACATAGTCCCCATTCTGCTCAACCCAGAATTTGCATCCGCATGGGTAATCGTGGAACACCCTGACGCCGTACAATTCAACAGCAAGCGGAACTCGCGTAACCTTGTCACTCATACATCCTCCGAACATTCGTGGCAAAGGGGAGCGTTACCACGATCTCCACCTCTTCCATCTAAACCATCGCGGCGCATCCAATTATTGCGCGGCAGCATAGCCCTTATCCTTGAGCATTCGCACCCACTCTTCTCTGCGCTCTTTATGCCTCTGGCACACCTCGGCAAACTTCTGTGCGAACTCTAGGCGTGCCGTTAGCAGGCCGGTAAGTTTTATTGTTGTTAAAAAACCTGATTCCAGGTATTCGGTGTTATCATTCCGATTTCGTGAGGTATTGTCGGTCTATAATTTCCGGATACATGCGGGTAATCATCCCCTTCCAGCATGCCAATATATTCCAATCGCCTGGGACAGTTCACGCACCCCGGCTCATTTTTATCCCTGTTCACAAATTTGCACGGTTCGCCCCATCCGGTACACGGGCTTTTTGTGGTATCCTTCCACGGCCCGGGAATTGAAGGGCCTCTTGAATCCCGGTATTTTGCAAGTTCCGGATCTTTTTTGCCTTCTTTGATTTCCCGATCTACTGCACACTGGCGGATATAATTCGCGTTGGCACCGGTCAATATGGCGGCTGTTTTTCCGCCATATTGCAGGTACATATGAGCGAGAAAGTCTTTGGTGTTCTGAAAGTTCGTGTTATGTTTTTCATTCCATTCGTGCAGCCTCTTTTTCAAATTTCTTCTTTTCCGGACATAACTGTTGTTCAGGCCGAGCCTGCGAAGATGAATATTGACACAAGTAGCAGTGACCCCAATTTCTTCAGCAATTGCAGCTCCTGATCCGAATTTTTCCAGCAGCTCCGTCAACATGGTTTTTGTGTCATCATACCCTCTTTCTTTGGTTATTTTTTCCATTTTGGCATTCATGATTGATTATCCCTCCGTATTACTATTTTTGTCTCATCATGATCATCGTATAGTTTTTTTACGGACAGGCTGACTATCTGGGTGTCATCGTCCCAGGCCAGACCGTTGAGGCAATCCAGGATAAATTTTGCGCAATTATCAACATCCGGCTTTGAAACATGGGCATCGGGTGCGCTTGATTTTAATCTGCAGGCGTTTCTTCCCGTGCCATAGTGGCTTTTGGGCCTCCTGAACCGGAGAGTCATCTCGACTGCCAATGGCCCTGTCTTTTTTTCTGTAACCTGGCTTTTGGCAAGCATATAAAACTTGCTTTCTTCGGTTTCCTGGTCGGAATATGTCGTCACAAATTTTCCCCGGCGGGCAAATTTTGGGCGCTTTTTTGCAACCGGACGTCCGGGAATAATGATCTGCATCTGCATCACGAAGCCCTCCCGATCAGGTCGGCCAACTCAATGAGCTTGGCTGGCGGCTTCCCGGTGTATTCGATCTCGGGATGGGTCTGGTAATTTTTGTAGGCACCAACAAAATCTTTGATGAACCATTTCAGTTCTTTTTCCGGTGTCATACATACCTCGTTCCACCGGAATCGCTTGGTCATTACGGCAGCTGTTACAGGATCATCAAACTTTGGAGATCCATAACTGCCTACCGACCTGATCTGCTCGATCACGCCATAGGCTTCCCGCTCGGCTTTTTCATCCAGGCTGTTGTTATGGCCGGTCATTTCAAGAATTTCAGCAGGCTTTGGGAAAAACTTTAATTTGCGGACAGCTTCGTTTGCTGCCTTCCGAAATTGTTCGATGGTGATCTTGTCCAAAGCAGCACGATATAGATCGATAAAAGCGTCGGAACATTTTTTGTCGAAAATTTCGCACATGCCAGTAAGAATTCTCACAAATTCAAAGTCGTCTTTTTTATCCACTGCTTCTCCTTTCAAGCCACTTTTGAGCTGCGATGACGTTATTTTCCGTAAATTTTCCGGTCCCTTTCGGGTGGATTTCTCCGGGAGGGTGCCTGCCACTGCCTCCACAGCGGTCTTGTTCGCGGGCTATCCACGAATTGACATGGGCCAGGATTCCGCGACGAGTTTTTCGTTTCTTTGCATTGGCCTCGTTCCACCCGACAATCTTTCGCAGTTCCTGGCGAACGTCCACGGCCGGATAAAGTTCCTGAAGCTTAAGAACTTGATCTTCAGTGACAGAATATTTTGTTTTATCCACAAGAGGGATTTCACAAAAAACGTGAGAGTTGGAATCTTCTGGGGGATATTCCGGAGGGTTTTCGGGTTCCGGCTCGGATTGCGCGTTAGCGCTCCGAGCAAGATGCGTAGCATCTATTTCCTTTACTTTACTTTCCTTTACTTTACTTTGCGGGTTTCTACCTGTAGATTGCGGTGTTTTTTCTGTAGAAACTCCATCCTGTTCGGGTTTCTGCCTGTAGAAACCCGGTTTTGTCGGGATTTCTACACGTCGATTCTTGTAAACATCGGCAACTCGATTGACAAAGTTGTCGCTCCAAACAAAACCTTTGGACCACAATTCCGGATCGATTGCCTCTAATTTTGCCAACAAATCGAGGATTTCATGACAGGTATCCCAGCCCAACCGGGTTTTTGCCTGTAGAAACTCCTTTGTGATGTCGTTTCTACAATCAATAACGTGACCCTCTGTACTCCCAAGCATCTCAAGGAGCTTAAACCAAAACGCATACCCGTCATTTCCATATCTTGACTCAATGATAAAGATCGTTTTTCTGTGGCTGCAGTCGTGAGGGAAATAATCAACTGTTGCTTTTTTAGGCCTGCTCATGTTGACCTCATCATTAAAACGAACCTGTACGGATATCTACATGTAGAAACCCGTACGATGTCGGGTTTCTATTTTTTCAGCCCAAACCTGCCCCACTGGAGAACGAATCCAAGACATTCCCATAAGGTCTCCTTGATCCGTTTAATGGCTATATTTTTACCTGTTTCGTAATCGTAATTGATCGGGTCAACACAGGATGAAACTTCGTACTGCACAAAACCGGTCAGGGTCTCGGACTTGGCCATGGTCGTTTTATCATCAAGCTGGACAGCGGATACATTGCCGAGGAATGCATCGACCATATCTTCGGTTATTTTTGAACTGTCATCTCCCATGGGAAAATATGCTTTCTCAAAAACCGCTTTCGGACTCCATGAGGTATAGCCATCTTCATATCTTACCCCATAGCCTTCATAGCCATTTCGTTCTTCCGGCCATGCCTCGACAATTTTCACTCCAATGTAGAACTGTTTTTCCATGTTTTTTCTCCTTTGGCTGGTTTTGCCGGGGTTTTTAGGCCCCGGCATGGGATAAAAAGAAATTTGCCCTTGCCGGAATTTCCTCAATTATGAGCCTTGCCTGGGCCACCCGTCTTTACGATCCCGGCTTGGTATACTTGGTCCGGGCCAGACCATTTGAGGTGACGGGTACAGAATGAAACATGCCTGCCGTTCGAATTCCCGGATGCAGGCCCTCCGGGATGGGGAAAAGTGCCGGAACTGATCACAGATTCACCGCCTTCTTGAGCAAATCGGACATTGTAAAGAAACTTATATAGAGATTTTTGATATCGTCAGTGGCAATCAAGGACATGTCACTGAACGACAGAAGCGCCTCAATTTTTTTTAAAGAAATTGTGCCTTCCCCGTTTTTGAACCGGGAAAGGGCTGCCGGGTCCATTCCTATTTCATCGGCCAAAGCGCCCTGTCCGTATTTGGCGCAAAGCTCATTGAGCACTTCGGAAAAACTGAATTTTTTCATTACACAATCAATGCCCCGCAAATCTTTTTGATTGTTATTGTTTTTCATTTCGGTAACCTCGTATGTAACGGGTTAGTAAACGAAAAAGCCGTTTGCGAAACAGGAAACAGCTTACGGAGGATGAAGCGATGATGAGAAAATGGGAACCTGCAATTATTCGTTATTGAAAAAAAATTCACAATTGACCTTTATTTCAAACTGTGTGTATTTTACACAATAATGGTTGCATGTTTCAGGCGCACCTGTCCGGCAGGGATTGTTGCAATAGCTCCTGAATTTTCAGGATGATATGCCCAGGTGCTCGGGCGCGCTCGTATTCATAGGCCGCAATCATATCCCTCGTTACACCGGGGCCGAGCAGGACAGCGAGCTTGTACTGGCTAACACCCAGAGCGGCCCTGGCCTCTTTAACAAATTTTGATGTTATTTCTGTGCCTTTCATGGAGGCAATGATACACAAACTGAATTTATTATGTCAAGAAATATTCACAATTTGAGTTTTGACGATATCTTTAACAGGATACTGTTTGTTTTGGGAGAGACTCCAACGCCCGAAAAACAGCAAAATAAAAAACTTGGTTTTAATATAAAAGTTGCTGAAGCCTTAGGCGTAAATCCTCAAGCTGTCTCTAACTGGAGAAACAGGTCAACTATTCCGTGGTCAGCCTTGTTTAAATTCGCCATGGATAACGATCTGTCTTTGGATTGGTTAATAGCTGGAAAAGAAAGACAGCATGAACCGCCATTGATAATACAGGAGACTCCCCGTCTTAAAGCCTTCCACCGCCAGTTTGCCTACGACAATTTTATTCCGATCCCCCTTTTGAAAGATTCCGTTGCCGCAGGAGAGCCCATGGCGGTCAATGAACAGGATCTCGAAGGCTATTGCCTGATTTATGCTGACAAAGAGTGGATGCCGAACAAACCAGAGCACTACACCTGTTGCCGGGTAACAGGAGAAAGCATGCATCCTATCCTGAAAACCGGGGATATTGTTGCCATAGATCATTCAATCAGGGACCCCTACGAACTGGATAAAAAAATGGCGGCATTTTCAAAAAATGGCGGGGTGACCATCAAATGGCTTAAAGTCCTGGATGACGGAATAGTCGTCGGGGTGCCTGAAAACAAGGACAACTTCGACTCGGTGGTTTACCTGAAAGGAAAAGAAATCAACACCGGCATCATCGGTAAAATCGCCTGGTGGTGGGCAAAAAGGTAGGAAATGGACATCTGGGAACAAGACAAATTATTGCTCTTTATCGCGTTTGTTATCCCTGGATTTGTGAGCCTGAAGGCATATGAGTTGCTTTTTCCTTCAGAGCGTGTTGAATCCACAAAGCAAATAGTTGAGGCTATAACATTTAGCTGCGTGAACTATGCGTTGCTGTTTTGGCTTATAATCTATATTGAGAAAAGTGGTATAAAAGATTCCTGTAGTTTTGTTTACTTTCTTTTTTATATATTCGTTTTATTTATTGCACCCATAATATGGGTTTGGATTTTAAAAAGAATAAGGCTGAGTGATTTATTTCAAAAAAATGCTCCTCATCCTACGCAGAAACCTTGGGATTATGTTTTTAGCAAAAGGGAACCCTATTGGATCATTGTCACATTAAAGGATGGTACAAAAATTGCTGGGAGTTACGATTGTAATTCCTTTGCATCAAGCGCTCCTGCAGAAGAACAATTATTTTTAGAAGAAGCTTGGGTATTAAATGATGATGGCGGTTTCGAACGTCCCCGGAATTCAACAAAGGGCATCATTATTCTTTCTGGCGAAATGGCATCCATAGAATTATTTAGCAAAAAATAGGAGGTAAAAATGCCAAATAAAAAAATAGTTGAAGGTGGTTGTAAATCAACTACCAGCGATAAAGGTTATCAACCTCAAAAACCGGAAATGGAAAGGGATCGTAGTGGAAATGTTTCTGGAGGCTACAAACCTACTACGAGCGAGGGAGATAATCCTGGTAACAAGCCTCCACCTCAAAAACCATAAAATTTTGCACTTTTTTTGGACGGTAGGCAACATGGAGCCCGATATACCCGGTACCCCTTCGATTCCGTGATGTTGCATACCTGATAGATATTTAAATTGCCCGAAAATTTCTGCGTATTGAAATAATGGCAAACAAAACAATGACCTTCAATTATTGACAAATCATTATTATTTTAATAATTAATCATTAGATGTTTTTCAATATATATTGGAATTCTGAACTTCCAACAATCCAGAGGGGCTTAATGATGGAAAACATAGATTGCAGAGATTTTAAAGCATCTATATTACAAGCGACCATATACACCCCAGATCTTGATCACTCAACATCAAAAGTGATGAGTGGTTTCTATCCTAAATGTGCTGATTTTTTTGAGGCTGATCCCGAAGTTTTGCCTAATCTGCCAGGTCTTCCTCCTGAAGTTCCAAAAATAATTTTACAAAACAAGAACAGTTCGTTGAAATTTGAAATTGCTGCTTCAAGAATAAATTTTTTTGGAAGAATAAAAACCGAAGACATGCCAAAAATTGATACTAATCAATTTTACAACGATGCTGTTCGCTTTTTCTCACTATTCCAAGACATTACAGGTTGTCGCATAGGGAGACTTGCAGCTGTAAGAACCCTTTTCGTTATTCATAAAAATCCAGGGCTATTTTTGGCGAGGCATTTCTGCAAGAATACATGGGATCAGACTCCGCTCAACCAACCAGAGAATTTTGAGCTGCATTCACATAATGTTTACAAATTAGCTGATACGTTTAATATAAATTCATGGGCAAGAAACAAAACTGGTTTTTTGATTGAAGATAACAGAAAGGCTAGAATTATACTTTTCGAGCAAGATCTTAACACTTTGGCAGAGGATACAGAAAAGAAAGTATACGGTACAAAAGATCTAAAATTGTTTTTTAATGATATAATACCTGAGTTTGATAAGATCCTTTGTCAATATTATCCTGTTAAGAATGGAGATTAAAAATGAATCAAGGGGGATTTTTACAAGCAGCAAATACTCCAAGGACGGCTTCAGTTTTATCAAATTGGTTATCCGATACATTTTATGAAACAGCTACAGAAACTCAACCTTTCGAGAAATTGTTTCATAAAATTACTGAGAGGGTTGCTTTATCTGCAACCATTGGAAAAGGAGTTACTTGCAAGCGTCTCCCATCAGCAGAAAGTGCATATCCATTTAAATTCCAATCTTATGTTAGTATTGACTCGGGTGGAGTTGATTTATTATATAAGTCATTTAAAAACTCATACACAATATTAATTTATTATAAAGGAAAGCTAGAAAGTAAAGAACTTCCTATTCGACAGAATTTTCACACCGAAGGTCCTCCTGATGATGCGTGGACGGTATCCGATTGGGTATTTGATGCTCCTAAAGAATGCAACTTTCCTGAAAATAAGTATATTTCCGATATGAGGACAGAAATATGTGGTTTGCTTAATAATTTTAAAAAGGGCTTGCGACTCAATAGACCAAGCACTTTATTAAGCATGGCTAAACAGGTGGCAAATCAATATGATGAAAGAAAAAATGAAGATATTGAGGCATGGGCAGAAAAATTATCAAAAGATCTGTCAAAATTATCTGATTAAAAATTATGCATCCAGTTGATTGTCCCAATTGGGAATATAATGATCACCCACACAAAACTCCTATTCTGCAGAAAGAAATTAAATCGGTCCTGTTTGAATTAAGGAATGGCAATTTAGATTCTTTAACTTCAGTTTCTGATGCACGGCCTGTTCATCTCCGTTTATTTCATAGGCTTGCGCCAGAAGATTGCCCCTATTATGCAGGGAATTACAGAGGTGAAAATTATCGGTGCCTCAAGTATTTTCAGGTTGGTATTCCATCTGATCGCAGAGTCGGTTTCCCACCTCATCTGGTAAAGGGTTACATGGATGAATTAGCAAATATTGTGCGAGATACTGTCGCGGCTTTGGACGAGGGTATGAAACTGCCGAATAACCAAATACCTTTGGAGGAAAAAATATTATATATCGTTGCTGCTGTTTGTAGAATATTTGAATTTTTCCTGCGAATACATCCTTACGTGAATGGCAATGGTCATATAGGAAGGTTTTGTATGTGGGCGTTATTAGGTGGTCGGTACGGCCTATGGCCAGTTAGTTGGCCTATCGACCCAAGGCCCGCGGATCCACCATACACAAACTTAATCGTTGATTACAGAAATGGAAATCCAGTTCCACTTGAAACCTTTATAATGCAAACCCTCATTGCTAAGTGATGCCTATCCAATAAAGCTTGAACGACATGCCAAGAAAACGTAACAAATTAATCCTAAGGCTTATAGAGGAACTATGCAGATTTCCATTAATGATTTTAAAAAAGTAATCGAAATAGCACCTACATTGACAAATGATGGGATTAACACTCCCTTTTTGATAAAGTCGTCTATGAATATTTCCCTTGAGGAAGCAAAAGAAGAGTTTAAACGCAAACGCGAATCCTTATTTTCTCATTTTGGTGAATTTAAAATTTGTTGCGAATGGTTATCAAAATTCAAGAAGGTAAAAACTCCTCAATATAGCAGCTACTATCTCAAGCATGTTGTTGAAAAGTTGGCCGGTAAATACGTTTCAAACGGCGTACTCATAGCAGCAGCACTCTACCTCAATTTGCCAATAAAATTTAACGATGGTTCCCAGAATGTGGATATCGCTATTTCCAAAAAGTGCCCATATTTAAAAAAAGCTGGAAATGTCGCCTAAAAATTTTTTTCAACGAATTGCAAAAATTCGTTCCCTTTGAAGGTTATCTGCACTAAAATGCAAAATCAGGAGTCACAATTTTGTTATCAGATGTTGAACAAACAAGGCTGGCTGTATCAAAAAATGCAGATCCTAAAAGAAAATCGCAATACGGTCAGTTCTTCACTCCAGCACCAATTGCCAGCTTCATGGCAGAATTGTTTGTTAACAATGAAACTGAAAAATGCCGACTTTTAGATGCAGGAGCAGGTATTGGTTCTCTTTCCGCTGCTTTTCTGGACAGGTGGATCTCAGGTAGTTTTGGATTTCGGAGCATCAAACTTGACGCCTTTGAAATTGACAAGTTTTTGCACCCATATCTAACTAAAATATTACTAAAATATAAAAACCATCCCGGTTTTGAACTATGTGTCCGAAATACCGATTTTATTCACACTGCCGCAGATTATATCTCTAATGGTCTTTTTGCCGAAGCGTTCCCAAAATATACGCACGCAATATTAAATCCACCCTACAAAAAAATTCGAAGCAACTCTGCACATCGCTCTGCGTTGCGGAAAGCTGGCATTGAAACGGTAAATTTGTATTCCGCATTTGTTGCATTGTCTTTATTATTGCTTGATGAGGGAGGGCAGCTTGTTGCAATTATCCCTCGTAGCTTTTGCAATGGAGTATATTACCGTCCATTCCGCAATTTCATTTTACAGCGAGCTGCCATTAGAAGAATGCACCTGTTTAAGTCTCGGAATAAGGCATTCAAAGATGATGATGTTTTACAGGAAAACATCATTATTCGATTGGAGCGTAGTGGCAACCAAGGCCAGGTTGTAATTTCAACCTCAACGGACGAAAGCTTCAGTGATTTGACTATCGATGAATATCCATTCGAAAGGATAGTTCTCCCAGAAGATAAAGAACAATTTATCCATGTGCCAACATCATTAAATAAAAATGCACTTGAATTGGGTCCCATGATCAAATATTCCCTGTCAGACCTTAAAGTCAATGTTTCCACTGGGCCTGTAGTCGAGTTCCGGGTAAAAAAACACCTTCGCAAAATGCCGGAAAAAAATACTGTTCCGTTACTATATCCAGCTCATTTTAATAATAGTGGAATCGATTGGCCAAAACAGGAAATAAAAAAACCTAATGCTATCCAACGTAATTCTGAAACCGAAAAATGGCTTTATCCTAAAGGATTTTATTGTGTTGTACGTCGGTTTTCATCAAAAGAAGAAAAACGTCGAGTTGTGGCAAACGTTGTCGATCCATTAAAATTTAATGACGCACCTGTCTTGGGATTTGAAAACCACCTCAATGTTTTCCATGACAACAAAAAAAGTTTACCAAAAGCATTATCCTTTGGAATAGCTCTGTTTTTGAACACAACCGCGGTTGATGAACATTTTCGAACGTTCAATGGCCATACCCAGGTGAATGCTACTGATTTAAAACGATTAAAGTATCCAAGCCGCGAGGATCTTATAAAACTTGGCGAGTGGGCTTTGAATCAGGCAGGACTTACACAGGAAATGATTGATTATAGGTTGGAAAGATTGCTTAATGAATGATAAAAATGATCACATCAATTCAGCTATTAAGATTCTTATCTCGTTAGGCCTTCCTCGGGCGCAACAAAACGAACGTTCTGCCCTCTGCTTACTGGCCTTGCTAAATCTTACAATAGAAAAGTCCTGGTCGGATGCTGAAAATCCTTTGATGGGCATCACGCCAATAATGGATTGGGCACGTCAACATTATCAGAAAAATTATGCCCCCAATACGCGGGAAACTGTACGCCGCCAAACCATGCACCAGTTTGTTGATGCAGGAATTGCCCTCTACAATCCGGATAAACCCGACCGGCCTGTGAACAGCCCAAAGGCTGTTTATCAGATAGAACCAGCCACATTAACCCTGCTTCGCAGCTTTGGCACAGATGAATGGCATGAAAATCTGATGGATTATTTATCCAAAAGAGAAACCCTTGCCGCCCGCTATGCACTGGACCGTGAACAGAACCGTGTGCCCGTACGAATTGGGCCGGGAAAAAAAATTACCCTAAGCCCCGGCGAGCATAGTGAACTTATAAGGGCTATAATTGAAGATTTTGCACCTCGTTTTGCCCCTGGAAGTGCATTGGTTTATGCTGGTGACACCGGAGACAAATGGGGATATTTTGATGCACCATTACTTTCCAAATTGGGTGTTGATGTCGATACCCATGGAAAAATGCCAGATGTGGTTTTGTACTATGCAAAGAAAAACTGGTTGCTATTGGTTGAATCAGTAACCAGTCATGGCCCGGTGGACGGAAAACGGCATTCCGAACTTGCCCAATTATTCTCAGGTGCAAATGTTGGACTTGTCTACGTTACTGCTTTTCCGAACCGCCCTATCATGGCCCGCTACCTTGCTGATATTGCATGGGAGACTGAGGTCTGGGTTGCAGATGCTCCATCACACCTGATCCACTTTGACGGGGAACAATTTTTAGGACCATATAACACGCCGTAAAAACCACATCAACTCGAACGGAAATTACACTATGCTACAATGGCACTTCTTTTAATCGAGTTCACCTATTGTTGTTTTTTTTTGGAGGCCTCATTATTTGCATCGCATGTGAAGAGGGATTCGCCTATAGCTTATGTTTAAAAGCAGAAAGAATTTTTTCAATATGTACGAAATAAGGTTTTCAATTCCATCTAAATCTCATCTCAATTATTTTTTTAGAGAACATCACGTTACTGAACTAAGGTAAGTGTTCGGGCAACCGCATCTTCCTGCGCGGGAAAAATCGTGGCATGATGGGCCATAAAAAGGAAAACCCCCTCGTTGCAACACAAGGGGGCTCATAGAAAAGAAGTTGGCACGGCAAGATAACCATGCCCGGTACGTTGGATATATTATCGGCAATTTCTCCGAAAAATTCAACACCTAAACATTTTTTTACGGATTATTCTTTGGGTTCTTTTATTCTTCCGGTAACAAACACGGCAACGAGTCCAACAACAGTTGTTCCGCCTATCACCGATGCGGCTATGTTGCTTCCGAAATACGCGGTGATGATGCAAGTTAGGAACGCAGAAAGTCCGATGGCAAGACCAAAGTTTTGGCCTCGTTTGATTTCTTTGGCTTTAAGATGCATGGCAGTTTTTTCCATGTATATCTGGTGCTCGGCATCTTTTTCGGCCATGGCCAAGATTCTTTCTGCGGCATTTGGAATAATCTGATTATATTGACTCAACAGTGACGGTGGAGGTATGGGGCCTATAAATTGAGCGCTAATCGCTTTTGGCACATATTTGTTTTGATCTGTGCTATTATTCTTCTCAGGCGGCAGATCTTTTTTCGTTTTTTTGTTCATCTTCAAAACGATTTATAGCTCTTTGCATGTTTTGGCCAACTCTGAACCAACGCCTTTCCAATCTTTTTTTATATTTCCGGCTAGGAACATATTTTCCATAGTTTGTCGCCGGAGCAATATTTAAAACACTTCCAACCCCTTCTAATATGTTTTTTAGTTTTTGAGACATTGGCACCTCCTGTTTCTTTCCTTATGTCAATTTTTACCATATTAGCCGCCATTGTCAATCTTCAATTTTTTTATCTATCCTTTGTAATAGCCAACTTACAGTTTATAAAATAAAAAAGCCGACTTCTCCATAATCAAGTAAAGCGGCCTATTTCTTCAGGAAATTAATGAATTTTTATTTATTGATCTCCGGTAATTATTTTAAGATACCCTTCTAAGGTCAGCGGGCAATCAAGAAGATCGTCAAATTCTTTGACGGTAAGCCCCAACTGTTTAGCCATTGAGCTATAGGTTTTTCTGGGAATAGGTTTTCTCCCCTTTGCAACTGTTAATCTTTTCGACTTATTTCCATTCAAATAAAACCATCCCTGGAAATGATCAGATCTTTTTCTTTTAAAATCAATTTGTAATTTATTTTCACAAACACTTTTCACATCCATTGTGTGATATGAACTGTTTTTCATTCGATAATGCCATTTAAAAAGGCTTTTATTGGAACCCAGGTATCGGTAATATTGTCATCTTCGTTCAAGTCAAAAAATAGAGTTTCTATTTCAATTTTTAACATTTCAATGGCCTCATATCTATCATCTCCAAATCCATACAAAGGCAAATCCGGATTTCTCGCAATAAAACCGACGTCATCCGGCTCAATAATAACATCAATCGGGTTTGATAACTTTCGGGAAACCAAAGTGTGAATTTGAACAACACACGGGTTCATGAAAGGATTGCCCGGACTTGTGCTGGTAGCTGTTAGCAAAACCGAAAAATCTTTTTCACGAACAACAGGAAATTTTTCTATCCCATCGACCTTGATATAATCTGCCTTATCGTAACCGATTTGAGTATGTGTTTGATAGGCGGCATATCCTTGAATCATGATTTTGATACCTTATTCTCAATGTGATGGCGAAGAATATTATCATATTCATCTGCTTTTTCGTTTAACCATTTTGCAATTAACCTTGCAGTAGCAGGAGATATCGAAAGACCGAACGGGACATCCCGAATGATAGATTTTTTCTCCTCTTTTTCGATTATTTCCCCAAGAGAACCATCAGGATTGATTTCATACACTATCTTTTGGGGTATCGCGTGTCTTTCATGAAAAACGTTCATAATAATTTCACCTTTTGGGGTCAAACCTCCATGCACTCCATCTATTGCATATGTAGCAAAGTTAGGTGAAATTTTATATCTAAATGAAACCTTTTGTTTCTTAATTTTATCGGTCATAAAATTATTCCTCAATGGAATTTGATCCAAAGCCTATGCTATTTATGTGGATTTTGCACACATTTGTCAATGTAAATTATTACCAATTGACTTTTACCCTCCTCACCCCCCATGCCTCAGCAAAATATCATTATGAAATTTTATATTGACTCATTATTTCAATTTGTGTATCATCCTCACATGATCAACCCCAACATGAAGCCCGATGAGGCGGATCACCGGGGATGACTAACCGACTCGCCCATTCGACAGACCGGCTGAGAGCCAACGTGACGGTGGGAGGGGTTGGCCAGGCAGGAGAACCCATAACCATAAATC
>CAYZJH010000059.1:0-22460 GCA_964478625.1 uncultured Desulfobacteraceae bacterium
CAATTTGTACTTTAGTGATCGACTTCATGCTTATTCCAAAACTATAATAACTTTTTATTAACAAATAAAGCAGATAAAATCATCCGCACAAAAACTAAATGATCCTGAACGGATCCCTTTCAATTGCGCATTCATCTACCAAAACCTGAAGGTTTTTTTCTTCCAATACCATTTTCAGTCTCTGAGCGAGCATTTTCACCATGACATGTTCTGAAGCGAAATGGCCGATATCGAGAAGCCCTCTGTTGTCTGACAAAGAATCGAGAGCATTGTGATAGTGTAGATCGCCGCTGACATAACACTGAGCATTTGAAGCAAAAAATGCTTTCATCAGACCGGAACCACTTCCCGAACAGACTGCGACTTTTTCCACACGAAGTTGAGAAGACCCGGCAACTTTTAAATAAGAAAGATTAAATGTTTTTTTAACATGGCGAGCAAACTCCTTCAAAATCATCGGGCTTTCAAGTTCACCCACGCGTCCTGGCCCTGTGGATTCCGGGGTCGCCAGAGGATAAACATCGTAAGCCGGAGTTTCATAGGGATGGCTCCTTTTGAGACTCTCAATAATTTTTGGTAAATCTTTTTGCATCACTATGGTTTCAATACGGATTTCATCGACTTCGTTTAGTTCCTCAATTTTTCCCAAAAAGGGGGTTGATCCTTTACGAGGCAAAAAGGTTCCGATTCCGGTGCATCCGAAAGAACAACAGTCATAGGTACCGATTTGTCCCGCCCCGGATGCAAAAAGGGCAGTGAGAACCTCCCTTTTGTATTTTTCCGGTAAAAATGTGACCAGCTTAAGCTTGTCTTCCGCCTTTGAACTCTGAAGCACCTTGATGTTTTTTAATCCCAATTTTTCAGACAAGATATCGTTTATTCCCCCACTGGCACTATCAAGGTTTGTATGAGCCGAAAAAACGGCCATTTTACTCTCAAGAGCCATTTGGATTATTTTTCCCACAGGTGTTGACAGGTTCAAATTTTTCAGGGGGCGAAACAGTAAGGGATGGTGAGTGATTAAAAGGTCAATGTTGTCTTGACATGCCTCTTTCACCACATCAAAAAATGGATCCAGTGCAATACGAATCCGTTCAACATTCCAACAGCCATCTCCAACCTGAAGACCGACATTGTCCCAATCCTCTGCGAGTCGGAAGGGTGCTATGGTTTCCATGATGTCTAAAATATTATTTACAGTAACCGACATGTTGCCACAAACTCTTTTTTCAGTAAATACCCCATTGCATTGCCAATGGCATGCTGATGATCATTGCACAAAAAATAAAAAGGCGTGGTTTTTGAACTTTTCCACGCCTTTTTTTAATATTTCAAGGGCTTGATCCATTTTTCATCAACATCGGCCCTTTTCTATTTTTTCAGGGCACTTAACAGCAACCCTTTCAGATATCAGAATGTTAAGAAATTTCATATCCATAATTTTAAACAAAAACATCATCATCAGTACTATTATGGTGGGCCCACCTGGGATCGAACCAGGGACCGACCGGTTATGAGCCGGTGGCTCTGCCAGCTGAGCTATGGGCCCTTTTCAGGTTTTGATTTTTACCAATACCCTCTTCGATGAAATCCGCCGCCTCTTTTTCAAATTTTCAAATCAGGTGTATTCGTATCCTCACAAAAAGTTTTTGTCAAGATGTTACGTATCGATAAAGCTTTTAAGTTTTCGACTTCTAGTGGGATGTCTGAGTTTTCTGAGCGCTTTTGCCTCAATCTGACGGATACGTTCCCGGGTGACTGCAAAATCCTGCCCGACTTCCTCTAAAGTATGATCAGCTTTTTCGCCAATGCCAAAGCGCATGCGCAATACCTTTTCCTCACGGGGAGTCAATGTCGCCAATACTTTACGGGTCTGTTCAGCCAAATTCTGGCTGATAGCGGCTTCTGAAGGAAGCATAAACTTCTTATCTTCAATAAAATCACCCAAATGGCTATCTTCTTCTTCACCGATAGGTGTCTCCAACGAAATCGGCTCACGCGCGATCTTCAACACCTTCCGGACTTTTTCGAGAGGGATTTCCATTTTCTGAGCAATTTCCTCGGGTTTGGGCTCTCGTCCAAGCTCCTGAACCAGGTATCTTGAAGTTCTAATCAGTTTATTGATCGTTTCAATCATATGTACCGGGATTCGGATGGTTCTCGCCTGATCGGCGATGGCTCGCGTGATGGCCTGTCTGATCCACCAGGTTGCGTATGTGCTGAATTTGTAACCCCTGCGATATTCAAACTTGTCCACAGCCTTCATTAGACCGATATTGCCTTCCTGGATAAGGTCCAGGAATTGAAGGCCCCGGTTGGTATATTTTTTAGCAATACTGACCACAAGTCTCAGATTGGCCTTAACCAGCTCGCTCTTTGCCGCTTTTGCCTTTTCACGACCTTCATCGACACCGGCCATAATCCGTTTTAAAGTTCGGCTATTGGACTTTATTGCATTTTCTTTTTCTTCGATTTTTTGAATGATGGATTTTAAATCCGAGAAAAGAACAAATAGATCTTCTTCTTTCAAATCAGACCGTACTTTGGCCCATTGTAAAAAATCCTTGTCGGAATCCAGTTGTTCACGAATCTCACTAACAGAAGCACCCAGCTTATCTGAAATCATTGAAATCTTTTTGTTCATGGAATCGAACCATTCGATTTGACGGCGGATAATCTTTTCAATTTTATCGATTACACTACTTTCAAGTCTCCAGTCCTTTAAGGATTCAAATATCTTATTGTTTCGCCTGGCAATACTTCTTCTGATCCGGCGTTGTTCTTCTTGATTAAACTGCTCTTTGAAAAGCTGATCTCTGAATTTTTCATTTTCCTCGTTAAGAGTTCTGATCGTTTTTATGGTTTCAAGAAAACTTTCCAGTTGGTGAGATTCATCCATAAATGAATCTCCTTCGTCGATATCCCTTAGAACGTGTTTTGGACGAAGACTCCCCTTTTCGATATGCTCACCAAGATCCAGGATACAGTCAACACCTGTGATGGTCTCAAGAAGTGCTTTTAACACTTCCTGTTCACCAGCCTCTATTTTTTTGGCAATCACCACCTCCCCTTCCCGGCTCAGAAGGGTTACCATTCCCATCTCCCGCAAATACATCTTTACCGGATCGGTGACAGCACCAAAATCACTCATGGCAAGCTCTTCATCATGTTTCATCTTCTTCTTTTTAACAAGACCCGTCATTTTTCTTTTTTTGTTGTCAATGATTTCAATATTGACATCTTCAAACATGGCGAGTGTTTCATCGATCTGGTCAGCAGAGAGCATATCTTCGGATAACACTTCATTGATCTCATCAAAGGTTAAAAATCCCTGATCTTTACCTTTATCGATGAGTTCCTTGATCATGATTTCATCGACCTTATTTGTATCTGTCTCTTCCATAGCGGATTTTCTTGTCATATAATTTCGCCTCCTGAATTATCCAGGTGTTTTTTTCAATTCATCCTAATATGTTGCAATTCGGCTACTGTTTCAATAAGGCCAATTTTTGTTTCTGGCTGGCCAAAGCCGATTTCTGCTGTTTCAATAATAGCTCTGCCAGCATTTCCATATCATGGTTTTCTTCAGCAGCTCTGATTTTTTCAATGAGTTTTTTTTCCTTACGGCTTTTGGCATATTCCAAAAATTGAAATATCAGCCGGCGTTTCCTTCCTTTACTTTCAATCCAACAGTCCTCATCTTCCATGGCCAAAGATGCGACCAGGTTTCTGTGAAACTCTGTTTCCAGGACGGGCAAAAGATCTGCGGGATCTATACGGCCAGATCCCGTAGAATTCACGTGGGAAAGGATTGCATTGCCTATGGATCTTAAATTTTCATCTTCAAACCATTCCAGGACATCATGGGAGACTATCTCTGGAAGCATTTCAGGGCATTGAAGCATCATGGAGATAATTTTGCGTTCTGCCCTTCCGGCTGCCCCCACAACCATTTTTTCAGAAACCTTTTCCTCATTAACCTGATTTTTGTCACAACTTTGGGATAATCCTCCTTTTGAATACATGGTGCATTTTTTACCTCTGAAGGATTCCTTGCGGATCATCTCCAAAACTGCGTTTTGATCTACATCAATTTTTTCACTCAATTCTTTGACATAAACTGATCGGGCCACAGGATCATTTATGGTGCTCAAAGGCCCTTTCAATTCGGAAATGACCGCCAGCTTGCCTTCAGGGGAAAGTCCGTGCTTTGCAACAACCGATTCTATCAAAAAAGGAATAATGCCCAATGCCCGGTCAGCAGCCTCTTGAAATGCCTGCCCTCCCAACCTGAACACAAAAGAGTCCGGATCGTCTCCCTTGGGTAAAACCATTACACGGGCATCAACATTCTCCTGCCTGAAAAGGGGAATACTTCTCACAGCCGCCTTGTTTCCGGCCTCATCAGAATCAAACACCAGAATCGCTTTTTTGGCAAATCCTCTCAGGATTCGCACATGGTCCAGGGTCAAGGATGTTCCCAGGGTTGCCGTCACATTCTTAATTCCGTGCTGATACAAGGCAATGAGATCAAAATACCCTTCCACCACGAATGCTGCTGACGCCTCCCGGCACGCCCCCCGAGTCTGACAAAGCCCGTAAAGGTTTTGACTTTTATTAAATATAGGCGTTTCGGGAGTATTTAGATATTTAGGAAGGGAATCATCCATGACACGCCCTCCGAATCCAACCACCTGATTGCGGGTGTTAAATATCGGAAAAATGACTCGTTTCCTAAACCGATCATAAAAGCCCTTTCCGGATGGCCTCGCAACAATCAACCCGGCCTTTTCGACCGCATTCAGCGGAACTTTTTTCTTTGAAAAATGCTGAACCAGGTTATCCCAACCATCAGGCGCAAACCCGATCTGAAAAAAGTCAATAACCTCCTTTTTGAATCCACGGGATTTCAAGTATTGAACAGCCCTTTGTCCTGATGCTCCCAAAAGGCACTTTTGAAAAAAAACAAGAGCATCCTTGTTGATGCCGTAAAGTTGCTCTTTCAGATTGATTCTCTTTTTCATTTCCGGACTCATGTCCTGATCCGGAATCTCAATACCCGCTCGGCGAGCTAATTTTCTAACCGCCTCAACAAAGGATATTCCCTCATGCTTCATCAAAAAACTAAAAACATTACCGCCGGAGCCACATCCGAAACAATAGAAAATTTGCTTTTCCCGGCTGACTGAAAATGAAGGTGCCTTTTCGGAATGAAAAGGGCAAAGTCCTGAAAAGTTTCTTCCGGTCTGCTTTAGTAGAACCATTTCAGAAATTATGTCGACAATATCGACACTGTTTTGAATTTCGGATATTTTATCCTCAGGGATAAAACCAGCCAAGAGAAAGATCCTCCATCGCGGGTTTTGTCAAAAACTGGATAAACGGAAGGATTGCAACTTCAAATAAAGGCTTCGGCCGTTGCCGAATATTTTTTTCCATTAAGTAAGGTCTGTACATATATCCTTAAATTTGTAATAACTCTGATATTTTTTTATTTTCGTACCATACGACATATCGTGATAAATTAACTATGCATTTTATTGCTGTCAAGATTTAGCCGACAATGAAAACCCTGATCATGAGCTATTCGCATTTTTTAATGGAAATGATGCAACATAAAAATCATAATGACTTGGGAAAGCTTTCAAGCACCTTTTCCAAGCCAGAGAGAGCCAATTCATCGGCCGTCAACCACCGGGCACTTCTTTTCAGAAACGTCCGGATTCCGAACAGGTTATCAAACAAAGCCTTTTGTGTCTCATTAAAGCGGCCGACCCACAACAATTGACCATCGGAAACCCTTATCAAAAGAATATCAAAGGCAACAGAGGCCGGAATTTCCACCGAATAGGCCGTTCCGACCCTTTCCCGGTAACGAAATACTCGTCCGACCATTACCGATTCAGCACCTGCAGCACGAGCGGTTTGCAAGATAAGGTCTTTTTCAGACAAATCCACACGGCTTTTGGATAATACCGCCGACCTTGCACCCACAGCCTGCTCGGGTTCAATCAGGCTCAAATCGCCGTGGTCCTGAAGCTTGAGATACAGATGATTGGTTAAAAATTCACCGGCTCCCTCCCTGACCTCGCTGATTTCATGAATAGCGCCAACAAAAGGGCATCTGAAACTGATGTCGATTCCGCAGGTTTGGTGAAGATTCTGAAAAGGCATTACCAAGACATCACCCAGCTCGATCGGTTCAGAGGGTTTTTGAATTGGCTGACTAGATGCACACCCGGAAAAAAAAATTGATACAGCACTGAGGAATATAAAGAGGACCCAACTGAAATGGCGATGGGGCTGGGATATCCTGATCATGAGCACCTCGCAAAAAGTTATTTGATTTAAAACAATCAGCCTTTATTTGTAATATATATTGATCCGAAAAGCAACATAAAGTTTATATTTTTTTATAATTGGTAAACAGGTCGGGATTATCCGATGCGCTCTTGCATTTATCAGGTATTTTCCTATAGAATTCAAGAAAATGATTCGGGCTCAAACCGAAAAAAGAGTGGCTATTATTTCAGGGAATCGTGAGGCAACGCTAAAAATTTTGTTCACGACAACATATTTCAGATGAAAGGAAAAATGAGATGAGATTGTCCGCAAGGAATAAAGAAAATGGAGATGAGGGGGTTCGAACCCCCGACCTCGGCGTTGCGAACGCCGCGCTCTCCCGGCTGAGCTACATCCCCTTGTTTTTTTTCATATCAAATTGAAAAAATTTGGTCAATGCCAATATTGACAAACTGGTTACAGAATCGACTTTTTGCATTACCATCAAGACTCAACACTAAATCGGCACTTTTTTAAACACATCGTCACAGGAGACAAAAACATTGATGAGCTACACCATCAAGCTGCAAGATGCTTACAAAAAATTTACACTGGATCAGGACAAAGTTCTCTCTCCCGAAGAAACCATAAAAAGATTTATGGAAAAACTCAAAAAGGTAAATCTTGACATATTGAAATCGACCCTGCGTATCGATAACGGACGTTTGGATATACCCGTGTATTTCAGCATCTGCGGAAAGGATGCAGCCAATATCATCGGGACGAAAAAACAGATGGGAAAGGGGGGAACTCCGCAGCAGGCTGAGGCAAGCGCTGTTATGGAGCTTGCAGAAAGATTCAGTTTTTTCAGCTTTTCTTCAAACCCTGAAAATTTTACGATACAACCCTACCGCAATATAAAAGAAAACTCTATCCCCTTTGAAATGGTTGCCCAGTCCGTTCATGACACTTCCGGGGAACTTGAAATGGCCGAAAAGGTGTTTGAATCACTCCCCATGCGATGGACCTGGGGATACAACCTGACTCGTGAACAACCCATATTAATACCATTCGACTGGTTTTTTGCAATAAACGAGTTTAATGGGCCTTCCGCGGGAAATTGCAATGAAGAGGCTCTCAGCCAGGGAATTTGTGAAATTGTGGAAAGACATGTTTCTTCCATAATCAGCCGAAATCGGATTTCAGTTCCAGCCATAAAAGCCGAGGGTATCACTGATGCTCTTGTGTCTGAAATGCTGAAAAAGTATCAAAATGCCGGGATAAGATTGTTCATATCAGATTTTTCTCTGGATATGGGAATACCTTCTGTAGGCGTATTGGCCTATGATCCCTCAACATTTCCTGAAAAAAGTGAAATTGTCTGGACCGCCGGAACCACCCCTGATCCGCAAAAATCATTGAGTCGGGCGCTAAGTGAAACGGCACAGCTGGCCGGAGATTTCAATAGCGGGTCAAATTATGTCGCCAGTGGACTTCCTAAATTTGACCGTATAGAACAGGCACACTTTATAACCGAGACGGACTCTTTTGTAACACTATCATCGCTTCCCAACCTGTCAAATGACAATATCAGACTAGAGGTTCAAAATCTGATTTCGGCTCTGAGCCAAAAGAACATGGATGTACTGGTCATTGACACGAAACATGAGGACCTTCAAATTCCGGCTTTTTACACCATCATTCCAGGCGCACATTTTCGGGAAAGAGCCATGGGCACCAGTGTGGGAATGTTTGCTACAAAACTGATCACCCAAAGGTTTCCTTCGGATCAGGCCCTGGCAAAGCTTCACCATGCCGAAAAATATCTTCCCAACAAATATTATATTCAGTTTTACATGGGAACCTGCCTTCTTGAAATGAACCAGCCCCATCAAGCACTATCCCATTTTGAGCGGGCAATGGAACTCGACCCTACACCCGAAGATATTCCCAGCATTTATTCTTATATGGGAGTTTGTCTGAAAGAACTCCAGGAGTACCGTAACGCCTTGACAGTCCTCAACAAAGGTATCGCAGCAGATCCGGACAGAACAGATATCTATAACCTGATGGGATTTTGCCATTTCAAGTTAAAAGAGCATGATGCAGCCATAACCTGTTTTGAAAATATTTTGAAACTGAACCCTTCCTCTGCCATTGATTATGCAAATATCGCATCCAATTACAGAGACATGGGGGACTACAGCAAAGCCGCTCACTATTATAAAATTGCCCTTGAACTGGATCCGTCCATTGAATTTGCAAGACAGAATCTGGAAAAACTGAGTCATTGATAAAGCCGGCTTAAAGGTGGTTTGTTCCGGTCGATGTAAAATTTGACAGTTGTTAGGAGAGGTCATATTCTTTTCCTATCATTCTTCCCAAACCGACAGGCCGAAATTTCTTGAAACATCTTATGGAGGAGATTTAAATTGGAAAAAAAGACGTTGAAAATACCAAACATTTCCTGTGGACATTGTGTCAATGCGATTAAAAATGAGCTGATTGAAATTAACGGTATTCAATCAATCGAAGGAAACCCTGGGGATAAAACCGTCACAATTGAATGGGAAGCCCCGGCCACTATGGAAATCATCAAAAACAAGCTGAAAGAAATCAATTATCCGGCGGATTAATTTTTAACCATTATTCTTTTATCCATATAATCCATGAGTGAAGAGAAAAAAATAGTGCCTGTTTCAGGCATGACCTGTGCCAACTGCGCCCAAAACATTGAAAGAACGCTCAAAAAACTGGATGGCGTCTCAGATATATCCGTCAATTTTGCCGCAGAAAATGCCACATTCACTTTTGATTCAAAAAGGATCCGGTTTCCTGAGATTGTAAAAAAGATCCGAGCGATCGGTTATGAAGTTCCCACCACAAAGACAGAATTTGCCATTACCGGGATGACATGCGCCAACTGTGCCATGAATATCGAACGGACATTAACCCGAAAAATACCTGGAGTTACGGAAGTTTCCGTAAATTTTGCATCCGAAAGAGCTTCTGTGGAATATCTCCCTTCCATGGTCGCTATCCGGGATATTTTGGATGCCATCGAAAAAGCCGGTTTTGGGGCAGTCACCTCCGATGAAGGTGATCCGGAAGAAACTGATGCTGAGCAGACGGCACGCCGGGTGGAAATTCGAAACCAGACCTTGAAGTTTCTTGTCGGTGTTATCTTTACTCTGCCTCTGTTCATTTTATCGATGGGAAGAGATTTCTCAATCACCGGCGCCTGGAGTCATGCCCCATGGGTGAGCTGGTTTTTTTTCGCATTGGCCACTCCGGTTCAGTTTTATACCGGTTTTGACTTTTATATGGGGGCTTTCAAAAGCATAAGAAACAAAAGTGCCAACATGGATGTTCTTGTGGCCATGGGTTCATCAGTGGCCTACTTTTATTCCGTTGCAGTCTTGTTGTTTCCCTCGGCGGGTCATCATGTCTATTTCGAAACCTCTGCAGTGATCATTACCCTAATCAAACTCGGTAAAATGCTTGAATCCAGAACCAAGGGGAAAACAGGCGGAGCGATTCGCAAACTCATGGGACTTCAGCCCAAAACCGCCACGGTTATTATTAATGATGAGGAAAAAGAGATTGCCATCAAAGATGTTCAGGTCGGCCATCAGATAGTGGTTCGACCCGGAGAAAGAATACCGGTTGACGGTATTGTCACAGATGGCCGGTCTGCAGTGGATGAATCCATGCTGACCGGTGAACCCATTCCCGTGGATAAAAAGCCGGGAGATCCGGTCACAGGCGGAACTATCAACGGCCACGGGGTACTGACTTTTACCACTACCCGAATCGGGAAAGAAACCGCACTGGCTCAAATCATCCGTCTCGTTCAGGAGGCTCAGGGAAGCAAAGCCCCCATTCAGGCGCTGGCGGATCGGGTTGCCGCAGTGTTTGTCCCGGTCATTATTGGTGTTGCAGTAATGGTCTTCATAACATGGTGGTTCGCAACAGAAGATTTTGTTCAATCCATGATTCGGTTGGTGGCTGTTTTGGTCATTGCATGCCCTTGTGCACTGGGCTTGGCCACACCGACAGCGATTATGGCCGGCACCGGAAAAGGGGCGGAGATGGGTGTGTTGTTTAAAAAGAGCCAAGCTCTTGAATTAACCACCAAACTAGACTCGGTCGTACTGGACAAGACCGGGACCATTACCCAGGGGAAACCCGCTGTGGTGGACATACTGCCGTTTGCCCCGGTTTGCGGTGATGAAAACGACCTGCTTCGAATAAGTGCCGAAGTTGAAAAAGGTTCCGAACACCCCTTGGGAAAGGCCATCGTCAAAGAAGCCGAATCTCGAAACCTTCCCCTCAATAAATTTTCCCAATTCAAAGCATTTGGAGGTCACGGCGTAGAAGCATTGGTCAACGGCCAAAAAGTTCGAGTGGGCAAACCTAAATGGTTCGATCCTTTCGAACCTGAAGACAAGGAATTTGCAAATACGATTGAAAAGCTTCAATCTGAAGGAAAAACGGTCATAATGGTCACAGTAGAGGATCAGCCGGCTGGGTTGATCGCAGTTTCCGATACCCTCAAACCGGAATCAAAACAAGCCATTCAAGACCTTCATGACCAAAAAATTTCCGTGATCATGCTCACCGGTGACAATTTTCAAACAGCAAAAGCAATCGCCGGCCAGGTTGGAATCGATAATATATTCGCCGAAGTTCGTCCGGAAGACAAATCTTCCAAGATCAGAGAACTTCAGGATAAGGGCCGCAAAATCGGTATGGTCGGCGATGGAATAAACGATGCCCCTGCACTTGCACAAGCTGATGTCGGAATTGCTATCGGAACCGGCACTGATGTGGCCATTGAGGCAGCGGATGTCATTTTATCCAGTGGAAAGCTGACCGGGGTTCCAAGTGCAATCCGTTTAAGCAGAGCCACCATGCGAACGATTAAACAAAACCTTTTTTGGGCTTTTTTTTACAATCTTCTGTTAATTCCTGTAGCAGCCGGAATTCTTTATCCATTTGAAAGCTTCCCGCACTTTCTAAGACAGCTCCATCCTATCCTCGCTGCATTTGCAATGGCATTCAGCAGTGTTTCCGTGGTAACCAACAGCTTAAGGCTTTACCATGCCAAAATCATTAAAAAGTCTTGATCCACGAATCTAAGCGGCAGCTCTGCCTATCAACTCCCGCGCCAGTTGTAAATAATCGCTTGCGCCGTAGCTTCCGGAACGATAAAAGACAACGGGTTTGCCGACTTCCGCACTCTCGGCAATGGTGGTATTTGTTCTGATGACAGTATCAAACAAAAACGGTCGGTAATGTTCGTTTTCTCTAAGCTTCTCCAAAATGTTTTGACTTATACGGGTGCGTTTATTAAAAAAGGTGGCAACAATTCCGGATACTCGCAATTCCGGATTGATATCTTCGTTAACTGCCTCGATAGTATCAAAAAGATCCTCAAGAGCCGCATATGCATAAGGTTGCGTCTGACACGGCACCAATACTTCCTTGGCATATGTAAGCACGTTGACTGTCAAAAGGGAAAGGCTCGGTGGGGTATCCAAAAGAATATAATCAAATCTTCCGGCGAGATTTCCGAGAACTTCCTTCAAGCGGTTCTCCCTTCCCTCAACATTGACCAACTCAACTTCCGTACCAGCGAGATCCACATGGGATGGAATCAGATACAATCCTTTCCATTGGGTTGCTGAAATCAAATCGTCTGCGGCGCATGATTCGGGATCATTCAGAAGATCATAGATGCTCATTTGCTCTTCTTTGATCTGAACTCCCAACCCCTTTGTGGCATTGGCTTGGGGGTCCATATCGACAATAAGCACTTTTTTCCCTTCACGAACCAATGCAGCTCCCAGGTTAATCACGGTGACAGTTTTTCCTACGCCTCCTTTTTCATTGGCTACGGCTATAATGCGGGTTGCCTTCGCATTCATGGTTTAAACCTCCTGTTGGCAGGTATTTGGTGAATTCTAAACATCAGGTCCCCAAAACAGCCGGATTGAAATCCGGCTCTCCTGCTTTAATCACTGATAAAGCCTATAATGCCTGGCCTATCTTGTTTCTGATTTGTCGGATCTGCTCCTGGATATTCACAGATTCGGACTCCATTTGTAAAAGCAGACCGGTGGCGTCATCCTTGTCCTCTTTATGACCTTCAATTCCTTCAACCAGCTTCGACAAATCGGTGACATATGTTTGAAACCGATCCAGTAATGCCTCGAAAAGGGTGTTTGAAACGGCATCGACAAGTTTAAATACATATTGATACTTGATATTTTCCCGGTAATCCTTGAAGTGGCTGATAACGGATTTTTCCGTTTCGCGTTTCATTCGCTTGACCCCATCTTTTAAAGCGACAAAACTTTCCCGGGTTTTATCGCGTCCGGATCGTTTGAACACTTTGCGAAGAAAACCGACCACTCTGTAAAATCCAAGACGCATAATCGCCTCGGTTTTAATTTTTGCCGTATAATGCAAAGTAGCTCCGGCCGGGGGCAGCCAAAGGCCTGAAATATTTTTTATGACTGAAATATCTGGTATTTCCAAAACTCTTGAATCCTGGCCCAAAGAAATACCGAAATTTTGAAGGGTATCGTTGTATTCGGATATGGCTTCCTGTATCAACCCGTCATAAGGCTTGCCGATGAGCATCATGTGCTCTTCGGTTTTTTTTTCGAGTCCTTTAACAAATCGGATAATTTCAGGGTTGATGATTTCTGTCATAAAGGTATCGAGACCTTGCTTGAATTCCTGAAAAATATAATACAAGGTATTGGAAAATCCTGTGGATCTGAGCTGATCCCCATTGTTTTCATAGGTGACGCTGTAGCCGTGGATATAATCGATGATGCGGTTGATCACCTCACTGTCACGAGTATCAAAAAACCGGTCCACATCCTTTTTCAAATCTTTTTTGAGCTTTTCAACAGCACCGTCAAGGGTGTTTTTTATGACTGACTCCAGTTGCGTAATCCGGTTTTGGTGTTGTTTTACCTTTTCAGTAATCTCAGCAGCACTATTTGCATCGCGATTCAAAAGATCTCGACTGACTTCGATCCATCCCTTAAACCCTGATGCCACAACAGCCATCCGCTCCAGATGATTTTTCAAAAGCAGAAAATATTTCTCAGAGGTCAGCTTTTTGTGCAAAGATGCATTAAACATTTCAAACTGACGCCGGGACAATTCCACAAGTGATCCTTCCTTCTCCCAATGTCCGACCCTATCCGTATCTTTTTCAGGCAATTGATCCCCTTGGGACTTAAAAAGATGATACAGGGCGGAAAAAGTGTAAACCTCAGGATCGGATTTTATTAACGCGATCTCATCCTTTATTTTTTCTACCAGCCCTGAAAACTCTTCCAGCGAATCATGCTCACTGAAATCACAATTAATGACAAATACAATATTGTCCATGATACCCATCTTCCTGATCATGGACAAAAACCTGATATCCGCTCTTCTGAGACCGGTTCGGCTGCTGATGACATAGACAATTAAATGGGTACGGAGCAAATAGTCTTGAATCATGGCCAGATGAAGGGGATTTGGGGAATCGCTTCCCTGGCAGTCCGCAATTTGGATGTTGGACTCAAGGGAAGAATCAACAATTTCCAGATGCACATCTTTGAGAAAAACCGCCATGGAATCATCACCAACAAAATCCATATGCTTGTAAAACTGGTCCGGGCCATATTCTCTGATTTTGTTTTCCGAACTCATCATTTCTTTTACCCTGTCATACCCTTTGAGATACAAGGTAATGAGCACGCTATTGATATTTCTAGCGTCATTGGTAAAAAGATAGTCCGTACTCAACGACTCCAATGCCTTCTGAAGCTCCAGTCGGTCCTTGCTTTGCCGGATATCGACGGATTTGTTTTCAGATGGCCATTTAAAGGATGGAAACAACACCAGTGCCTGCTGTAATTCGGAATTGACTTCATCCCATGATTTCAGAAAAAGCTTTGCTGACAGTTTTTTCCCGCTCCGAATTTTGGTAACAATAGAAGTGACTACACCGGCGCCTCTCTTAAGGTAATCTCCCTTGAGTAATGAATTGACAAATGTGCTTTTTCCCGACTTAATCGCCCCGACTACAGCTACTCTAACAATTTCTTCAGAAATCTGTCGGTAAATATCCCCGCACGTCTTCTCCCATTTGATAAAGCTGTCATCCGACATTCCCGGTATTTTTTTTGCATTGTTAAGCAAAAACAAGATATCCTGATTCAGTTGAAGCAGCTCCTCTTTCAAGTTCGAATATAAGTTCATGATCAATTAATGTTATTTTGCCTTTCCATAAAAGAGGTGTTCAAGTCATTCAACTCTGACAAACAGTTCGGTTCATACAATGAATTCAGCTTATTGTCAAAATCAATCCCTTATGCATGGCCGGCCGTATGGCTCAGCAATGCCGGATCAATTCCCATCTTTTTAACCGCTGCATTCCAGCGCTCATTTTCAGGCACTTCAAAAATAATGTCATCCGATACAGGTCCTGTAAGCCAGGCATTCTGACTGATCTCCGCTTCTAATTGTCCTGGCCCCCACCCTGCACACCCTAAAGCAATAATCACTTTATCAGGGCCCTTTCCCTGCGAGATGGAGGTCAGAATATCTTTTGTATTGCTTAAGGCCAGTGTTGAAGTTATCTGAAGGCAACCGTGCCAGCCGAATGGTGGTCCATGCAGAATAAAGATTTCATCAAAATGGACAGGCCCACCAATATAGATAGGTATTTGGCCCATTTTTCCGCCGGAGTCCAAATTGAGTTCACTGAAAATTTCTTTTGCAGAAAGTGCCGGATGGGCTCTGTTGATCACAATCCCAAGAGCACCCTCCTCGGTATGTTCACAAATGCAGGTGACCGTCTGACTGAAATTCGGGTCCAGCAGTCCCGGCATCGCAATCAGAAAATGTGCCTTCAATATGGATGGGTATTGATTTTCCATGGTATTGCCTCCCCTGAAAATTTCCATCTCAAATCAAAAAAAGGGCATTTTTCTCACACCCTCTGCTCAATATAGCTTTGGTTCGGTACCGGATGCAAGCATATTATGATGATTACGCTTAATCAAGGGAATCTCATGCCACCGGCGACCACCTTGACAAAAAATACCTGAATTAGTAATTTAACGCTAAAAAGGTTCCTGAAAGCCCCCTTCTCGGTCGCTGAAAGTGCCAAGTGAGGAAATATCAATTTGAAGATATGATGAGTCCCATTTCTGATCCTTTCGCTTCGGAGACAGGGCATTACTAAATTAGGAATACATTCTACACCGAATAAAAGGAGGCAGTTATGCAAATCAGAAGTGTATTACCAATCACTTTGCTTTTGATCTATAGTCTTATATTTTTTCCAGGCACCGCATTGGCTGAAGGGCCAAAAAAAGAGATGGAAGGGTGGGAGATCGGAAGCGCTTACAACAAGTACTACAAGGTTTCGGAACTGGATAATTTCAGGGCCACCGTGGTGGATATCATTGAAGTGATTCCCATGCAAGGAATGTCTCCGGCCACCGCGATCAGGGTAAAAGAATCCGATGAGGACCCGCCTATACTGGTTCATATTTGCCCTGCCTGGTTTACAGGAAAAGACAGTCTCGGACTTAAGAAGGGGGATCGTCTCAAAATCAGGGGCGTTTGGGCCGAAATCGAGGGTGAGGATGTATTTATGGCGGCTAAGATAAAAAAAGGGGATTTCTATGAACTGAAGGTTCGCCTAACCAGAGACGGTACTCCTTTTTGGACAATGAGCGAAGAACAGCTTGCAAAAGAAAGAGCAAGTGACTGATGGACGGGAAAAAGGGAAGGGGTGACAGACCTTCCCTTCTTTCAAAGAGTTACACCTTGTATTTTCCAAACGCATCCGGATCCAGACTTTCAAGGTATTCAGCCCATTTTTTGCCTTCCTCGCTCTTATCCGCCACTTCAGCCTCACCTCCCGCCTCTCCGGCCTTGGACTTGGAAATGACTTCTTCATCCACAAAAATCGGAGCGTTAAATCTCAACGCGATGGCTATCGCATCACTGGGACGAGCATCAATGCTGAAAGTCGTGTCATCGGATATAAAATAAATCTTTGCAAAAAATGTATTGTCTCTGAGATCACATACCTCTATCTTGGCAACCTGTATTTTAATATAATCCAGAAAATTTTTAAACAAATCATGGGTCATCGGCCGATCAAACTTGATATTTTGAAGAGCGGAAGCAATAGATGTGGCTTCGAGCAATCCAATCCAGATTGGGATAGCCTGATCCGTCTCATCGGATTTTAGAATGATAATAGGCGTATTTGAATTGGGATCCATTGTCAATCCCGCTATGGTGACCTTATGCAGCATAGCATTCATCTCCTTTCAAACCCTGTTTTTCAGGTTTAATATAGACCGGTTTACCCCACAGTGAATGGGGATATGCTTGTTCAATCTTGACATCAACAATTCTTCCTGTCAAGATTTGATCGGGACTCAGGTCGTTTCCCGATGTGGCGCTGAAATTTACCACAATATTGTGTTGAGTGCGCCCGGTCCACTGAATATCAGCGCCTTGATATTCCTTTCCCTTTTGTTTTTTGCTCAAACCTTCCACCAGAACTTTCTGGATTGAACCGGTCAGAGACCGGTTTTTTTTCAGGGTGATTTCCTGTTGCAAAGATAATACCTCTTGCAGGCGATCTGTCTTTTCATTCTCTGAAATCTTGCCGGAAAGGTGCCTGGAAGGGACTTTGGGTCTATCCGAATATTTGAAAGCAAAAAGGCTGCCATATTCCACTTCCTGAATCAACCCCAGCGTCTTTTCAAAATCCTCTTGAGTCTCCCCCGGAAACCCTACGATGATATCCGTGCTGATGGAAATCTCAGGCTGAATGATTCGAAGCCGTTCCACTTTTTCCAGATAATCATCCCGGGTATATCGACGATTCATCAGTTTCAGTATCCGGTCAGAGCCGGATTGAACCGGCAAGTGAATGTGATTGCACAATTTATCACAGGACTTAAAGGCGTTCATCAGCTCTGTTGAAAGGTCCTTGGGATGGGACGTGGTAAACCTGACTCTCAATAACCCCTTGATCATATTAATTCTTTCAAGAAGTTGTGCAAATGAACAAAAACCCTGTCGGATACCGTAACTATTGACATTCTGCCCCAAAAGCGTTACCTCCCGGACTCCCTGACTGACAACGTGTTCAATTTCTTCAATGATTCGCTCGGGAGCCCGGCTCATCTCCTTTCCACGAACATAAGGCACAACACAATAAGTGCAATAGTTTTCACAGCCTTGCATAATCGTTACAAAAGCCGTGATATCAGAGTCCGGGCGGACATTGTCATAAAGAGACTTTTCATGAAGCGTCTCTGACAGGTTAATATCGACAATACGACGCCTTTGACGTCCAATCTCCTGAATATGCCCAGGTAACCGGCCAATTGCGTGGGTACCAAAAATGATATCAACAACCGGCGCCCGCTTGACAAGGATTTCTCCTTCCTGTTGGGCAACACAGCCGCCTACCGCAACAATCAGATCCGGATTTTTCTGTTTCAGCTTAGTTAAACGTCCCAGGAAACTGAACGCCTTTTGCTCGGCTTTTTCCCGAATCGTGCAGGTGTTTAACACAATCAAATCGGCCGACTCGATGGAGAAGGTTTTTTCATATCCGTTTGATGCCAGGTCCGACACTATTTTTTCCGAATCATAGACATTCATCTGGCAGCCTATGGTATTGATGTACAATTTTTTCTTTTTCATCGATGATCTACATTTTCCTGAGAGAATTCCACAATTTCAATCAGCATTTGATTTTTCAAATCCATGATAATATTTTCAAAATCATTTACACACTTTGCAACCACAGATACCTCGACCACTCCTGAAACAGGATCCAATGTGGTTATCTGCGCCATTCCATCATAAGCTTCGAGAATAAATTTCAAAAAGGATATCCGGGAAGTATCGACACGATATTTCCTTTTGACAAGTTCCAGGTGATTCCCTTGAATCCCTACCATCTATTCAATACCCGACCGAAGTATATTTTATACCCGCAACAGGATCACTTTTTAGAGTTTACCCTCCCGCCCGGATTTACCAGCACACGTATTTTATTATTGTTTTAAAGAATAGCATTTTGTCCGGAATGTTCGCAATCCATTTTTCATAGCATCGCATCCTGAACTCACAACCGCCAATCGGGTAGCGATCCTGCAGGTGTCTTGGGTGGGTAAAGTAGATAGGCTGGAATCCGGAAAACGGCGTTCTTTATCGGTAAATACAGGCCATAAATACCGATAGGCACTCAAAAGCCGATCCTGATTTTACTCACGGGTCTTTTTGACCCAATCCATTGACAATTCCACCGCTCGAATCAGTCGGCGCATATCCTTTGGGTAGACTTCTCCGATGTTACCGATTCTAAAGGTATCATTTTGGGTGATTTTACCCGGATAGATGACAAAACCTTGCTCTTTAAGCTTATGATAAAAGGTTCTGAAATTAAAAACAGGATGGTCTGGGCTTAAAAAAGATGTGATAATGGGGGATTGATATTTTGCGTGCAAAAGTGGTTTAAACCCCAATGATACCATCCCATCGACCAGAATTTGATGGTTTTCAAGGTATCTTGCATACCGCTTTTCAACACCGCCTTCCTGTTCCAGTTCCATGAGAGCTTGAAAAAATGCCCGAACCGTATGGGTCGGCGAGGTAAATCTCCATTTACCATGATGCTCCTCCATGGTTTCCCATTGATCATACAAATCAAGGCTTAAGGATCTGGCCTGGCCTTTTGTCTTTTCAATCGATTCTCTCAGCGCAATCACAAACCCGAAACCGGGCACCCCCTGGATGCATTTGTTGGCGCTGCTGATAATATAATCTGCTTTGAGTTCGGCTACATCAATAGGAATGCCGCCGAAACTGCTCATGGCATCGATAATGTATTCTTTCCCGTATTTTTTAACGAGATGGCCGATTTCTTTTATGGGATTGAGCATCCCTGTGGTTGTTTCACAATGCACCACAGCCACATGAGTGATTTCCGGGTCCTGATCCAAAACTTGCTCGAGCTGGTCCAGTGAAAGAGGATCGGTTTCTCCGCTGTCTAACACTCTATGCCTGATCCCAATGCACCCGGTAATTTTGGCGATTCTGAGACCATAGGCACCGTTTGCCAGCACCAACAGTTTTCCGTTGTCACTAACTGCCGTTGTAATGACCGATTCGACACAGAAAGTCCCGCTTCCCTGCATTAAAACCGATGTGTAGTCGTCTGTAACCGATGCGATTTTTAACAGTTTCTTTCGTATCTGCTCAACGATCCGGTTGTAATCGTCATCCCAGGTGCACCAGTCTTGGAGCATGGATTGCTTTACGGATTTTGTGGTGCTAAGGGGCCCCGGTGTCAAAAGAATATAAGGATTATCAGGAACAGATTCCGTTGTCATAGCTTTTTCTCCACCAAATTAATTGCTTCATCCAATATTTCCAGAGCGTGCTCGAGATCCCTTTGCTCTATGGTCAACGCAGGCACAAGGGGAATAAAACTTCCCTGGGATGTTTTAAAGCTCAGGCCTCTTTTTAGAGATTCATACATGATTTGATCCGCTTCAAGAATTGCCCGCTCCTTTGTCTGCCGGTCCCTTACCAGGTCAATACCTATCAGAAGCCCGATTCCTCTGACATCTCCAATCAAAGCATACTGATTTTTCATGAAAAGGAGTTTTTGCATTGCTGAATTTCCAAGAGCTGCAGCCCGTTCAATCAGGTTGTTTTCCTCGATTACGGCTATGGTTGCCAGAGCTGCTGCTGATGCCACCGGATTTTTTTCATGGGTATAATGTCCCAGACCTTTTTCCGGCCCCACATCCAGTTCAGGCCGGGTGATCATAGCGGCAAAAGGCATGACTCCTCCACCAAGGCCTTTGCCGATGGTCAAAATATCGGGAACAACATCAAAGTTTTCACAGGCAAACATCTTTCCCGTCCGTCCGAGACAAACTGCGGTTTCGTCGAAAATCAGCAAAGTACCATGTCGGTCACATGACTTGCGAACCGCTTTCCAATAACCAGGAGGCGGCGGATTAATGGACGTGTTCCTGACAGGCTCTGCGATAACAGCACTCACATCTCCCTCCTTTTCCAGCACATAATCCAGGTAAACGGCACATTTTAACCCGCAGATATCACAATTGCCTTCAAGATTCCAAAGGCAGCGATACGGATCGGCAGGCGGTACATGCACCGCTCCGGGAAGAAGCGGCCCCACATTTTTTCGAAACATGGTCTCTCCGCTGATTGACATGGCATCCAGAGATGCGCCGTGAAATGAGTCCCACATGGAAATGGTTTTAAATCTTCCCGTAGCCACGCGTGCAAGCTTGAGTGCCATCCCCACAGCCGTGGTTCCACCAGGTGCGAACAATGCTTTTGATAAATTTCCGGGAGCAATTTCAGCCAGCTTTTTAGCCAGCTCAATTGCCGGTATGTTGGTGTAACGGCGAGTGCAAAAGGGAAGTTTCAGAAGTTGGCGAATAACCGCCTCGATGACTTTCGGATTCGAAAAACCAACCTGGTGCACACTGTTTCCATGAAAATCGAAATACCGTTTTCCCTGTAAATCTGTAATGAAAGAATTTTCGCAACTTTCCAGCACGTTAAGACAAGGGGTTGAAAGGGATTGCCTCAAAAAATATTTTTCATCCTCCGCCAGCAATTTTCGGGTGTTTTCATCTATCTCTTGATCATTCCAAGCCTTTCGCAAAGGGGATAGATTGCTGTCGCCCTCTGAAAGATCCACCGGAATTTTCCCTGTGGATTTATCATGATGATATTTCATTTTCATTTCCTTGTTCCCATGCTTTTGCGAAGGAGCCCATTTTAGCAGCCGAAAACCTGTTGATGCGGATATATCCGCATGAATGTCCAAACACCGGCTTGCGCATAAATTCGGACCCTTAGGTTTTAACTGAGATTTCTTCCCTCGATACCCATGGGGCTCCTCCGGAACAACCGGTCACCTAAGACCATCGGCAGGAACCAACCCCCTTGCCAGGCAGTCATTGACCGATCCAATCACTTTAAACAAATCCCATATGCCGCAGATCACAAAATTGGCTCCTGAATTTTTGAACTTCTGCTCTATTTGAGATAATTTTATTGCCAGCTCATTCCCAGGCAATTTTTCCAGTTCCTTTTGACTCAATCCCAGTTCATTGCCTGTCTGAGTGATTCCTACCGTCCACATCCCGGCATTGAGTCCTTCCTCGATATCACTGAGCGTATCTCCGATTTTTATCATGGCCTCCATGGGATACACCTGCAGATCAATGGCGTTTTTATAGCACATCCACGGATAGGGACGTCCTGCAGGAACATCGGATGAACATACCACATGGTCAGGCCTGTATCCTTTTTGGGCGGCCGCAGGAACCAGGACTTTCATCATGGGTGAAGTATAGCCGGTGGAGGTGCCGATTTTGATTTCAGCCTTGCGAAGTTGATCCACCGTTTCCAGAAGACCCGGAATCGGGTCTGAATGTTGTGCAATCGCTGCAACCATCAGCCGTTCTGTTTCCCGATACATCGCCTCGATATCTTTTTCATCCGGCAACCTGTCGTGGGCCTGAAGCCAGTTGTGTTGCACCGAAGGCAAACCACACATTCCCCGGATATGGTCTTTTTTCGTCAGCCCCATGAACTGACGAGCCTCCTCCACAGAAACAGATACCCCAAAAAGGCGAAAAACTTCTATGAACACCGCGACAGGCCCCTGACTTCCGTAGTCAACCGCGGTCCCGGCCCAATCCAGCACCACCGCTTTCACTTTGCCGGTATAGGGTTTATTTTTCACAAAAATCTCCATACTATTCTCCAACATCCTCATTTGATTATTTTACATTCCCCAGTTCAGCTTTTACGCCACAAATGGGTCTTTCTTTTTAAAAAATGACTGATCATTTCCACCAGTCCTCTCACCAGAATATTGGTCATCACTATCAGCATGCACATGGCGGCTGCAGGTGCCGTATCGCCTGCGTCGTCCATGTTCACCACCGCCACTGAGGCTATGGGCAGGTCGCTGGAATAGAGAAATATAACCGCTGATACCGTGGCCATGGCGCTGACAAAATAAAATGCCGCGATTTCCAGTATGGCAGGAAGACATACAGGGACCG
>CAYZJH010000060.1:0-14095 GCA_964478625.1 uncultured Desulfobacteraceae bacterium
ATAGACCTAATCTTGCCCATTTTTCATTTATACCAATGAGTGGTATTTTATTGTAAAAAAACATTGCAAAAATATAAATGAAGAATATTACAAAGTTTGAGATTAGATTTTTTCTAAATACTCCGAATAATCCCAAAACAGCAAGTATAAGATAACATCTCACTTCAACTGTAAGTGTCCACAAAGATCCGTTTATGCCGCTGGTTGCATTGTTTTCAAATACGCCCGGTAAATACCATTGCATTCGCAAAAATGCCAAAGCGTTTAAAAGATATTGATAAGTTTTTGATGCCTTAAAATATTCAACCGTATCAATATTTGTCAGAGAGGGACCTAGTATAAACACTGTAAAAAATACACAGACTATTAGTGCCGGGTAAATCCGCAGAAAACGCGATAAAAGGTAATTAAGAAGCCCTCTTCTTACAAAACTAGCAGCTACCAAAAAGCCGCTTATTACAAAAAAACCATTTACTGCAATTGCCCCTATCCAAATAGAACCTTTAAAGATAGTGTTTAAGGGATCTACTATTCCGTGTGATTTTTCAATTGCATAACTATGACCATATAAAACCAACCATGCGAAAAATATTCGAATTAGCGTAAAATTGTTATTTCGATTTTCATCAAAATCAATAAGTTTGACATATGTTCTGTTCAAATTAACTCCATTATGGTTCCACAAAATAAATACAAACCCTAAAAGAATCATTCACCGAGAATCTTGGTTGAACTTGCAATTCATTCCAATCATCTTATTTTCTAAAAAAATTAATTATTTGGAGGAGTTATGGTTTTTAATAATGATATTCTTTTCCTGCATATTCCTAAGACAGCAGGGATGTCAATAACAAATTTTTTATTAAATCATTTAAGGCGGCCGATTTATTATACTGCCCCATCAGCTGAGCATTTAACTCTTAAAAGAAATTACAATAAAAATACCAAGGAAAATAATCAAGCTAAAGATAAAAGTAAATCAAACACAGGTGAAATTCACCATATACCTGGAATTCGCCACGAAAATTTTGATCAAGCTGAACCCATTTTAAAAAAATACGGTTTTTCAATTCCAGACTTTAAGATTATTTTGATTGTGATAAGGTCTCCATATGAAATGGAAGTTTCCCGATACTATTATCTTAGACGGGGTAATCCATGGGATAAAGGACCTGCTCAAACAATTGCTTTAAACCATCCTTTTGAATATTTTGCTATCCACAGCCCGTATTATGGACGAAACGCTTCTGAGATATACAAGTATTTTATTTTTTCTGGTAAAATTCCAAATAATTTGCGTATAATTAAATTTGAAAATTTAGAGCAGGATTTTAAAAAAAATCTTCTTCCATACATTGATAAAAAAGAAATTCAATTGCCTCATGTCAACCAAACTAACCATAAAAAATACTCTGAGTATTTAACCCCTGAATCCGAACTGGCAATTTTTAATCGATTTTCATTTCTTTTTAATAACAATTATTATCAACGACACACATTTTAAACCAATTTAAAAACTCTGGCTTGTAGCGTCTTCAGTCTTGCACTATAAAAAAAGGGGGGGTTAAGGCAAGAGGATTCCGTTATTAATTTTCCGAAAAAAAATCAAAAATGTTGTTTACTTTTGGTTGCCATCACTTTTGTGTTTGACCGCAGCAGAAAAAATGGACTTTGCATTGAAATCATCATACAACGATACCGTGGTTAAAATTAAAAAAAATTGTGGAAAAAAGCCATGAAAATTTAGATTGACACTGACAAGCAGATTATTAAAACCGAGGACAATGTAAAAAAAGAAATTATCTGGTTAAAGCAGGAATGAAACCAGTTGCATTGGCAATCTTTTTCTTGGTTTGGTTTTCAGATTTGGTAATTTCCTGACGATTTGCTTCGGCTTCAAGAATCAATTGTTACGATCAAACCCGATGTTATTGTCGAGACTGGTGCTAGTAAGGGTGGAAGTTCGATTTTTTTTGCAACCCTCTGTCGCTTGATGGAAAAAGGAAAGGTTATTTCTGTCGATATCTGTATCCCTGACGAACTACAAATGCGTATTGAACGAAGTCCCTTTTCAGATCTGATTACCCTGATCGAAGGAGATTCCGTATCGAGTGATGTAAGGGACAAAGTTTTTAAACACATAAGCCCAGGACAAAAAGTGTTTGTGTTTCTTGATAGCGACCATTCAAAAAAACACGTCTTGAGGGAACTTAACGCATATGCAGGAATTGTTTCGCCCGGATCATACATTGTTGCCGCAGATGGTGTAATGCAGTATCTGACCGACACACCCTATGGCAGACCGGAGTGGATTAAGGATAACTCTGCTACAGCAGCGCGTGAATTTGCTGCCAGTCATCCTGAGTTTATCATTAACAGGCCGAAAGCATTTTTGGGTGAAGAATATGTTCTTGAAGAATTGACTTATTGGCCAGATGCCTGGCTGTATCGCTTACCGGATAAATAGTTAGCTAAAATGCACACAAGCTCATATAATAAAATGGAAAATTTTCGCATGCAATACCTCGACGGAAGGATCGGTGAACCTCTACTCATTTATGATCTGGGAAGTCAGGATGTTAATGGCAGTTATCGACCTATTTTTTCCGAACCCAAATGGCAGTACATGGGTTTAGACATGGTACCAGGTAAAAATGTTGACGTGGTTTTGCACACTCCCTATGTCTGGAGCGAGATATCCCGCAATTCTGCCGATGTGCTTATATCAGGACAGGCATTCGAGCATATAAAGTATTTCTGGATCACAATGCTGGAGGTGGCTCGGGTTCTTAAGCCGGGTGGAATATGCTGCATCCTTGCACCGTCCAGTGGTCCAGAGCATCGTTATCCATTGGATTGCTGGCGTTTTTATCCAGATGGCATGATCGCCCTGGCTCATTTTGCCCAAATGGAAGTGCTCGAAGCGAATACTCAATGGGAAGACAAAGGCTATTCAGACGGCAGTGACTGGTGGCATGACTCTATTCTGGTTTGCAGAAAGCCGACCTTGGGTACATGGTGGAATATAAAAAGCAATCTGAAGCGATGGCTTCAACACAGGACTTTGACATTAGGATTGAGATGACTTTTAACCGTTTTTTGGAACTTTCAGTGTTCAGTCCAGAAGAGTGGACACCCAGAGAAATCAGTGAGGTAATTTCATGGCAAGGGCATATACCCTTTGCTTTCTCCCTTATTCGTATTCTGAATCCTTCTTTCCTGGTTGAACTGGGAACACATAAAGGCGATTCATACTTGGCTTTTTGTGAAGCAGTAAAACGTTTTGCTCTTTCCACAAAATGTTTTGCCGTTGATACCTGGGCGGGAGACGAACACTCTGGTTATTATGGAAGTGAGGTTTTTGAACAATTACGCCTGATCCATGATCAGCGTTACGGTCATTTTTCCACCTTGATACCTTCAACTTTTGATGAGGCTTTATCAAGGTTTAATGATAGATCAGTCGATCTGTTACATATCGACGGTTTTCATACATATGAGGCGGTCCGTCATGATTTCGAAACATGGCATGGAAAGCTGAGCGATCGTGGCATTGTTTTGTTTCATGACACTCAGGTGCGTGAGGCAGATTTTGGGGTGTGGAAATTATGGGAGGAATTGAGCAGTCAATATCCACATTTTGAATTTCTGCATTCTAATGGTTTGGGAGTGTTGGCAATCGGAACAGAGGCTTCTGCAATGTTACCGGATCTGTTCGATACTGATTCTGAAACAATCAATCGTATTCGTAAATTATACAGCACTCTTGGTGATTCAATCGCGTTTCAGGGTTTGTATAAATTATTGATTTCGGAGCGAGAAATTTCACGGTCAGAAATTACCAGTTTAAGAAATATTCAGGCCGAGCGTGATCAACAGCTTGATGTTGTAAGCAGGCAATTGGTCAAACGCGAAGAACAACTTGATGTTGTAAGCCAACAATTAGCCGAACGTGATGGACAGCTTGATATTTTAAGCCGGCAATTGGCAGAGCGTGACGGACAACTTGTCATTGCAAATCAAACCTTGGATGCCATAACGAATTCAACTACTTGGAAAGCAACAGAACCTTTGCGTTACGCTGTAACTATTTTCCGTTTTGCCATCGGGCAACCAAAAGGAGCGATAATTGCATTTCTGCGAAAAATTTATCACACTCTTCCTGTATCAAGTTTAAAACGAAATCAATTAAAGAGCTGGGCGTACAGATGGGTACCGGGTTTATTTTCAAAAACATTGTCTTACAGCCTCTGGCAATCTCAAAATGGAGGCGAATTTCCTGTAACCATCCAAATGGAACAACCGAAAGATATTGGAGAGCCTTTCGAAGTCAGAAGCCCAGAATCACCGGTGGTATCCATAATCATTCCGGTTTATGGAAAAATTGAATACACCTATAGATGTTTGCGTTCACTTTGGTCACATCAGACACGGTACAGTTTTGAAATAATCGTTGTCGATGATCAATCACCGGATAAAACTCAGGAAGTGCTTCAACAAATAAAAGGAATCCGTGTTTTTCATAACAGGTCGAACTTAGGATTTATTCGTTCTTGCAATCTTGGCGCAGCCCACGCCCGAGGAAAATTACTAGTGATGTTGAACAACGATACAGTGGTCCGTCCCGGTTGGTTGGATGAACTCGTTGAAACTTTTAATTGTATTCCGCAGGCCGGGCTTGTCGGGTCAAAGCTGATTTATCCGGATGGCCGGCTGCAGGAAGCAGGCGGTATCATCTGGTCGGATGGTTCCGGATGGAATTATGGACGGCTCCAGGATCCGAACAGACCGGAATTTAGTTACCTTCGCGATGTTGATTATTGTTCAGGTGCATCTCTTATGATCACCACTGATTTATTCAATCTTTTAGGTGGGTTCGACGAACATTACCTTCCAGCCTATGGTGAAGATTCGGATCTGGCTTTTCGCGTAAGACAGCAGGGTTACCGGGTGCTATACCAGCCATTATCGATGGCCATTCATTTTGAAGGCATCTCATCCGGTAAAGAGACCTCTGGAGGTGTTAAATCTTTTCAGGTCAGAAATGCGAAGAAATTGTATGATAGATGGCAAAAATTACTGGAAAGCCATGGGAGACCTGGAAAAATGCCGGAGCTGGCAAAGGATCGCGGTATTAGCGGCCGCGCATTAGTACTCGATCATTGCACCCCAACGCCGGACCAGGATGCCGGTTCGATTACCGCACTCAATTTGATGCGAATTTTGCAAGGCTTAGGATTTAAGGTAACTTTCATACCGGAAGACAACTTTCTATATATGACCCCATATACTCTTAATTTGCAACGGATAGGAATAGAGTGTTTATACGGCCCCTATGTGACCTCCGTTGAAAAGCATTTGGCTGAATTTGGCAAGCATTACGACATAATTGTGGTGTTCCGAATGACTGCGGCAGAACGTAACTTTTCAGCAATTCGCAAATATTGCCCAAATGCCAAACTTATTTTTCATACTTCTGATCTGCATCACCTAAGGGAATTTCGTGAGGCAGAACTGGCAGATTCAGATCAGTTAAGGCAGAAAGCGATAAAGACCCGGGAAAGAGAGCTGCGTATTATTCAAGGAGCAGATGCAACTATTGTCCACAGTTTAGCTGAAAAAGAGATGCTGGATGCTGAACCTGCTCTTGAAGCCAATGGAGGACGGATTTTTCTCTTTCCATGGGCCATCGAGATTCCCGGCACCAAAGTACCCTTTGAAAAACGAAATGGTATGGTGTTTATCGGCGGCTTTCAGCATCAACCCAATATCGACGCTGTTCTCTATTTCAGCAAAGAGGTTTTTCCCCGGATCAGGCAGAAACTTCCTGAGGCTGTTTTTCGCATCGTTGGAAGTCGCGGTACTCCCGAAATATTTGCATTGGCCGAGAAGGATGGAATAGAGGTGCTTGGTTTTGTGGAAGACTTACAGCCTGTTTTGGACAGTTGCCGTTTGAGCGTGGTACCGATGCGTTATGGAGCTGGTATCAAAGGAAAGATTGGTACCAGTCTGAGTTATGGGTTGCCATGCGTTTCTACTAAAATCGGTGCTGAAGGAATGGGACTGAGTTCCGGTGACGGAGTCATTATCGCAGATAGTCCGGAAACCTTTGCCGATGAGGTTGTGAGACTCCATCAGGATCCTGTTTTGTGGAAATCTTCTTCCACAGGGGGTATTGATTTTGTAAGCCGAAATTATTCGCTGGCTTCGGGTCGCCATATTGTTAAGGCTTTACTTCAACAAATTGGTGTTCCTCAAAATAAATTTTCGGACAAAAAGATTCATTGTCTTTACGGAAATGAAAATCTTGAATTGTTTTCTGCTGATCAGGCCGATAATTCTTTTGAGATATTAAATCATATTCAATGCAAAAAAGAATACGATAAGTGGGTTGTAACATCGATACCGAATGCTTGTCGCAAAAGAGAAAAACAAATCTTAGATAAATATAAACAAACCAAAACCTTTTGCCTTCCCGGGTTCTGCCGCGTATGTGAACGAGAAGTCGACTTTTTAATTGATTTTAAGTTCCCTTCCACTTTGCGGTCACAGGAAAATCGGGTGCCGAACTGGCCTGAAACCATAATTTGTCCGGAATGTAGGTTGAGTAACCAGCAACGAGCCTTGGCGTTTGCTATCAGTCAAATTGAAAAACATTACAGGGACAAAAGAATGGATATTTATTTAATGGAACGGAATTCCCCATTTTACCAGTGGATATCGAATTCCAATATGGCAGCAAATATCACGGGAAGCGAATGTTTTGGAGATGAATTGGATTCAGGAAAGCTTGTCAAAGCAATCCGGCATAAAAATGCAGAACAACTCAGTTTCGCAAATAATACTTTCGACCTTGTAATTAGTAATAACACACTGGAACACGTGCTTAATCCCCAGAGTGCCTTGTTTGAGCTTTACCGCGTTCTGAAACCACAAGGACAATTACTCATCACAGTGCCGTTCTATCTGGATAAGGAAAAAACAGAATGTCGCGCTGAATTAATCAATGGGAAGTTAAACCATATAATGTCACCGGTGTATAGACACAACCATTTTTCCGGGAAAAAGTCACTGGTACTTTATGATTTTGGCTGGGACTTTTTTCATGAAATAAAAAGTGCGGGTTTCTCGAAAGTGGAGCTTTGTTTATATTGGTCCGAAATCTATGGGCATCTTGGGGAAGGGCAGTACTATATCCACGCAGTGAAAGGATGAACGGGTGATTTTAAATTCTAAGAAAATAAACACACAACCATTTTATTTGCCGGAGCTAAATGGCATGATTAAGGGAATCCGCAAAGGTCGCAATGTTTATGAAGGATACCAGCGAGGATGGGGCCTGCAATTCGGCGGTTTGAGGGATAAAGTTCTTCAGGATCCACTTTACAAAGAGGCCTTCAATGTCGCTAAAGATCGTACCATTATGAGTGAAGAAAACAGGATGAACATCTTTTTGCTGCTGCGCTTCTTTCTTGATAAAATTCCCTTCGGAAATATTGTTGAATATGGTTCTTATCGGGGAGGAAGTGTTATCTTTATGGCGTATATTGCTAAAAAACTATATCCCGGAATGAAAGTGTTCGGTCTGGACAGTTTTCAGGGGATGCCCGAAACCGACAAAAGTGTCGATGCCCATAATGCAGGAGATTTTTCAGATGTCGACCTGGATCAACTTCAGCAGCGAATAGAAGAATTGAAACTCGACAATTTATTTCTGGTAAAAGGATTTTTTGAAGAGACAAACGATGCAGTGATGCGCCAGGCTGGCAAGATTCGCCTTGCTCATATTGATTGCGACATCGCCCCTGCTGTCAAGTATTCTTACGAGGGAGTTAGACCTTATATGGTCGATGGCGGATACATCGTATTTGACGATGCAACGGTATCTAGCTGTATTGGGGCAACAGAAGTGGTGGAAGATCTTCTGATTCGCCGAGACGGTCTTAATTCTGAACAAATCTGGCCGCACTTTGTTTTTCGTGCGTTTTTTAATACAAGTGCTATGAGTGTGAAATGAAAGAATGCAGCAAATCTATACATCGAAGGCTTTTTGACCCTAACTTTCTCCGAAAATACTTTGTGGGCGAAGGACTGGATATCGGAGGCAAACCTGATCCTCTGGCTTTGTACAAGGAGCTTTTTCCTCTGATGACCCGAGTGAGAACCTGGGACTGGGAAGATGGTGATGCTCAATTTCTCCGAGGGGTTGAAAATGAATCAATTGATTTTGTTCATAGCAGCCACTGCCTTGAGCATTTGGTCGATCCGGTGGAAGGGTTACGCAATTGGTTTCGGGTTATCCGCGAAAATGGTTATCTCGTGATTTCGGTTCCTGATGAAGACCTATATGAACAGGGAATCTTTCCTAGTATCTACAACCGGGATCACAAATGGACCTTTACAATATACAAGAAAAAATCATGGAGTGATAGATCCATCAATTTGCTGGAGATGGTTACAAATTTAGATCCAGCTGCAGAACTGGTCAGGATCGAACAGCTCTCTTCGACTTATCGTTTTGAATTACCACGATTCGACCAAACTTTGACACCCATAGCCGAATGCGGTATTGAAATGATTATCCGCAAACGATCGACTGATGAATTAGCTGCCGGCGGAAAATTGATAAAAACAGATCAGCAACCGGATCGCGAGATGAGGATACATTTAAACCAATACAAAGACGATATGGAGACCATAAAGCGTTCGAATCGAAGCTGCCTGCCTTTCAACAATGATTCACCTTTGAGAACGGAGGATATTAAAAAAAAATGATTGTTCGCGCACGTGCCCCTTTAAGACTTGGTCTTGCTGGAGGAGGGACAGACGTTTCTCCTTATTGCGATACACATGGCGGATATGTGCTGAATGCAACGATTGATCGTTATGCCTATGCTGTGATCAAAACTCTCAATGAGCCGATTGTTCGATTTATAGCCACTGACCAGCAGAAGAAAAAGGTAAAAGGCATTGCAGATCCCCTGATTTTAAACGGAGAGCTTGACCTTCATAAAGCAGTTTATAATGAAATAATTCAACGTTACAATGGCGGCAAAGCCATCCCAATGGAACTAAGCACATTTTGTGATGCCCCTGCAGGCTCGGGATTGGGTTCATCATCTACGCTGGTGGTGGTAATGATCCGTGCTTTTGCCGAACTCCTTAATTTGCCATTAGACGACTATACAATTGCTCAGCTGGCATTCAGAATTGAACGGATTGACTGCGGGTACCAGGGAGGTAGACAGGATCAGTATGCTGCTACTTTTGGAGGATTTAATTTTATGGAATTTTATGCAGATGATCGTGCCATTATCAATCCTTTAAGAATAAAAAACTGGATCATCTGTGAACTGGAGGCTTCTTTGCTTCTCTTTTACACCGGCGTTTCCCGGGAATCAGCAAAGATAATTGCAGATCAAAGCAGCAATGTAAAATCAGGATCAACCGACGCTGTTCTGGCTATGCACGGCATCAAGCGAGAGGCCCTGGCAATGAAAGAATGCCTGCTGAAAGGTGAATTCGATGGAATCGTGGAATCAATGCGACTTGGGTGGGAAAACAAAAAAAAATCCGCCAAAACCGTATCGAATGAGTATATCGACAATATTTATAACTCAGCTATCCATGCGGGAGCATTGGCCGGAAAAGTCTCCGGTGCTGGCGGGGGTGGTTTTATGATGTTTTTTGTGCCGCCTGACAGGCGCATGGATGTTGTCCGTGCCTTGGGAAAGTTTGATGGCCAGTTGAGCAATTGCCACTTCACTAAACATGGTACAGAGGCTTGGAAAATTTAGTTTAGGTGGATAAGTGATGGAAGCAATTATTTTGGCCGGTGGGTACGGTACTCGCCTGCGACAAGTATTACCGAATTTACCCAAATCTATGGCACCTATAGCAGGAAGGCCTTTCCTTGAAATATTGATTACTACCCTTGCAAAAAAGGGAATTACACGAATCATTTTGTCGATAGGATATATGGCAGAAAAAATAACCTCATATTTTGGCAATGAATTTGAAGGCATCGAGTTGATTTATGAAATCGAAAATATGCCATTGGGCACAGGAGGTGCGGTTCGCCAAGCTATAACACAATGCAAAGAAGATCATGTTTATGTGTTTAATGGTGATACTTATATCGATCTGGAAATACAGGAAGTTGAAATTCATTGGCAAGAGAATCGCAGGCCAATCATCGTTGCGAGAAGAGTTGAACATACCGAAAGGTATGGTCGTTTAGATGTTGCATACGGAAAGGTAATAGGCTTTTCAGAAAAGGGAATATCAGGTCCCGGGCTTATCAATGCAGGATGCTATATTTTCCCAAACAATTTCCTGGGTCATTTTTTACCCGGCAATACCTTCTCATTAGAAAGAGACTTCCTGGCACCTATGGTGAGAAAGCACTGTTTTGATTGTTTTGTGACAAAAGGCCATTTCATTGACATAGGTATCCCTGAAGATTATGCTCGAGCCCAATCAGAATTAAAGAATGTACTTCATTGAGTTATTTAAAAATACATTTCTTATGCTTTGATATGCTATTAAGGCATTTATCCTTTTATTGAATGGAATTGGCTCATTGACTGTCAGTGTTATCATTGTAAACTGGAACAGCGGAGATATGCTGAATAAATGTTTGCAACATTTGGCCTTGCAAACCAATCCCCCTGAACATGTGTACATTGTTGATAACGCCAGTTCAGATGGCTCTGACAGAATTGCGTTGAAACAAATTTCCAGCAAAATATCCATCATTAAAAACTCTCAAAATATCGGGTTTGCAGCAGGAAACAATCGTGCCCTTGAAAAGTGTAATACCCAATTTGTGGCATTACTCAATCCAGATGCATTTCCTGCCCCCGACTGGCTTGAACATCTGCTGAAGGCATCAAATAGATATCCGGATGCAGCAGCATTTGGATCAAGACAATTATGTGAAAAAGATACGGACATTATTGATGGAATCGGTGACATTTATCATGTTAGCGGATTAGTTTGGCGGAAACGACACGGATTCAGGCAGGAAACCGAAGACCTCGCGGAGCAGGAAATTTTTTCAGCTTGCGCTGCTGCAGCTATGTATCGCTATCAAGCTCTTAAAAAAGTTGGTGGTTTTGATGAAGATTTTTTTTGTTATTTGGAAGATGTTGATCTTGGATTTCGTTTGCGTCTTTCCGGGTATAAAGCCGTATATGTGCCGGATGCCGTAGTCCGGCATGTTGGATCAGCACTTACAGGCGGACAACACAGTAGCTTCTCAATTTATCATGGACATCGGAATATTTTGTGGACCTATGTGAAAAATATGCCGGGGATATTATTTTGGCTCCTATTACCACTTCACCTTTTTATGAACTTGGGGACTCTTTTTGTATATTCTTTTCGCAGAAAAGGTCGTATCATTTTTCGATCAAAATTGGATGCCATAAGAGGCTTTCCAAAAATGTGGATAAAACGGAAACACATTCAAAAACACAGAATCGCCAGCACAAAAGACATATTTAAAATACTACACTTTTGTTTGAAGCCCAAGAAAAAATATTGATTTCTACTTTTTCAGCATATCTCAGGCCGATTTATTGCTGTCACAATTGTCCAATTCCTGTTAAAACTCATTAAAAATATAATATGGATAATCTGGATGACTACTTCATTTATTTATTCAACTCTTTTATTTATAACCATTATCATTTCAGCCATCTCATGCACCAGCAATAGAGCCAATATATCTCTTTTCATAGATGAATCCACTGTAGAAACCGCTGAAAATCTGAGAAAATTTCAAACTTTCAAACAACAACATCCTGTTTTGAACACAGCCAAGAGGTATCGTTTCGTTAAAATCAATCCCACACTTTTCACCAACAATGGCTTGTCGCCTGGAGACCAAATATTCATTTCATTGTTCACAGAAAGTGGCGTTTGGTTCACAATTGAAAAAGTCAATAGAGATATCAATAACACTTTGTTGATAAGAGGTATTATTGCAGAAAAAACGGGAGGCTATATGATTTTATCAGTATACTGCAATATGGTTGAGGGAGTTATCCATACACCGGAAAATAATCAGGAGTATGTCGTCTCCTTTATTAAAAAAGTTGGTCGGCACATCCTGATGGAAATCGATCCGGAAAAAAAAGATGTTCTGCCTGAGGGATCCTCACCCATGCCGATTACCCCTTTAAAAAAGCCTGACCCATAACATAGATCTGATTAGTGGAGGTTATTTGCCTGAAATTCTCATCACTATTAGTTATTTTTTTTAAAACCTGATTATCAAACAAATTAAGGAGGTGAAAATGAACCACAAAAAACGTCTTCTGGTAGAAATATGCCTCTTCGTTCTGATGTTTGTCTGGGTAGATTTACTGAATGCAGAAATGTACCGGAATTATCCTCAAACGATAAGTCTTTTTTCGGAAACTTCAGCTGACTCTTCAGAGTTTTTCACAACAGACCTTCTTTCTGAACAGGAATCCAAAGTCCTTCAGGCTGGAAACCGTTTTCGGATGGTTAGCATAAATCAGGATGCCATAAAAAAAGGCGAACTCATTGATGGGGATGTGCTCCATTTGGGTCTTTTTAATGATGTTGACCTTTTTGCCACAATTGACAAGACAGGGTCAAACATCAATGGCGTATATTCTATAAGGGCAAAGATAGAAGACAGTGAATTTGGTTACGCGTTAATAAGTATCTTTGAAGAAAAAATACTGGCTTTAATATCACTTCCCGAACATAATCAGGAATTTCAGGTATCATATTTAAAAGATAGTTCGAGGCATGTTATCCAGCAAATTGATTCGTTTCTTAAAGATGTCCTTGACGAAGGTCCTTCGCTAATTCCACCTGACTTTGCAGATAGTGAAAACATAATTTTGGTTCAGAAACATGAAAGTTCAGAATCGGAGGCCCAAACTCAAACAATTATCGATTTTATGATTGTATATACTCCTCAAGCAAAAACCTGGGCAGATACCAATGCTACCAGTATAAACAATGTCATAAGTCTTGCGATGGAAAAAGCCCAACTGGTTTTAGACAATAGCGGAGTTCAAATTAACCTTCGCCTGAAACATTCCGCCCAGATACCCTATGTTGAAAGCGGCAACTCACTCACCGATCTTGAACTGCTCACAAATGCTAACGATGGTCAAATGGACGTAGTTCATGAATGGCGAGATGTTTTTGGTGCAGACATAGTAAGTCTTTTTGCCAAAGTTGATGACGTTGGCGGTTTGGGTTGGCTTTTGAATTCATCAGGCGGTTTACCGGCGTATGCTTTTAACCTGATTCGTATTCAGCAAGCCCACAATACCTACACCCTGATTCACGAAACGGGTCATAACATGGGTGCGCATCACCATAAGGAGCAGAATGTTCAACCCGGTCCGGGACTTTACAGCTATTCAGCAGGGTGGCGTTGGACTGGAGTTAACGAGAGTAAATATTGCTCTGTGATGACCTATGAAGCAGGGAATTATTTTTCAGACGGGATAAAACACTCTCGCGTTCCTTATTTTTCAAATCCAAATACAAATTATTTAGATGTGGCGACCGGGCACACAGCTGATGGTGATAATGCACGCACATTGCTTAATATCAAAAACGTGGTGGCAAATTATCGCACATCATTCCTGAAAGCTGAGGTCATGCAATTGTCAGCCGTATCCGATGCCCGAACAGGACAAATAGGCACCCTTTGGGCTGAAGTACAAAATACCGGTTCTGCAGTACTGCCCAGTGATGCCAAAGTTTATTACCTGGTCCGCGGTCCCGGCTTTGATAAATGGGTAGGATCTACATCCGTTGCCGGACTCACTCCTGGAGGGAGTCAGTGGTACGGGTTCAAATGGTCAATTCCTGCAACAGCCAAGGCTGGAACCTACAATTACTGGGCTATTGTTTACAAAGGCGGCACACCCATATCTGGTTGGAGCGTAAACAAAACCTTTACAATATCGAGTTCTTCAACAGTGTCAGCAAAGGTTATCCAATTGTATCCGGTTTCAAACGCCCGACCTGGTCAAACAAGCGCCCTTTGGGCTGAAGTACAAAATACCGGTTCTGCAGTACTGCCCAGTGATGCCAA
>CAYZJH010000060.1:14195-22052 GCA_964478625.1 uncultured Desulfobacteraceae bacterium
CCCTTTGGGCTGAAGTACAAAATACCGGTTCTGCAGTACTGCCCAGTGATGCCAAAGTTTACTACCTGGTCCGCGGCCCCGGCTTTGATAAATGGGTAGGATCTACCTCCGTTGCGGGTCTTTCTCCTGGAATGCTCAAATGGTATGGTCTCAATTGGTCCATTCCCATCTCTGCAACTCCGGGCACCTATAGTTATTGGGCAATAGTTTATCGTGGGAACACACCCATATCCACTTGGAGCACAAGCCAATCGTTTACAGTTGGCGGGGGCAATATTGTGGGTTTTAATGAACAATTCAAGGGGGGAACTGCAGGAAATTGGATTCGTGACTCCGGTTCCTGGGCAGTGGTCAATAACGAATATTACTACACGGCGGGTGTGCCAAACATGATTTCTACATCGACATACAATGCCATTTATAATAACATTGATTATTCAGTAAGAATCGGACGTAACAGTAGTATAGATGAATATTCCAGTGGGATTGTGTATCGTGCCAGTGGTAAATTAACGAGTGAAGGTATATTAACTAATGGTTACTTATTTTTAATCACTCGAAATGGTTATTTTCGGTGGGTGAAGATAGCAGGCGGTGGAATCGAATCAGCAACGGATTGGTATTTTTCCAATATTATCAACCAGAAATCCGGATGGAACACGCTTCGAGTCATAGCGATCGACAACAAAATGAATTGCTATATTAATGGAACATTGGTATTAACAGTTACGGATCAAACGCAGACAAATTTGAGCTCCGGGCGGGCAGGGGTTTTCATGGTCAGGGATTTGAGTTCTACCGGTAATGGTTTCTGGGTAGACTGGGCGACATTGACTTTAACTTCATCAGGCTTTGAAGTTATTGCAAATGAGGATAGTCCAGAACAGGTGACCATTAATACTTCGACCCCTGAAATGTTTCAAGGTTATTCGATTTCGCACTTCTTTAAAAGCCCCAAAAAATAATTACTAATGAGGCCTAAGTGTTTGGACATGTTTCTTGTCTCAATCAATTTATATCGAAATTTTCGATTAAACAATGTCCATATAAATACGCTCGCATTAGTAATACTAAAAAAACTCTCTCGGATTTGGAAATTACCGAGAGAGTTTTTTACTGGAAAGAGTGGAAAAAGCGTATACGCAATTCATTGTCAGTTTCTGCTGTCACCAAAAATATATAGCAAGAACAAAAACATATTGATGAAATCCAGATACAGGGAGAGCGCCCCTAAAATAGATCCTTTCCGGATCACACCCGCATCAAGCCCTTCGGGTTGGGTCAACGCCATGGTTTTAAGCCTCTGGGTGTCGTAGGCGGTAAGGCCAATAAATACGAACACACCAATGTAGCTGACGATCATGCTTACGGCAGAACTGCGAAGGAAAATATTGACCACCGATGCAATGATGATCCCGATGAGCCCCATGAACATAAAGCTCCCTAAAGAAGTCAGATCTCTTTTGGTGGTCATCCCATAAATACTGCAAGCGCCGAAAGTGGCTGCACAAATCAAAAATGTTGATGCAATGGATGATGCTGTAAATGCAAGGAAAACCACCGCAAGGGTAGCACCATTTAGGGCAGCATAAAATAGAAAAAGTTGGGTTGCCGTGGATGCTTCCATTTTGTGAACCCTGGAGCTGATAGTGAAAACCAGAGCCAGTTCGCCGATTATCAATCCGAAAAAGATCAACTTATTTCCGAATATCAGTTGAAGCAGAGTCGGACTATTGGCAACGAAAAAAGCAACGAGTCCGGTAAGTCCAAGCCCAAGGGCCATCCAGTTATACACACCCTGGATAAAACTGTTGACCCTTACTTGGGTTTGGGTTTCTCTCATCGGAACAGATCGCATAAATTACCTCCACATTCATGTTTAAAGTTTAAAAAAATGCATATAGATCCCTTGGCTATCCTGAAAGTCTAATTTTTTGACATCCTGGATTCGATTTAAATTGGAACTTGACAGCGAAAATATAACACATGGCACGGGATTTTCAAGAAAAATGCGTATCCTGCAAGTATAAATTGGTATTATACAGATTGAAATCAATAAGATAGAATAAAATGGTATCGAAACCCTTAAAGCCGGAACAAATATATCGCCATTTAAAAGAATTGGCCGAAAAACTGAATATCACTGTATGTGAGCAAAGTTTTAGAAATGCAGGTATTCATGTCAAAAGCGGACTATGCAAAATCAAAGGTCAGGATTATTTTATCATGAACAAGGATCTGTCGGTGCAAAAAAAAACAGCGCTTCTGGCAGACTGCCTTGGCCGGTTGCCGCATGAAAAAATATATGTTTTGCCGGCCATTCGCGATATTGTTACCAAAGGTTCTCTTTGATTTGGAAAACGGATAAATGGTCCGACACTTTAAGGTCAAAAGAAGGGGTAGCGGATAGGTTCTTTTTTTAAATTTATAAGTTTACATAATATATATTATCGGCCAAACTAAATAAGGGCCTAAAAAGCTTGAAAGCCGTTAAGACCAATAAAAAAGATTGTATGCGGATATCAACTTATGGTAGCTTTTTGTGAAAGTTTTGTTCGCAAATAATCCATAAACCATCAACCCGAGAATTTATTATCTGCAAAACGTGCGTGTTCCATTATCACCGAAAAATATTTATTCGGTTTCAGAGCTGACTTCTGAACTTAAAATCCTGTTGGAAGATAAATATCCTTTCATCTGGATTTATGGTGAAATTTCTAATTTCAGGAAACCGTCTTCCGGACACTTTTATTTTACCCTAAAAGATGCAAAGGCTCAAATATCAGTGGTGATGTTTCGTGCCCAACAAATGAATCTTAAATTTTTCCCACAAGACGGCATGGAAATTACCGGTATGGGCAGAATCAGTCTTTACGAATCCAGAGGTTCATACCAGGTCATCCTTGAATATATGGAACCCCGAGGTGCCGGTGCACTTCAAAAAGCCTTTGAGCAACTGAAATTAAAGCTATCCAATGAGGGACTCTTTGACTCCTTACACAAAAAGCCGATCGTTTTTCTTCCATCCAAAATTGCCCTGATCACCTCTCCGACAGGTGCAGTGATCCATGATATCTTAAATATTGCTCAACGACGCTATGAAAACATTCATATCCAAATTTTTCCGGTTAAAGTACAGGGAAATGGCTCTGAAGAGGACATTGTCGAAGCTATAGAGCATGTCAACAAGGCAGAAAACATCGATGTAGCTGTTTTGGCCAGAGGCGGCGGATCTCTTGAAGATTTTCATGCGTTCAATTCCGAAAAGGTTGCCAGAGCCATTTTCAATTCCAAGGTCCCGATTGTTTCAGCTGTGGGACATGAAACAGATTTTACAATTGCCGATTTTGTCGCTGATATGCGTGCACCAACACCGTCTGCAGCAGCTGAATTGATCATTCCTGTCAAAAACGAGTTAAAAGCCAGGTGCAATGAGTTGTTGAGGGTTTTGGGATCCAACATGGCCGGAACAATACAAAATTCTCGCATGAGGTTTTGCCAAATCCGAAACAGACTGGTTCACCCCAGAAAGCGTATACAAGATCTTTTTCTTAGGGTCGATGACCTGTACTTTCGAATGATCCGCGTTATTGAAAAAAATATAAGACACGACATAGAACGGGTAAGATGGAAAACAGAGAGACTCTGGTCGGCAAATCCGACGAAAGCTCTTAAAACATTTGAAATTAAAATTGACCAATTAAAATATAAACTTCAATTATCAATCAAAGTATTTCTGGATATAAAAAAATTCCGACTTGGAGAACTATCATCAGGACTATCAGCAATGAATCCTATGGCCATTCTTGCCAGAGGCTACAGCATTACCCGTGTTCTTCCTGAAAAATCAATCGTGCGTGATGCCAATTCGGTAGACCTGGATCAGCAGCTGGAAATAATCCTGGAAAAAGGCTCTCTCACCTGTCGTATTGAAGGGAAGCACTATCATGAATAAGAATATTACCTTTGAAAAAGCCATGAAAGATCTGGAAAAAATTGTTCAAGAATTGGAAACCGGTGAATTGACTTTGGAGGAATCTATAAAAAGGTTTCAGGAAGGAGTCAAACTTTCAAAGTTTTGTTCTTCAAAACTTGAGGAAGCTGAAAAAAAAATCACCCTGCTTTTGAAAGATCAACATGGTAACCTGATCGAAACACCTTTTGCCCATGAAGAAGAAAGGGACTAAACGATGCACTCTCTTTCTTCAGAGATTTCTGTTTTTAATCTATCCGAATATTTAACACATAAACGGGAATTGGTTGAAAACGGATTGGTTGGAATTCTGGAACATTTTCCAAAAAACAGCCGCATTACAGACGCTGTCAAACATTGTCTGATGTCCGGCGGAAAACGTCTTCGTCCTATTTTATGTATTGCTTCCGCCGAGGCGGTATCCCCTTCAGGAGTTGCTCATGACGGTGTAGTTGCCCTCGCATGTGCTTTGGAATTGATCCACACCTATTCTTTAATACATGATGACCTTCCCGCCATGGACAATGATGAATTGCGAAGAGGAAAACCTACATGTCATGTGGCTTTTGATGAAGCCACTGCAATTTTGGCCGGTGATGCTTTATTGACCATGGCATTTGAAATTCTCTCATCTACTGCAAATCAGGAAGGGAAAAACCATTCCGGTTGGCTCAGAGTCATTGAACTTATCTCTCACGCCTCAGGCGTACACGGAATGGTTGAAGGACAAATGCAGGATATATCCTCCGAAGGCAAGATACAATCTCTGGATAATTTAAAGAAAATGCATCGCCATAAAACCGGAGCACTTATTGAAGCATCGGTTTGTTCGGGAGCTATAATTTCGGGAGCAAAAGAGTACCAAACAGATCAATTGAAATCTTTTGCACAGAACATTGGATTGGCCTTTCAAGTGGTTGACGATATTCTGAATGTCGAAGGCGACCCCGAACTATTAGGCAAAGCCGTAGGCACGGACGAAAAAAGAAATAAAAATACTTACCCTTCTCTGTTAGGGTTGCAGGAATCAAAGATTTTTGCCAAAAAACTTATTAAAAATGCTTTGCAAGCTCTGAATGATTTTGATAACAGATCTGATCCGCTTCGCTCAATGGCGAAGTATATTATTGAGAGAAAAAAATAATCCGTAACCTTTCGTAATGCCTGATGCGCATATAACAAGGAGGAGTTAGAATAAGGTTTGAACATTTTAGAAACAATCAATACCCCTGACCAGTTAAAGTGCCTTCAAAGATCCGAACTTCCCATACTTGCCGCTGAAATCCGAAACAAAATTGTCGAAGTCGTGTCAAAAACCGGTGGACATCTGGCATCGAGTCTTGGGGCCGTTGAATTAGCAATTGCCATCCATTATGTTTTTGATGTCCCCACAGACAAGCTTGTCTGGGATGTGGGGCATCAAGCTTACGCTCATAAATTGCTCACCGGAAGGCAACAGCAGTTTGATACACTGCGACAATATGGCGGCCTATGCGGTTTTACACGAATGAGTGAAAGCCCGTATGATTCTTTTTCCACCGGTCACAGCAGTACCTCCATTTCCGCCTCTTTGGGAATGGCATGTGCCAAAGCCTTAAAAGGTGAAAAATCCAAGGTTATTGCGGTTATCGGGGACGGTTCCATGACAGCGGGATTGGCTTATGAGGCATTAAACCAGGCAGGAGATTTGAAAAAAGATCTGATTGTCATTTTGAATGAAAATGACATGTCCATTTCCAGAAATGTCGGAGCGTTGTCCTCCTTTTTAAGCCGAAAATTTTCCGGAAAAAAATTACAGGAACTCAGAAAAGAACTGGGTGAATTTTTAAAGTCTCTTCCCAGAATCGGTGATGATATTTACCAGTTTGCCAAACGTTCGGAGGAATCATTTAAAACCTTCGTTACCCCGGGAATGCTTTTTGAAGCATTTAATTTTGAATATTTTGGACCTATAAACGGACACAACCTGGATCATCTTATTGATATTTTAAATAATATTAAATATTTAAATGAGCCCGTACTGCTTCACACCACCACACGTAAAGGGAAGGGATATCCTCCGGCGGAAAAAAATCCTACCTATTTCCACGGGGTCGGGTGTTTTGAAGTCAGGACCGGCCAGTGTATCAATAAAAGAACAGTCGCCCCTACTTACACGGAAACTTTTGGCAATACCATGATAGAGCTGGCTGGAAAAAATGAAAAGATTGTTGCCGTTACTGCGGCTATGCCTGAGGGCACAGGATTGGTTGGATTTTCAGAGCGTTTTCCGGATCGTTTTTTTGATGTAGGCATTGCAGAACAGCATGGGGTAACTTTCGCCGCCGGTCTTGCCACTGAAGGTTACAGACCGGTAGTAGCCATATATTCCACTTTTTTACAGCGTGCTTATGACCAGATTCTTCATGATGTATGCCTGGAAAATCTACCGGTGGTATTTGCACTGGATCGCGGCGGCATTGTCGGAGAAGACGGCGCAACTCATCATGGTCTTTTTGATTTGAGCTATTTAAGGAGTATGCCCAATATGGTGATTATGGCCCCAAAAGATGAAAATGAGCTTCGAAGTATGCTGTATACGGCAATTTCCCTCAATAGTCCTTCAGCCGTTCGATATCCGAGAGGAATCGGAGTCGGAGTTGAAATAAAAAAAGACTCTGACACATTACCCATTGGCAAGGCGGAGATTTTAACCCAGGGTTCGGATATTCTGATACTGGCGATAGGAAGATCGGTATGTGATGCACTCGATGCTGATACCATGCTTAGAAAAAAAGGGATTCATTCGACCGTTGTAAATTCCCGTTTTGTAAAACCTCTCGATGTTGCCCTTTTTACTGAACTGGCAGGGAAAATACCCCGTATTATCACTGTTGAGGAAAACATGAGACAAGGGGGGTTCGGAAGTGCCGTTTTGGAATGCCTGAGCGATGAGGACATGAATGTTCATGTCAAACGGATCGGTGTTGAGGATACCTTTGTGGAACATGGTCCGCAGCAGCTTCTTAGGCAAAAATATCATATCGACAGCACCGCCATTGTTGCAGCGGCGGAAAAACTGATTTCCAATGGCCAAGGTTAAGCGCAGGCTGGACTTGATTCTTGTGGATAGAAAGCTGGTCCAAAGCCGAGAAAGGGCCAAAGCCATGATTATGGCCGGAAAGGTGTTTGTTAATGATACTCCATTGGACAAACCCGGAGTATTGATTGACGCTGATTCGCAAATTCAACTCAAAGGTACGGATATCCCTTTTGTCAGCCGGGGTGGAGTAAAACTCGAAGGAGCCTTGAATGATTTTAATTTTGATGTAGACGGTATGATTTGTCTGGATGTGGGAGCCTCTACCGGTGGTTTTACAGACTGTTTGTTAATCCATGGCGCAAAAAAAGTCTTTGCCGTTGATGTCGGATACGGACAACTGGCCTGGAAACTTCGCCAGGATTCGCGAGTGGTGGTCATCGAGCGAACCAACATTCGAAACATGAAGCAAGACGCCCTCCCCTGCCTTGTGGACCTGATTACAATCGATGTATCTTTCATTTCTTTAAAGATCGTGATCCCATCCGTAACCAAGTTTTTAAAAAAGGATGGATACATTCTTGCTTTGATCAAACCCCAATTTGAAGTGGGAAAGGAAAAAGTCGGCAAAGGTGGGGTCATCAGAGATCCGGTTTTACATCAGCAAGTTATTTCCGATCTAAAAAATTTTCTGGAACAAACCGGTTTTGATTCTTACGGAGTCTATCCTTCTTCAATACTAGGACCCAAGGGAAATAGGGAATTTTTTATTTTATTCAAACTTCGATAAACTCCCCTTGCCATGCCACGGATTTAAGTATTGATTTTTTTAATCTAACCATATAAAAACATTGAACTTATATTT
>CAYZJH010000061.1:0-22042 GCA_964478625.1 uncultured Desulfobacteraceae bacterium
TTATCCAGTTCGAAATTAGACAGCATCCGAATTTGCTCAAGGGCCTCAATACTGAGATTCTGGGCTTCATCAATAATCAAAATGACCCGTTTTCTTTCAGCATACTGCCTCACCAGAAACTGGTAAAAGGCCATCAGCAAATCAGATTCATCCAACCCTCTGATATCAATCTCAAAATCCTGACAGAGCATTTTAATCAAATTTGATGGCTGTACCAAGGTATTATTGATCAGGGCGGTCTGAATGTTTCCTTCAATTTTTTCCAAGAGATAATTGATCAGGGTTGTTTTACCGGAACCTATTTCACCAGTAATAACAACAAAACCTTTATTTTCAAGAATACCGTATTCCAGATAGGTGTATGCGCTTTCATGTGTTTTGCTCATGAAAAGATATGCCGGATCGGAAAGAATCTGAAACGGTTTTTCATTCAGCCCGAAGAATTTTTCGTACATAATGAGTTATTTCAATCTGGACTTGTTGATTATCATTCCAATGATATTGATATCAGAAAGGAGTTTCATGGATTGCCGAATGTCTTCTGCGCTTGTTTTTTCTTCCTCCACAACAAACAAGACATTGTCAACAAACTTTGAGAGTTGTATGGGATCAGCACATGCTAAGACAGCGGGGGTATCAATAATGATGATTCGGTCTTTGTATCTTGTTTTGATATCTTTAACCAACAGCTCCATTTGGGGTGAGCCCAGCAATTCAGCTGAGTTATGTAAATAATTACCTCCCGGCAATATCGTCAACTTTTCAATACCCGGATTAATCAGAGCATCCTCCAACCGCATATTTCTTGATAGTACATCAGCCAGACCAGTTTCCACTTGCATACTAAAAAAATCGGCTGCAAAATCATAATGATCCTTTGCAGGATTTTTAAGATCTGCATCAACAATAAGAACTGTCCGGTTCATTTCCTGAGCAATACTGACACCTAGGTTGATGCTGGTGAAAGTTTTTCCTTCTCCAGGATTGGCACTGGTAATCATCATGATATTGCTGCTAATTTTTTCAAGTGCTTTCAGAACCTGGGTTCTCAATGTTTTGATCTGATTGTTGACTTTGAATTTTGAAAACAGGGCGAATATTTTATTTTCTCTCAGAACATCGTGTGATATCGGCTTAATTTTTGTACGGGAATACTCAATCTGGGTCTCGGGCCGATAAACAGGTTGTGGCTCCAAATCAGTATATGAAGGAGTTTTTTGTATCGCAGCATCGAATAACTGAATATTAGGAAGGTCTTTTTTGGCCTTTTCCAAGGCTTTTTTCAATCGACTCATTTTTATTCCGTATCACATGTTTTTTGCATTGGTTACAATGACAGACCATAATTCATCCAGAGGCAACAAATATTCATTCACAATCTTGGCACCGATAAGCATGAAACCCAAAAAAGCAAAGGCGTAAATCAGCCTTCGATACATTCTATTGAGTTTTTCTTTTTGGGTTTCAACTCTGGAAATAACCGTGAGCACGGGTATACCTACCAGTTTGCTCAATTCCTTTTCGGTTTTTATGGAGTTATCCAACCCTTCCTGAAGAGCCGCCAGTCCGAGACCCAACCCTGAGGCCAAAACAAAACCGAGTAAGATAATGTTGAATCTATTGGGCTTATATGGCTTTTCCGGCAGATATGCATAATTTCTTATTTCAAATCGTTGTCCATGCTGTCCTTCTTCTATTCCCCTTGCAGCATTGGCTGCCATTAGTTTGTTCATGGTTTCATTATATTTTACCTTTGTAGTGTTATAATCTCTTGTTAATTCATTATACTCTTTTTCCACTAAGGGAGCTTTCTCGATTCTCTTTCTGTATTTGTTGAGTTCATCCTGAATGCTTCGCCTATCACTCATCAAATTGTTAATGGTAGCGTCAATTGAAGATTTCTGAGTCATTAAATTGATGTAAACAGGGTTGTCCGGTACCTGTTGCGATATACTGCGGGTTCTGCCTGCGGCTATTTTCCTGTCAATGGATTTTTCCAGAATTTCTATTTCTTTGGTTAGTTTGATCACATCAGGATGTTTTGGCCCATAACTTTTTTCCATGCCGATAAGTTCAACTTTCAACCCTTCAAGCCTTTTGAGTTCAGCCTCGTAACCACCTGTGGCTCCGACCTGATTTTCCAGTTCCTGTATTTCTCTTTTAAGTTTAGCGATATCCGGGTGTGTATCATGCAGAACAGATTGAAGGCTGATAAGCTTCAACCGTAAATTTTTCAAACGTTCGGCAGGATTTCGGGCAACATTTTCACCATCGACTTTAACAGGAAGTAACGGATCCACAGTTGTCATCTGGCCTTCAATGATGATCTTTCTGTCCTGCAAATCCCTTATTTGCATATTGACACGGTCGAGTTCTCTTTCTAACCTTCCTATGCTTGCCAGGTTTACGCTATTGAGTTCAGGAAGTTCTTCGAAATGATTTTGCTTGAACTCACTAATTTTTTTATCATAGGCCTGAAGCTGAACTCTTAAGGTTTCCAGTTCCGCTGAGAGGAAATCAGTCGTTGCGGTCGTTCTTTTCTCTTTAATTCTGGCATCTTCCTCAAGAAAAATTTCGCTCAATACATTGGTAACCTTTTGAACAGTTTCAGGGTCTCGCCCCTCATAATACAATGAGAAAGCGATGGTAGTGGACATGCTTCTTCCAGTTGTCGGATTAGTAAATTCCGCACTTTCGGTTTTTATCCCAATTGATTCCCGCATGTTACGAATTGCTTCTCCCATGCCATGTTTTTCACGAATATCGGGATAGAGATCAAACTTTTCGATGATTTCTTTGAGACGCTCGCTGCTGAATATCTGCTGTCGAATACTGTTTAAACGCTGTTCAGCATAGGTTGTAATTGTTGATCCTGCAAAATTTTCCGGTATCTGCTGCTCCTCAATAGTCAACTTGGACTCGGCCCGATAGATGGGAGGAAGCACAAACGCAATAATGATTGAAGAGAAAAATACAATCAGAAAAAGTATGGCAAAGGGTTTTCTACGTCTTCTGATAAAACTTTTAATATCATTCCATTCTAAAAATTGATCTGCCATAAACTCATTTTTCCTATGTAACTAACTAAAGTTTCAATTTTTCAGGTGTCAGGGCGAGGCCGGCGTGATGAACTCTCAATTTCTGAGTTATTATCCCAGTCGGCAATAGCGCGGACACATCTGGTCATGGAGTTACCATTTTTGAGGAAACCCAAATTCAAAGGCGATCCAGACTCGATTACGTTCTTTGTTACGATCCTTATCCAAAGACCTGTCATGCTCTATGGTATAGTTGTATGCCAGTTTAACCGAATGATTTTCCGTCAATAAATACCTAAGTGCCGGAACGATGTCAAAATAAACCTCATCGATATCGGAAAAAGAATCACCGTCATCTCTGGTCACATAAAAATCGCCATCAACCTCAAGGAAAAAGCGTTCACTCAGTGTTTGTCTTAAATTCCAATATAGCCTGGATACATTAGCCGAAGTGCCGGTTGATGATGTTTGTAAATTCTGCCTGAGACCAATATTCATTACGTTAGTTTCACCAGTCCTTCTCAGCCTCAAATGTGCAGTTCCATTCCAATTATCGTCTTTTTCATCGGAATTTTTGAAACTTTCCTCAGTGTATCTCAATCCGATATCGGTATACAAGCTTATGGTTTCAGTAAAGTAATGATACCAAATCAAGCCCGTTCCGTAAGTATCGATGTCACTTACATCAGAAGTTCTCTGGTTATATGTCAACCTCGCTCCAATTCGATCTCTTTGCCCTGCCAGTTGTCGCATGTATCTCAAACTTACATCATTGACCTCAAAATCCGTGTTATCTTTCAAATCATAATCGGTCTTCAGATAATTATATCCAAGATTCAGCGTGGATAGTTCCGTCAATTTGTAGTCCAGGGAGGCAAAACCATTATAGCGTTTTCTTTCGGAAAGAAACCTTTCGATTCCTCTTTCAATTTCCGGATCCACAATTGGGGTATCGATGGTATTGGTATCCAATAAATCAAAGGTTCTCGATTCAATTGTGTAATCCTGGCGATAATTTAATCTTCCCAGGAACTGGAGCCTTTCACTTAATTTGTATCTGCCGCGAAGATTGAGAAAGTAGTCCTCTCTGTCCAAATCATCTTCTGAAACATACCTAATGAATCGAACCATACCAAAAGAAGTCAAATCAAGCAATTCCGAGGCATAATTCAGTTCAAGGCCGGGAGAGATATTAAATACAAGATCTTCATCTTTGTCAGTTCTCGTAAAAAAAACATTGTCGCTATATTCTCCACTTAGATTTATCAATGGAGTAAACCTTACTTCTCCAGCTGATAAAAATCGAGGTTTTGAATAACTGAACATCAATGTCAGCGTAATAAATAAAAGAATCGTTTTTTTTATATTCATAGCATTATTTCTTTGAGCAAGAATTTTATTATTGACTAAGGCACAACAATGACATCTCCACGACGAAGAATAATATTTTGCTCCAAATTTGACCCTTTTAACACTTCGCTGTAGTTAAAAGGTATTTTGATGGTAGTATCGTTCTGTTTTCTGAGAATATGAATATTTTTCTCTGAGGCAAAAGGGTTTAACCCTCCAGCCATGGAAAGCATTTGCATAACCGTGGTGTCCATCAAAATAGGGTAAGCCCCTGGCCGATTGGCTTTGCCGATAACATAAGCGTTCATGCTGTTTATTTCCAAGAGCATTACCGTAACAACAGCATCTTGTATGTATGCATTAAGTTTTTCGGTAATAATATTGCGAACATCAGCGACGGTCATACCATGGATATTTATATCTCCAATCAAGGGAAATGAAATAATACCATCCGGAGGAACGGCGAGTTTTCTGATAAGACTTTCATCTCTCCATACCGAAATTTCGATTACATCGCCCGGTCCGATTTTGTAGTTATAATCGCTTGCTATAGCGGAAGAGTAAGAAATCAGTGCAAAAAACAAAACAGCGGCAATCATTATTCCCCTTTGTCTCATGTTATACTCCTTTGAATTTGATAATGTCAATTTTCCTTTACCTGCTATAAAGTCAAAAAATGTTGCTTTTTATCAATTAACATAAAAACCTTTGGCATTCAAGCTTTTAAAATAAGGTAAACCTTTCGATTCAAAACCCTATCACCAGACCAAAGCAGGTCGCTCCGCTTCAAAACGTTCCAAAAACATCATTTTTAGAAGGCAAAAAAATCATAGAGGCCAAGAATTCTCAACATGTCAATATCCACTATTCTTGCTCAGTTGATGAAAATCGTTTTACTGTTTTCAGAAATTTTAATACAAGGCCCTTGCAATCAAAAATGCGCAAAAAATCCAAACAGGCATAACCAACAGCGTTAAAGTGCCCAAGGTTTGCACGAACTCTGCACGGGCAAGCAATTCAACATGGTTCACCAAACGTTTGAGAACCACTTCCACATAATTCATTGTCAGCGGGAGGTAAAGCACATCATAAACACCATTTTTAAGATATTGTAAAACACATTTTTCATCTTTTATCTCAGCGGCTACAATGATGATAGGATTTTTTTTATGCATCATAAACAACCGCATGATTTCTTTAGGATCTGACGGCAAGGAAGGTAAGTCAATAATCACAACGGCCTGGCGATATTTTATAAAACTCATCAGCCCCTGTTCCCGGTCTTCCACATAATCCACATAATAACCATATCCGGTCAAAAGAGTTACAAGATTTTCTCGGACTTTTGCATCCCTTGCGATAACCAAAAGTCTTGTTCGTGTTCTCTCAAATACTTTCATTATTACGTCCTATGAATGGTGACAGACTTTTTTCATTGCTGAATGCACCGGCGAAAATAGGGGCTGATTCATTGTTAATTGCGAAAAGATACAAGTCGTTGAATAATTTTGGCACATAAATCGGTTTACGCACAAAAAGAGTCTTTATGGCTAGTTTTTTGGTTCTTTCCCAACTGGAAACAGCAAATTCATCTGCTATCAAAACTATTGGGCATTGAAAACGTACTGCCAAATTAATTGCCTGGTTTAGCTCCTCCGGCTGATTATTCACATGAGTGCAATTCAACAATACCGCAGAATAATTTATTGAATCATCGATTGTTTCACCAATCTCCTTAAGGTGGAGACAAAATACATCCTGTTTGAAAGATTCAAGAGCATGTTTCAGATATTCATCCGCATTGAGCACAATAATTTTTTTGCAATTTCTGGATTTCAATTGTGAGTTTCGTTTTTGGATTTGATCGTTATTGTAAAAATTGGTAAGGCGATCCAAAAAGCCGAGTTTATATGTAATCCAACCGGTAATCATTGTCAGATAAGCTAAAAAAAATATTGTCGATATCATGCCCTGAACTAAACTTATAGCTACCGCAACAGCACATGTTGTTACTGAATATATGGTAATGACTATAGTCGTTTGAGAATGCCGTAACCCGCGGAACATCAATCGGTGATGAATATGATCATTGTCTGCATCCATTGTTTTCAACACACTTCGCAAAAAGGATTCACCATTGGCAACTGATTTAAAAAATCGCCTTGAGAAAGCAAGAGTGACATCTATGAGTGGAAACCCCACGATCAATGGTGCTATGATAAATGGGTACGGACTGCTATTTGCCGAAACGAGATAAGCGCAAAGCAAACCAATGGTCATTCCAAAAAACAGAGAACCTGTGTCACCAAGAAAAATTCTTGCCGGTGGTATATTGTGGCCTAGAAATCCTAATATAAGCCCGGAACACAAAGCGCAAAAAATAACAATGCCATAATCCCCATTTATTTGAGCAAGAATGCCTATTGTAAGGAATGATACCAAGGATACCGAACCGGCAAGTCCATCCACGCCATCAATGATATTGAGTGCATTGGTTACACCTACAAGCCATAAAACGGTAACCGGCCAAGCAGCCAGACCAAGTGTGTAAGTATAATCCACCATGTGAATAGTGTCTATTTTTATTCCTGAAATCGCTACTAGCAAAACAGCAATAACAATTTCAATTGAAAATTTGGTAATGCTCTCTATTGAAAACAGATTGATGTCATCAAAAAACCCAATCACTGCAATTCCAATAGTTCCAAATATGATTGCATTAAACAGTTTGATATTTAAAAAAGGTAAATTTAGAGACGATGAACAATGCCAGATAAATGAGAAAAGTAGAAAAGAGATAACAATACTGATTCCACCAATTCTAGGAGTTATTTTCTGATGCACTTTACGACCTCCAGGGCGATCAGTAAATAGCCTAATGGCAGGTGAAACCAGAATCAACCATGAGATGATATATGAAACCAGCGCACTGAGCCCAAAAATCGCTATAATTGATATGAATGCTGAAGTACCCATATTAAATCGTTCTTTTTTCTCACATGTGTTTCTAAATATATAGCTCTGCCCTCTAAAGGCAATTAATCCACAGGAAAACCAACCAAATGAGCACCAACAATACCGTGCCTGTAAATCGTTTTTCTCAAACCACGACTCACTGAAGCAATTTCTGTACCAAACCTTCTTCTATCATAGCTTTCAGAAATTACAGAGCTATTAAGCAAAATGATTTTCTTTGCCAACAGGAAACCAACTATTTTGTCTTGTAATTAAATACACTTTCCAATTTTAGAATATTTAACACAAAATATTCCAATACTCTAATTATATAAACAATTCATTTCCATTTAGGTTACAGTTTTAAAATTTGGGCTGATGTAGGGTATATAAATTCAATATTTTTTTATGTTCTATTTGCAAATGAATCCAATTGTTTTTTTAGAATACCTTAAAAACCTGAAAACAAAAAAAGGCCATATCGGCTCTTCTAATCAATACTATCCATTCAATTGTTTTTTATTTAAAAACCAACGGATTGTGCAAAAAACAACACGATCCGAGCCATTTTGGCCCTTCCTTTTTCAGGGAAAGGGCTTATAAGGCATTTCGTTTGTGCGCCAATTCACGTGCTATCAATTTCATCATTCAGTGCCCAATGACAAAATAATTGTGTAATCTATCATAAAAAAATAAAAAAAATATTTAAAAAATAAAAAAAATATAAACGGTTTCCTTTTCTTAGCTTTCAGCCTTGAATGCATTTGCAATATAATCCGGAAAAAATGACGACCATTAATTCATAATGTGGTGCGAATAATAAATTACCACGGATTCAGGAATCCCAACGGGACATTTTATCTGTGCTTTGATAACCGAACAAATTCAATCCCAAAAACAACAAAGAATAAATGACCAGCACTTTTTTATTGGCCCAGCAATTCCCGAACTTTTTCAACCACCTCTTTATTGGAAAAAGGTTTGGTGATATAAGCGTCAGCTTCCAGAGCCATGCCCTTAGCCATATCAGCCTCTCTTCCCAAGGCTGTTAGGAAAATGATTCTGATATTTTCCCAACCGGGTTTTTGCCGAATTGTTTGGCACAATTCATAGCCATCCATACCCGGAAGCATGATATCCAGAAGAATCAAATCCGGCTTTGTTTTTGTAATTGATTCCACAGCTTCTTCACCGGAAAATGCGACTTTTACGTCATAGCCGTTTTCCTTCATAATAAATTGAAGCGGTACAACGATATTGGGTTCATCTTCAACAATGAGAATTTTCTTTTCCATGATTATAGTCCCTCAAAGGTAATTCCTATTTCCTGATATCTGATTATCGGTCAACCATTTTTGTTTTAATTATTTCTTTTTTTTTATTTTTCACACAAGCCCAGTGAAATCAATATTTAGTTTTGATTGAAACTTATCTATCCGCCTAAAAATCTCCTTGAGCATAGAATTTTCTATACGGGAAAGTTTTTTAAGATTTATAAAATTATCCGGGACGACTTTCTCATGACTGGCCATTTTTACCTGGTGCCGGAACCTAAGCTGCATTAAAAAACTATAGGCTTGTTCCAATTCGTTATATTCCTCCCAGGAGAGTACTTTTAGTAGATGGAGCTTAAAAAGCCGCTCCTGAGTATTGGTTTCTTCAACATGATGTTTAAGCGCATAGATTCTTGCAAAATCAATAATCGGCATCATGGCCGCCTTGACATCAAAAGTATCTCGGTATTTTCCTTTGGACTCCACAAGGATATTCCCAAAAAAACCAAGCGGCGGCTTATAATAAAGAGCATTTTCCGTTAAGTGCCTGAAAAATCCTGCCCACCCCACAAGGGAATCATTTAAAAATTTTTTTAGCTCATTGATAAGCTCCATATCCCCATATCCGCTGCGAAAATCAAAAAAAATACTGGATTCCAACAGATCTTCAGGAGCTGCAGTAAAAATCCATGAAGAAAAATATTTTTTCCATGTGGAAATAGGTTGACACCATTTGGGATTTTTGGCCATTATTTCGCCTTTGCAATATTCAAATCCGGACTTGTCAAGCCAGTCACATATTCTTTCTCCAAATTTCAAAAAATATTCCTGAACTTGTTCCTGTAAATTTTTATCGGAGATATCCTCAAAAACAATAGCATTGTCCTGATCGGTTTTTAAGGTTTGCTCCCGCCTCCCTTCGCTTCCCATAATCATAAAGGCAAAGCGACATGGAGGGGGGCCCAATTGTGCAAAGGCAAATTCGACCAATTTATTTAAGATGGTGTCGGAAAAGGTAGTGATGTATCTTGTGATATTTTTAACCGTGGCGCCACTTTTTAGAAGCCCGTCAATGATATCCGGGAGTTTTCGATGTTTTTCAAAAATATCCTCAACCTTTGATGTCGTTCCAATTTCAAATATCGTGAAGGATGGACTCTGCGCCTGAGCAAACAACAAATCACCGCGTGAAATAACCCCCACGATCTTATGCCCGGAATCTTCTATTGCCAAATGTCGAACATCTTTTGCAATCATAGCCAGATGAGCTTCATATAAAAGGGCCTGTTCCGAAATTGTTTGAATCGGAGAAGACATAATGTGCGAAACCGGATTTTTGATATCAATGTCATCTGGAATCACTTTTTTCGCCAGGTCGCTTTCGGTGACCATTCCCACATAATTTCCGCTTTTATCACGAATAAAAATAGCCCCGGTCCCATATTCCCGCATCATCAGGGCTGCCTGCCTGATAGAGTGATCTTCGTCACAAAACAGAGGATTGCCTTTCACCAGTTGAAAAAGCGACTGATTGAATACCTGGATGGATTCCTGTCCCGGTTCGATGCTTTTAAGGATAAGGTCCGCATAGGCATTATTCATCATTCGCTTACCAAAAGTATCTGTGAAATACTGAGAAAAAGCTTCATACTGAGCACACAGGTCTAAAAATTCATTTCGGGTTAAAACATAAAAGTCTGAATCTTCATTAACCCTAAGGGTCCGAACTGCGATACCATCGTTTAAAAGCATTGAAATTCCCCCATAGACAGTGCCTTCACCAGATAGTGCACCACGGATTTTTCTATCGCTCTCTTCGTAATATCTCTCGGCCGCTCCTTTAAGAATGATATAAAGACTTTCAACCCGCGTCTGATCCTGAACAAAAAGGATAGAATCTTTCGGATATCTGACCAAGGCAACTTTGGAGGATACTTCCTCGATTTCATCCTGGGGCAAAAAAGAAAATGGCGGAACATTTTTCAGAAATTGAAACGCTTTGCATGTGGATATGATCGAAGCATATACAGGGTCCTTGATTTGATTCAAATAAGCTTTTTCAAAAAATTCATAAAAGGATTTATTGCGAATACAAACTTCCAGAAAAATTTTGCGAGGCAACATATAGATAAAGGAATCCTTGGTCACCTGAGCGGTCACTGATGGTTTTCCGCCATTCATAAGTAATGCAATTCCCCCAAAAACTTCACCTTCTTGAAGAAGTTTTCTGTGAAGTTTATGTCCTTTTTTTCTATAAAAGAGTTCCACCGCTCCGCTATCGATAATATAAAGATGTTCAATGTTGCTTCTGCCCTGCTGGAATAAAATGGTATTACGGAAAAACTCATTTCGGGTCAGGAATTTGGCGATGTGTTTCCTGTCATCAGCTTGTAAAATGGAAAAGAGTGGAATTTGACTCAAAAATATCAATTTTTCGTCGTTCATAAATTTGCTTGTAAATCATATTACAACAATTAAGGTGTTTAAAATAAAATTTAATTGCAGACAGCCTGATTTAATCGTAAAAAACATAAAAAGGCTGCCTGCAACAAATTAATCAGCCTTTTGAATGCAGTTTCTTACCTGGGAAAAAATACCAGGAGCCAAAATCATCAAACGCTCCTCTATTTTTTGCCCATCCAGATAATCCCCAAGATGAAAATCTCCACCATCCATTTTGAAAATTTTTCCTCCAGCTGCTTCAATGATAATTTGAGCTGCAGCCAGTCCCCGGTAGGATTCATGAGAAGTGATCGCTACCTCGGCCCTACCCATGGCAATATAACAAATATGAGCCGCAGAACTTCCCAGGTTGAGGATTTTTCCTGGAAAAGATGAATGAAAATCATGGTGAAATCGGGAGTAAATGAACATTATACTTTCATCATTAATATTTTCTTTGCTGGAGATGTGAATTTGAGAATCATTGCGATATGCTTTAGCCCCTGCTCGGGCATAAAAAAGATCTCCCGTGGCAGGCATAAATACAGCACCAAAAACCGGCCAGAAATTTTCAATCAAGGCCAATGAAATTCCCCAAATGGGGATACCTGCCTGGAAATTAGCCAAACCATCCAGAGGGTCAAAAATCCAGAGGTATCTTTTTTGGTCATGGGTATAATCCTCGTTTTGCTTAACATTCGAAAATATCTGATGCTCCGGATAGTTGTTTTCAAGCTCATCTTTAAAAAAATCCGATAAATGTATTTCAGCCTTGGTGATAAGTTCCTCATCAAATTTGACTTTTGGATTACCTGTTCCGTAATATTTCATTGCCTCTTTTCCACAGCTACGGATAACATTTAATGCAAACCGGCTTAAGTCTTCAATATCATGATTCGTCATCGCCTTCACTTAGCCTCCTCAATTGTTAATTAAATACCATATACCATTTTACCACCCTTCATCGGGCACAATCGACTGAATATATCATCCAATGTTTTAACTTCAATATCAAGTTCAATCATGCGGGCCATTTATCTGGCAAATTACATGAAACAATCCGCTGTTTTTATAATGTTAACGGTTTGTAAATTTTGCGATCCTTGTCAAAATCCCGCTCATCTGCTAAAGAAGTAGCTATGAAAAAATTTGCTGTTGCACCTAAATTTATTTTGGCTTCCAAATCACCTCGACGCCGATATTTGCTCAAACAAGCGGGTCTTAACTTTGTGGTGGTTCCCAGCCGGGTTGATGAAAGCAATATATCCATCAGGAATCCAAAAGCATATGTCTTAAAACTGGCTGAATTAAAAGCCAAAGATGTCGCCCAAAACTATCCGGAAAGCTGGGTCATTGGAGCCGATACCATTGTGGTTATCGGTGATTCCATATTGGGAAAACCACGCTCAAGAAACGACGCCCATCAGATGCTTTCGAAATTAAGCGGACAGACTCATCAAGTTTATACCGGTTTTGCCATATGCTGCAAGGCAAGAAAAAAGCTATTTTCCCAAGTGGTTAAAACAGATGTGATTTTTAAGGAACTCAGTGAAGAAGAAATTCAATGGTATATCAATACTCCCGAACCTTTTGACAAGGCAGGAGCTTATGCCATTCAGGGGATTGGGACTTTCCTGGTCAGAAGTATCCACGGATCTTATACAAATGTGGTCGGACTTCCGGTTTGCGAGGTTATTGAATTTTTAATCAAAGAAGGACTTTTGGGATTTCACAATAGCATCAGAATCCGGGAGTTGGATCAAGGAACAGGTCATGCTGAAAGAAAACCTTAAAAATGTTCTGGAGCGTATTCGAATTTCTGCTATAAATTGTGGAAGACCACCCGAATCTGTCCGGTTGGTGGCGGTGACTAAAACAGTTCCGGTATCTCGGATTAAAGATGCCATTGATTCAGGAATTACCATTTTTGGAGAAAACTATGTGCAGGAAGCCAAAGATAAAATTCGCGAGCTATCTGCGTATCCGGTTTCCTGGCACTTTATCGGTACTCTTCAATCCAACAAAGCCAAATATGTGGTCAAATTGTTCGACCTGATTCATTCTGTAGATTCGATCAAGTTGGCCATGGAAATCGACAAGCAAGCAGCCAAGATAGGGAAAACTCAAAAAATCCTGATTCAGGTTAATGTTGCCGGTGAAAACCAAAAATCCGGTATTTCTCCCGATAAGGCGTTCGAAATGATAAAAAAGGTTTCCCAATTTAAAAATATTACTGTAATCGGCTTGATGACCTTGCCTCCTTATTTTAACACCCCTGAAAAGGTCCGCCCATTTTTTAAACAACTACGGGAGTTGCGCAACAGACTTCAGGAAGAGCTTTGTGATTTGCCACATATAACTGATAAGACATTCAATGAGCTTTCCATGGGAATGACCGGGGATTTTGAAACGGCTATAGAAGAAGGGGCCACATTGGTGAGGATCGGTACTGCCATTTTTGGAGAACGGAATTGAAACTATTATTGCATATTTGCTGTGGTCCCTGCAGTATTTTTCCGATCAGGATGTTGAAAAACCAGAATTTTTCGTTCATGGGTTTTTTCTATCCGCACAATATCCATCCTTACACCGAAATGATTCGCCGAAAAGAAACACTGATCTCATATGCCGAACAAATCGGACTTCGCTTAATCTGTCAGGAGGGTTATGATCTCGAGAATTTTTTAAGGAATACTGCATTCCGAGAAAACTCCAGATGTCATTACTGCTATTACGATAGGTTGAAAGAGACAGCACTTGTTGCCAAAAACGGTAAATTCGACTGCTTTTCCTCGACACTTCTTTACAGCAAATTCCAGAAACACGACCTGATCAGGTCAATTGGAGAGGACATCGGAAAAACAGTCGGAGTCCGGTTTTTTTATGAGGATTTCAGAATAGGTTGGAAAGAAGGCATTGCCGAATCCAAAGCCCTTGGTATGTACCGCCAGCAATACTGCGGATGTATTTTCAGTGAAAAGGAAAGGTTTGCAGGAAAAATCCTGAGTCATAAATAACCAATTCCCCGAATACGAGAAAACCATGTTTTCTAATTTTATCTATTTTATTATCGTTCTGCTCATATATTCCACCTATCAGTCTCCCGAAACCCCCAATTTTGATAAAGCTGAAACGGTTCTGCTTTTTCTCGTTTTTACTTTTTTATTTTCGGTCTTCTGCCGCCTCCGGTTTTTAAAAATCAGAAACAACATCGCATCCCAAACATTTCGGCAGTCAGATCACCAGTTTAACAGCTCAATGACCCAATTATCGGTGATTGCAATTCTGCTTTTTACTTTCAATATATACGCATTAAATTTACCTTCAGTCTTTGCCGATATTAGATTATTCTCAACCATCCCTACTCTTTTAGCCCTATTGTTTTTAGGTATTTTCGTACTTTATTTATCCATTATCTGGGCATTCGCCCATGAAGTTTATTGTCAAATCTATATCAGTGAAATATCGAAAAAAAGTTACGTAAGTTCAAACATCCTTTTTGCTATTCCGGTCCTTTTACCATGGCTTTTTTTGTCCGGAATCAGCGATTTTATCTTTGCGTTGCCGTTTAAATTTCCCAAGCAGTTTCTTTCCACTACGGAAGGTGAAATCTCCTATTTTCTTTTTTTTCTTGTCCTGGTAGCTGTTTTTGGTCCGGCGATTATCAAGAGATTCTGGATGTGCAAACCCCTTGAACCCGGATCTGACAGGGATAGAATTGAAGATTTATGCCGAAGAGCCGGATTGGAATATGCCGATATCCTTTACTGGCCGATATTTGGTGGAAAAATGATTACTGCCGGAGTTATGGGATTAATTAAAAAGTTCAGATATATCCTGGTTACCGACGGCTTACTCAGGTTTCTTTCACCGGAAGAAATCGATGCGGTAATGGCTCATGAAATCGGTCATGTAAAAAAAAATCATATTCTGTTTTATCTGATTTTTTTCACAGGCTACATGATGATATCCTATGCCGCTTTAAACTTGATCATATACCTGATTCTTTATGCTGAACCCGTATTTCGACTGGTCAGTTTTTCGGGCTTAAACCAGGCTTCGGCAACATCAATATTTTTCAGTCTTTCCGCTATTTGTATTTTTCTGGTCTATTTTCGGTTTATCTTCGGCTACTTCATGAGAAATTTTGAAAGGCAAGCCGATTGTTATGTTTACAGCCTTTTTAACAGCGCATTCCCTTTAATCACCACCCTTGAAAAAATTGCCGTCACGAGTGGTCAATCTCCGGATAAGCCAAACTGGCATCATTTCAGTATTGCTGAAAGAATCAGTTACCTCAAAAAATGTGAGGAAAACCAAATATGGGTTAAACGGCAGGACAAAAAAATAAAAAAAAGTATCATTATCTACATGTTGGGCTTACTTTTTATAGGAAGTATGGGGTTTATGCTCAATTTCAGCGAAGCCGGTAAAAGATTAAACATGGGCTTTTTTGAAAAGATAATTCTCAGGGAAATCGAAAAAGAACCCCACAATGCAAACCTCTACAGTATGCTGGGCGATATATATTTTGCGAAAAAAAACTATGAGGGTGTAAAGCAAGCCTATGAAATGTCACTGTATCTCAACCCGGAAAACCCTCAAGTCTTAAATAACCTTGCATGGCTTTATGCCACCTGCGAAGATAAACAATTCAGAGATCCATACAGGGCTTTAATTTTGGCTAAAAAGGCCGCATCTATTGAACAGACCCCTTATATTCTGGATACACTTGCGGAAAGTTACTATGTAAACGGGATGTTCGAGGAAGCAATCACAGCGGGTAAAATGGCACTTGAATCGGCCCCAAAAAATCAAAAATATTTCGAGGATCAGCTTGAAAAATTTAAAACAGGAAAATGATTAAATACGAGACAGGGTTTTACTCGTCCGAACCGGAATCTTCCGTTTTGAAAAAGTTTTCATAGATCTTTTTAGACCCTCCTCCGATTAAAATAATGGCCATGACATAAAAACAAAAGCGGATAAAAGGCAGGATGGAGGAGAAGATTTCAATTTTCTGTATATCCGGCCATACCTGCGGAAGCCGGTAAAAAACACCGAATCCCATCAGTATCAGGGCGATTCCCCAAATTAATTGAAAGGTTTTATTTTCTTTTTTCATAATTTTTTCACTTACTCAATCAAGCTGTTCCACTTTAGTAGGGAATTTCTAATAACGAAATATTACCCTATGGAAAAGTTGAAGTCAAACAGTTTGTACTTTTGAAACCTCATAGATCTGAATTACTTTTGGATTTTTTGAGAAGCTCTGCAGCATGGTCCAAGGTGGCCTGAGTTATTTCCACGCCGCCCAGCATTCTCGCAAGTTCAATAACGCGCTCATTTTCAGGAATAGGTTCTATGGTGGTGCGTGTTCGTCCCTCCTTCACCTCTTTGGAAATTCGAAAATGATGTTCTCCAAATTTTGCTATTTGCGGAAGGTGAGTAATACAGATGATCTGGTGGCTTTTGGAAAGGGTGAGAAGTTTTCTGCCGACCATTTCAGCGACATCTCCTCCAATTCCGGCATCCACTTCATCAAAAACAATCGTTTCTACTGAATCGTTTTTCGCAAGAATCACTTTTAAAGCCAATACGATTCTGGAAAGTTCACCACCCGAAGCAATATTGACAAGAGGTTTAAGATCTTCTCCCACATTGGGCGCGATCATAAATTCAATCCGATCCAAACCATTTTCCGATATACCGATATTGTTGACACAAAGGTAACCGGATTGAGGATTTTCAATGATCGGCTGAGAGATGAAAACCATAAACCGGGTGCCGGACATTTTTAAATCGGCCAGTTCCGATTCCATTTTTTCAGAAAGTTTTTGAGAGGCCTTTTTTCTTTCTTCCGAAAGTGAGAGAGCTTCAGAGATAATTTTTTGATTCAGGCCATCAAGTTCTTCCTTCAGATTCTCAATAATTTCGGAAAGATTTTCCATGGTTGAAATTTCTTTTTCAATGGTATTCAGATGAGAAATCACCGACTCAATGGAACCTCCATACTTTCGTTTCAGTTTCCTGATTATTTCCAGGCGCGCCTCAACCTGTTCCAGTCGCCGTTCATCCATCTCAATGGTTTCCATGTAAGACTTCAATTCATGGCAGATGTCTTCAATCTGAAAAGCGGCATCGGTCAAACCCTGGGTTTTTGAAGCCAGGTTCGGATCAATTTCCGATATTTTCTGCAGATCTTTGGAGATTTCAACCAAAGATTCCACCACAGCGCCATTCATGCCATAAAGTGAGTCATGGCTTCTGAGAATGGTCTGTAAAATGAATTCAGCATTTTTAAGTCGCAATAGCTCTTTTTCTAAAACATCATCTTCGCCGGGGTTGATTGCGGCATCAAGAATCTCTTTTTTCTGGAATTTCAAAAACTCCAAATGTTCAACCTGATGATTTTGCTGTGTGGTGAGCTTTTTTAATTTTATGATCAAAGGAATTATTTTGTGGAAAAGTTGGCTGACTTTCTGACGTTTTGGGACCAGTCCTGCGAACTGGTCAAGAATCTGCAAATGGAGATCTTCTTTAAGAAGTCCCTGGTGTTCATGTTGTCCTGATATACTTGCCAGATTTTCAGCGATTTCCGAGAGAACCTGCATCGTGGACAAGCGGTTATTGATATATATTTTATGCCGGTCGCTGTTGGAAATGATTCTTCTGACTATCAGTCCTTCGGATGGGTCAAAACCCTGTTCAGACATCATTTTTGCAGCATCACTTTCCGGCTTGACTTCGAAAAAAGCTTCCAGTTCAGCTGATTCGAACCCGGTACGGATCAACTTGGCATTGGCTCTTGAACCTAACAACAGATTCATAGCGTTGACGATGATCGATTTTCCGGCCCCGGTTTCACCGCTCAGGATCGTGAGTTTGTCTGAAAACGTTATCCGAAGGTCATCAATAATGGCAAAATTTCGAATGGAAAGTTCGGTAAGCATTTCATCGGAATTATTATTTTATTGTTTTTAAAAATTTTTCCATATATTTCACAGCCAATTATTTTTGTAAAGTTTCAATTCCATGAGAAAATTGGGTTTACAAACATTCTGGAAAATTAAAAGAACCCATTTTTAATGTTTTTTTCAATAGGATACAGGAAAACGATTATGGAAAAAGACACTTCATCGAGCCCCAAAATACTCGTGGCAGACTGGCAAGCTCTGATGCGCACATTCATCCGTCCTGAAGATGATGCCTCCAGAAACAAATTGTTAAAGTATATGGAGCAGATCCTTTTTGGACTTCATGAGTTTTTAAAAAACAATGTCGGATTTACGGAGGAACAGCCTCTGAAAGTTCTGGGTCAACGGTTTACCGATACCCGCCTGAATGAAAATCCCGAAAAAAAACTGGCTGACGTGATCACCGATCTGATTGAAGAAATTGCACCTTACGCAGTCAATGTGGCTTCACCGTATTTTGTCGGTCATATGACATCGGCCATTCCTTTTTTCATGGTACACCTGAAAACAATCGTTGCTGCTCTTAATCAGAACGTGGTTAAATTAGAAACATCCAAAATAGTTTCGGTTGTTGAAAAGCAGTTGCAGGCAAAAATTCACAGGCTCATTTTCCAAAAAGACGAAAGTTTTTACAGTCACCATGTCCAAAATGCCGAAACCACACTGGGTTCATTCATCGAGGACGGTACTCTGGCCAACATTACCGCCCTTTGGACAGCAAGAAATAAACTGCTATCTCCCAAAATGGGATTTGGAGGGGTTGAAACTGAGGGTATCTATGCCGCTTATAGAGCTTATGATATTGATCGTCTTGTGGTCCTGGTCTCCGCACTTCATCATTATTCAATAAAAAAAGCCTGTGGTGTATTGGGTATCGGCAATGAAAACGTGCTGTCTGTGGATGTAGATGACAACAACCGTATCGATATGGATCTCCTAAAGGGCCTCCTTGACCAACTCCACCAAAGCAATGGAACCAAAATATTAGCCGTTATTGGCATTGCCGGGGCAACGGAGACCGGGACGGTTGATCCTTTGCGACAAATGGCGTCTCTCTGTTCCCATTATGGTGTCCACTTTCATGTGGATGCCGCCTGGGGCGGACCTACCCTGATGTCATCCAAATACCGGCATATCCTCGATGGCATCGAACTTGCCGATTCTGTTACAATTGATGGGCATAAACAATTTTATATGCCCATGACATGCGGTATGGTTTATTTCCGTGATCCACAACATATGGATTCTGTTCGATACCACAGCAACTATGTTATTCGCCCCGGATCTGCAGACTTAGGAATAAAATCCCTGGCCGGCTCACGGGAAGCCGTATCTCTTGTTTTAGACAGCGCATTAAAAATCATGGGCACCAAAGGATATGCCCTGCTTATTGAACACGGCATTGAAACTGCCCATGAATTTGCCAAAGAGATTTGTTCCAGAGAACTTTTTCAGTTGGTAACTCCACCGGAGTTAAATATCCTTACCTACCGGATTTGTCCTGCATCAGTGGCTGAAAAGCTGGCCCGGGTAAGCTTTGAAGAACGTCATGAAATCAATGAGCAGCTAAACCACATCAATATGACCGTGCAACGTCTGCAACGGGAAGCCGGCAAAAGCTTTGTGTCAAGAACTACATTGACCAAAGGAAGAAGAGACGGTGAAAAAATAATCGTTTTCAGATCCGTAATTATGAATCCGATGACAACCATAGAGATCCTTCGTCAAATCTTGGACGAACAGGAGAAAATCTTTTTCTCATCTTTCCAACACCCTAATATTTAGAGGCTGAATGAAAACTCCCCTCCCGCTGGGAGAAGAAATAAAGAACTTTTCGTTCAGCCACTCTTTAATTTTTTTGCGCGGTCTGAAACCCCAGATCAAATGCTTTAAGGTTTATTTCGATAAAATTCGCCTTAATACGGGTTTTGATGGCCTCTTTAACGTGCTCCATGGTAACCGGAAGAATTGCTGTCTGAATCAGGGCACCCAACAAAACCATGTTGACCGCCAAAACATTTCCGGCTTCCCTGGCTAAAGCAACGGCGTCAACAGCGATAAGCTTTTTTGTTTTTCTGCGGATCATGGACTGGACCTGATCTATCTCCGGATATTTTCCTTTTCCTATGGCCACTGTAAATGGAGGAAGGGGAGCCAGATTGGTGATGACCACCGTGTCGGCATTGCATTTATTCATGGCCCTCAGGGTTTCGGCAGGCTCAAAACCCAGAAGAATGTCTGCTTCGCCATCTGAAATGATCGTACTCCTCGCATTTCCGAAAACAATGGCCGACTCCACAACACCACCTCGCTGAGCCATACCGTGAATTTCACTCATGCGGACCGGAATGTTCGCTAAAAGAGCTGCTTCGCCCAACACTCTGGAAGCCAACAAGTTTCCCTGACCACCAACCGCAACTATAATCAATCTGGTAACATTCATTGTTTCATATCCATTTTCGCCGAGTTAAGGCAGGTTAAATTAACTGGTTTTCGTTTTTTCTTTCAAAGGCATAATCGCATGCTCAGGGCAAATTTGCGCACAAAGAGTACATCCTACGCACGTATTGGCATCTATTTTAACCTTATCATTCTCGATATAAAAGGCCGGGCATGCCAGCTCATTGATGCAATCCCGGTGATTTTTGCACTGATCACTTACATAAAAGGGTTTGCCCATGGGTTTTCTAAGAGATTTTGCATACAAAGGACAAATTTCCTGGGCGATCACCACCGAAACACCTTCAAAATCAATGGCTTTTCGAACAGCTTCAATGCTCTTTTTGATCCGGAACGGCCGGATTATTTCCACATGGCATACCCCAACAGCGCGAACGATACTTTCAATTGATACCCGACCGTAACCACTGCATTTTAGCTGATCCATGTCCACCCCCGGGTGGGGTTGATGGCCGGTCATGGCTGTGGTGCCATTGTCCAGAATAACGAGAGTGAAATTGTGATTGTTAAAAACAGCATTGATCAGCGGCGGTATTCCAGAATGAAAAAATGTGGAATCACCAATAAAAGAGATGACTTTTTTGTTGGTTGTTTTTGAAAATCCGCAGGAGGTGCCTACCGAAGACCCCATGCAAATTAAAAAATCCGCCATGGAAAGCGGAGGAAGCAATCCTAAAGTATAGCATCCGATATCGGTGGGATAAATAGTGGCTTTATCTTCTGCGGCTTTTTTGACCACATAATAGGTAGCCCGATGAGAACATCCTGCACAAAGATTGGGTGGACGCTGAGCAATTTCGGGAAGATCCGAGAGATCTACCGGTGTTGTTTGGGTATAAGGAATTTTGAAATATCCGGCGATATTTTTCCTTACCATTCCCGGATTGAATTCATAAAGGCGGGAAAAGAGTTGTTCGGACTTTCCCATGATCGGTATGGTCACGCCGGTTTCCTGGGCGATTGCCTTGATATTTTCTTCCATATAGGGTTCACCCTCCTCGACAATCAGCACCTGGGAACATCCTTTGAGAAAATCCGTAATCAAGCCATTAGGCATGGGATGTGAAAAACCGAGTCTTAACAGCCTGACTCGATCTTTTAAATTCAAGTCCCTGACAGCATCATGGGCATAATTGTAGCTGACCCCGTTTGCAATGATACCCCAGGAACCGCCATTTCCCTCAATAAAATTGTACGCATTTGACTCGGCTATTTTACGTGCTTCGGCCATTTTTTTTAAAAGCTTCTGATGAAGATTTCTTGATACTGCGGGGACCGTGACATAGTTAAAAGGATCTTTGGGAAAATCACCCTGGGTGACCGGAGGTCTGATTTCTCCCAAGGTTACGATTTCATTGGAATGGTTAATCCGTGTAGTGGTTCTAAAAAGAACCGGTTCTGATAATTTTTCGGACAACTCAAACGCGTAGGCGACCATTTCTTTGGCCTCGGCAACGGATGAAGGCTCCAGCATGGGAAGTCCGGAAAGTTTGGCGTAATATCGATTATCCTGTTCATTCTGGCTGGAAAACATGAAAGGATCATC
>CAYZJH010000062.1:0-21975 GCA_964478625.1 uncultured Desulfobacteraceae bacterium
TGCTGCAGCATATGCACAATATTTGCAGCAAAAAGCCAGTATGCGGGGTTCAAAAGTATCGGACATAAAAGATTCCTCCTCTTAATTTACACAGCAGCCTGTTTTTTCATTTTTTCAACAAGCCGCTCTTCTTTTAATGACAATAAATTCAGTGTGGTTACCTTGATGGAAATCCCCCTAAATCCCCCTTTTTCAAAGGGGGACTTCCATATTTCCCCTCTTTACCATTCAAAGGGGGACTTCCATGTCTCCCCTCTTTACCATTCAAAGGGGGACTTCCATGTCTCCCCTCTTTACCATTCAAAGGGAAACTTCCATATCTCCCACCCTTTTTGGCATTCAAAGGGAGAATTTCATTCTTCTCCCATCTTTTATAAGGGGGGGCCGGGGGGATTCTGCATTATCCTTCAAGCACTTCGACAAACAGCGCATCGGTTTTGGCCAGAATCTGTTCATCGGTAAAATGTTGCAGAGAAATGGCCTTGCCTGGACATTCCGACACACAAACACCGCATCCGTGGCATTCGGCAGGATCAATCACCGCATGCCCCTCTTCGATCCCAATATACGGAATTCCATAAGGACAGGCCCTGACACAGGTGAGACATACGGCGCATTTGCTGGGATCAACACTGGCTACAACACCGCCCACCATGATCTGGTCTTTGGATAGAATGGTCATCACCCTTGATACAGCTGCCTGGGCCTGGGCAATGCTTTCATCCAGAGATTTGGGATAGTGGGCCAGACCTGCCATAAACAACCCTTCGGAGGCAAAGTCTCCCGGTCGAAGCTTTGCATGGGCCTCCACCAGAAATCCCTCGGCATTGACCGGAACCTTGAACAATTCGAAAAGCTTTCGATTTTCACTGGGAATAATGGCGGATGCCAGCACCAGGACATCCGGCTGCATTTCCAATGGACGTTGGAGAATATGGTCCTTGACTTTCAGGGTCAGAACACCCTCGGCATCCTGGGTGACCTCGGGTGGGTGTTCCGGATCGAATCTGACAAAATCAACCCCCATCTTACGAGCTTCGGTGTACAAATCTTCCCGAAAACCATAGGAACGCAAATCCCTGTAAAAAATAAAGACTTTTCTGTCCGGATCCTGTTTTTTAAGGACCATGGCGCTTTTCAGGCTGTGGGTACAGCACACCCGGCTACATGACGGTCTTTGCTGATTTCGTGAACCCACGCACTGGATAAATGCGGCCAGCTTTGCATTTTTGACAATTTCATTACCGTTGTTGACAGCAGCATCAAACTCCAGGTGGGTCATAACAGCAGGGTTTTGACCGTAAAGGTATTCCTCAGGCTTGTACTCCTTTCCACCCGTTGCCAGAACCGTGGCCCCGTGTTCGACGGTCTTCAACGGCTTGCGCGTTTCATTGCTTCGTATGACCGTGGTAAAGCTTCCGATACATCCGGTGGTTTCACTTGCTTCCGCGTTCATGAACACCTGAATCATCGGATTGGTTTCCACCTTATTCATCAGATTTTCAAGGTAAGGAGCAATCGGCTCACCCTGCCATGTGGTATGTAACATGCGTGCATTGCCCCCCAGTTGATTGCTTCGTTCCACCAGATAGACCATACAACCCTGTTTAGCAATTCCCAGGGCGGTTTCCATGCCGGCTGCACCCCCGCCGACTACCAGAGCCGCTTTTTTCACACCCAGGCCTACCTGATGCAGGGGTTCCACATAAGCGGCCTTGGCAACCGCCATGCGCACCAGGTCCTTGGCTTTTTCCGTTGCCCGGACCGGATCATTCATGTGCACCCAGGTGTTCTGATCACGGATGTTGGCCATTTCAAAAAGATATTTGTTCAGACCGGCTTCCCGGATCGTTTCCTGAAAAAGGGGTTCATGGGTTCTGGGGGAACAGGATGCCACCACCACACGATTGATATGATTTTCCAGGATCACCTCTTTCATTTTGTCCTGGGTATCCTGGCTGCAGGTAAACAGGTTGTCTTCCACATGAACCACATGGGGAAGTTTTCTTGCGTACTCCCGCACAGCCGGGACATCGGCAATACCGCCGATATTGATTCCGCAGTTGCAGACAAAAACGCCGATTCTGGGTTCCTGCCCGGAAACATCGATTTCGGGCGGAAGATCCTTCATGCGAACCAGAGTTCCCCGGGCCGATGCCAGCATTCCGGTTGCAGCCGCAGCCGCAGCTGAAGCTTCCATAACCGATTGGGGAATATCCTTGGGCCCCTGGAATGCGCCGCAAACATAGATACCTTCACGATTGCTCGCCACAGGGGTCAGATCATGGGTTTTGGCAAAATGATGCCGGTTGAGTTCGATCCCAAGTTTCTGAGCCAGCGTGGCAACCTCTTTTACGGGAGAAAGACCGACAGACAGCACCACCATGTCGAAATTCTCATCCATGAGTTCTCCCGACTCTTTCAGATACCTGAGTTTCAGGTTGCCGTCTTCAGCAGGCATCACGGTATGGATACGGGCACGTTCGAACCGGACTCCTTTTTCTTCGGCAGCACGGTTGGCGTACCGGTCAAAATCTTTACCGAATGTTCGAAGATCCATATAAAATATGGTGGTATCCAGATTATGTGAACTGTGCTCCTTGGCAATCACGGTTTGCTTAACTGCGTACATGCAGCAAACTGAGGAACAATAGGCGTGGTCGCATTTATTGATATCCCGTGATCCGATACACTGGAGCCATGCGATTTTTTTGGGTTCCTTATGATCGGACGGACGAACAAGGTGTCCCTGGAACGGTCCAGAAGCCGACAATATCCGTTCGAATTCCAGACTGGTGACCACATTGGGATGTGTCGCATAACTGTAGACTTCATGAGGTGTCGGATCAAAAGGTTGAAACCCAGGGGCCAAGATGATCGACCCCACTTCAACATCCGTGGTCTCCACTGCCATGGTATGGTCGATAGCCTCGGCCAGGCATGCTTTCACACACTGGTAACACTCTGAACATATGCCGCACCGGAGACACCGGTCTGCTTCCTGGATCGCCTCAGCTTCGTTGTATCCCAGAGATACTTCGAGAAAATTGCACTCCCGTGCCTTGGGATCAAGACAACGCACCGGGGTTCTGGGTTTATGAGGCTCCATGGAGACATCTTCGGGCTTTTCAAAATTCCATTCCTTTTGCCTTCCCTCAGTCATGTCTAGCCCGTTAATATAACGATGAATACTCTCTGCAGCCGTCTTTCCGGCAGCGACAGCCTCTACTACCGATTTGGGGCCGTGAACGGCATCCCCACCGGCGAAGACACCTTCAATGGATGTCTGCAAGGTCACCGGATCGGCTTTGATACCTCCCGGAGGGGTGGTCTCTATTCCATGGCTTTTGATCGGGTCAAGCTGAGCACTCTGGCCGATGGAAATAATCACGGTGTCACCAAAATACGGTGTACACTGATTTTCATCATATTTCGGGCTGAACCGGCCGTTTTCATCAAACACCGCCGTGCAGGTTTTAAATTCGATTCCGGATACGCGCTTATTTTTGTCGATAAAAAAGGTCTTGGGACCGAAACTGTTGACAATCTTGATATCACCTTCCAGGGCTTCGCGGATTTCATGCTCCCAGGCCGGCATTTCCTCCCGCTTTTCCAGACAGATCATGGTCACATTTTTTGCACCTTTGCGCTTGGCGGTCAGGGCAACATCAACAGCCACATTACCACCACCGATGACCAGGACATCGTCGCCGATCTTCACGTCTTTTCCCATGGCCGCGTCCCGCAGAAAATCCACTCCCTGAAGAACACCTTCAGCATCTTCATTTTCAACACCCAGCCTTCGGCCGCCGTGAAGGCCGATGCCGATAAAAACAGCCTGGTAGCCGTCAGCTTTGAGGCTGTTCAGGGTGATGTCCTTGCCGAACTCCACTCCTGTTTTAATCTCGACACCCATTTTTTGGATAATATCGATTTCGTTTTGCAGAATATTTCTGGGAAGACGATATTCAGGAATCCCCACGGCCATCATGCCGCCGGCGACAGGGAGTTTTTCGAAAATGGTTACCGGATAACCCTGTTTGGCTAAAACATAAGCCGCTGCCAGCCCTGCCGGACCCGAACCGACAATGGCCACTTTTTCGCTGCGGGTATCCATGGTTTCCGGAACCGACTGCTGATCATGGTTCAATTCCCAGTCTGACAAAAACCGGTGAAGCTCGCGGATTGCCAAAGGCTGATCCACATCATTTCTTGTACAGGCCTGCTCACACGGATGATGGCAAACACGACCGCAAACGCCGGGGAACGGATGTTCTTCCCGGAACAAATCCAGGGCTTCCCGATATTTTCCCTGCCGGATCAGAGCAATGTACCCCTGAACACTCACATGGGCCGGACAGGTGGCTTTACAGGGGGCCGTGCCGCGCTTATCGATGGTAAAAGCGCTGGGCATCCCCTGGGGATAAAGCTTAAACGCGGCTTTACGATTTTGAAGACCTTCATCAAACAGGTTGGGAACTTCGATTGGACACACCTTGGCACATTCACCACAGGATGTACATTTATCCAGGTGAACATACCGGGGTTGATGACGAAGTCTGACTTTAAAATTTCCAGCTTCTCCGGTAACTTCCTCGATTTCCGTCATGGTATGAAGGTCGATATTGAGATGACGCCCGGCTTCAACCAGCTTGGGCGAAATAATACACATGGAGCAGTCGTTGGTGGGGAAAGTCTTGTCAAGTTGAGCCATGACACCTCCGATAGCCGACCTGGCTTCCACCATATGCACCAGGTAGCCGGATTCGGCCAGGTCCAGGGATGCCTGGATACCTGCGATACCACCACCGACCACCATTACCGAACCGATGACTTCTTTTGACATAAGGAAATATCTCCTTTTCTTTTTTTATTCCCCCCTTTTATTAAAAGGGGGGTCAGGGGGGATTTTCTCTAATCTATTCCGGAAGATTGACTTCAAGAAGGTCTTCTCCCAAATAAACCCGTTCGTTTTCCGCCAGAATACCCAGGGACAGAGCAATCAGGGTCCACATATGGATTGTCTTGTATTTGCCGCCGTAATGTTCCGCCATGTCATGGATTTGTGCATGACAGTTGTGGCATGGGGTGATCACGTAGTCGGCTCCGGTTTGCATAATCTGATCGAATTTGATCTTGCCATAGGCTCGCCTGGCCTCAACATATCCCGACTGAAGGTATCCTCCTCCTCCGCCGCAACAGTAGTTGTTGGATTTGTTGGGAACCATATCCACGAAATTTTCCTCTCCGACGCAAGATTTGATAATATAGCGATAGTCATCGGCCAGAGGATCACCAAAGCTTTTTCGGACCTGGTTGCAAGGATCCTGAACCGTAAATTTGAGTTTCAGGTCCTTGTTCCAGTCCGAGCTGACCTTGAGTTTTCCTTCCCGGATCCATTTGGCGTAATAAGCGGCCATTGGGGCAATCTCGAGGTCCGTTTCAATCCCAAAGCGTTTTTGGCCTCCCCAGACAGAAAAAGTGGAATGGCCACATTCCGTATTAAGATAGACTTTGCATCCCAGACTCATGGCACTATCCAGGGTGGCTTTAGCGATTTTTTTCCAGTTTTCGTCATCGGCAAGAAACATGCAGTAATTTTCACCGCCCCAGGCATTACAACTGTAGGTCCAGTCAGCACCTGCTAAATGAAGAATTTTCCATAACGGAACCATTTCCTCGGGTTCGGTCACCGGTTCCCGGGAGTTCTGGCTCAGAAAGAAATGGGCACCCTTCTTTTCAAGGGGTGCCTGAAGATCCTCCCATCCGGGTTGCGTTTCACGAACTTCTTCCAGAACATCTTTGACAACAAATTCAAAATCCTCCGGAGGCGTGCCCATGGCACTGCAACTCATGTTTTTCAAGGCCATGTCGCAGGAACCCAAAATACCTTTGGGACGCTCCTCCCGAGGCCATAATTTGCGGCCTTCAAAAACCAGCTGGGGGATATTGATTTTCATGGGGCAAACATAAATGCACCGATAACAAATGCTGCACATCCAAACCCAGGGATGTTTGGTCAGTTCCTCGTCAAGCCCGAGAACCGCCATCCTTAAAAATTTGCGGGGATCCATACCTTCAAACCCGGTCGCCGGGCATCCGGCCGAACAGGCCCCACAGGTCAAACACAGGTTTAGGTTTCCCTCATCGGGAACCACCTGCCTGACCCTATCCAGAAACGTGCTTCGTTTTTCTTTGGATATTCTGATCGTATTATCTGTCATTGCCGGTCCTTTCTGTTTTCTGCAGATATAAAAAGAGCCTCGTCATTTTGGCCTGCGCTCATTGTGTTCAAATTTAAGGTACTAACCAGGTATTAAGGATCGTCACTATGAGGAGGCCGGCCACTGAACGTATAGTTAGTGGCTGAACGAAAACTCCCCTCCCACTGGGAGGGGGCGGGGGGAGGGAAAGATAACCACCTGATATTTTTAACCCCCACCCTGGCCCTCCCCCGATGGGAGAGGGAATATGGGACTTTTCGTTCAGCCACTAGTTACCTCAAGTTGGTGCTTGCGCCTGTGAACGGCACATTGCCAAAAGCGGGAAGTCCACCCGAATGGTAAGAGAAATGACAAAAATACGGTGATTAATTCCGTGTTCGAGGAAAAAACAGATCGTCGGTGATTGGCTCACGGATCTTCCGGCTTTAAAATGTGCCTGCCATCCCGGGCAGCACGATTTAACAATTAACTCAAGTAAAGCCGAAACACCTGATCATGCAAAACCTTTCCTGTAAAAGCGGGTAATGAATTAATAAGGGATTTTTTTATTTAAGATTGTTCAAAATGTCAATTCGGAAATATCTATAATATAAATAGTCATTATTGAAAAATTAAATGAACGGTCTGGTTAAATTTTACTTTTCTTTCAGGCGTGATTGCGGCGATATAGTGGCATGTATCTTTTGGGATTTTTTTTATCATAACAGCGGATACAACCGGGAAGAAAAATTTTCCGGTCAAATGCGTTACGGGTTTGACCCAAAAATGGACTATATTGTATTTGGGGAGAAAATCAGGTGAATTGTTGCGGCTGATGCTATTGGCACCGACAGCAACCGATTTGGAATACATACAAACCCAAATTCAGTCTCATCGATAACACCGTTTTTAATTATTTCCTTATGTTTTTGTTCATTTCCCTCAAGCAGGCCTATTGAGAGTGAATCTTCCCCTTCAATTTTTGTTAGCCTGTGATGGGTAATATTGGTATTCATAAAAGTCCAGATTTCGGCTTCAAATATATACCCCAATTTTTTTAAAATGGATTTGAGATGGTCAATGTCATCGGAAAGAACCAAAAAATCTATTTGAACATTGTAAAGATGACTTTATTTTTCGGATCAACAGGTAACGTCAAATTGAAAAGCAGGATTTCGCGGAAAAATTATTAGAAGGCTATTTCAGGGTGCGAATGTTACCCTCCCGTTTTGTAAATCCTACGGAATCGAGATAATCAAATATTGGAGCCCCTTTGGAACGTCCGAACCCAAGAATTTCGGTGCAGTCGGAAAGGGTGAAACTGTTTTTTTCAGAAATAATTTTGAGAATTCTTTGTTTGATTTCCTCGAGGGCTTCGACAGTTAAATAACGACCATCATCCAATCGGATCATTTTTTCCTGATGGGTCAGAAATGTCACTACTTTTTGGATTTCTCGTTTTGGGTATTTCATTTTAGACAATTCGAGTAATTGTCCTATACTGAAGGGCATGACCCCAAGAATTCTAGCAAAGTGAAAAACCTGAGCGACCAGACGATCCTGAGTTGAGTTCAGCTTTATGTTGCGATGAAAAGGTCGAATCCCGCCTGCCTCTCTGATCAGTCTATTTTCCAGACAGAGATCTTCCAGAGCTTTATTAAAAAGCACTTTGTCGAAATTTTTTCCGAAGCGGTTGCGAAGCTCCTCAATATTTACAGATGCCTTTAATAAGTCATTTTCTATCAGTTCGGTCACACATTTTAACAGATTGGCTTTTAACACCTGGAATTGTTTCGACAAATAAAATCCCTGGGTTTCGACAGACAAAATTTCTCCTGCTGATATACCTTCTTGAACGGTTTTATGAATTGCCGATAATTCCAAACCTGCATATTTTGCCATCTCATCGGCTGTAACTACCCGGTGGGGAAAAAAAATCATGTAGTTTCGGACAAGTTCCGGGAGATCTTTTTTCATTATCGCTCTTAGATATCCGATCGTCATTTTGGCTCTTGCTTGACGAAATTTGAATTGCGAAGCTTCCAATACCTCACCACCTCCCAGAACCGCTTTTTCATAGCACGATGTGACGACCACGTGATCTCCAGCCAGGGAAGGTAAAGGCACTTTCAGGCGAAACTGAACCAGAGCGGAATTTTCATGTTCAATTCTGTCTGCATCCATAATGACCAGGTAAGCAGGTGCAATTGCGGTTCCAAGACACACCAGTACTTTTTGATGGTTAACCAACGGTCTTTTCATTGTTTTGGAAATTCGAAATTTAACATTTAAAAACCAAGAAGGGGTAATACTTCCCGGCGAAGTCAGCATCATCCCCCTGGCAACGGATTTAAAGGCTATTTTAGGAAGATTAATACCAACCTGTTGTCCAGCAACAGCACTGGAAACTCTTTGACGGTGTACCTCTAAAGTTCTTGCCCGGCTTTGAACGCCCCCGGGAAACAACTCCAAAGCGTCTCCTTCATGAATTTGTCCCGATTGAATCGTTCCGCACACAACAGTTCCATGGCCTGTAAAACTGCAAATTCGGTCGACCCATAGCCTGAATGGCCCATCACGGTTTTTTCCGGCCATTTTTCCGGCTTCCTTTTCCAGTTGCTCTATAATGTAATTCAACTGGACGATGTTCCCTGCAGAATAAGTGATAATTGGGCATTTTTCCAAAAAGGTGTTTTGAACTGTCTCCAGAATTTCGATTTTGGCCAGCGAAATGGTTTCGTCATCCACAAGATCGCATTTTGAAAGTACCACAAACCCACGGGTGACTCCCAGAAATTCAAGTATCTGCAAATGTTCCAACGTTCTCGGCATCACGCCGTCATCGGCCGCCACCACCAAAATGGCCATATCCAGACTGCTCAACCCACGAATCGTGTTTTTAAGATAACGGCGATGGCCGGGAGCATCAATGATGGTGATGGAAAAGTTTTCGTGCAGACCCATTGGCAAAATTCTTGCTTCGGCTGTCCGGACACGGCCTTTCTCCAATGGCTCCGGCTCACTTTTGATGCCGGTAAGCATCTCAGCCAGGGTGGTTTTCCCGTGGCCTACGTGGCCGGCAATTCCAACAATAATCGTTTTTCCATTGATTGCATCCATTGAGCCCCCTGTGAACACCCATCACCCTTCAGAGGAAATATTGACGGCACAAACCTTGAGTTCAGGAATTTTACAAATCGGGTCGAGAGCGGCGTTGGTCAAGCGATTGGCCGCCGCACCAGCGTAATGAAACGGAATAAACAAGGTGCCAGGAGGCACTTTATCCGAAATTTTTGCCATTGCCGTAATTTGGCCTCTACGAGAAGTCACACACAAGCGAGAATGAGAGGTCACCCCATAAGCCTGGGCATCTTCAAGAGAAATCTCGACAAAGCATTCGGGAGCAATCTCATTCAAATCATCTGATTTCATGGTCATAGTCCCGGTATGGTAATGATACAGGATTCTTCCGGTTGTGAGATAAAGCGGATAATCCTTGTCAGGAATCTCCGCCGGAGCAACATATTCAACCGCGTGAAAATTCCCTTTACCGCAGGTAAACTGCTCCGTATGAAGAATTGGAGTTCCGGGATGGTCCAATGATGGGCAAGGCCAGTGGATTTCATCCTTTTCAAGCCGACCGTAGGTGATGCCCTTATATGAAGGCGTGATGGCCGCCATTTCATCGAAAATTTCCTCTGCTTTTTCATAGGCCATGGGATAACCCATGCGGGTGGCCAGATCGCAAATGATCTCCCAGTCCGTTTTGGCTTCACCGGAAGGAGTTACCGCCTGCCGGATACGCTGAACCCGTCTTTCCGTGTTCGTAAATGTGCCGTCCTTCTCGGCAAAGCAGGCGGAGGGAAGCACCACATGGGCCAGCCTCGCCGTTTCGGTCATAAAAATATCCTGGACGACCATAAAATCCAGGTTTTTGAGGCATTTTTCCGTGTGGTTCAAGTCCGGGTCGGACAGCATGGGGTTTTCGCCCACTATGTACAATCCTTTCAGGCTTCCTTCATAGACCCGTGGGAGCATCGCGGTTACCGTATCTCCGATCCGGGAAGGAATCTCCGCGACGTTCCAGGCGGTTTCCATGATTTTCACCGCATGACTGTCAGTTACAGATTGATAGCCGGAAAACACATTAGGAAGGGCCCCCATATCGCACGCACCCTGCACGTTGTTCTGGCCCCTGAGCGGATTGACCCCGCCTCCTTTTTTGCCCATATGCCCGCACAGCATAGCAAGATTGGCCAGAGACTTGACATTGTCGGTTCCGGTAGTGTGCTGGGTAATACCCATGCAATAAACAATGCTTGCCGCCGAAGCTGTGGCATACATCCTGGCTGCCCGGATCAGTTCATCGGAAGCAATTCCGGTGATGCTCTCCACAAATTGCGGTGTATATTTTTTAACAGTATCCCGAACTTTTTCAAAATCAACGGTTCTTTTTTCTATAAATTCATTATCATAGAGTTTCTCAGCAATAATGACGTTCATCATGCCATTGATCCAGCAGACATCGGTACCGACTTTCTGCCGGAGCCAAACATCAGCAAATCTTGCCATATCGATACAACGGGGATCCACCAGGATCACTCTGGTTCGGCCTGATTGAACCGCCCGTTTGAGAAATGTTGAAAACACCGGATGGTTTTCGGTCGGATTTGATCCCGTAATCAGTACCACATCGGCATCCAGAACATCACTCATGGGATTGGTCATGGCCCCGCTTCCGAATGAAGCCGCCAGTCCGGCCACTGTGGATGCATGACACAAACGGGCACAATGATCCACATGAGGCGTTTTTAATACCGCTCGTGCAAATTTTTGCACAAGATAATTTTCCTCATTGGTTATTCTGGCAGAGGCGAGAACGCCTAATGCATCGCTCCGATGCTTGTTTTGAATCTGCGTGAATTTTTCAGCAATCAAACCAAGGGCTTCATCCCATGAGACTTCATGAAAACCGTCATCTTTTTTGATTAACGGCGTTGTCAAGCGCTCCGGGCTATGGATAAAATCGAACCCGAACCGTCCTTTTACGCAAAGACTCCCATAATTGGGCGCGGAATTTTCATCGCCGGTGATTTTAACCACCCGGTTGTCTTTGACATGAAGCAACATTTGGCATCCAACCCCGCAGTAACTGCATGTGGTTTTGATTTTGCGAACCTCCCAGGGCCTTGCAATATAGCGGCTGTTCTTTTCCACCAGAGCACCAACAGGACAAGCTTGCACGCATTCTCCGCAAAAAACGCAATCGGAATCTTTTAATGTCCTGTCACCTGCAACAACAATCTTGGTGGATGCCCCCCGATAACCAAAACTGATGGCATTGTTGACCTGAATATCATTACAGGCCTGGACACATCTTCCACAAAGGATACATCTTGAAAAATCCCTGATAATAAAAGGATTTGCGTGCTCAGTTGGATATCGTACGACAGGACGATCATACGATGGCGTGACCACCTGATAACGGTAGGCCAGATCCTGGAGTCTGCAATCACCCCAGGCAGGACACAATTCAGAACTCCTGTCGTTTTCCTGGACACTGAGCTGAAAGCTCGTAAATTTTGCTCCGGAAAGACACCCAATGGCACAGTTGTGGTTGCCGGATGCCAGCATCAGGGCAATGATGGATTTCCGGGCTTCGACAACCTTCGGAGACTCAGTCAGCACCACCATGCCATCCTGAGCAGGCGTGGCACAGGAAGCCAAAAGGCTTCGGGCACCTTTTACCTCGACAACGCATATGCGGCATTCTCCAGTGGGCACAGCCCCTTTCAGATGGCACAGGGTGGGAATATCGATACCATTTCTCCGGGCAACCTCAAGAATGGTTTCTCCCTCTTTAAAGGGAAAGGGGGTATGATTGATTTCGATGAGCAACTGATCGGTCATGTTTCCTCCGTAAATCGAGCTGATTAAACCATAGTACAAACAACACGACATGAAGATTCAGCATACCCGGGAGCGGAAATAAACCGAACAGATTGTAGAAATTCCTTGAAAAAGCTTTACTTGAAAGGCTTTAAGAGGGAAGTCCATTTTTCGGCAATACACAACGCACCCCACCGGACCCGGGCAGGATATCGTGTACACGTCATGTAAAGCCAAAAAATCGCTTCATGATAATCTTGTTGGAAAAATTAATGTTGCGGCGATGCCCCCAACCTTTGCATGAACGGATTTAGCCCCGGCTCAAATAGAATTCGGAGCAGGAAACACCGCTTAAAAGTTCATCAACCTGAAAAGCTTTTACCTTTATTGTTTTTACCATGTCAACAAAAATTGGGGGATCCACCAACCATGAGCTGGAAAAATTTTTTAAAAAAGCTCCGTTTAAGCGGTTACCAGGATTTGGTTTTTAGCACTGAAACCCTCTGATGGAAGTATAAGTCATAAGATTTGAATTTTCTATATTTATCATTTAATTTATTAATATAATTAATTTGACATTTTTTACCATCCTCTGTAAGGGTTTATCCCTTATGAATAAACATCTTCATTGGGTATCGATTATCCCTTCATCTTTCGGCTTTACCTGACCTGATCGTTAAAACACCGCCCGGGCTGGCAGGTCGAGGAACAAATTGAAAATTCAAGCCCTTTCTTCTGATTATCCTTTGTGGGTTTAAAGAAATTACCATCAGTAATTCACCGGGCAACCGGTGCGAATGTGGAGGCAAAATCATATGCAGAAAAAAGTAGTCGGATCCGTAATGGTTGTCGGTGGTGGGGTTGCCGGTATTAAAGCCGCGCTGGATCTTGCTGATTCAGGATATTACGTATACATTGTCGAAAATACTCCGGCCATTGGGGGAGTGATGGCGCAACTGGACAAGACTTTTCCCACAACAGACTGCTCCATGTGCATACTGTCCCCTTATCTAGTAGAAACCGGAAGGCATCCCAACATCGAATTGGTTACCTATGCAAATGTGGAGTCCGTGGAAGGGTATCCGGGAAATTTCACGGTAAGAGTCAAGAAAAAAGCCCGCAGCATTTCCATGGAAAGCTGCACCGGATGTCGTGCCTGTGTGGATAACTGCCCCGTTTCCTGCATGTCCGATTGAGCGGCAAGTTAAATAAATATCGGTTCATCAAACGCTTCAGCCTGAAACCAACGGTCGATTTGCTCGCAGAAATACTCGCCGGGTGATCTTTTATTGAAATCTATGGAGTTCTTCAAAATCCATCGATTTTCATAATATACCGGCAAGACAGGATCAGTATTATCGATTTGTTCTATTCTTATTGTCCATGATATAAGAGCGCCCTTTGAGTGCCGGCCCGGTCAAGGATTCATCAATGGTTCTCCCGGGTCACGGTGATGACCAAACCTGAAACAACACCCGCTTTAAAATGTCAGTGCGGTTTGGGAAAGGCTTTTCAGGATATTTTCCGGCACTCAAATAATCGGCTGGTGGAAATCGGTATAGGATCGCATACCATCGGAACCCAGTTTTTCTGGCGAGGGCTTTCAGCGTTGCTCGCCTCCGGTCTGGCCAGAAATATCGTTCCGGTCCGAGACACTTTTTTCCACCACCTTTTTGCAGGCCGAATTGCCGGCTTTATTCCCGCCCAGTCCCTGTGGTGCCTGGGGATTGCCGGCCTTTCGGCCCTGCTGTTGAACCGCCATGTGTTCGGAAACAATGTGCTTTTTATCGGAGATAACATCCATACGGCAAAGCTGATGGGAATCGATACGGACAGTGTGCGGATAATCCTTTTTATCTTTATGGGTGTTATCAGCGCGTTTGTATCGGAATTGGTTTGCCTGGAAATGGCGAACTGGTGGCCGACCCAGGGGGAAGGATATCTCCTGCTGGTGTTTGCTTCCATTTTTATCGGAGGGACCTCAGTTTTTGGAGGAGAAGGCACAATTTTCGGCACACTGATCGGTGCTATCATTATCGGCATTATTGAAGCCGGTATTATCAGTGCCGGACTCTCCGGGTTCTGGACCCGACTGGTTCACGGCTTTATCATCGTTGCCTTGGTGTCGGTTTACGCATCTCTGTTCAAAACCGGAAGATAAATGCATGGCCCGCACACTGAGGCAAGAGTCCTCATTTTTTATCCATTGTCAGATAAAGGAGACCAAACAATGAAATATGGTGCAAGAAACAAGATCAAGGCTCAAGTAACCTCCATCAAAAGCGGCGATATCATGTCCCTGATCAAATTTGACGTGACAACCCCCTGCGCCATGGCCTCGGTTTTAACCACGGAGTCTCTTCAGGAACTTGATCTGAAACCGGGTGATCAAGTGGAGTTGGTGATCAAGGCCATTCATGTCTTACCTGTCAAAGAATAACACAAGAATCCGCGGATCAAGACAGTGTTACGCTCAAGGCAGGTGGGGTTACCCCACCTGCCTTGGGCGGCTGTTACCGAAGAAAAGTCCTTCAGCTAAGGGTAACCGGAGTGTTAACATTCAAATTGCCCCATAAGACAACGCAAGTCAGGACGTTTTATCAGTTCCTTTATGTCACCGGAAGCAACAACCTTTCCGGAGTCCATGAGCACAAGATTGTCAGCCAGACTGGTCACTTCATTCGGGGAATGGCTCACGTACAGGATCGGCAATTTGAATTCACGGCTAATTTTGGCGATAAACGGGATCACCTCTGCCTTTCGGGAACTGTCGAGAGATGCCAGGGGTTCATCCATGAGCAGAATTGACGGACTGGCCAGCAAGGCTCTTCCAATAGCCACACGCTGTTTTTCGCCGCCTGAAAGTTTAGCCGGCCTTCGATCAAGAATACTTTCGATACCGAGTAGATCAACGACCTGCTCAAATTGAACAAACCGCTTTGAACGCGGTATAAGTTTCATGCCATATACCAGGTTGGATCGTACAGATAGGTGGGGAAAAAGTCGTCCGTCCTGAAATATGTAACCGATCCGGCGTTTTTCAGGAGAAATGTCGATTCTTTTTTCCGAATCGAATAACACCCGACCGTTGGCGGCAATAAGGCCTTGATCGGGCCGCACAAGTCCGGCGATCATATTGATCACCGAGGTCTTTCCCGCCCCGGAATTGCCGAACAGGGCCGTGACGCCATTTTCAGAAGTTGAAAAACGGATATCCAGGGTAAACTCTCCCTGCTTTTTCCTGATAGTGACATCCAGCATGGTTTAACCTCGAATGTGCGCAGCAAATTTTTTGGCCAACAACTCAGAGGCCAAGAGAGCTGTCATGGCCAGAGCCACCGCAATCAGACACAATCTAAAGGCGGCGGCATCACCCCCGGGTGACTGGGTTAATGTATATAAAGCCAGGGGCAAAGTCTGGGTTTGCCCTTTGATATTGGATACAAACACAATGGTGGCGCCGAATTCCCCGATACTCCTGGCAAAAGCCAATATAGCACCGGTAATGATACCCGGTACGATCAGCGGCAAGGTAATGGTAAAAAATATCCTTAATGGCCCGGCACCGAGGGTGCGGGCCGCATCTTCGAGACCACGGTCCACACTTTCTATCGAAAGCCTCACAGCGCGCACCAGAAGGGGAAAAGCCATCACGGCTGCAGCCACCGCGGCTCCTTTCCAGTTGAAGGCCAGGGATATTCCCAGTTTTTCATAAAGAAACGCCCCGACAATGCCCTTTCTCCCCAAATTAACAAGCAACAGGTAGCCCATGACAACGGGTGGAAGCACAAGCGGAAGGTGGATTAAACCATCCAGAAGATTTTTGCCCGGAAATCGCTTACGAGCAAGAACCCATGCTAAAAATATTCCCAGCGGAAGGCTTCCCGCAACAGCAAAAAATGATACCCGAATACTCAATCCCAGAGCATCTTTTTCCAAAGGGGTCAGATGAAAAATTTCCATCATCGAACCAGAAAACCATGCTTTTCAAAAATCGCTTTGGCCTCCGGACCTTTTAAAAACTGAAAAAGGCTCTCAACTTCCGGTGTTTTCCGCCCCGAAACAATCGCCACCGGGTAAACAATGGGAGGATGGCTGGCAATTGGAAATTCTCCCACGATTTTGACCTTGTTTGTTAATGATGCATCAGTTGAATAAACCACCCCCAATGGGGCTTCACCCCGCTCTACAAGAACCAGCGCCTCTCTGACATCTTTTGACGGCGCGATGGCATTTTCAACACTTTTCCAGATATTGAGTTTTTCAAGGGCTTGCTTTGCGTAAATCCCGGCCGGTACATGATTCGGATCACCCATGGCCAGTCGGCCATCTCCAAACAGACCGGCCAGGTCTACATGTTCATCCATGTCAATCTGTTGAATAGTGCTGTCAGACGGTGCAATTAGAACGATTTTATTGCCCAGGAGATCAATCCGGCTTGATAAATCAATCAGTTGTTTTTTGTCCAGATAGTCCATCCATTCAATATTTGCAGAAATAAAAATATCGGCAGGAGCCAGGTTTTCGATTTGTTTGGCCAGCGTTGAGGATGACCCAAAAGAAAAAGTCGCCATTCCCAGTTTTTTTTCCATGAACAATTCGCAGATTTCAGTAACGGCATCGGTCGTGGAGGCCGCGGCAAAAACAGTCACCACGCGCTGTTCAGTTGCCTGTGTTGATAAGGCAATTCCTGGGAATAAAATTGCCATTCCCATCGTCAAAACAACACATCGTAAAAATAGTCTCTCTTTCATTACCGTTCTCCTTTAAAATTTTTTTTGTGAATGAACCTTGATTGAAAATCCTGAATAAGATCAAGTCCATAGCCTTTCGGCTGGAATTGGGTTCTTTTTCCAGTTATGAATCATCCGAAACCGGCAAAATAATCGCCTCTCTTTAATTTGCACACTTCAATAACGCCTCTTTTGTTATGTCGATATTGACATAACAGATTATGCATGTTATCTCAACCCATCAATAATATTATGGTGATCTAACGTTAGGAGAAATCTCATGGCGACCAACAAAATTTACAGCGTATGCGGCATGTGCACGGTCCGGTGCCCGATCATGGTGGAAGTTGAAAAAGGCGAGGTTCAATTTATTCAGGGAAATCCCCATGTGGCGGCCATGAAAGGGGCGGTTTGTCCGCGAGGCAGCGCCGGGCCCGCATTGATCAGAGATAAGGAACGTCCACAAGCTCCGTTGATTAGAGTGGGTGAACGCGGTGAAGGGCAGTGGCGGACCGTCAGTTGGGATGAAGCCTTTGATTATGTGGCAGGCAGGATAAGCCAGATCAAGGACAAGTACGGTCCGGAAAGCATCGCACTGACCGATCGCGGCGGCCCCTTCAGAGATATCCATCGCGCCTTTCTCCGGGGCCTTGGCACACCCAACTATTGTAACCATGATGCTTCATGCGCACGAAATGTTCACCATGCCAATCTTTCGCTCACGGGCCTGGGAAGAAAAGATGTGGTGTATGATCTGAAAAATGCCCGGCATGTTGTCCTTCAACTCAGAAACATTTTCGAATCGATCAATGTCCAGGAGGTCAACAACCTCATGGATGCTCTGGAAAACGGCTGTAAGCTGACGGTCATTGATATCCGGGCCAATATATCGGCCTCCAAGGCCCATAATTTTATGTTGATCCGGCCGGGAACGGACTACGCATTCAATCTGGCCGTGATTCATGAACTTATCAACAAAAATCTCTATGATCAGGATTATGCCTATCGGTTTATCAACGGCCTGGACCGGCTCAAGCAATTTGTCGCCCCTTATACACCTGAATGGGCTGAAACAGAAACCGGCGTTTCCGCAGTTGCCCTTCGCAATTTCGTTCGGGAACTGTCCAATGCAAAACCTTCGGTTATCTGGCATCCCGGATGGATGACCGCACGATACAAACAATCCTTTTACACCTGCCGTTCCATTTATATTATCAACGCTCTTCTGGGGGCTTTCGGAGCCAAGGGGGGACTTCCGCTCACCAACAAACCGGCTGATTTCGGAAAAACGGGCTTGAAAAAGTTTATGGATCTTTATCCGAAGCCTCAGCAAAAACGAGCCGATGGAGTCGGATGGAAATATCCTCATTTTGAGGAAGGCCCGGGCCTCGCACACCTGCTTTACAATGCTATGGAAACGGAAGATCCTTATCCGGTCAAAGCCTATATTGCCTATCGGCACGATCCGCTCATGGGATTTCCGGAGCCCGACAGGCTGAAAAAAATATTTTCCAAACTGGAACTGATGGTATCCGTGACCTTTTCCTGGTCGGACACTGCCTGGTATTCCGATGTGGTGCTGCCGCTTTCTCCTTATTTGGAAAGAGAAAGTATCATGGCATGTAAAAATGGCCTTAAACCTCACTTTTTTGTTCGCAGGCGTGCAGTGGAGCCGAGATTTGACACAAAGGCGGATTGGGAAATCATTTCCGGCCTTGCCAAAAGAATGGGGCTGGAGCAATTGGTTTTTAATTCCGTTGAAGACATCTGGCGGTATCAACTGGAGGGCACCGGGGTTCAGATAGAGGATTTTTCAAAAACCGGAATGGTCATGCTGGCAACTGCCCCGAAATACAAAACATTCGAAGAACTCAAGTTTAAAACCTCCAGCGGAAAAATTGAAATCATATCGGAAAAGTTTGAAAAATTTGGAATCGAATCCCTGGAACCCTATCAATCACCTGAAAAACCTCCGGAGGGTCATTACCGCCTCACGTTCGGACGATGCGCCCTTCACACCCAGGGGCATACGGTCAACAATCCCATGCTTAATGAACAGATGCCCGAAAATGTGCTGTGGATCAACGCCAAGGAAGCCGAAAAACTTGGAATCAGCAACGGAAACACCGTAACCGTGTCCCAAAACGGGTATTCGGAAACCATCAAGGTCAAAGTCACGGAGATGATCCATCCGGAAGCCGTTTTTGTTGTGCACGGCTTCGGCCATCGCCTTCCGGTTGAAAGCCGGGCCTTTATGAAAGGGCTTGCCGACAATAAATTCATGAAAAACGGGCTCGATATCTGGGATCCGGTGGGAGGCGCTGTCGCCCTTCAGGAACATTTTGTCAAGGTTTCAAAGGAATGAGAGGTTCGACTGTGCAAAGTCGCCGGCAACACCCCCAAATTGGCCTTTCATGTTATGAAAATTTGTACTAAAATGATAACTGTTTGGTTGAAAGTTCGCTAACCAGGTTATGCATCATTCTTGAAAAATTATAAAATCAAAACGTTCAAATTCTATATGACCATTTCGAAAGAAAAATGGAAAGTTTACAGGGAAACTGCAAAACACCGTGAGGAAGAAGAGCGAAGGAACTTGAAATTGCGGTTTCAAAAAGCCTGGAGTGTGGCACGGTTGGCCGCAACTTTTCTCAATAAAAATTTTGGTGCCCGAAAAGTGTTTGTTTTTGGCTCTCTTTTTAATGAAGAATTGTTTCACCTGAAGTCCGACATTGATCTGGCGGTATTAGGACTTGATGAGAAACATTATTATCGCGCACAGGGGCAATTATTGTCATTGGACCCCGAATTTGAAATCGATCTGATTCTTATGGAGGATGCTTCCGAAAGCCTCAAAGAAAAAATTGAATCGGAAGGAATCGAAATATGAAATTTGTTCGTAACGTTTATACATTCCATTTCAAAGCATCCCATCTGGAAGAGTTGGCCAATGACGTTCGAGCTTGTTATCAGCTTGTGGAAAAGGACTTGAATTCGTTTAATGATTTTTTATTGAAAATTGCCAGATGATGAAAAGAATCATTGGTCAGGCAAAAAGGGCAACCCCCTTCCGGTTGCCCTTCATTTTTTAACTCTTGAATCTGACTTGACATTCCATTCCGTCATGCCGGACTTGATCCGGCATCCGGAAACACCAACTTTTTGAATCCACCTGGATTCCGGCCTTCCTCATGGGCGTCAAGTTAAGTTGCTGACTGGTTATTAAAGACCGTCATTCTGAGGAGGCCGACACCAAACTCTGTTGTTTGGAAGACCATCATTGGCCGACGAAGAATCTTTTTTTTCTTCTGAATCCGGTTTTTTCATTCGCCGTTTTAAAGGTCAAATTTGAATATCCGTACAGGATTAAACCGAAGATTCTTCGGTCGCCGTGGCATTACCGGCATGCAGTAGGATATTTTCTTTAAAGCCTTTGTTCTTGTGCGCTTCGCTCCCTCAGAATGACAGGCAAGAGGTTGTTTCCTAACTTTATTTAAATATTACAATGTCTGTTTCTCAATCCTTACGGAACAGGCCTTGTATTCTGCGGTCATGGTAACCGAATCAAACACCGGATTGGTCAGCCAGTTGGCATTGTTTTCCCGGAAATGAAAAGCCATCCAGACCATTCCTTTAGGCACTTCCGGCGTGACATTGGCTTTGACAAGAACCTCACCCCTCCTTGACTTTACCTTGATCATTTCTCCATGGCTGATTTTCATATTTTGGGCATCCTCAATTGAAATATCAGCTGTTTCTTCCCCCAGCAGATCGTTCAGACCTTCACAGCGACCTGTCTGGGTGCGGGTATGGTAATGATACAAACGCCGTCCGGTGCTCAGAACAAACGGATAGTCTTCACATGGAACTTCAGCAGGCGGAGTCCATTCCACCGGGGTAAAAACACCTAGTCCGCAAGTAAAGTGGCCTTCATTGTGAAGAAAACAGGTGCCGGGATGATCTTCGCTGGGACACGGCCACTGAAGACCATCACCTTCAATTCTTTTGTATTTGACGCCACAAAGGTTAGGTGCCATGACCGCAATTTCGTTGTCCCAAAGTTCCTGAGCACTGTCGGACGCCCACTCATGTCCCAGTCGTTTGGCAATCTGTTTGAAAATCCACCAGTTGGGTTTGGCAATTCCCGGAGGTTCACTGGCCTTACGAACACGGCTAACTCTTCGTTCACTGTTGGTAAACGTACCGTTGTTTTCGCTCCAGGCTGCTGCCGGAAAAATCACATGGGCGAATTTCGTGGTTTCATTGGGAAAAATATCCTGGCAGATCAGAAATTCGGCCGAGGAAAGCTCATGTTCCACCTTGCGAATATCCGGTTCCGTATTGGCCAGATTTTCTCCGAAAATATAAAACACCCGGATTTTACCGTTGGTCAGACCCTCCATCATCTGGGGAATCATGAGACCGTTTTTATCCGGAAGCTTTTCAACACCCCAGAATTCTTCAAATTTTTTCCTGGCATCAGGACGGGTCACCGGCTGGTAACCGGGAAACACATTGGGAAGTGCCCCCATATCGCAGGCGCCCTGGACGTTATTTTGTCCTCTGAGGGGATTGACGCCACCGCATTCCACGCCCATGTTGCCTAAAAGCATTTGAAGGTTTGCCACGGAAAGCACATTATTCGTGCCGCAGGTATGTTCCGTAATACCCAGGGTATAACACAGCATCATGGGCTTGACCGATGCCGCCTGTCGCGCCACCTTCCTGATCAGGTCCGCATCGATGCCACAGATTTCCGCGGCTCTTTCGGGCGGATATTCCTTTACTTTTCTTTTCAGGTCATCAAACCCCACCGTACAGGTTTGAACAAAAGTTTTGTCATAGAGATTCTCCTGGATCAATACATGCATCAAGCCATTCAAAAATGCGATGTCGGATCCCACGCGAATAGGAACATGAATATCGGCAAAATCCGCCAGGCGATGACGCCTGGGGTCGACCAAAATCATTTTTGCCCCACTCTGTACGGCGTTTTTTACGTAGGTCGCCGCCACAGGGTGAGCCTCTATCATATTGGAACCAATCACCATAAACATCTTGGCGCGGGCAAACTCGTTAAATGAATTTGTCATGGCTCCCGAACCAAACGCTGCCGCCAGCCCGGCGACGGTAGGAGCATGTCAGGTACG
>CAYZJH010000063.1:0-15917 GCA_964478625.1 uncultured Desulfobacteraceae bacterium
ATCGCACCACATCAACCAAAGACTCGGATTTCAACTGTCAATCATTATGTCTAAAACTATCATTTTCCTTTTATCAAAGATTAATTCAGATGCCCCAAAAAAATGGAAAAATAAAAAAGCATTTTTTATTGGTGATTCGATTGCTGAATGATCTAAAGCGGATAGCCATGTCAAAGATATATGTTTTAATTATATCCATCCTCACGTTTACTTTTTCTGTCCCAATTTCTGCTACAATTCATAGTCAACAGGTACACACTATTAATCCAGACCGTATAACGTTTAATGACAGCATTGAATATTTGAGCCAATTATTCGGCATAAAAATTGTGATTATCGGTGATAAAACCAAGCTTTCCAAGGAAAGATTCACTATCAACTTAGAGCAAGCTACTCTTGAACAGTCTATAAAAGAGATCATGAGAAGAGCCAAGGTTCAAAATCATGCATGGTTCTTAGATATAAACAATAAAGTTGTCCAGGTTTGGATTTTATCTGCCGAAACAAAAGAAGTCATCGGAAGTCAAGCTAGGATGAATAGGTTTTACCAAGGCGAAAACGAACCGCTGTCTATGAATCAAATGCATTTACTAGCTCAACACACCAAGAATTCGTCGGTAGGAACTGACATTCCCTTAACTCCTGAACAAACTGAGCAATTGCAGGAGCAAAGCATTGTTATAGAAGTTGAAACTGAAGATGACGCAAAATCCTTGACGTTGGAGCAGATAGATCAACTGCAGGAGCAGAGTCTCCAAATAACCTCGGAAATGGAAAAATCACAAGGTCCCTTGTCTACAAAAGAAATGAAACAATTGCACAAGCATCCTGTTAAAATACAACCGGATGATACCGACTTGCAACCTCTTAGTAAAGAACAGTTTTTTTTGCTTAAAAAGCAGGAGGAATAAAGTTAAAAGCGAAATTAAAAATAGATTTTATTTCAGGATTCAGCTCGTCTTTTCACAAATATTTTTATAATTTATCTGAAATCTAAAAAACCAAGGAGGTTTAATATGAAAAGAAAATTAACTTTTTTAGCAATTTTATTGACGTTGGGGCTCGTATTGGTGCCACCACAAAGTGCACAAGTAAACACATGGGTTTTAACTTCCATTACACAGGTAGGGCAAGATTTAAACAGTTCAATTGTTGCATTAACCCATGTTGCCGCTACCCCGGTTTTTAAAAACAAACAGTTTCGTCTTAACCCTGAGAACAAAAAAGAAATGCTCGCTGTTGCCCTGACTGCAGTATCTATGGGAAAAAATGTTTTCATCTTATTAAACGAAGATGGGTTTACAATCGACAGGATAAGATTAAAAAACTACTAGATTGGAAATGATATTATAAAACGCGTTTTGTCGGGGTGTCATATCTTGCATAAAGCTCAATTTCTTAACCTGAATATGGTCGCTGCCGTCTGCAGGTTTTTTAGTTCAACCGACACCAAGTAAAAAGGGAAATTTAAAAATTAAACAATTATTCAACATTCCATCTTTCTTTGCTTAAATCGTTAAATCTCTTTGGAGGAGGTTTCGCAATGATTAACACCTTGACTATTTTGAGGATAATAAAACACTTTTTGCTTTTGAATGGGATTTTCCTTATTCTCAACATAGGGGTTATCAAAATAACATATGCTGAAGAAAATTCAATTGATGAATTTCCATGGGAAATTTTTTATCCCGCCTTTATAAAAAACTCCAATAACCTCGGCCCACAAACTCCTCCCTGTGGCATACCAAGCTGGATAGCTGTTCCTTCGTCAAGCACAACGGGTAATTATACTGTTTCCTGGGGGCCTTCTGTTACCAATGCTGCGACATATGTTTTGGAAGAAGCCACCAACACGATCTTTACGACCGGACTTCGCCTTGCCTATAGGGGAACCGGCAGGAGCGTTTCTATTACCGGTCGCAGCAATGGCACAACTTATTATTATCGTGTCAAAGCCATTGCTAATGGTTTTTCCGACAGTGCCTGGAGGATCGGAAACAACGGTTGCACCGTGAACATAAGTTCAGCCTGCGCAAATATCGCCGGAACATGGAATGCTTCAGAAAAGTCAACCGTGACCTGTTGCATGGATGGATACTGTGAGACCGAGAATTTTAATGGAATCGGAACAGTATCCATTCAACAAATGGGTTGTAATGTAAGTTATTCAATATATGTCAATGGATATGGTTACGTTGCCAGAAAAGGCACTATAAGTGGAAATACAATTAAACTTTCCGGAAAATTTGTAATACTTGAACCTGAATTTGGATGTACTGAAACCAAAAACATTGTATATCTTAACGGGACAGTTAACGGTAACCAGATTAATTTAAAAGGTTCAGGAGCATTTAACGGTACCTGTGATGGTTACAGTTTATCATGCAATGGAAGTTCTACTGCTATATTTAGCCGATTGAAAGACTCTTTAGGATCAACAGAGGCAACAATTGAAAAAAATTCAACGGGAGAATTTTCAGAACCAATCTTTAATGACTGCGTTAAAATATTTTCAGTTATTGTTCCTTAATATTTTTTCAACCGTTCAATCGAAAAAGTAAAAACGTTTAGCCGATCAGAATTGAGCATTAGGTCAAAATAAGGTGCAGAAGAGAAGAACAAACCGGGGAAAAATCCTTCTATCAGCAGGATTCTTCCCCGGTTTTGGATAGACTATGATTTGGAGATTTTTACGGCACAGACTTTGAATTCCGGAATTTTGGAAACAGGGTCCAGTGCGGCATTGGTCAGACGGTTTGCAGCAGCATCGGCAAAATGGAACGGCAAAAAGACCGTGCCGGTTACGGCTTTATCCGATATCTTGACATCCGCTTCGATTTCACCTCTTCTGGAGGCTACCTTGACTCTCTGCCCGTCTATCAGATCCAGCTTTGCCGCATCCTGAGGTGAAATTTCCACATAAGTTCCCGGCGCACGATCATTCAGGCCCTCGGTCTTCATGGTCATGGTCCCGGTATGATATTGATACAGGTTCCGTCCTGTGGTCAGATACAGCGGATATTCCCTGTCGGCCTGTTCAGCCGGAGGAATATACTCGATAGCGTGGAGCATGCCTTTCCCTCGGGTAAATTTTCCGATATGAAGAATCGGGGTTCCCGGATGTTCGATATTCGGGCATGGCCAATGAATCCCTTCTTCACTGATCCGTTCATAAGTAATACCCGCGTAGGAAGGCGTGACGGTTCTGATTTCTTCGAAAATTTCCTCGCTATTCTGGTACTTCATTTCATACCCCATACGCGTGCCGATCTCACAGGTGATCCACCAGTCGTCTTTGGTTTCTCCCGGCGAATCCACGGCTTTGCGAACACGCTGAACACGCCTTTCAGTATTTGAAAACGTCCCGTCTTTTTCTGCAAAACAGGAAGATGGTAAAACCACATCGGCCAGCTGAGCCGTTTCAGTGAGAAAAATATCCTGAACCACCAGAAAATCAAGATGCTTCAAGCTCGCTTCCACATGATTCAAATCGGCATCCGATACCAGCGGATTTTCTCCGATAATATACATGGCTTTGAGTTCCCCGGAATGGGCTTTGGGGATCATATCGGTGACAACAAGTCCCGGTTTTGCCGACAGATTTTCAACTCCCCAGGCGGTTTCCAGTTTTTTGCGGGCCGCTTCATCCGTTACAGCCTGGTAGGCCGGAAAGACATTGGGAAGGCCGCCCATATCACAGGCTCCCTGGACGTTGTTTTGACCTCGAAGCGGATTGACACCTCCTCCCTCAATTCCCAGATGACCACAGATCATGGCCAGGTTGGCAAGGGATTTGACATTGTCGGTCCCTGTGATGTGCTGGGTTATTCCCATGCAGTAAAGGATGCTCCCTCTTTTCGCCTTGGCAAACATGCGTGCGGCTTCAGTCAGATCTCTAGCCGGTATCCCGGTAATTTGCTCCACATAATCCGGCTTGTATTTTTCAACGACTTTTTTGAGTGCCGCAAAGTTTTCCGTACGCTCTTCAACAAATTGTTTGTCGTAAAGGCCTTCATTAATAATCACATAAATCATTCCGTTAATCCAGGCGACATCCGTTCCCAGATTTTGCCGTAAAAACTTATGGGCATGTTCCGCAAGCTTAATGCGTCTGGGATCGACAACGATCAGTTGAGTGCCTTTGAACTGAACGGCTCGTTTGACAAAACTTGACAGTACCGGATGATTTTCCGTCGTGTTTGATCCCGTGACAAGAATCACATCGGCTTTTTCAATACAACCGATAGTATTTGTCATAGCACCACTTCCGAATGCGGCGGCCAGACCGGCCACAGTGGAGCTATGTCAGAGACGGGCGCAATGATCGATATTGTTTGTTTTAAGCACCGCCCGGGTAAACTTGTTGGCAATGTAGTTATCTTCATTGGTCACCCGTGCGGAGGTCAGCACACCAATACTGTCTCCCCCGTGTTTTCCCTTGATTTCAGAAAGCTTTTTAGCGACCAGATCCAAGGCCTCGTCCCACGAAGCCTCCTTGAATTTGCCGTTTTCTTTTATGAGCGGCTTGGTCAGGCGTTCGGGAGAATTGATAAAGTTGAATCCGAATCGTCCTTTAACACACAGACTCCCATAGTTCGGAGCCGCATCCGCTCCGTTGACTTTGACCACCTGATTGTTTTTGACATGAAGTTCCAGCTGACATCCGACTCCGCAGTAACTGCAAGTGGTGCGAACTTTTTGGGTCTCCCAGGGCCGAACCCTGTATCGAACATCCTTTTCCACCAGAGCACCCACCGGGCAAGCTTGAACACATTCTCCGCAAAATACGCAGTCCGAATCTTTCAGGGGGCGATCACCGGAAGCGACAATCTTTGCTTCGGCACCACGATATCCGAAACTGATGGCATTGTTGACCTGAATTTCATTGCAGGCCTGCACGCATCGCCCACATTGGATACAACGGGAAAAATCCCGAACAATAAACGGGTTCACCGTTTCCATGGGATACTTGGTTCCGGTAGCTGGAAAAACATCTCCCGATACCTGGTAGCGATAAGCCAGATCCTGAAGCCGGCAATCACCCCAAACCGGACAAAGTTCTCCGCTGCCGTCATCATGTTGAACATTGAGCTGAAACCTGGTCCAATCCCGGTCATCAGAGCCGCGTATTGCGCAATTGTGGTTCCCGGAAGACAAAAGCAGCTGGACAATCAAACGTCGAGCCTCAACAACAGGTTTGCTTTCGGTCCTCACAACCATTTTATTGGAAGCAGGAGTAGCGCATGAGGCCATCAGGCTCCGGGCACCTTCCACTTCAACAACACAAACACGACAGGCACCCGTCGGGGTAGCGCCTTTCAGATGACACAAGGTGGGAATGTCCACAGAGTTTCGCTGGGCCACTTCGAGGATGGTCTCTCCAGGTTCAAAGGTAAACTCGTTTCCGTTAATAGTAATGATGTTTTTTTCCGCCATGATGATTTCTACACTCCTTGGATGGGTTAAAAAAACATAAGATAAACTTACGTCAAAACCCTGTGGTGGGCCGTCGGCTGCCAAATATGGCCTCACAAGGTGAATTTTTGGTCACATGCTTTTCCAGTTTTCCGCACCAGATAGATTGAAATGTTCGACAGCTTCCGTCAAGCGCATCAACTTTGGCAAATTCGGCGTGTTCACAACGAAGATCACACCATTTGATTTTATGGGTAGTAATACCCGCATTCTTTTCAGGAACCGTACCCATTGTTTAATCCGAAAAAATATCCGGATGCGGTTTTCTCAGCCGAATATGGTTTTGCACCCGGTTAAAGAAATCTTCAAGAGAAACGCCGAATTTAACTGTGCCATCAAGGGTCCTGACGGCCAAATTCCCATTTTCTCTCTCCTTTTCCCCAATGGTCAGCATCAGGGGAATCTGGTTCAGCTGGGCATCGCGTATCTTTTTCTTCAAGCTTTCACTTCGGTCATCAAGTTCGATGCGCAATCCCTGCTGTTGCATGATATTTTTGAGTTTTAATGCATACTCCGTCAATTCATCGTTGATGGGAAGCAGTATGGCATGCACCGGTGCCAGCCATAGCGGAAACTTTCCGGCAAAATGTTCAACTAGAATCCCCAGAAATCTCTCAATGGAACCAAATATGACACGATGGATCATAATAGGTTTGTGTCTTTCGTTGTCCTGACCGATATAATGCAAATTGAAACGCTCAGGAAGCGACATGTCCAATTGAATGGTTCCACACTGCCAGGTTCTTCCGATGGCATCCCGGATATGAACATCTATTTTAGGCCCGTAAAAAGCTCCATCTCCTTCATTGATCTTGTAATCCTTTCCATACTCATCCAGGGCGGCCCTGAGACCATTGGTCGCCATCTCCCACTGCTCATCGGTTCCGATGGACTTTTGGGGACGCGTGGAAAGTTCAAGATGAAATGAAAGCCCAAAAGTGCTGTAAATGCGTTCCACCAACTGAAGCACTCCAAGAATTTCCTGCCGGATTTGATCAGGCCTCATAAAGATATGAGCATCATCCTGATGAAAAACCCGAACGCGGAATAATCCTGAGAGCACTCCGCTTAACTCATGACGATGAACCATTCCGATTTCCGCGGCCCGAATGGGAAGCTCCTTGTAGGAATGGGGGCGCATACCATACAGAAGCATACCCCCGGGGCAATTCATCGGTTTAATGGCATATTCGGTGTCATCAACCACCGTGGTGTACATGTTTTCCCGGTAATTTTCCCAATGACCGCTGCGTTCCCAAAGGCTTCTGTTGAGCATGATAGGCGTTTTGGTCTCTACATATCCGGCGGCCCGATGCTCTTGACGCCAGTACGTCAAAAGCTCATTCCACAACTCCATTCCCTTGGCATGAAAAAAGGGCATGCCGGGGGCTTCGTCGTGAAAACTGAACAGATCCAGGGCTGCCCCCAGTTTTCGATGGTCCCGTTTGCGGGCTTCTTCTAAAAAGTTCAGGTAATCATCGAGTTCTTTTTTGGAAAAAAAGGCCGTACCATAAAGCCGCTGCAACTGCTGTCGATTCTGATCCGCCCTCCAATATGCCCCGGAAACTTTTGTCAACTTGAAGGCTTTGACAAAACCGGTATCCGGAAGATGGGGCCCCCGGCATAAGTCCGTAAATTCCCCCTGGTCATAAAAGGAAATTTCCTGACCGTTGAGTTCGGAAATCATCTCGAGTTTGTAAGGTTCATTTTTGTATAAAACCTGAGCCTCGGGCTTTGAAATGACTCGGCGCTTAATGGGATACCTGGCCTTGACGATTTTTTTCATTTCTTCTTCGATTTTGGAAAAATCCTCTTCGGATATGCTTTCCATGTCGATATCATAATAAAAACCGTTTTCAATCGCCGGCCCGATCGTCAATTTGGCATCTTTATACAACCGTAAAACCGCCTGGGCCATCACATGAGCTGCAGTGTGGCGCAAAATGTGCAAAGCTTCAGAGTCTTTTGTCGTAATAAAACGGATATCCGCATCATGTTGAATTTTGCTGCTCAAATCCACAGGGTTACCATCGATTTCCATGGCAACACAGGTGCGCGCGAATCCTTCGGATATACTTTTGGCGACATCAAAACCGGTGGGGGTGTTCTCAAAACTCTTTTGGGTTTTATCCGGTAGTGTTATGGTGACCATCAATCAAACTCTAACTGACAAAATTATTAAGTTGTTCTAAAAAAACAACATCTTCAAGCCGAATCGGAAAGATATCGTAACTTCAGCGAGATGTAAAGGAAAAATTGAAAAGCAGATAAGGACTTTAGCATTGTTAGCCGACCGATTTTTTGGTATTTAAAAAGCGAATAGTCTATTCTGAAAAACAAGCGGATCGAATACTGATGTAAGGGAAAAATGCGAGTACTGAATTATCAACTGATTGAAACAGCCGAAGAGCTTGCCGGGATTATCGAATTGCTCGAAAAACAGGATGCTGTGGCCGTGGACCTGGAAGCTGACTCTATGTTCCACTATAAGGAAAAGGTTTGCCTGGTTCAAATGGCCACCAAAAATGACAATTTCGTGATCGATCCGTTAAAAATACAAGATCTTTCTCCGCTGAAACCCTTATTCGGCAACCCCGAAATCCAAAAAATTTTTCACGGTGCGGACTATGATGTTCGCTCTTTGTACCGTGATTTTGAGATCGTTATTGAAAACATGTTTGACACCCAGTTGGCAAGCCGCTTTTTGGGCGATAAAGCCACAGGACTTGAAGCGGTTGTACATAAACGGTTCAATGTTCGGTTGAACAAAAAATTTCAGAAAAAAGACTGGTCCGAAAGGCCGCTTCCCGAAAAAATGGTGGAATATGCTGCAAGAGATACGTTTTATTTGCTTCCATTGAGCGAAATCCTGAGAAAGGAACTTCGGGACAAAGGGCGTCTGGATTGGGTGTGCGAGGAATGTAAGCTCTTAAGCCGGGTCAGAGCCATGCAGGGAAATGGTGAACCTTTCTTTCTGAGGTTTAAAGGGGCCGGACAGCTCAGCCAAAGGCGTCTGGGGGTACTTGAAACAATTTTGCAGTTTCGGGCCAGAATTGCCGAGGAAAAAGACCGGCCACTTTTTAAGGTTTTTTCGAATATCTCGGCAATGAAACTGGCTGTAGCTTCGCCCGCAACCATGCAAGAGTTGAAACAGACAAAAGCCTTAAGCCCAAAACAGGTCAACATGTTCGGAGCGGCGCTGGTTTCAGCAATTCGGGAATCATTGTCAATCCCCTATGACAGGCTTCCTGCCTATCCGCACAAAAAACCGCCCATACTCGATCCGAATGTCCCCAAAAGAGTCAAGGTGTTAAAGACCTGGAGAGATTCCTATGCTAAAAAACTCAATATTGACCCGTGCATCATCACCCCAAAAAATATCATGACCACCCTTGCGGTCAAAAAGCCAAAAAATCTTGGTGAACTTGATCGGATCGAAGAGTTGAAAAACTGGCAGAAAAAAGTGTTTGGAAAACAACTGGTTGAAATTTTAAATCAATGCGATTGATTGAAACGGAGCAGTATGGTGGAAAAAAGAGTCGGATTTTATTCCGGGAAATACCATCTGGAAGGCTTTCTGGATGACCGGTCTCTGGAACGGGGCGTCATTGTAACCCATCCGCATCCGCTTTACGGCGGTGATATGTCAAACACGGTGGTGGAATTGATTGTCGCAACTTTCAGGAGCCAAAGATATTCCACGTTAAGGTTTAACTTCCGGGGCGTGGGCGCAAGCCAGGGGAGCTATTCGGATGGAACCGGCGAAGCCAAAGATGTTTGTGCTGCGGCTCACTACCTGAAAAACCATAAGATACAAAATCTAACTCTGGCGGGATATTCTTTCGGGGCCTGGGTGAATGCATCGGTCCAATGTGACGGCATCGCATTTGAAAAGATGGTGATGATCTCACCCCCGGTGGCTTTCATGAACTTTCACCCTGTTCAACCCATTGAAAACCTTCGGTTAGTGGTCACCGGAAGCCGGGATGAAATCGCACCGCCCGATCAAATTGAAAAGTTGCTTCCGTTATGGAATCCTGCGGCCGATTTTGAAATCATTGACGGGGCCGATCATTTTTTTTGGGATCATTTTAAAACATTGGACAAGGTGCTGGCATCCTATATATAACCAACCACCTGAACTTGTGACACAAAACCTTTTAAAAACAAACAACGGAGATAATATACAAAAAATGGTAACTTTTGAATCACTGATCAAAAAACAGGAATCCATCGGGGTTGTGGGACTGGGATATGTGGGGTTGCCTCTGGCGGTTCATCTTTCCAGGCATTTTAATGTCGTGGGGTACGATCTGAAAAGTCAGCGAATCAGTGAACTGAATGCCGGACATGACCGAACCCTGGAGGTTTCCCCGGACGAGCTGAAAGAGGCTTCCGTGCGATTTACCGATGATCCGGAAAACCTCTCCCAATGCCGCCTGATTATCGTGGCTGTTCCCACTCCCATTCACCAATCCCGCATACCCGATTTAAGGCCCTTGGAGGGCGCTTCGACCACGGTGGGAAAATACATGACAGCCGGATCATGCGTGGTTTTTGAATCCACGGTTTATCCGGGTGCCACCGAAGAAGTGTGCGTTCCCATCATGGAAAAAGAATCCGGCCTTTTGATGGGAAAGGATTTTACCGTCGGTTATTCTCCTGAACGAATCAATCCCGGAGACAAGGTGCATTCCATAGACACGATCACCAAAATCGTGTCCGGATCCGATCCTGAAACCCTTGAGCTGTTATATCAGGTTTACGGAAAAATTGTCCATGCCGGAATTCACAAAGCCGGAAGCATCAAAGTGGCGGAGGCCGCCAAAGTGATTGAAAATACCCAGCGGGATCTGAACATTGCACTGATGAACGAACTAGCCATGATTTTCGATAAAATGGAGATTGATACCATCGAAGTCCTGGAAGCGGCCGGTACCAAATGGAACTTTTTACCGTTTCGGCCCGGACTTGTGGGAGGACATTGCATCGGGGTCGATCCCTATTATCTGACCTATCGTTCGGAATATCTGGGGTATCATCCCGAGATGATCCTTGCGGGCCGGAGAATCAATGACGGAATGGGAAAATACATTGCCGAACGTGCGGTAAAAATGCTGATCAGTGCGGGAAAGAAGGTTCTGGGGGCGCGGGTGGCCATTCTGGGGATCACGTTCAAGGAAAATGTCCCGGATTTAAGAAACACACGGGTGGTGGACATTATCGCCGAGCTGAAAGAATACGGCATAGACGTATGGGTTCACGATCCCCTTGCCGATTCCGAAGAGGCTGAAAAATATTATAACATCGGGTTGGTCAATCTGGAATCTCTTTCAAAAATGGATGCCGTGATTGTGACGGTAAGCCATCGGCATTATGTGGAACTCGGACTTTCAGGAATTACGGAAATTTGCCAAAATGGAGTACCCGTGATTCTGGATGTCAAGGGAATCTTTGACCCATCCGAAGCTGCAGCGCGTGGAATCAGCTACTGGCGGCTTTAGGGTTAAGAAAACCGCCTCCCTGTCAAATATGAAAAAATGCAAGTAAAGTTATTAAAAGCCGGAAACCCCCGCACTCAGGGCATTACTTTTGCCAAAAAATCCCTACCTGATATATGGATTTAAAATATCGGAAGGAATATGGCCCTGATATAAAATGCCGTCGATAACAAATCCGGGGGTTCCGGTGATGCCCAGTTTTAATCCCTTGATGATATCTTCCCGCAGGCGGGTCAGAATTGCCGGATCATTTAAGGCGTGAATCATGGCTTTTTGATCCAGATCCAAGGATGATGCGATTTCCGCAATATCCAATTTCCCTGCTTCAAGATTGATGGATAAAAACATGTCGTTGGCCTCCCAGAATTTGTCCTGATCCGATGCATGAATCGCCAGCATGGCCATCAATCCCGAACCCATATGAAAAGGTTCCGGTACAATGGGATTGAATTGATGGTCCATGGGAAAATGATAATGAACCAGGCGGATTTTTTCCGGGTTTGTCTCAATCAGGGTTCTCAGGTAATAGTGCATCTTTTTGCAATAAAAACACAAATAATCGGAATATTCTTCAATGACCAGTTCCGGATTCTCGGCACCGATCCAGGGATGCCCCTCCTCTGTGATTCCCCGCGGCATATGTTGTGACAACTCCGCCGGTTTAAAGTTCCAGTATTCGGGAAACCATAACACCATGGCGCACCCCGAAACCAGAAAAAAGCTCACCACCGGAACCGTAATCTTTTTGAGGCTGAAAAGGTAATTCAGATCACAAGCAACCCCCCGGATCAATCCATCAGCTCCGAATCGCTTGTTGATAAACCATGCGTAATACATCAGCATGAAATTGATCAGGTAACTGACCATACACATCAGACAATAGCTTCGAATCAGAAAACTTGAAATCCCGGCAAGAACAATACTGTAAATGGAAAAAAGGCATGCCAACCAGAACAGCACCGGCCATATCCGGTGTTTTGGATCCTTTTGCAATCCTGCCAGAATCAGCAGAAAAAGAAAGAAGGCATACCCGAACACTCCCCAGACAGGCACCGGCACGCCAAACAAAATAGAATATACGCTCTGGGATACCGTATCACAGTTGATTGATTTGGATATGGCGCAGAAACTTCTGTAGCCCATATCGGTATAGACCCGGTAATGGGAAACAGACAGATAGACGGCATCCGCAATGCCTGCCACTGCAATGAAGAGCATGGGGAGATAATAATATTTGAACGGAAGCAGGGTGGTTGGTTTTTTGAAAATCGATTTCAGTTTCAAGAATTTCATGGAAATTTTTCGTGCATTGGCTCAATCAACCATAAGGATATCTGAACAAAATCCTTTGTGGGTCGATTTTATATTCGAAAGTTATTCTGATTTCAAGCCCTCTTTTGTTAATTCGAAAGCCAATCAGGAGAGGAAATTGCTAACCGCACCTCTTGCCGGGCCGGTAGAGGACTTTCACCTCCAGGTCATTCGGGTATCTCCGAATACCGCCAGTCAGGAGCTGCGCGCCATGCCTGGCGCACTAAAAAAAGGAAACCGCCCTTGGTTTCCCGAGAGCGGTTTACTTCGTATAATGGCTGTACACTATTTTAATAAGGTCAAAACTCTTGGTTTTAATAACGGCTGAAACTATTCTGCCCAAGCGCCAGTTGTAGAACCCAGCGTAGTTGAATATGAAGATCCTTTTGGACACAATCCAGTGCCGTCGGTAATAGTGATTGTAATTCCATCATTAAGCTCACCATCTAAGTCAAGTTCATTACCATTAGATAAGCTCAATCCAACAAGATCCTCAAGATCAGGCACCTCTTGATTATTTGGATCACTGTAGTAACTACCAAGTGCGGCAGCAACGGAAGCAGCATCCCTTTCTGCAGCTGAACAGTACCCCTGGTTTCGGTAATTGATAAAGTTGGGAATTGCGATGGCCGCCAAAATACCGATAATGGCGATGACGATCATGAGTTCGATGAGGGTGAAACCTTTTTCATTGGTGTTTCTGAGTTTTTTTAACATAGTTGAATTCTCCTTCATAATGTTTTGAGTTTTGGGTGTTAAATTTTAAGCTAAAACCTTTTTTTGCGCCTTTTACTTGCAATAATGATCGCCGAAATCTTTGTTTGTTTTTTCCTCCTTGTTTTTTTCTTTAATTTAATTTTTAAAGAACCTATTTATCTGTTTTTTCTTACTTGCGATATTAGCAAAGCAAAGACCGTGCCTTTTTAGATAATTTTTTATTTTATTTTTTTATCTTGGAAATCATCGGCATTGTCAAATGGATGAAGTACTTTAAAATTTTCATGGATTTCGTTTCAAGACGTATTTTGAGGTATACTGACAAAATTTGTCAATATCAAAACAATTTTTGTCATATGTCTTAAAAATGTATATCCGGTTTACACGGCATTATTCAAGATTCACTCGCAACCTTATGAATTTATCGCAGAGGTTTGCTGATTACCCGATTCACCTTTCCATTTACCTTGCTAACAGGATGCGTCAATTATATAAAGATACTTGAATGCTTTTCGGGACTGTTTTCAGGAAAACCCAAATCAGAAGGAAAGATGATGGAATGGGAAAAGGTGGCCGAAAAATTACGGGATATGATCCTGGGCGAGATAAAAGAAGAGTTTCGAGACTTCAGAGCCTCAGTATCCGGAGAGTTAGCCGGGTTCAGACTGGCCATCGAATCCTTAAACGGACGTCAAGCCAATATGGAAAACGAACTCCGGGACATTCGACGTGCAATTGACGGTACCAATAAACGTATTGATGAGACCAACAAACGCCTCGATAATACCAATAAACGCATTGATGAAACCAGCAAACGTATGGATAAGATTCATATCGATCTCATTACCCGTATTGACGAAATGAATGGTAAGCTAAACGCTCGAATGGAGGAATTTAATTGCAACCTGAGCGCCCGCATGGAGAAATTAAACGGCGATCTGAACGCCCGAATGGACAACCAAAACAAGAGAATTGATCATTTGCTCGTTAATCTTTCTGAAATAAGGGCTGATCTGAAAAAAGCGTTTTCCGACAAAGAAATTCATCAATGACATCCTGGCAAGGGTAGCACGACTGGAAGCCAAGGTTGCTTGATAGCTTACTTCACCCCGATATTGCATTGGAATTCACTCAGAACGAATTACAGAAACGGCCTCTTCAGAATAACGGCAGCGGAGGAATTTGTCATTCTGAGGGAGCAACTCGCAGTGGCTTGAGGCTTTAGAAGAAAATATTTTCCAATATGCTGATTCAAACCAAGGCGACCGAAAAGTCTCCGGGTCCAAGCCGGTACAAAGAAGAGATTCTTCGTCGGCCGAAAATTTCGTGCTAACTAACAAACAGTATTGTTGGCCTCCTCAGAATGACAACAAAGGATAAAAAGGCATGCCCTATTCTTCGATACCCAGTTTGTCGATGCGGTAGCGAAGGCTTCGAAGGGTGATATCGAGAAGTTCGGCGGCTTTCTGCTTGTTTCCTCCCGCGCAATCAAGGCTTTTCTTTACATAAGCCCGCTCGATTTCTTCCAGGATGGAATCCAGTGATACGCCTTTGGCCACTTCGTCCAGGTCGAATCGCCTGTCTTTAAATCCTTCGATCCATCGTCTTTTATGAACCGAAATGAGCAGGCTGTCCGGCAAAATGATATTGGTGTTGGTCAAGGCCACGCTTCGTTCGATCAGGTTTTCCAACTCACGGATATTTCCGGGAAAATCGTATTTGTTGAGCAGGTCGATGGCATAGGATGAAATCTTGGTGACTTTTTTTCCGGCATCTTTTGAATACTTTTCCAGAAAATGCTGAGCCAGAATTTTGAGGTCGCTTTTTCGTTCTCTGAGCGGAGGCACCTTGATCTCGATCACATTGAGCCGGTAAAACAGGTCCTCCCTGAACCTTCCGGCAATGACCTCTTCTTCCAAACGCCTGTTGGTTGCGGAAACAATCCGGATATCCACCCGAACATTTTCGTTTCCCCCCAGGGGTTTGATGGTTTTTTCCTGGACAGCTCTTAAAAGCTTCACCTGGACCGGAATGCTGATTTCTCCGATTTCATCCAGAAACACCGTGCCTTTTTCCCCTAGTTCAAAGAGCCCCTTTTTATCGTGGGTGGCCCCGGTAAAGGCTCCTTTTTTGTGACCGAAAAGTTCGCTCTCCAGGAGGGTTTCCGGAATTCCGCCGCAATTGATCGCCACAAACGGTTTGTCACACCGATCACTTTGCTCGTGAATGGCGCGTGCGATCAGTTCTTTTCCGGTTCCGCTTTCGCCGGTGATCAAGACGTTGGTCCGGGTTTTTGCCAACTGCCCGATCATGCTGTAAATGTGCATCATTTTGGGACTATTGCCCACGAGTTTGCCGAAATGAAGGGTCTTTTTCAGCTCGTTTTCGAGAGTCTTTTTTTCCTGCTCAAGGGTCTTTAATTCCAAAGCCTTGGCAATGGTTTCCTGAAGCTCATCAGTGTTGAACGGCTTGGGAACATAATCGTAAGCACCATAATTCATGGCTTCCACAGCGGTTTCAGCGGAAGAATACGCTGAAATCATGATCACCACCGTATCGGGGCTCGCTGACTTTGACGCCCTGAGCACATCCAGGCCGGTAATATCTCCCAGACGGATATCACAAAGCAGCAGATCGTATTTTTCGCTTTCCAGCATTCTGATGGCTTCCCTGCCGTTTTTTGCGCTGCTGACAGCATAGCCCTCGCGGGTAAGCATGTATTCCAAAAGCTCCCGCATGCTCAGATCGTCGTCGATGATCAGTATTCTGGATGGATTTGTCGGCATAGGCATTTGATCAAGTTTTTAAGGGTTCAGGGTTTACCATTTGTGAAGGGATTCGGTGAATCAGTGCTCTGAACACTGGCATCCGAAACCTGCCACCGTATTATTTAGAAGCCTTGATAATTTAACT
>CAYZJH010000063.1:16017-21519 GCA_964478625.1 uncultured Desulfobacteraceae bacterium
CAAAGGGGGACTTGTATTGTCCTTCGCATTTCAAAGGGGGACTTGTTTTGCCCTTCGCATTTCAAAGAGGGACTTGTATTGTCCTTCCCGTTTCAAAGAACGTTAATCTGTCGGGTTAATGAAACATTCATGAATACTTGCACAAAATTTTTAAAATTCAAACAAAAAATTAAGTTTCAAACGGATAACTCTGAGATTGGCCAACATATCCTCCTGTTGATTCACCCGCAATGGTCAAAACCGGAGATTTTTCGGTCGCCGAGGTTTCTTCAGCATTTTATCACTTACCCACACTGAGAGGTTCTGTATCAGACCAGCTTCCATCGTCATTCCGGCGAAAGCCCATTGGCGTCAAACTAAGGTCCTTTTTTGTATCGGAATTATGGTTCGGGAGTAATCCATTGCATGTCATTCTGAGGGAGCAACTCGGAAAGGATTGATGCCTGAAATGAAAATAATTTTCATTCAGTTAATTGAAACCACGGCGACCGAAGAATCATTCTTTCCGAGGTTGTACCGGTGATCAAATCCGACCTGGAGTTGAAAAAAGAAAGACCGTGCCGGAATGAAGGAAAGATTCTTCGTCGGCCATTGAGTGTGTGCCATATAACCGTTTACCATGTTGGCCTCCTCAGAATGACAATTTTTAATACCTTGTCAATGCCTTAACCTGACGCCAATGGGCGAAACCAGGAATCCATTTTTATAGCTGTACCCCATGGATAGCGCCTGAAGGCGTCACTTCGTGCCCGGCTTTCGCCGGAATGACGGTACACCATCTCTTGAACACAGAACACTAAAACCTTCACTTATAAGATTCTTCGGTCGCTTCGCTCCCTCAGAATGACAACCTCCCATGCTGCTCCCTCAGAATGACAGACCCCAAGGGACTTCATTTATTGCACTCCCGAATGACTTGATGTTGGAGAGCCGGCCTGGGTTCCGGCCTTCGCTGCAATGATGAAAAACCGCCACAGGCCAACCTCAGATGCACCTGCTCAGGAAATTTCATCGACCCCAAATATTTCACTTATGGTTTTCAAAGTCGTATCCACATGGGTTCCCGGCCAGTATATCCTATGGCATCCGGTGCATTTTCTGAAATGAACCTGGGTTTCATAAACATAATCCGGAATAACTGATTTTACCTGATCTTTGTCGATCTTTTGAATGGGCAAATTGCATCGGATACATCGGGAAAACGGATCGATATCCGAATAAACGATTTTCAGGTCTGAAATGACCTGACGCAATTGTTCCCGGGGATTGTTATCGCGGATCAAGAGAAGTTGATGCCCCGGATTTTCGACTTGAATTTTCCGGATTCGTGTCAACAGGATTCGATTTTCGGAACTATAAAACAGGAGTGTCTCTTTTGGGTTGCCGGGGACATAAACCGAATCAAAACCCAAAATTCTCAACCATTTGGCGAGCTTGCCCAGGGAACTGTCCAGGGCAAAGCGCATTTTCGCCGGGTCCGCCACCTGCTTTATCCTCCGGGTGGTGCAAGAACAAAAGATGAGGGCGAGATTTCCGCATCCGGCCAGTACCGGTTCACCACCAGTTGCACGATTGTGCCCCGGCCATCGGTAATATCGAGCCGATGAGGAACGAAATGATCCTTTTCAGTCTTGAGCAATAAATCCGCTTTGTATTTCAACTCGCCTGATCCGTCATAAACCTCCACCGTTCGGATATAATCATCGCTTTCATCAAAATAGAGTTTCTGATGTCCCCTCCACCATTTTTTCTGAAGTACTAAAACCGTTCCTGAGGCTGTTTTGGGTTCGATCAGAGATATAAAGGAATAGTCAATTTCAGGGGGTCTTCCTGAAAGGAGCGAAATAATTTCTTCGGGCTGGACAGAAACGGAAATAATCTGTTTCAGATCGGATTTGGAAAGGGATTTTTGATAAAAGCTTTGATCCGCATAAACCAGAATGTACAGATATTGTCCATCGCTGGAAAAACCGGCCCAGGGTTGCCCATAGGGTGTCAGCAGTTCAAATCGAATCTTGTCGCGACCGGATGCCATCCAGGCAATTCGTCCGCTTTCCACATAGCCGTCTCTTATGATTTTTATGTTGCCAATTCCCTTGAATGTCTCAGGGGCCGGATTCTTTTGAAGGGCATGTTGATACAATTGACGGGCATATTCCCGGGTTTGGATATCATGGGGCGCTTTATGCATATTGGCAATCATACGGCTGCACCCTGCCAGCCCAATGACTATCCATACCAGTATGATGATCCGCACCCATCTCATGATTGCTGCTTTTCCTCCTTCAGAATTTCATTCTTGAGTTCCTGAATTTTTTTTTCTAAATCCGCCTTATCTTTTTCTTCCTTAACTTCCAGGGATTTCTCATAAAATTCCAAGGCCTTGTATTTTTGACCTGTTTTCAGATAAGCGTCTCCCATATGTTCCAGAATAATGGGATCATCGGAAACCAACTCAACAGCCTTTTCCAGGGTTTCAACCGCCTCTTCATAGCGTCCCTGCCTGTAAAAAACCCATCCAAGGCTGTCGGTAATGTATCCGTCATCGGGTTTTAACTCAAGAGCCCTTCTGATCAGCGTTTCAGCTTCCTCCAGATTGATATTCATGTCGGCCCAAGTATATCCCAGATAATTTAAGGCATTGGCATTTTCCGGTTCCAGTTCGATAACGAGTTTCATCTGTTCAATGCATTCATCTTTTCTGTCCAGCTTGTCATAAACGACTCCGAGGCGAAAGTGAAGCTTGGGATTTTCCGGGTCAATTTGAAGGCCTTGCTTTAACACGGCTTCAGCTTCCGGATACTTTTCCGCTTCTTCATACAGGACTCCCAGAAAGTGATAAATTTCCGGTTCTTCGGGTGTTTGTTTTATGGCGGATTTCAGGAAATCAACCGCCGTATCGATTTCATCGTTTTTCTGATAGATGAACGCCACATGGACCACCGCATTTTTATAAAACCGTGATTCAGGTGCCACCTTTTTTAAATGGTCCATGGCTTTATCCTGATTGCCGAGTTCATCATTGGTGACCCCCGCCAAATAATGAAGGTCCGAGCTTTCGGGTGATCCTGAGAGCATGCCGTCAATAATTATTGCGGCTTCCTCGTACTGATTCTGGTCGAGATAGAAAGACACCAACACTCGGAGAACATCCACATCTGTTTCGCTTCTTTTACCGAGGTTGCCGAAAATTTCCCGGGATTCCATGGTTTTTCCCTGGGTATGATAGTAATATCCCAATTCCATGGCGGCCCGGACATTGTCAGGGTCACGGGACATGATTTCCTGGTATAGCTCTATGATTTTTTCGTTCTTGCCCTGGTTTTTATAGAGTTCAATCAGTTCAAACCTGGGTTCTTCCAAGTTTGGGTCAAGTTCCAGGGTTTTTTTAAATTCCTTTTCGGCGCTGTCATATTCCTGAATATCCATATAGGCTTTTCCAAGATAGTAATGGCCGGCGTAAGAATCCGGAAAACTGGAAAGCATTTTGTTCAGAATCTCAATGGCGCTTTCAGGATCATTCTCTTTTAAATACAGACTTGCCAGCAGAAGATAGATATTTTGCTGTGACGGATCCCGGGTGATAATTTTTTCATAGGCATCGACCGCTTGCGGGACACGTTCCATTGCATGGCTGACACGTCCGTAAACAGTCAGTATCTGGATATCGCCCGGCTGTTTTTCAAGAATTTTTCCGGCCATCTGCAGAGCTTTTTCATTGTCTCTTTTTCTAAGATGAATAGACAGAAGTTCTCTCATCAAATAGACCGATTCCGGATCGCTTTCTAATGCTTTCTCCATATATTCCTGGGCCTTGTCAAGATCTTGACGGGCCAAAGCCAACTGAGCCTCGGTAAAGTAATAATAACGGTTAGGAGCCTGCTCAGGTTCATCGGTACCTTTCAGTAAAATCGGCATGGAGGTATTCCGGTTGGCACAACCTGCCAATAAAAAGAAAAAAAGACAGATTAAAATCATTGCCCATCTAATGGGCTGGGATATCTGATGCATCATTGATCAATTTATCTTTCCGGGTTAGCATTCAATCATTCAAATCTGGTCGCTTTCGGATGCTTCGGCGTAGGATTCAAAATCCGGTATTTCCTTTTTGAAAAATTCCCTCATTTTCTTAATAATGGCTTTTTCAACCTGTCTTACACGCTCCCTGGAAATTTTGTACCGGTCGCCGATTTCCTGCAATGTTACCGGGGTATCTGAAAAAATGCGCTGCTCAAATATTTCGAGTTCCCGCTTGTTCAGCTTTTTTCTGAATTCTGCGATCTTGTTGTGGAGAAGGTTCTCTATTTCTTTTTTTGCAACCCGATCTTCGGTAGATTCGGTTTCGGTGTTTAAAAACTCAATTCTTTCCGTATCCGAATCCTCTTTTAAAGGAGCATCAAGGGAGACATCCCATCCATCAAGACGCTGATCCATGTCCACAATTTCTTTTTCCGAAACACCCAATCGCTGGGACAGCAATTTGGGTTTTGGATCAAATCCCTGGTCGATCAGTTTCTGTTTTTCTTTTTTCAGTTTAAAAAAAAGTTTTCGTTGTCCCTGAGTGGTGCCTATTTTGACAAGCCGCCAGTTGTCCATGATAAACTTTAAAATATAGGCTTTAATCCAAAAAGAGGCATAGTATGAAAACTTGACATTTTTATAGGGATCAAACTTGGTCACGGCCTGCATCAAGCCGATATTGCCTTCCTGGATCAAATCCAGAAGATTCTGCATCCATACCCTTTGAAATTCAAGAGCGATTTTGACCACCAGCCTTAAATTGGCAGTCACCAACACATATGCGGCTTCTTCATCCCCACCTTCCTGTACCCTTTTTGCCAATTCCCTTTCTTCATCACGGGTCAGAAGCCGATATTGGCTAATCTCCGTAAGATAGCGCTGAAGAGGATCGTATTTGACAACCGCTTTCTGCGATTCTCCTTTTGTTTTTTCACCGTTATCAGAGGAGGGTTCGTAATTAAAATATTTATCTAACTTTTTAGCTTTACCTTTCATAATTATTTTTTTTACCTTCGGCATAATTGTCATCGATTCAATGCATGGGATGAGTCTTTCTTTTTGCGATATCAGAATCCACTAATCTGACTCCCTTTAATTGTCTGCACTCCGGAAACCCTTGCTGTTAGCACTTCTGATATCCCGGTGGATGATCTCATCCAAAATTTATTTATTTTGACATTCAATGGGGTTTATGATATCTGTCTTTGCTGTTTTTAAGGGTGTGCGCCTGTAGCTCAGCTGGATAGAGCAACGGACTTCTAATCCGTAGGTCGCAGGTTCGAATCCTGCCAGGCGTACCAACCATCGCAATAACTTATAATATCTGATTTATCCCCTCTAACCTGCGACAAAGCCTGATTTAAATTAAGCCGTTTTTTAATTTCTTTTTTTGACGTTCTACCACATTATTCATGATATATGTTAATAAAATTATTCGGTAATAGATTCGAAAACGACAATATGAACATCAACTTTGTAAGC
>CAYZJH010000064.1:0-21370 GCA_964478625.1 uncultured Desulfobacteraceae bacterium
CTGGGAAATTAAGATCGAGCGACTACGGTATATTATTCACGTGAAAATCTGTGTTAATATCAAAAATGTTCACATTTTTTTTATGTTTTAATATATCAAAAACTTCTTCCCAATCAATATAAAATGCTGTGAGATTAATGCTGCATCCATTAGGCAATTTTTCCTGTAATTTTTCATGAACATGATCAAATATATTTTTTGAAAAATTGCTTAACCAATCATGATATCCTTGAATAAACTTAGACGGATTTTTCTGAATATCCAGGTTCAATTGGAAATATATTTTGTCTTCATGCTTGCCTGAAAGAAGAAGTTCAACGACTTTCTTTTGAATTATGGATTCCTGGATTGAGCATTCATCCGGCATTTTATCAGATAAATTATTCTTTATTTTAACAACGATTGAATTTGCATGATCTTGAAATAAATTATCCAGGAAGTCTTGAATATGTTTCCCTGCATTTATAGACCTATCAATCAAGACCGGGTTTTTAACAAGTATTTTCAAATTGGTTCTAAAAAAAGCCCGCTCATTCCTTTCATTACAAGTATGCATTTTTGCAATTTTTGCTAATTGAGATATTCGATAAGGTTCATATCCAAGAATTTTTTCTTCCAAAGCTGGAGAAAGGGTGGTAACAGCCTTGATGTCATTCATCCAGATTTTTTTTCTCAGAAAATTGAACATAAAGTTATCTCCTTGTTTTCTTTGTTGATTCTATTTTGCAGTTAATATCCACCTGGTTCAACACCATGACACTTATCCACGCTTTATCGCCGCCAGCAGGGTTGCTCTTAAATCGGTACTGAGAATTTGATCGATGTTCATTGCGAATAATATTTCTTCTGGTTCCTGTTTGATGCAATTTAATAATTGGTCTCCAAACATCTGAACATGCTCCATTGTTGAGGGTGCTTTATGATCATATGATATAATCGTAAGTAACGTATCCGCTTGGTTCAAATAATGTTTATTTTCGAATACAAGGCTTTTGTATTGTTCTATGCTCGCATCCATAGCACTTTCGATACAAAACGCACGCGCAAAACTTCCTGACATGACGTTTCGAACATCGATGAAATCGATGCAAATTAAATTTCGCAAAAAAAGAATGCTGCAAATATCCCGGACAACATAAATGGCGGATGGAATGAATGATTTGTTGTCAGCGAACAGAAAAGATTCGTTGGCGCGAGGTGTTAAAATTGGTTTGCTGACAGTGGGCTCGAAACTGGAAGGAATGATGTTTACTAACAATTTCGGGTTTGCGCTTAAAATGAGATCCCTTGCAATCCAAAAATCCCTGTCCGCAAAAGAGCCGATGAGAAAAATCAAGTCCTTGTTTTCAACAAAGGAATAAACACCTTGTCTACAGGGATCAAACTCCAGAATCCCAATGGAATTTTCAACAAAAGAATTTCTGTCATTGCTGGATGGAGAATAAGGGACGCGATATAATCCCTTTGCTAATGGTCTTGATGTTCGCAGTCCCAATGCACCGACCCCCACGAAACATATTTGGTCCACTACTGATGAAGGTTGCGTCAAACCAGGATGATTAAAACCAGACGTAATATAAGCGATCCCTTCTCTGATGTTTCCAGCTGTCAGTAGAATGGTGCAAAGCCCCATTTTTTTCAGGAAAGTACGGCGCTGAATATCTACCATGGTTTGTCCTTAAGTTTATTGGGTTGGGGAACCACCCGGTCCAACTGGGTTGCGCAACCGTTACCAAACAATCGGGCTATGGCCTGGCTTGCAAGGCATAGGAGGTGACCCGGCCTTGGTCATCGTATCCCAGCCGGACGCGTCGCTCATCTCCGACCTCCACGGCCCGCAACTTTCCCTCTGGATCGTATTCGTAGGCCAGCTTCAACCCGTTTGCGCAGTTCACGCCCCTTGGAGCGCCGGCAAGCCCGTACCGGCGGTCGTAATCGAAGGTCGTGACGCCCCCATCGAAGCCCGTGACCTTGCGCACCAGCCCATCGGCCAGTTCGAGGGAAGCGGAGTGTCCCCCGCGGGTACTTTCAATCCGCTGCAAATCGCCGCCGGCCGTATAATCGTATGATAGATTGCCCCACGAAGATGCGATTGTCTGTACCCGCCCCTCCCCGTCGCGTTCGATCCTGTAGCCCATGTTCCCTTCCGGAGTTTTTTGAACAACCCCCGCAAGGGCCCCTGAAGCATCATATCCCAGTTGCAGATGCAGCCCCGTGTGGTCCTTGACTTCCAGGGGAATACCCCGCCAATCCACCCTCGTTTCCTGCCACTCGGCAGGTTGCTGCCCCGCTCCAGGGGGATGCACGAGGATGGAGGACAACAATCCATGTTCGTCATACTGGGGCGAGACTCCCTGTGTCTCGGTCTCTGTCCTGGCCGGTTGGCCATCGGTACGCCACTCCTGGGTCAACAGGACCTGTTCATTCCTGCTGAGGCTGGTCAATCTGCCCCCGGAGTCCAAATGCGCCACCAGTGTCGGGCTGCCGTCACCCCTTACCGTCCGCTGCCGTCCGTTGGCGCTGACAGTCACCTTGACTTCTCCATCGCCCGGAATGGTAACCGTGGTTTCTATGCTGCCATCCGGCCTGTATTCCCACGCAGTGTGTATCCCATCCCCTTCCCGGGCTTCGACCGGCCGCATTTGCAGATCGTATCGGACAAACCCCTGGTCTCCCTCGCCGGGAGCGTGTGTTGCAGAGGCCTCTACCCCACCGGGAACTTCCGCAATCGTGTAACGCACGGCGCTCTCACCACGCTGTTCGGATACCAGCCGGCCCCGTTCGTTATACTCGAAAGCGGTCAACTTTTCGGATTTTGCGTCTGCGGCCTTATCCGTCCAGGTGACCGCGGTCACCATGCTGTCTTTGTACTCATAGCCGACTGTACCGTCACCGAAGGTAGCGCCGGAGAACCTGCCGGAAGGTGTGTAAGCGTAGGTGACTTCAACGGCCTCCTGCCCGGGAGAGTCGAACGACCTGCCTACTGCCTTGGTCAAAATTCCCTGGTTGTCGTATTCGAGGTCGATTTGGGCAGCCTGCCTGCCACCCAGCAAGCCGACGATGCGGGACACGTGCCCATCGGCCCTCCGTTCGTAGCCCGTGACCTGAGGACCCTCCTTGACCGCGACCAGGTCGCCGTATGGGGTAAAATGCCACTCCTGACCGTCCTTCAAATAGAGCACCCGGGTTTCCAAATCCTGGAGAAAATCAGGCCGGGCATTGGCCAATCCGTGGAATGGTCCGTCCCCCTTCGGCGCCATTAGCTGAGTGCCTCCCAGTTCCTTTATGGGGCGCAATTCTACGAAGCGGGAATAAAAGCTGTTGAGCGGCGTGATCAACTCGTGACCCATCTTGTAAGTCGTCTTACCCTCCTTGCGGATGACCTGAATGGGTATTTCCTGCAAACGCGGCAGGTCCATGGTCCATCCCCGGCCCCATGGCCCCTGCGGGTCGAAAAACGAGTTGAACCTACGCACCAGCCGGATGTCCCGGCCCCCTGCAAAAGGCATCACCAGATCCGCCTCCGCCAGCCGGCATGGTCCCAGGGCCTGGGTGGCGGCTCCGGGAAGAGCGGCCGCCTGGTACGTACGATGATCATCCGTAAAAGAATGCACGGTCAAGGGCGGTGAACCGACCGGTGACACAGCCGCCTCCACTGCCTGCTCCAGGGTGCCGGCCAACTTGAAAATGCGGTCCATCTCGGACGGCTCTTCCGGCGGCGCCTCGGCCACATCGGCCGCGGTGGCGTAGGTCCTGACAAGCCGGCTCTCGGCCGACAGTTGCACACCGCCGAAGATGCGCGCTGTGCGGATCGATGCTCCTTCGGGCCGCTGCCGTGTGACCTCGAGCCCTGGCGTAAACCCTTCGCAGGGCACCTTACGAACCTCATGGTCGCGCATCCAGAAGGGCATCGGCACCCCCTGGTCGCGAAGTTTTTCGGCCACTGCGGTTATCAGCGCGAAGCGGCGCAACTCGGCAAAAACCGGCACCGGCTCACTGATGCCGTACTCGGGCGGGGGCACAAGATAGTGCTCGGCCGCTATGCCGTCGTAGTTATTGGTAAACCAGGATGTAAATGCCTGTGCACCGGGGGAGGACCTGCCCGTCAGGTCATCCACCAGTTTGTTGTGTTCCCACTTCATCCTCTGGGTCTTTACCTCGAGGGGGACATCGAAAAGAGTCAGTTCGCGGAGCGGCCCCTCGAACCGGTTGGCCGCTGCCGGCAGGATCCAGAACCGTTCCCAGATGCCTTCCTGCTGGGATTTCCGGGGGTCGTCACTGCCGAAGTAGATAGTCTCCAAAACATCGGCATAGCCGGGCACACGGCTGACCACGTCCTGCTGCGTCTTGTTGTCCACACCCTGGGTGTAGCCCTTCATCAGCCTATCCGCCTCATAGAGCACCCAGCCCACGTAGGTGTCCCTGGTAGCTGCCGAATGCACGATGATCATCGCCGACTTCTCGGGGTTTTCCGGGTTCGGATCGATGGTCACCGTCGGCCCTTCGCCGTGCAGATAGACCGAGCGGAACACCGTGACCAGATCGTCCAGGCGCAGCGGCGGCAGTTTGACTTCCCCAACGTCTTCGCCGATGAGAACGAGATGGCCGTTGTCATCGAGACGCAACCCCTTCACCATGCCCAAACCATCCAGCGCTCCCCCTGCGCCCCCCAGATAGACGCCGCCGACAGGGGAGGTTGCTAAGGTAGTTCGCCCCCGGAATTCATCGAGCGCGGCATAAGCGCCGGGTGAAGCGAAACCAACCGGACCTGCCATACGCCCGTCTCCACCACCAATATCATGCTTGGAAAGAATCTCTTGAGCAATCAGATATGATTTCATAGCATGATCTGCAAGATTCTGGTGTAAAGCCTTGCTCTGGGGTCCTGGTCCTGGCTGTTTGTTCGGCCCCAAAAAATCATAATTTACTTCTGGCAGCGGTCGGAAGTATTTTGTTTCTAACATATCTTGATAACGATGCCTACGCTCAACACCCACCAGCATACGGTTAATCTCTTTATGATGTTCTTCGCCTGCATGCCCCCGTAATCCTTTAATGTATTCCTGTTCTTCACCTAAAGCTATGCCAATAGGAATCATGCTTGCAGAGACTACCTTGTAAACAAAACTCTGTAATAATTGGGTAGATTCACGAACTACTGGGATTGGGATTGGATTGGGACGATTAAATGGAGAGTCCGTAAGATTATAGACCGCATCTCCTTTGATGTCTGTTACGTTGTGAACAACTATACCAAGAAAGCTCATCGCTTTTAGCTTGCGTTTGTCTCCTGAGCTTGCAGAAGTCACAATAAACTCAGGGTTGTACTTTCCATCTTTCGATCGCTGAATAATGTTATTTGCATTCTTCTGGAAAGTGTGGCTTGCTCCACTTTCAAATATCATATACTGGGTCTCCAAACCTAAGCTACTGGTGAAATCCAGAATATGCGACACATCAATGTTTCTCACGGGATTACCACGATCAATAATTGTTCTAATTGCATCAAGCTTTCTAAATGGTCCTTCGTAGCTCCAGAGGACAATTACCCGTTGGCCTGGGAAACTACGCTCTGCAAGCAGTTCCGTATCTTGAGGACGGCAATGTATACCAAGAAACATGATAGCAACTGGCCCTGTTCCATGAATTTTTTTCCATTTCTCGATATAGGCCTCAATACGTCGATTATACGTCGGTTGTTTCATGATGTCATTCCAGTCTGAATCAGACAGGCGTGGGGCAATCACTTGTTGTTCTGCCAATTGATCGAACCTAAAATGAGCAGAAATTCTCTCAGCCCCATCCCGATCGATCCAGTTCACCGGATCACCACTGCAGTAGGCATATAGAGCAACATCCTCCAGCGCGGCGGCAGGAATCCGCTTCTGTGGATCAGGTTGAAGAAAGCTTCCTATTTCCGGAACAAAGGCGCGTGCCAGGGTCAGATATCCATCCAGGATTTCGTCACGGAACAGGCCGGTGAATCCCGGTGTCAGTGCTTCTTTTATGCCTTTTTCCTCCGGTACGCCGAAGGGATCATACTCGCGGTAGCGGACCACACCGCCCTTGGCGTCGGTTTCCAGCCGCACCGAGCCCAGGTGATCGTGGAGCAGCCATTGGACACTGCCGCCCCGCACCAGTGCGAGCGGTGTGGGACCATCCCAGATCACCAGGGTCCGGGCTTTACCAGGCTCCTCAATGACCAGCGGCTGCCAGAACGAGGAGAACGGATCCGGAGTGAAATGCCATTCCCCGGCCGCAGCCTTACGGGAAATCAGGCGGCCAAAACCATCATAACCGTATTGCACGGCCTCGCTGCCTGCCCGCACTTCCGCCAGCCGTCCGTCAGGGTGATAACGGTATTTTTGAGGTTTGCCGTTTAGTGTGACTTCGATGAGGTTAGCGTTGGCATCGAATCTGGCCAGTTTATTGTTTATCGCGTTAAGCCGACCGGCCCAATCATAGGTACTGACCTGCGCAGGTTGGTCATTGGATATTGCACGAGTCCGGTTGCCTACCAAGTCATATTCATATTCGTATGTGCGATTTCCTGGCCCAGCAGCTTTTATCAGTCGCCCCAAAGAGTCATATTTGTATTCACGAATAAATTCTTGTTGCTCGGTTCGTTCTCTGATGGCGGCAATCCGGCCACTAGCCTCGTAAGAGTATTCATATTGGGCAATCACTTTAAAACTTCTGTCATCCGGATTTTTGAAGAAGCCATGGGTGATCTCTTCCAATTGGCCATTTGGCTGGTATTTCCAGAAGGTCTTGACACCATTGGGAAATGATCGAATTACCAGGTTCTGCCCTGTCTGGTATTCGTAACTGATGATGCCTACAGGCGTGCTCATCGAAGCCAAACGGCCCAGGAAATCATAGCTGTATTCAATGCGATAAAATTCACCTACCTGCAGGAGTGTGATCCGGTCCAAAGAGTCGTATTCAAAAGCTATGGCGAGGCTGCCTTTTCGATGAACACCTGTCAGCCTTCCAAAATCATCGTAATTGTATGAAACGCTGCCTGATGAATCTGTCATGTGAGTCAGCAGGCCCCATTGGTTGATCTCGTAAATCAGTCTGGTGCCATCGGAGAATTTTTGTTCTATACGCCGGTCCTTGCCATCCTTACCAGTATCTACATATCTGAAAGTCCTGGCTGAACCGGATGGATCCTTGATGCTGGCAAGCCTTCCCTGATCATCGTATTGGAATTTCCAACCCAAGCTCTCAGGAAATGTTTTGACCTGAGGAGTTCCTTTGACCGAACCGAATACCGGACAGGAAATCAAGACTCCTGCGGTCATCACAGTTAAAATTGATAAAATAATCGCCATTCCTTCTTTGCATGCTGACAAATTGATATTTATTAAAGAAAAAATGTTTTTCAGTTGATTGGCCGACATGGTTGCCTCCTGAACGTTATGTGGTCTCAAATACCGAAACCGGATCCAGTACAACTAATTGGATTTAAGAAATGCACGATGCGACATACAAATTGGGATAATATGCGTCAATATAAAAATTATCTATCTAATAAACCCATTTTTTTAGTCTCTAAATAATGAACTGAAAGAAAAAAGTAATTCTGAACATAGTCGAATGCATAGAGAGTTGGCAAGTTATTTGCGAATATTTCATAATTGATGACGATTATTACTGGCTCTATGAATATCCAGTGAGCCAATAAAAAATGTTCCCACCTAAATTTTTTGACCACTCATTACATTTAAATTACTTGGGAACCCAGTGTTTTGTAAATTCATAGTTACAAATTAACTGACATTTTCAAAACTCAAAAACATGAGCTGCCTAAGAATTGATTAAACGCCTAAGACTATTCAAGCCGATTTCGGCATATCAGTACTATATTTGTTTGATTCTCTTGAAAATTTGTGTTAATTCTTCCGAAAAAGTTTAGATAAGAACATTAGGGCAATTCGAATCTATAAAAATTAAATGGGTAAGCATTTAGAATTATTAATAAAAAACACATCCATATACCGGGTCCGCTTCATAACAAATTCATTCAACTTTGGTTTTGTTTACTTGTTATCCACTATTGAAAGAGTGATAACACCAATCCATAAATATATCTTATGGAGAAAATAATGAAATGTACTTTCCAGCAAAAAATATTATTGGTGGTTATATTTCTATCGGTTATTTTGTTCCCAATTATAGGTCAAACGATAAAACCGCCGTCAATTACAATAAAAAAAATAAATCTCCATAGCCATAAAACCGAAGTATTCGTTAGCATTGATATTTTCAAGTCCCAACATGGGACCATAACCCAAGAAGACCTCAATGTTTATGTAAATAAGCATTTGGTATCAGACATTCACATTTCACCTAAACCACAAGCTTATGGTACAGAATCTTCAAAACTTTTGATCATGTGGGATTATAGCAAAAGTATTTCCGATAATTCTTACCAGAATGGCAAAAAGATTTTGGAGCAATTGGTAGAAAAACTCCCTTCGGACTATAGCCTTTCTCTTATTGGGTTGGGTGATGGCGTGGAAGAATTAACCGAGTTCACCCATAACCGCGCTACATTGCTGGATGCAATATCAAAGATAGAGAAAACCGGGAACCGTACACTCTTGAACGAGGCTATCTTTTCGTGGGCGGATCAACTAAAGGATTTAGAGTCTGGGCCCAAAGGAATACTCTTGTTTACCGATGGTATCGATGATGGAAGCTATATTCGGGAAAATGATTGTGTTCAACAACTGGCAACGGCAGATTTGCCTGTAATAGCGGTGGATTTAGGGGAGAAGTCCGGTCTTGGAACGAATTATTTAAAGCGTTTGGCCAGGGTTTCTCGTGGGCTTTATTTTCACCCCCAAAGTTCGCAGAATTTTGATTTCAATAACATTGTTGCAGCTTTAAAAACCCAAAATATAACTGATTTTGTTATTCGGTTCCCTCACCTTTTTCTTAACCAGACCGGACCTTATGAATTGGAGATTGACTTCATCAATAAAGCAAATCAGGAGGTGATTGCAAAGGCAGTTCAACATGTATGGATTAATGCTCCGCAGGTTAGTGCAACCTTACCTGTAAAGTCCTGGAAGACATTTAGCCTTGCCAATCCTTTATTTTTATTGTTATTCCTGTTGTTCCTTGTAGTGGGGTTCATTTTGGGGTTCATTTTTTTAAAAAAGCGTTATGACTCTCATCAACAGGGCTCAATTCCACTAATACCAGAACCAATGCCAGGACAATTAGGAGATCTAAGGCACCTGGCTAAAAACCTGCAACAGGAGGCTCAATCTCTGGAGAAGAGTCTTCTAGATTATGGTGACGATCGAGAAGAGAAAATCCGACGTTGGCGAGCCGTGAGTTTTGAGGTGGCAAAACGTGCTGTAAATGTTTTGAAATCTTGTTGGATAGAACGTGATGAACCTTTGGGACAGATGATTTATGATGAATTAGTTTCCAGTTTGCGTCCAATGGGGGTTGAGGAAATCTGCCCCAAGTTAGGAGAGGTAATTGAAGCAAGTGATCATAAATTTCACATTCGAAGTAAAAATGGTGAGCCACCCTACAAGGTAACTCAGGTGATCTATCCAGGTTATTACTTCCGGCCAAGGCTGAGTGCTGTAAGAGATCCAAAAGACGAGACCCTTCTTGAGCCGGCCCATTTAGAGGTAGAAGGAGTTTAAAGAAGTCTTTAAACTCTATTCCCTATTTCAAGAGTTTCTTTTGGCGGTCATGTTAAAAGGCTACATTGTGCGACAACTTTTTACATTGGAAAATAACTGCCCAATAGATTGATAAGGTATCAATTTTTCAAACCGTCAAAAGCTGTTTTTTACATGGTTCTGTTTTCATTTTGTTTTTGAGATAATCCTACAGTGAAATCATGACTGTGATCTGGGTAGCGTTAAATTCGTTATATTTTGGAGATGGAGGGAACATGGCGAGATTAGGTATTGACTTAGGAACTTCTAATTCGGCCGCAGCTTTGTGGCGGGAAGGTGCAAAAGAAGCAGTTATGGTTGAACCGGCAGAAGGTCCGGTCAATGGTGCTTTTGTTTTTCCTTCCTACATTGCCTTTGACCCTCAAGGTGAGGTTATGGCAGCAGGGTTGTGGGCACGCGAACGTTATCGGGAGGGTGCCTTCGTAGTCTGTCATTTTAAGCGTCTAATGGGCCGCAGTTATGATTACGTTTTGAAAGAAATTAAAGATGGAAAGCGTTTTTTTCAGGAATTTCAAGGTATAATTACCAGGGGGCCTTCTGGTGAAGTGCTGATAAGAGCTGGAGCAAAAACTTATTCCCCCTCGGAAATTGCCGCTTTTTTATTAAAAAAGATCATGCTGGATGCTCAAGCAATGGAGCAAAGGCAATGGGGGGAAGGTATTGAAGATGTTACCATTAGCGTCCCCGCCGGCTGGGAGGATGAGCAACGAAAAGCCATTCAAAAAGCAGCTGAACTAGCAAATCTTCCCGAAATCAAGGTCATTGAGGAACCTACTGCAGCTGCGATCGCCTTAGGAGTCGAAACTGGAACAATGGGAAAAATTGCAGTGCTTGACATTGGTGCAGGCACGACCGATATCGTTGTAGGATTCATGATCAGAAACAAAGACTCCCTTAGCTTGAACATGTCAATTAGAAAATGTGATGACTTATTGGGCGGGATGGACATGGATGAACTTATTAGAAATTATCTCTTGGAACATGATAATTCTTTTCCTCCCCTCAGGGACATTTACCCTCAGCTTGAACGGGAAGAGAGAAATCGGTTGATGTTTCGGATCGAAGAGGCAAAAATCCAGGCTGCACTGGATGGCAATGCTCCAATTTCCATTAGTTTACGTCTTGATAACGGCAAGCCCAAGAGAGTTTCACATAATTTAACCGAAAAAAGTCTTAACGATATCGTAAAATCCTCAATTTATGGTTATGTAGATTCCAACGGCCGGATAAAAGGCTTGAAAACACTTATAGAAAGTGCGCTCTTGGAATTAGACCCAGATAAAAGCGGAGAGGTAAAAAAAGAGATCCAACAATTAATACTTGTTGGCGGGCCTGCCCGCATGAGGACTGTTCATAATATGCTCCAAGAGGTTTTTAATGAAAATGAGGCCATTTGCCAATACCTCAAAGAAGTCGATCCTGATGATAATTTTTTTATGGAATCTGTAGCCAAGGGTGCTGCACTTAGTGCTTTAGCAGAAACCAAAACCTTAACCCCCTATCCCATAAGTCTTTTTAATTGGAAAAAAGGCAAAACCCTGGTCATTCCTCAAGGCATGCCGTATTCTCGGACCAAAGGAATAGTTAAGTCAGCTAGAGTTTCGGTTGATATTGGTTTGAACCTTTTTCATATCATTAGCGAACGTGACAAGGAGCAACAACCACTGAGACAAATCAGCATGAAAAGCCATGATTTCCAAGTGCCAGAGAGTGGGGAATTGGAAGTCACCCTCTACTGGGATGAAGCAGGAACAGGCAAGAGCAAATCAAGTATTAGGGGTGCTGGTTTGCCCGGCATAATTGATTTTCCAGAGGTCAAAGAGATGACCACAATAGGAGAATTAGTAGAGTCGACTTTTCATTATACTTTAAAAACCATCAAGGATCTTCGTGCAACAATTTATACAACTCGCCCCAAAATACGATCAAAGATGCTTAATGATTTTTATAATAAATTAGGTAGGCAATTAAACCCTTCTCATGGTATCGACAAAAAAAAATTGGAAGAATTGATTGATCAAGAAGTGGACAAGTTAACAACACTTTCAGAAGATGAGTTGCGTCTTTGCGAAAAAATTAATCCTGATGCCGTTGTTGAATTTACAGATGAAGAAGTAGAATTGGTTTTAAAAAAAGGCTACTTTGCTTTCCGGGAAAAAAAATTATCTGAAAAATATGGTATTTCTACTCGAACTATAGATGTTCTTGATTTGACTTATAGAGTGCTTCGCGAAGAACCTGATTCTAAAATCGGCGACATAACTACTTTAATTGAATTTTCTGATATTTTATTGAAATTTTTTTGTGAACATGCTGAAAAATCAGATCAATCCAAGCAATTCTTGCGTTGGCTATCTGCCACAAAAAAGAATCCTTCCTTTCAAAATGGTTGTATGTTGGTTAACGCCATGTTGGCATTAGGTAAAGAACTGAAAAATGCCGAACTTATCGATGACAAGTTATATGAGTTAATTTTGACAATGCATTATAAATTTAACCCTAAAACTTAACAGGAAATCATTTGATAGAAGATTCTAATTCAACACGGTTACCCGGATTCACTAGGTTTAGCATTGAAGCTGGATATCTCTTAGGAACAATAATAGGGATTGTAGGTTGCCTTTTACTTTGGGAAGCTCGTGAAGAGCTTGACTATTTGTTTGGTAGTGCAATTCTTACCATTGCTCTCACCATTCAGGTGGCCTGCCATAAAGCTCTTGTCCAGAAATACACACTTTATTTTAATAAATTGGGGCAGGGTCTGATTATACTGGTTGGCTTGTTTTTTTTGTTCCTATCTCCTTGGTCTATGACTGTTCGCATACTCCTTTCAGCACCATGTTTCGGTCTATCATATTATCTCTATCGAGAGATTTCCGGGGCTCAGAAAATTTGGTATTGCGTATCATTGTTTTTAACAATTATTGGGTTTTCTTTTTTGTTCACTATCATTTATATGGGAAATACCAATAGATGGATTCCGGGTTTATACCTGATCACTAGTTGCATTATTAGTTACGGCATTCGCCTAAAGAAATACTTGCAAAAATCAAAACTGCCGGTTGGAGTTTTTGATGATTTGGAAGATTTATGGAATCGCGGCCACCTCTTTGAAATCTTTGGATTATCATCGGATTTTACGAAGTTGACTCTTGCCCAGAAATCTGCTGAAAGGGAACATGATTTCCGAAACTTCCCGAAATTCAAAGAAATTCTGGAAAAAGCCTATGAAATCCTACAAGTGAATGAAACGCTAGAACTTTACAAAAAATCCCGGCAAATCATGGAAGTGGTAAAAAAAACAGTGGGGGAGAGAAAGTTTCGCAAAAAAGAAAAAAGAGTCTGGAAGGAACTATGGACAGAAATCGAAAAAGAATACCCCTTGCAACCGGAAATGCTGACAGACAACGAAAAATGGAAACTTGTTGATAAATATGTCCGAAAAATCTGAAATTATGAAAGGTGATTACTCTGACCGTTTAGACGCACTTTTAAAGCAAAATGATCCCCTGAAAGTTTGGGAAGAAATATGTGTTTCTTTGCACGCGGAAACCCTTACTACAGAAAACTGTTTTCCATGGCTTGGACGAGTTGCAGTATTTTTGAAACAATCCGGTTATTTGGAGAAAGGAATAGAATTGCTTGAAAAGTATTGTGATCTTTGCGGAGATGATGGAGACCGGATTGCTTTAAAATTGTGGCGACAGGAACTTTCCCGAAGTAGTTGGTCAATGGCTCGGAAGGATTCAAAACGGACCTCTCAGGCCTTTTTGCCAGGGGAAAAACAGCCTATGAGTTTCGTTATGATGTGGGAGAAGCTGTTCCCATTCGGTTCCTTAGCAAAGGAAGCTGTTTGGAATTTGCCTGCTCCAATCATTGCGTATGACCTTCTAATTACTTTTAACTCAACCATGCAAGGTTTTGTAGGTTGGGATTTAAGCAGCGGAAGGTTGATTTGGGAGAGCGGCGTTATTGCGGCTTGTTTGGAATATGCCATGACTCCTGTATACCTCGATCCCTATCTTTATTTCCTTACTCCAGGAAGTATTCGTCGTAAATCCATTAGAGGATCCAATAACCCCATGGAAGTGCTAACCACATCTAAAGATTTGCATCCATATCTTTATGCTGCTCCTTTAGCTTGGGGAAAAACCTTTGTGACTGTGGTACCTGGCCAAATTTTTCTTTATAACCACGGTTCGGGTCAGAGCCGTTGGTATCCGATGTCTCTTAAAGACCAGGAACATTTACAAATGCCCGTGGTTTGCAATCATGATCTCTATATTTTATCCAATCGGGGTCGATTGTTCAGACTCAGTCAGGACTATAAACTGGAAATAGTAAGCAATTTGAGTGATCAAAAAATGATTTATGGGGCTCCAGTGGTGGTTGCAGAAAAAATATATTTCGAATGCGTTACACCGCAGGGAGTTCGGCAAATTGGTTGCTATAATTTTCAAGAGGCCAAGGTGTATTTGAAAAAACTAGAGGAAGAAATTTGCAGTGTAACCCATACACATCTAAACTTCCCTCCAATTGCCGGCGATAATTCAGTGTTTTTCTGCTCTGATAATCATACCCGTCTCTATCAGGCACAACAATTAGGAGAAGTATTGGAGGTTATTCCTATCCAGATGTTTACACAAAATTCCGGGATCCTATTAAACCAATTACCGCAATTCTATTCGTTTATGCTGCATAATATCTTTCTGTCAAAGAATAATACCGGATTCTCATACATAAATACCTTCAATGGTAAGGCCAATATGGTAGCGTTTTTACCACATCGTTGGGAGATCATTTCACAACCTATTTCATATGGAAACAAACTATTAATAGTCTGTAAGGAGGGAATTAAATGCTATGAAATTATTTAGAATTTTCATCGCAATTTTTTTCCTCATATCCATGGCTGAGGCAGCCGTATCGGAAATAGCCAATGAAGAATCAGGTGTCATAGTTATTTATCTTTTGGATATTTCCGGCAGCATGAATAAAGATGGATTGTTTCAGAATATTAAAAATCGTTTAAAACAATTGATACTGGAAAGGAAACAAGGTGACAGGATCGTGCTTGTTACCTTTGGAAAAGATGTTTTAAAAGTTTTGGACGTTGAAATCCACAACCCTGAAGATTTAAAAGAAATTGTTACTATGATAGACAATCTTCAGGCAGTAAGCCCATGGACCTGGATGTCCAAAGCATTTCAAAGAGTCAAGGAACTTGCTGATATTATACGGGAAAAATCTCCTAAAAAAAAGATCTTAATTTATCTCCTTACCGATTGCGATAACGATCCCCCGCCAGATGTAAAAAAAGAAGAACCTCCATGGAAATTTGTGGAAGTTCTTACGAGGCATTTTAAGGATTTTCATGTTCAGGATGCATATGTTTATCTTTTGGCCTACCGTTCTCTCACAGAAAATGAAAAGGAAGCGATTAGAGAAACAGCAGTTATGACGCACGAACCAGATCTGATTCAGCCAATGCCAAGGTTGGTGCTTGAACCTACGGGGTTTGACTTCGGAGAGGTTGACCTTGAAGTGGATAACGCAACTATATTCGGTGAGATTACTGTTAAGAAAATTGAAGGAGTTCCTCCTGGGGAAATAGTTTCATTGTCCACTCCTCAAGAGGTAATTGTTCAGCCACCAAAGCTTATTTGCTGGGAAGTGGATCAGCAAGAAAAGATTGCTTTAACTTTTTCCTCCGATTTGGATCCCGGGACTTACGGTTATTCAATCACATTGAAAGCAGACCATGCTATAGTTGAGCCTCAGGAGATCAAAATATCCTTTATGATCCCCAATCCATCTGAGGCGATACCCCCTAACCCAGAACCACCTAAGGAGCTTGCAAATAAAGAAAACAGTGTTCTCAATAAAATTTTAATAGGCCTAATGATTTTATTGGGGACCTTAATTCTTCTGCGCCATATTTTGGCATCACCCTCAACCAAAATGATTTGGATTCACGCAGATGAGGGAGAGGTTCATGAAGCCTTGCTCCAAGAGAAGCAGAAACTGTGGTTTGGGATCCATAGTACCCAAACACATCTAAATCTGGGTCTCCCTGACTATTATTTGGAATTAAATAAAGGCAACATTTTTCTTTGTGAGAATGTTGGAGGGGAAAAATTCCGAGTTCCATTCGATGAAGAAATTCCTTGTAAAGGTAAAGATGATGTTATTGTAACGGTAAAGTTTTACGAAAATAGGCCCAGAGAGGTGGCCTATGATAGGGTATCAGATGTTAAAAGTGGTAGACCGGAAGGACCAATGGACATTATTTGATAAGGTGGGAAAACTAATATGGAAGGCTTTATGGAATTTTTCAAACTTAATAACTGGGCAGAATTCTCAATAAGAAATCTGATTTTTGGGCTAATTATTATTTTTACTATTTGGTTGATAGCCTTCATCTTGGCACGGAAGCGTTTATTCATTAAGCAAGATGAAGAAATAAAAGTTTGGTTCGGATGGTTATTCGCTCTTATTTTTTCACTTCTCATTATTACCGGGTACATTATTTTGATTGCTTTCCAAAACTGGAGCAATATTTACGATCAAATGATCCCAATACTTATTTTGATTCTTTTGGGTGCGTTGGCTTTGAGCGTTAGCAATAAGATCCGTGATAAATTATCCCTGCTCAAGAGCAAGAGGAGTTAGATAATGATATACCCAACACTTTTTATAGGGTTAGGAACACAGGGGCTTTATATACTAGAGGAATTGCAGAAGCTAGTATTAGAGGAATATGGCCAAAAGCCTCCTGTTTTTGAATATCTTTATTTTGAGACAGCTAAAAACAACAAACCTTCTGTTCAAAGCTGGGCTACCAATGAGATCCGCATGCCCCAGCCTTTTCCGGTGATCCCCGACCTTAGTGAGAAACGGCAGGAGTATGAAGATGGACGCCACAATTATCTTAGTCCTTGGTTAAATGAAGCTTTGCTGCGTTTTCCTGAGGGTAATTTCACATCCGGTGCCGGCCATATACGCATGGCGGGCAGATTATGTCTGTGGATGAACTGGGATTCCTGCATTAAAGCTGTCAATGATGCTCGGACCATGATTACCGGCCAAGAAAGTATCGATGCCACTAACTTGTCCTTGCGAGAATTTTACAAAAGGGTTGGAAAGCAAATAAAAAAAGGAGAGCAACTCGTGGGTGGCCAACCCAATGTATACATCTTTGGCACTCTTTGTGGTGGCACCTGTGGAGGTATGTTTATCGATGTGGCTTATCTAATTCGAAAAGCTTTTGGTCTTAGGGGTGGTAGATCTGCTAAATTAAAAGGAATTTTTTCTGTGTTGGATCATAGCGTTCTCAGCAACCCTAGTGATGATATGGAAAAAAGCAGGGCCGCCAATTGCTGGGCCTCTTTGGTAGAAATGGATTACTATAGTCACAGAGATACTGATTACATCGCCACCTGGCCCGATGGTGATAAAGTAAACTACAGTGATCCGCCTTTTGACTATATTTATATTATTTCATGTTCTGGAAATAAATCCAACTTGCGATTACATGGAAAACCGGATATCAAAGCACTTAATCACATGGCAGCTATGGTTCTCTTTTCTGAAACCGTTTCCGACCTTTTGAGCAAAAAAGAGTTTATCCTAATCAACCATACAAGCCATAAAGTTTATAACACACCCTATTGCGAGATCACTCAGGAAAAAAGTTCGAGACGCCATTTGGAAGATATGCCCATATTCACGACTTGCGGTATGGCTGCCGTTTGGTATCCTAAGTATCGTATTAGTGAGGCTGCAGCCTTTTTAGTGGCTATGAAAATATTCAAAGATTGGTTGGGTGAAATTTCTGCAGATACAATGCAGCGCATCGAGACGCAGGCCAAAACAGACTGGGAAGAAATCCTACAAGACCAATTACCTAACATCACTTACCGCCCTCCGGGCAAGGGCGGTCCAATTGAAGACGAAATAAAAAATTGGTTCAAAAAAGAGAAAGAATACCATCTGAAAAAATCACCCTCGGAGATCCTCCGGATTTTGAAAAAGGAACTGGAAAAATTCAACGAAGAGAAGGAAATCGATAAGGAAATTTCCAGACCGGAAACATTAACCGAGTTTTCAAACAAGATAAAAGAATCTTTGAAAAACAAGGTCTCTGGAATGGTTAACTTCCATAACAACTTAAGTTATGCCGAATACTATCTGACCAGATTGGCCTATGAAGTGGGTGAGACAATCAAGTTAATGCCTAAAAAATATCCTAAACCGGAACCCAAAAAGCTGGAAGGTAAAATTTTTGTGGATATTTGGGCAAAATTGGTTTTTCGTCATCAGGCCGTAGCTCGCCAAAAAACCTCTGATATGCTGAGAGATGCTGAGGACTTTTTTCTCAAGTGTCTCATTGAGATTCGTAAATACCGGATACGGCCGAAATTAGATAGCATCCTGGAATTTCTCGGGGAAAACTCTGACTTTACAGTTAAAATCAAAACGTTAAAGCAGGATTTAACGGACCTCCGGGAAAGACTTAACCAGTGTATAGATGAGGTTATGGAACGAGGGACCCGGCTATCCGAAGAGGTAACTCCGCCACAAAACATGAAACTGATTTATGCCAATGAAATAAACAGTCAGGAGTTAGATATTAGAAACCTCCAGGAAAGGCTTTACAATCACTATGAAGAACATCAACGGAAAATCTTAGATCGGATCATGAGTGAAAAAAATGAGGATCACTTTTTGATTATGCCGTTAACGGAATTCCTTCGAAAGGGAAAGGATGGTATCAATTCTTCTATTATTAACGAGTTACGTTTGAGAGCACTTGAGTTAATTGGTCGTTTTAATATTGCTGAAAAATTAATGGAGCGTGAAGATCCCGAGAGTTTAAGACTCTTTGCACGCCGGGCAGAGCCGTATCTGGAGTTGGCTGGTAACATAGTCCCAATAGACAGTCCACATTTTCTCATGGGGCATGACGGTCCCGGCCTCAACAATTTGAGTCGGCTCAGTAACGAAGTCCTCAATGACCCGACAGCTTCTAACCGTATTGAATTTGGAATCCCCGAAGAAAGTCCTCTGATCGACCATCTGCTGATCTTTTATAAGGAGAAAGGTTTGCTATTCAAGAATGAGAATTTTGCCAGTGCAGCCCACTTCCAAAAATGGTATAGCGAGGTCGGAAAAAACGCTCCATATGGCTTATTCACGCATAAGAATGGAGAATATGAATTCGATCCTTCCCGGAACAAAAGGCTTAAAAAAATTGATCATCTTATGGCCATTGTCACCCAAATATTCTTTCAGTTGGATGGTTCAAATGACTGGAAAAAATCTATAGTCCTGGAAAAAGCTGAGCACTCAGGACTTACGTTATCCTTTTTCAAGTTGAAGCGCGGAAAATTGGTTATGGAATTTAAGGCCAAGGATGGCTCAGATGTCATGTTGCTTCCCAATGAAAAGGGTATGGCCTTTTTGGCTCGTGATTCACATGCTTTTGAACTTTTCCAGGGTGAAATTGCTATAATAATGAAAAATATCGGTGATGATGGTTTTATAGAACAACTTAATATCTTTTTGGCTGAAACCGAGTCCACATTAGTTAATCAGGGGCAAACTATGGAAGAAATTGTTGACACAATTGATGAATACCGAAACCAATTCCTACGATGGAAAAAAGAATGTGCCAAATAATTTTAAAACAAGGAAATATTTTTTATGATACAAGATGATAATTTTAGCGAGGTAGAATTTCTTCGGGCAGAAAAGATTAACACTTTTCTTCGTTGGGTTATTGTTCTCCTTCTATTCTTAGGCATGATTGCAGTATCTATTATTTGGATCGACTCCTAATGCTGGAACAGGGACGAGGCACGTTTAGGTGTGTTGGTGGAATGGAAATCGATAATTTCAAAAAAAGTAGGATTTGGTGTACCTGGATCGGATAGAATTTTAAAGGCACTACACGGTGAATCAAACTGCTTTGCGTGGGTTGGCTACCACGTAACTTCCTTATGATTAATGGCTTAAAAATATCGATCAAGTTCATCTTGATAGGAATTTTTGTATATGTTGAGCTGAAAAAATATTAGGTGGTGAAATGGAAAAGTCGTGTTTTTGATAAAGTCATTTGGATTTTGTTCATTTCGGGAAGAAAAAGCTTTGGAAAAGATAAGTGAATCTAATAACTCAATGAGTTGTGGCACTCATTTGGCAACTCATGTTCCATGACAACCCTTTCATTTTTTAACATTATTTTTTCTCCTTTTTTAAAGAAAATTGTGCCAATATATATTTGTTTATATTAGCATAAAACGGTATCTTAAAAGTTCTATTTGTTTTTTAATTCTTAAGAAAACGGCATTGAATTTAGTATTGTCTTAAGACTAAATTTAGGAGAGGCTAATGGGTTTTTTAAGAGATAAAATAGGCAAGATGTTGGAAATAAAATTCCTTACACCTGAAAATGCTGACACTATTTTCAAGAAAGCAAAGAAATATTACCAAAATAAAGAATATGCCGAGGCTTTCCAGTATTTTAAGCAGAGCCATGAAATAGACCCAAAGAATCCCGAATATCTTAGAGGAATGGGATGCTCACTTGCTATTCAGGGAAAGAATGAGCAGGCACTTAACTACTTACTCCAGGCTATTAATCTTGACCCGAAAGATACATCTTGCCTGTGTGATGCTGGAAGTATCCTTATTAAACTTAGACGATATAAAGATGCTCGAGGGCTTTTTAAAAAGGCAATTGGAGTAAATCCAGAGAAAGAGAGGGCTATTATTGGTCTGGGCGATTGCGCAATGGGAGAATGTGACTATACAAAGGCTCTCAGCTACTATGATACAATAATCGAGGTCGATGATATTGGTCTATATTATGCCAAGACAGTGTGTTACTGTCAAATAGGTATGTATGCCGATGCAAGAGGCAGCAGAGACAGATGTTTGGCACTATCTCCTCCACCCGTGATTGTCGAAATCCTCGAGAGATTAAGCAAACATTATGGCCTATAGGTCACAGACTTGTAGCAGAATATCATTTAAAATGTCAGAAAGAAATATGGAGATGTGTTCTTCCGGTAAGCGTGCGCAACCGGTTTTTTTCAGATAGGTGGTCTTATATTGGCTGAATATTATTGGATCATTGAATACCCCTACCGAAACGGAATCATCATATTGGATTCGAATGGTCTGGAGTCGAGAGTTGTCCTGGAAATAAATAGTGTCTGTATAAAACCTCTAATTTGCTTCACGCTGAACGAAGTTCAGTTAATGCAATATGGTATATTGTATCAAACATAATCAATCAAATGTATTTTGCTGAGTTGTCAATTTCAATTGTCCAGTCAATTTTGAGAATTCCCCGTTCTTCACGAAACACCCTTTCCTTAAGAGTCCACGGTGTCAAGTGAATTACTTTTCCACTGATTCCGTTGAATGTGGCAACAGATTTGGATTTGACGGCAGACATTTTCCTGTAAGGACCATGCAGCCAAATAGAAAAATCTGGTTTTACAATAATATCCTCCCGGTATCTGAACAGTTTTCTGTCTGAGTTATCTTCCAGCGATAAATAATCTTTCTTTTTATAAATAATTTCACGCCCTATTGTCTTGGTTCAGCGGGAAATGGAGAATTCCGGTTTTAAAATAAGCTATATTAGA
>CAYZJH010000065.1:0-21296 GCA_964478625.1 uncultured Desulfobacteraceae bacterium
TAAGGAAGTTGGTTTTTCTGGATGCCGGATCAAGTCCGGCATGACGGAGAACTTTATACAGTCAGGTTAGTTATTAATCATTTTATAATTAAGTATCTGTGGTTTGTCAAATGAAATTAATGACAATGAAAATTAAGGCAGAATGAGTGGATCGGTCAGTAAATGCGGATTTATTGGTGTGTCAGTCCGAGCCATGCCGCCAGCGGTTGAAGATCTTTGAGTACTTCAGGGATATCCTGATAGCGGTTGTTCGGATCTCGCTGGCAAGCCTTGAGGATAATTTTTCGCAGTCCCTCCGGGAGTCCGGGTGTGGCATCGGCCGGATCAGGGATGTCTTTTTCCACATGCAACTCAAGCAGGTGGTGGGGGTCATCCTCCGGATATGGCCGTTTTCCGGAAAGGAGTTCGTAGGTCATGATTCCCATGGCATAAATATCGGTACGTTCATCGACCTGGAGACACTCGATTTGCTCGGGGGACATATAAAAGGGAGTGCCGCTGAATCGACCTTCGGATCCGCACCGGCATGCCAGTCCGAAATCAAGGATTTTAATTTTACCGTTGAGTTGCACAAAAATATTATCAGGTTTGACATCCTGGTGCACAACACCGCGTTGATGAGCATAGTGCAGACCTCGGCAGACCTGAATCAGGTATGTCACCACCTGTCTTGATGCCAGCTTCCGAAGGCTTTTGAGTTCACTGCGTAAGGGGAAGCCTTCCAGGTATTCCATGATTATGAATACCGTTTGGTAGCGGTCTTCAATGTCGTGTATTTTGACGATATTTTCGTAATTGAACCCGGCGATAATCCTGGCCTCTTCATGGAAGTTGGCAAGGAAATCCGGGTCCATGGCCATGTTGTGTTTCATCATCTTGATGGCAACGGGCATATGGAGAGCCTGATGGAATCCTTTATATACAATGCTGTAGGCACCGCTTCCGATTATATCAGTGATCACGTATTTTCCGATCTTCCGAGGAGCCGTTACGGTGCGGGTATTGATCCAGTTGGTCATCAGATTGGTCAAGAAGATCCTGAGTTCCGGATATTCAATGGAGAGAATTTCAAAGCGTTTTTTACTTAACACCCACAAGTCCATATCGGTCTCGGCCTCAACGTGAGCGCTGCGTTTTTCTCCGGTCAGGATTGCCATCTCACCCACAAGGTCTCCTTTTTGCAGGCGTGCAACTTTGGTCAATTTGCCGTCCTGGTCCACAATGGCTGCACAGATCCCCTCCTGGATCAAATAGAGTGCATCTCCGGGATCGCCTTGACAAATGAATCGCTCGCCGATTCTGATTCTTTTGAAAAAAAGGCTGTTCAACAAAGGACACACGGCCTCGGCCGGAAGAGAATCAATCAACGGCGTTCTGGAGAAAAACAGGTAATCACTCACTGTGGGTCCGATCCTGCCGGACCATTGTTCCGGATCTTCATGAGGCTCAGTAAGCTCCGGTGGCAGTATTCCGGTTTCAAGGATAAAATGATTGGGTCGACCAGAATCAACAGACATTTTAAGACATTTTAGCCGGAAAGATTTCCAGCAACCATCTTGCGGATCAAAAGCCCGGATAAAAAAAATTGTCCCTGAAAGAACGCTTTCAGGTGTGCGAAGCACTATCCGATCGGGGTCTTTTTTCAGAATGGTAACAAAAATCGACTTGGGGAAAGAAGGAAAGCTGGTGCGGGAAAACTCATCGGACCCTCTGAGGTATATCAATGCGACATCTGCTGAGGATACTTTTGCCGTATTAGTTTTCTGCAAACTGCAAGCGGTATCCATCATCTGATCTCCTGCAATAAAGGGATCTATTGAATCCAATGATTATCATAAATGGGATAATGTATTATACGATAATAACATGGTTAAAAGGAAGCGGTTTTTTGTCAATAAAAACATACTCGTTTCCTGAAGAAAACCTCTTTTTCCTGCTGAAAACAGGCGGTGGAAGTAATAACGGACTTTGTCTTTATACATCAGTTAAAGAGCCTTCTGAAAGTCTCCTCAAGTATCTTCTCAGGGGCGACTTTTTCTTTCTTATCCGGCTCTTCGACCGTTTTTTCCCTGCTTGGGGGAACCAGCCTATCCAATACCCTCTCCTGCAGCTGTTTTCCGATCTCTTCCTTTCCCCTTTGCATGAGTTGATCGGTCACCGCAGATGTGTCCAGGCTGAATCTGGGAGACTGTAGGGTACCGCCCACTCCAAGTGGAACCATAGTCCATCCGTCACTGGTTTGTGCAAGTTGAGAATAGAGTTTGCCGATTTGGATCTGGGAGGCAATTTCCGGTGCCACCCGCATATCCAAAGACAGATCCAGAGCACCATCCAATCCGATGGTTCCGGTGGGGGCCATGCGGACTTCTTTGCCGGTAAAGGTGCTGTCCAGCATGATTTGGCCTTTTTCCAGCTTCAGGTTACCTTTGAGCGACTCAAATTGAATCACTTCCAGCCTCCGGGTATTCAGATAGCCTGCTAGTCCACCGGCAAGACCCGTTCCGGACAATCTTCCGTTGATAACATTCACATCGGTCCGGGATGTCAGTTTCTGACGGAGCGTCTCCCAGGTGGTTCCTTCACCCCTGATGTCGGATTTTAAAAACATGGTGCCAAAAACCGTATCGGCTGTCTTTGGGAATAGGATGTTCATGATATTTTCCGCGCGGGTTTCTTCTGCTGAAAAACTGGCGGTATAAGAAACAGGCCTTCGGTGAAGCTCGGCTTTGCCTGATGCTGAAATCTTCCCGCCGGCGACATTTCCATCAAAGCGATTGACTGTCAGGACATTATCCTTGAGCAGGTATTGCATCTCAAAATTGTTGACTTCCATACCGCGGAATATGGCCTTGTCCACCCGGATATTGCCTTTAACTTCAGCCGGAATATTATAGGGACCAGGCTCTTGAGGTCTTGGAGGAATTTTTTCAGATGGCTTTCCTGGTGGTTGTTTCGGATCTGTTTTATCCCCACCCATGGTTTTTATCAGCCTGTCAATATCCAGTTTTTCAGCTGCGATGGAATGGTTGATCCGGATGATGTCACCCAAAAGGTTATCTGCCGTAAAATTCATGCGAAGCCGCTCATCAGCCATATTGATGACAATATTATCGGAAGACGCCGTATTTTTTAAAACACGGATATCGCCGCTGATTTCAGGGGTCAGTTGATTGATGGTAAGCTTGACCTTTTCAAGACGGATATCCCCTGTTTCAATCAGTTCTTTTGGTTTATCTGGTGAGCCTTTTAAGTGAAACAGCGCTCCCAGATTTCCCGACGGCGCCATCTTTGCTATCGGTTCCAGCGGTTTTTCCGGAAAAGCGCCTATCAGGCTCGAAAGCGATGTCATGGGCAATTGGGCTTTCAGATCCAATCCGGGATCTTGCCTGTAGGATAAAACTTTTCCGGATAGGGAAAGCAAAATCCCGTTGATATCCGCATCCGCCTTTCTGATTGTTATGGTTTCAGAAACCAGGTCCATGTCGATTTCATAGTCGAGAGTCGCTCGGCTGTCTTTAACCGATATGTCATCGAATAAAAGGTCGATATCGCTTAAGGTGATCCGGCCAGATGAGTCAACCTTTTGTAGGTCCGCTTCCGCTTTCAGATCCAGGCTCAGTTTCAGGTTTGAAATTTCTCCGGTAAAGGCCTCGGGCGCATAAGGCCTGAGTGCAGCGATATCCAGATCCTTGGCGCGGATGTTTGCTGATATCCCGAATGCCTCGAAATTGAGGGTACCGTTCAGTTCAATAGGCGAATTGTTGATTATGGCGGAAAGACTAAACGGAAAAGGTTTGTCCGGTGAAAAATCCGAAACCGATAGGGAAAAATCAGTTAGTTGGTGTTGGATACCCACCAGGTCATCCATGAACAACAGGCTGCCCCTGAGTATTGAAATTTCGTTGACCACCAGGTCGATGGAAGGGGCGCTTTCCGTTTCAGGGGTTTTATCCTGGGGTGATTTTTCCCCTGGTTCGGAAGGATCTGTTTTTGAAGTGATGAGATCACTGAAATTAAATTCACCGGTTTTCGATCGGGTGATCCGGATTTCCGGTGAGTCAAGCCTGATTTCATCGACCACCACAGAACGGCGAAGCAGGGGCCAGAATCGGTAACGCAAGACCAGAGATTGTGCGGACACAAACTCTGTTATTTCATCCTTGGACCCGATCACGAAATCGGAGATCACGATACCTGAAAAAATGCGCACGTTGATATCTCCTATTGAAACCGGCCTGTTTAATCTTTCTTCGGCCATGGGGATAACCACCTGACGAACCCTCTCAGGAGTGATCAGAAACTTTGCGGCCACCAGCACGGCGCATGCCGCTAAAACCAGAACCACCGCCGGAATTCCGATAACCTTGATTAGCTTTTTCATCTTTTGATTTACCTTATTTCGTTTTCAAAATAATTTTTTTTACTATAGCCTTAGCGATTCAGTTGGCAACTCCGTGTCATTCCTGAAAAATCCGGTATCCATAACCAATATTATTGTTGGAGATTCAAAATGCAAGTCTTATTAACTGAGATGGGCATATCACCGGCACCATATTTAGGGTGTGAAACGCCCCACAGCCTGGGGAGAACCCTACCTCATCAACCTCACTTTTCTTTGCAAACTATGCGGGCAGGGTATATATTGTTTCAGAAATATCAAATTCATCAGATTCAAGAGGAAAAAGGAATGAAAATCGTATCCATCGCTGTCAGCAGAAAAAAAGGAACCCGAAAAACTCCGGTTGAAGAAGCTTTTGTGTCCAGGGATCACGGTCTTGAAGGGGATGCCCATGCCGGTAAATGGCACCGTCAGGTCAGTTTTCTGGCCTCGGAAAGTATTGAAAAGGCCAGGGAGAAGGGGCTTGATGTAACCTTCGGAGATTTTGCCGAAAATATCGCCACAACCGGTATTGACTGGAAAAAACTTCCGGTAGGTTCACGGATCCGCCTGGGAAATCAGGTGTTGGTGGAGATCACCCAGATCGGCAAGGAATGCCACAACAAGTGTGCCATTTATTACAAAGCTGGAGATTGCATCATGCCCAGGGAGGGAGTTTTCGGACGGGTCCTTGAGGAGGGAACCATCCGTTGCGGAGATCCGATCAAAATCATGAGCTGAATCAAGAGGATATTGATTTTAAGGGATTCCTGGCTTTACTCTTGACTGGGGTGGCTAACTTGATTAATGTCTTTCGAAAGTATCCGATTTTTGAATTCATACCGGCATTGATCATGTTAAATGGTCTGTTCCGGGGTCTGTTTGAAAGGTGCTCGTTTTTTCAGGTGGGACTTGTGGCCTCTTGATTGGCATTGACCCTTTTTATGAAATCTGAGCCTCAACCGCTCAGGAACGCCAAAAGGCATTCATAAGATGCGTATCGCTGTAATCGGTTCGGGAATATCCGGTTTGGCCACCGCCTATATATTGAGTCCGGAACATGAAGTCACGGTGTTTGAGGCCAATGATTATATCGGAGGCCATACAAACACCATTGATGTTCCGATCGCGGGGCGTACCTTTGCCGTGGACACGGGCTTCATTGTTTTTAACACCAAAACTTATCCCAATTTCTCCAGGCTCCTGAAAAAGCTGGGGGTGCCCTGGCAACGTTCCAGCATGAGTTTCAGTCTTCACTGTTCAAAAACGGGCCTTGTGTTCAGTCCCAGTCGCTTGAACTCCCTTTTTGCTCAGAGAAGCAATCTTTTTCGTCCTTCATTTTATCGCATGCTGGCGGATGCACTCCGGTTTCGCAATAAATCCCTTGAATTGCTGGATATACAGGATGATCAGATTACCCTTGAAGATTACCTTGAACGAAACCGCTACAGCCATTTGTTCAAACATCACTTTATCATTCCAATGGGTTCGGCTATCTGGTCTTCTGATCCTGAAAAATTCCAACAATTTCCCGCCAGATATTTTGTCGAATTTTTCCACAACCACGGTATTCTCCATATTCGAAACCAGCCTCAGTGGCTGGTGATCAAAGGCGGCTCAAAGCAGTATATCAAGCCAATGATCCGTGGATTTAAAGATCGGATCCGGATAAATACACCGATTGCTTCTGTCCGAAGATTGCCTGACCGGGTGGAGGTAACGCCTCGAAATGGGGATACCGAATGTTTTGATCAGGTGGTTTTGGCCAATCACAGTGATCAGGCTTTGGCCTTGTTGTCTGATCCCACTGATGCAGAGCGAAAAATCCTTGGCAACATTGCATACCAGGAAAACAAAACGGTTTTGCACACGGATACTTCTGTACTGCCTCCCCAGCGATGTGCCTGGGCAAGCTGGAACTATTACATTCCCCCTGAAAAGCTCGGACGGGTAGCCGTTACCTATAACATGAATATTCTCCAGGGGTTAAAGGCGGATGTGGAATTTTGTGTTACCCTCAACTGGCCGGGTGTGTTGGATCCATCCGGGATCATTCAGAAAATGGTCTATCACCACCCGATATATGATCCGCAGGGATTAAAAGCCCGGAAATGTTGGTTTGAGATCAACGGAGTCAAACGAACATACTTTTGCGGTGCCTATTGGGGTTATGGATTTCATGAAGATGGTCTCAATAGCGCACTGGAAGTCTGCAAGCGTTTTGGGCGAAATCTCGACGACTTGTAAAAGATCATCACCATGGGAAAGATCAACCGGAATATGTACAGCTGTATTTATGAGGGTACCATACGGCACAGGCGCTTTCTGCCTCGGCCAAATTTTTTCCGATATCGTATTTTCCTGATGTTTTTAGACCTGGCAGAACTGAACACAGTTTTTGATGATCACCCGCTCTGGTCGGTAGGGCGGGTCAATGTTGCCTATTTACGCAGGCGCGATCATTTTGGAGATTTCCGACAATCCATCGAAGACTCAGTGCGCAGTCTGGTTGCCCGAAAAATTGGTTTCCGGCCTCAGGGACCGATTCGGATGCTGACCCATCTGCGATATTGGGGCTATTGTTTCAATCCGGTCACATTCTATTACTGCTACGATGTTTACGATCAGCATTTGGAAACCATTGTTGCCGAAATTCACAATACTCCCTGGGGTGAGCATTATTGTTATGTGCTTGGACCGGATGGAAATCTGCATTCCCACCCCCGGTGGCGAAGATACGCTGTCAGTAAGGATTTTCATGTATCACCTTTTATTGACATGGACATCCATTATGATTGGCGTTTTCGTGTCCCGGGTGGGACGCTTTCCGTGCATCTGATCGATTATCAAAAAGGTCGAAAGCTGTTCGACGCAACCCTGGAGCTAAAACGACAAGAGATCAACCGCCGTTCTCTGACATGGATGCTGATCAAATATCCGTTTATGACTGTCAAGGTAAGCAGCATGATTTACTGGCAGGCCCTGCGGTTGACACTGAAAAAAACACCATTCTATGAACATCCCCGCAAACGGATACATCACTTTGACAGGCAGGCCCCATGAAAGTCAATATCATCCCATCGGATATTAAGATTCCAACACTCCCCAAAGAACGTTGCAAGGATCGGTTTGCCCGCAAAATCCTGTTCAATAAGTTGGACAAGATCCAGCACGGCCAAATCATCATCAGGGAAAAGGGCAAATCCAATATTTTCGGACAATTCACGGGAGAAAATCCTTTAAAAGCGACCCTATGGGTTCAACACCCTTCGTTTTATGCCTGTTCTGTCTTTGGGGGCAGTGTTGGAGCAGCCGAGGCATATATCAAAGGATTTTGGTCGGCTGATGATTTGACAACCCTGGTTCGGATTATGATTCAGAATCAATCGGTTTTTGAGGAAATTGAAAAAGGGCTGGCCCTTTTCTCATCGCCTTTTCATCGGATCTATCATATGCTTAGACGAAATACACTTCAAGGCAGCCAGAAAAATATCCTTGCCCATTATGATTTGGGAAACGAATTCTATGAGCTTTTTCTGGATAAAACCCTTTCCTATTCATGTGCTATTTTTGAAAACCGGCAAAGCAGTCTGGAAGATGCCTGTCAGACCAAATACCGTCGTATTTGCCAAAAACTCCAGCTTTCTTCGGATGACCATGTTTTGGAGATTGGAACCGGATGGGGAGGGTTTGCCATATATGCAGCCAGGCACTATGGGTGTCGGATCACCACCACCACTATATCTTGTCGACAATACAAGATGGTGGCAGAAAGGATCCGTCAGGAAAACCTGACCGACAAAATCACCCTGGTTTGTGAGGATTACCGGAAAATCAAGGGCCATTTCAACAAACTGGTATCTGTTGAAATGATCGAGGCTGTTGGTCACCAGTATCTGGATACTTTTTTTTCCACCTGCAGCCAGCTTCTGCATGAGGATGGCATGATGCTGCTTCAGGCAATCACCATTCGGGATCACCTCTACAATCAACATATTCGATCTGTTGATTTTATCAAACGCTATATTTTTCCAGGAGGGTGTCTTCCATCTGTTTCCGCCATGACCGGCTCAATCGCCCGCGTCACCAATTTGATTTTATTTCATCTTGAGGACATTACCCCACACTACGCCTTAACCCTCAGAAAATGGCGTGAACGGTTTTTCAACAACATCCACAAGGTACGGGCCATGAAATTTCCGGAAAGCTTTATCCGTCTGTGGGAGTATTATTTGTGTTATTGCGAGGCGGGATTTACCGAACGCTACATCGGAAATGTCCAAATGATCCTGACCAAGCCCATGTGCCGACGTTCCCCTTTGATACCGCAAATGGTTGAATCATGACAATATTATAAAAGGTCCGATTGGTCGGCCTGCTTTATCTGTCATCATTGCGTTGTGCGATAAGTATCCACCATTCATCGGGATTCGTATCCATTGATTTTGGGCCTTTTACAACACCCTCTAAACTTTGACTTTTCATGATTTCACATTGGGTCAACGGTCTGCTTTTTTTTGAGGAAACCATGGGAAAAATGAACTGGTTCTTTTAATGTAATCAGCATAGCCCGGCCGGGTTTTGACAATGGTCTTTTCCATCATTGGAACACCGGTCATTTTCAGCAAAACCAGAGTAATGATAATCGGGCTGACAATAGTCCATCCGCTTCGTGGGGTTGCCAAAGTTATCAAAAAGAGTCCCCACCATATTATGCACTCCCCGAAATAATTCGGATGACGGGAATAAGCCCATAACCCGGTGTCCATGACCTGTCCCTTTTTGGAAGGATTCATTTTGAATCGGTATAATTGCTGGTCGCTGATTGATTCGAATAAAAAACCGGTCAGCCAGAGGGTGAACCCCAGATAGTCCAAAATGGATAATTTGGCCGGCAGATCGGACAACTGGCCCCATTGAGGAGCCAGCGCAATAACCCACAAGAATATCGCCTGGAGAATAAATACCTTGAACAGGCTCACCAGCCAGAATCGATCCCCGCTTTTTTCCCGCCAGCTGCCATAGCGGTGATCTTCTCCCTGACCCCAATTGCGAAGGGTCAAATACAAACTAAGACGAATGCCCCAAAAGCTGACCAGAAGTGCAATCAAAAGCTTGCGAAGATAGAACCCATCCCCAAGGAAAAAAGTGATCCAGGCGATCAAAACAAACCCCAAACCCCACAGGGAATCAGCAATGGTCACATTCCGATAGACCAAACTAATCAACCATCCTATCACCATCAGGGTCAATACCGCTGAAAAATTAATCATCATAACAGTAACTACGCTCATAGATCATCTCCTTTTCCAATTTAATGACCCTTAGTCCATGCTGTTTTTTTGTTCACTGCCAGTGGATCAACCGCACTTTGGCCTGCATTTCTTAAGTCGATTGCCCCCCTGATTTCCCGGTGAATTCTGTCAGTAATCGGATAGGCCATTACCACAATGATCGCCAGAAGATTGCACAGGGAAGGTACCAGCGCATACAGAATCCGCAGAGTCAGTTGAACCGTCTCTGTCTGTTCGGCATTGGGAGTATAACCGGCCATGCCCAGAATCGACAGTCCGGTACCGATACCCACCGCCGCTGCCAGTTTTTTTGAGATCGACCATAATCCGATATATTGGCCCTCTCGCCTTTCCCCTGTCAATAACTCGTCATAGTCGATCACATCTGCCTGTATTGCAGATGGGATGGCCAGTGTAGCCCCAAAGCCGATTCCGGATAGTATTACCAGAACACCGTAAAGGAAAGCATCTCCAGGACCAAGAAAAAAAACACCCACAAAAGCCCCGGTATTAATTGTCATGGAAAGGATCCAGGCCCACTTTTTTCCGATTTTCCCGGCCATGAAAATCCAACATGGAAGAAAAATAATTCCGGTTACAAAATACATGAACAGGAAAATGTCCGCCAGATCCGACTGGAGCACGTACTGCACATAAAACAGGATCAGGGTGGCTGGTAAATTGTTTCCAATGGCACTGATGGTGTAGGCAATCAAAAGAATTATAAACGGACGGTTATGAGCCACCTGGCGGATACCTGAAAAAAGGCCTGCCTCCTTTTTGGGCTGAAAATTGATTTCTTTGATCACAAGAACACACCACCAGGCTGTTCCGATCAACAGAGGGGTATACAATACGGATATCCAGAAAAATTTGGCCCTCTCCTCTGCAGGCTCTCCTGTGAACCCAAAAGCCCATTGAACCATGGCAGGGGTTGCGGCAGCCATGAATGTTCCGGCAATGAGAAAACCATCCCGCATCCCAAAAAGGGAAATTCGTTCATGGTAATCAAAAGTAATTTCCGGCCCCAGGGCTTCGTAAGGCACCGTCACAATGGTCCAGAAAAGAAAAAGTGCGTAGATAAAAATACCGAACCAGAGGGTCTCAAAAAACGCAGATGCATGGGGTGGGTTAAATAGCATGATCATCATCAGTGCCGTAAAAACTGAACCAACGGCAATGTAAGGCCGCCTTCTTCCAAATCGCGTCCTGGTCCGATCTGACAGATACCCGATCACCGGATCGGTGAATGCGTCGAATATGCGGACGCTGAACAGGATATATCCCAATAGGATCACATTGACCCCTACGACATCCGTATAAAACTTGGGGATATACACATAGACCGGAATTCCGATAATGGCCAGAGCATAAGCCGGGACGGCATAAGCCAGTTTTCTTGCAAAGGGAATTTTCCGTATGTTTTCGCTGATCATGGCAACCCCAACAACTGCTGCCTGAAAGATTGACTGATTGGGTTTTGACCCAGCCATATGGCGTAAACAGCCGAGGCAAAATCGGCACCCTCAATGACCCCTTTGGGCTCATCATTCAACGCCAGTTCGGTTCCTCTTCCGGGAATGTAGGTCAATGAATATCGATCACCCGGTTCAACATCTTCATACATCTGGTTAAGTTTTTCTATGCGGGGGAGCAGTTTTTCAAAGGTTTCCGGATCGGTGTTTCGGGCGATCAGTTTTGTGGTGACCGAGCCGAAATCCTCACCCTTGATTCTGTGGAAATATTCAATTTCAAGTCTTTTGGCTGTGTCGGATAAAACATCTTCCGTAGGTCTGCCATCTTCCACATAAAGGGCACCAACATATGCCTTGATAAATCCGAGATATCTGAAAAGACCCGACCCTCTTATGGATAATCGGGTGTCTTCCTCAATGACGGTATCTTTAAATGAGACTCCAGAAATTGCAGCTGCAGCAGCGCGAACCTCCGATGTCCACATGACAACTGCCATCATTATAATGAGTTGAACTATCCCGTGTCTTTTCATTACATTTCACCTCAAATCAGAAATCAAACTGCTTATAGTACTAAAAAGTGTAAGTAAACCATAAGTTATTATGAATAAAAATTAATCTGACTGTCAAAAAAAACAACTTGAGATGAACAGGTGGATACTGCCAGGTAAAGCCTATCAGTAAATGCATTTGATGAATTGATTCGGGTTCGTGCAAACATATGACATGGGGCGAACAGTTTATCAGAATGCTAACTTCGGTGAGGAAGGCGATTCTTGCCATTTTCTATAGATGTTTTACTATTAACATATTCGGAACTTAAACCCCGGTGGTGCATTAAAATTCACTCAAAACAAATGGATATGGTTTTTTATAGGAGTTGAATCAGATTTGTGCAAACTCCAAAGGACTTCCACAATTGTGAATTACTAAATAAGTGGTCATTTGTTATCTCAATACCTCAGTAACATGTAGGCTTGAAAATAACATGGCAATTGTTTTGTGGCATCGGGCTAAAATTAAAAACTGAATTAACTTTGATTTCTCACAGGCAAGTAAGAAAAATTTGACTTTCAAATGGTTCGGAGATCTTAATTATTCCTGGTTAAGAGCCAGCTACCGGAAATTTATGAAAGGTGATGGAAGAAAGAATGTCCGGATTATTTTATGTGAAGCTTTATTTGTTGACTATTCCTGTTTTTTTCTTGTTCGATATGATCTGGCTGGGATATATCGCCAAAGGGTTTTACCGTCAAAATCTGTCCTTCATTTTGAGCCAGGATGTTAACTGGATTGCTGCTATGGCCTTTTATCTTATTTACATTGTCGGTATTCTGTTTTTTGCAGTGGTTCCGGCTATCGAGCGAGATTCCCTTGCAAGAGCTATTGTCTGGGGCGCTCTTTTCGGATTTTTCACCTATGCAACCTATGATCTTACAAATATGGCCTTGATCAAAGGTTGGCCCTTTAAGGTGGTTGTTGTCGACATTCTGTGGGGGATTGTCTTGTGCGCATCGGTTGCAGGACTGAGTTTCAAGGTCGCTAGGTGGATTGGTTAGATTAAAATTTCATAACCGACTTTGGATGCCTGGCATGCCATCGCAATTTATGACCTGAATATTTCCAAAGTTGGCCAAACATGAATGCAAATCCGATTATCATCAAGTAGATTCTAACAAGAGCAAATCCGACTCCGGATCCCCCGGTCAGCCTTGAGATGTTTCAAACAGATAAGAAATACCAGCATGAAAAAAAAATACAAACTGAAAAAATCCCTCGGCCTGTTTGATCTGTTCGCCATCAGTACGGGAGCCATGTTCAGTTCCGGTTTTTTTTTGCTTCCGGGATTGGCTTATGCGCAGGCCGGGCCTTCGGTGGTTCTGGTCTACTTTTTTTCAGGCCTGCTCATGGTGCCGGCAATGTTTAGTGTCGCCGAAATGGCAACGGCATTACCCAAGTCCGGGGGTTCCTACTTTTTTATTGCCCGCAGTCTGGGTCCCATGGCGGGAACCATCGGAGGGTTTGGGATTTACATTTCCATGGTTTTGAAAACCGCCTTTACCCTCCTTGGAATGGGAGCCTATACCAGTCTTTTTCTGGATTTACCCATCAAGCAGGTCGCCATTGCCTTGACCGTCATTTTCACCCTGGTAAATCTGTTGGGGGTCAAACAAAGCTCAGTATTACAAAAAATCCTTGTGGTTGCGCTGATAACGGTGTTGACTCTGTTTATTGTTGAGGGCATCACTTTTATTTTTTCCGACATAGGTGGGCCACGGTTAAAAGATATCTATACACCCCTGTTTCCATTCGGACCCATGGGATTATTGTCCACAATAGGCTTTGTTTTTATTTCTTACGCCGGACTCATCAATATAGAAAGTGTTTCCGAAGAAGTTAAAAATCCTGAAAGGAACGCTCCTTTGGGGATGATTCTCTCTTTGCTGGTAACTGTTGCCATTTATACCATGGGTGTTTTTATTGTGGTGGCTGTGCTGGATCATGAGGCCCTGAAACATGACCTTACTCCCATTGCTACTGCCGGAGAGGCTTTTATGAATTGGCTTCCGGCAAACGGGGGATTATTACTGATCGTCATTGCGGCATTTGCAGCTTTTGCCTCCACAGGCAACGCAGGGATTCTTTCAGCTTCCCGGTATCCTATGGCCATGGCAAGAGACCAGTTGATCCCGGAAAAAATAGCCAGGATCAACCGTTTTCATACACCGGGACTATCCCTTATGATCACTTCAGCAATAGTCATTCTTTTCATTCTGACCCTCACGGTCGACAGCATTGCAAAAATGGGAAGCACGGTCTATTTGGCTATCATGGTCCTGGTCAACATTTCGGTTATCATCCTGCGAAAGAGTAAAATACCATCCTACGACCCCGGTTTCAAATCTCCCCTGTTCCCCTACGGTCAGTACTTTGGTATTGTAATTTATGGCATATTGATCATTTATATGGGGTTGTTACCTCTGGTGTTGTCATTTCTGGTGTTTGTCTCGGCTTACTTGTGGTACGTTTTTTATGCCGGAAAAAATGCTCGCAGGGAAGGGGCCATATATCATTGGTTTGCACGAATGGGTAAAAATCAGGATCCAGGGCTGGAAAGAGAGTTTGTTGAATTGCTCAAGGAAAAAGGCCTCAGAGAAGATGATCCTTTTAACAAGATCGTCGTTAACACCGATATTATCATTAAAAATAATTCCGTGGATGGTTTTGATCAATTACAGACCCAGGTTTCAGAACTTTTTGCAAAAGAATTAGACATAGATCCTAAGAAATTGGAAGAATCCTTTTTGGAAGAAACTCCCATTGATCCTACCCTGTTACACCCGCAGGTTTCCATGGTGCATGCTCAAATTAAAGGGATCAAAGAACCGAAAATGAAAATTGTTATCTCAAAACCCGGCATAAAACGTCGGGTGGAAAAACACGGAATCCAATCTTTTGATCATATTTATGTGTTCTTTTTCCTGGTGAGTTCTTCTGATGAAACGCGCATGCACCTTCGATTGCTTATGCGAATTTCAGATATTTTGGATCGGAAAAGTTTTGTGGAAAAGCTCCTCGACTGTAATGACGAACAGGAAGTAAAAGAATATTTACTCCACGATGAACACTATATTTCGCTGAACCTGGAAACGGATTCTCCGGCAAAAGACCTGATCGGCAAAAAATCCGGAGAAATTGGGTTGCCTGAAGACACTATGGTGGCTCTGATAAGGAGAAAAAAAAAGGTGTTTTCTCCGACCCCTGAGACTATACTGAAGCAGGGAGATTCCTTAACCATAACCGGTGACCCCGCAGGGATTGAAAAATTATATGAAAAATATCACTAACCGCTTACAAGTAACTCCCCACAAGTCCCCCCTTTGGAAAAGGGGGAGTTAGGGGGATTTTTAAAATGGCATCAGTTTGTGAATTCCTTCGGCCCCCCTTTTTTAAAGGGGGGTGCAGTTACTCATTGGTTTGGGCCCGGCGCTGCCGGGTGGAGCGCTTATAATTTGCTGACGAGGCTACTTATGAATATGCCCTGCGAAATTAATGTGGATGATTTTGATCTTAGCTTCAAGATCTTTCACCAGTTGATGGCTCATAAGGTGAATGAAATTCTGCTGGTATCGAGCCCCTATGATGCCTTCATCATGGAAGAAGACGGTCGCCTGGTGGAAAGAATCATTCATGAATACCGGGGATTGAACCTGTCCAGTCCTCCCATGCTGACCTGGGTGTCAAACTCCAAAGAAGCTCTGGATGCTCTTGCCCAAAAAAAATATGACCTGGTGATTTCCATGCCCCGCATGGACGATATCGAGCCGTTGGAATTCGGACGACAGATTAAGGAGAAATACCCGGACCTCCCTTTTTTCCTCCTGGTTCACAACACCAGCCGTCTGCTGTTGGATCCCAAATACAGTGACAGAAGCGTCATCGATAAAATGTATGTATGGTTCGGAAACACGGACCTTCTTTTGGCACTGATTAAAAATGTTGAAGACCGGATGAATATCCGATTCGATACCGATAGGGCCTGGGTACGAGTGATCATTGTGGTGGAGGACTCTCCGAGATATCTGTCATCGATTCTTCCATTGCTCTACAGGCAAATCGTTACCCAAACCCAGGCAGTGATCGAAGATTCCATCAATGCCGAGCATCGGATGCTGAGAATGCGAGCCCGTCCTAAAATTGTGGTGGCCGAAAATTATGAAGAAGCCGAAAAACTGTATGATACGTTCAAACCCTATATTCTGAGTATCTTTTCCGATGTGCGTTTCCCTCGAAACGGGAAACTGGATGAACGGGCCGGTGTATCCTTTTTGGAGACCATACACGAAAAAGATCCTTATTTGCCTTTATTGCTGTTAAGTTCAGAAGAGAGCAACCGGCCCCTTGCCGAAAAAATTCCAGCGGTTTTTCTTAACAAAAACTCCACAACCCTTCATAAGGATATCGGCGATTTTTTTATTCAGAACTTGGGATTCGGTGATTTTATTTTTCGCAACCCAGATGGTTCCGAAATTGCAAGAGCGTCCAATTTAAGATCCATGGAAGAAATTCTTCCCAAAATTCCAGGGGAATCCATTTTTTATCATGCCACCCGAAATCACTTTTCAAGCTGGCTGATGGCCCGTTCTGAAATCAAGCTGGCCTCGAAACTCAAGACCATTAAGGCGACTGATTTTAAAAGCCCCGAGGACATAAAAGATTTCCTGATTCAATGTGTGCATGAACGCCGGAAAGGAAGACAAAAAGGCGTTATCACTGATTTTGGAACTGATTTCGATCCGGATACGGATTTCAGCAAGATGGGAAAGGGGTCATTGGGGGGTAAGGCACGAGGTTTAGCGTTTATCTCCACATTGTTGAAACGGACCCCTGAACTCCAGGAAAAATATCCGAAGATCACCATAAAAGTTCCCAGGGTTCTGGTGATTACCACCGAGGCTTTTGATGATTTTGTCCGGGAAAATCAACTGAAATATCTGGCCACTGAGGATGTTGGGGATGAAGAGGTGATGAAAGCATTTTTAAACGCCCGTCTTCCGGATTGGCTTTTAAAAAAATTGAAAAAATTTATTGTAAAAGTCGATTATCCTTTGGCCGTCAGATCCTCCAGCCTTTTAGAAGATGCCCAGCATGAACCTTTTGCAGGAATTTATCGGACCTATATGCTTCCCAACAGAGCACCGGAAATCACACTGCGGTATGAGAGGCTTCTGAATGCCATCAAACTGGTGTTTGCATCCATCTACCTGAAAGCTCCCAAGGCCTATGCCAAAACCACCATGCATCGTCTTGAAGAGGAAAAGATGGCAGTGATCCTTCAGGAACTGACCGGCATGGCATACGGGAATTATTTTTATCCGGCCGTTTCCGGAGTGGCTCAATCCCATAACTTTTATCCGATTGGGCATCTAAAGCCCGAGGACGGCCTGGTGCACCTGGCCATGGGCCTTGGTAAAATTGTAGTGGAAGGAGAAAAAGCGCTTCGGTTTTGCCCTCGTTATCCTCAATTTCTTCCGCAGTTTTCTTCAGTCGAAGACATCCTCGAAAATGCTCAACGCCACCTTTATGTCCTGAAATTGCATGATTTTCCGAAAACCCTCCAGATGGAAAACGGGACACTGGCAAAGCTATCGGTTGACGAGATAGAAGATTGCCCGGTCCTGAATATGCTTGCCGGCACGTATATTCCGGAGGAAAATCGAATACGGGACACAACAGCGGTTTCCGGTCATCGAATTCTAACTTTTTTCAATATCTTAAAATATGGTACCATCCCTTTGCCGGAACTTTTGTTCGATATTTTGCAGATGGGGAGCAAGGGGATGGGAAGTCCGGTGGAAATTGAATTTGCTTTGAATCTTGCTTCAGATAAAAATCAAAACCCGGAACTCTCCCTGCTGCAAATTCGACCCATGGCTCACTGCAGCCGGTTTTTAGATGATGAAATCACGGAAGATGAGAAAAAAGAGGCTTTCTGCTATTCAACTTCAGCATTAGGGTTTAACAAACATCAGGATATCTGCGATATCGTTTTTGTCAAACCTGGTGATTTTGATCCGGCCAATACCATTGAAATTGCCGCTGAAATCGGACAAATAAACGGGAAACTTTTAAAAGATCATTGCAAATACCTGCTTATCGGACCGGGCCGATGGGGTTCTGCAGATCGATGGCTGGGAATCCCTGTGCGCTGGAACGATATATCCGGTGTCGGCGCCATGGTGGAAGCATCCATCGAAAAACTTAAAGCGGATCCCTCCCAGGGGTCCCATTTTTTCCACAATATTACTTCACTGGGAATCTGTTACCTGACGGTTTCCGATAATGATACCGACTTTCTGGACTGGCAATGGCTTGAATCCCTTCCGGAAGAAAATGAAACCCGGTATTTGAAACATGTGAAATTGAACAACAATGTACTTATTAAAATTGACGGAAAAAAATCTCATGGGGTAATTTTAAAATAAGGAGATTGGAAACGTGAAGAAACGGTGGTTGATTCTAATGATTCTTGTTTTTTTGCCGTGGGGATTTGCTCACGGGAAAATCGACCTGGTTACCCTTCCTGAAAGAGAAAGCATCCAATTGACCATTTATAACTCCGCGGATCTGACCTTGGTGAGGGAAACCCGGTTGCTGACTCTAAAAGAGGGTCTTAACCAGCTTCAGTTTTCGTGGGAAAACACCCTGATCGACCCCACCAGCCTGGAGATGATTCCCAAAGCCAAAGCAGGGGAAGTGGATATTGTCGGTCTGACCTTTCCTCCTCGGGTAAACAATCTAGGCGTTTTTAAAATCGACAGCCGGATCAGTGGCGGAATTCCGGTTCAAATTACCTATCTGACCAGTGGGCTTTCATGGAGAGCATTTTACATAGCAACATTATCCGGGGATGAAAAATCCATGCGACTTGAAGGGTATGTGCGTGTTTCCAATCATTCCGGTGAAGACTACCCCAATGCGCAAACCCGGCTGATTGTCGGACAAATTCATCTTCTGGACGAAATCGTCATGCTCGCCCGCCGGCAATATCCTTATGGCCGGCCTGAACCTGATCCCATGTTGCTGGATGACAGGGTTGAATCTGGAAAGGTCCGGCAGCTTTTTGAAAAATCAGCGCCGGAATTGGTCATGCCGTCTGTGGCCATGGAACCGAAAGAAATCACCAAGGAGAGCCTTTCGGAGTATTTTTTATACACCATCGAAGGAACCGAATCGATTCCGGACCGATGGTCCAAAAGACTTCCCAGTTTTGACGTTTCTGATGTCCCGGTTGAAAACCTTTACAAATTTGAGGAGGAACGATTTGGTCCATCCACGATCCGCTTTCTGACATTTAAAAATGATCCAAAGCACAACCTGGGAAAAACCCCTATCCCGGAAGGTGAACTTAAAGTGTTCAGAAAAATTGATGAGGACCGGCACCTCGCTTATGAAGGACAATCGCAGTTTAAATACATTCCCGTGGGGGAAAAGGCGGAGCTGAATCTCGGGCCTGTGGAAAACGTGATTGTTGAGCCTGTTTTGATGAAATACGAGACGCAAAATTATACTTTTTTTGAAAGCGGTGATATCAGCGGCTGGGATGAAATCCGGACCTTTTTAATCAAAGTGAAAAATACCCGGACTATTCCGGTTGTCATCGAAATCTACCGGAATGTGCCTTCCGAATCCTGGGACCTGAAAATGATCCCGGAAAATCAGCCTTTTGAAAAAATCGATGCGGACACGGTCAAATTTACGTTAAACCTTGCCGGTAACACCTCAAAGGAATTCTCATACCGGCTTACGAGTTATCATGGCACAAGGGGTGAAAACAGATAAGAGCCGGTCAAAGTATCGGGATGAAAATATAAGGAGATAAAATTGAACAGGTTAAATCTAATTCGTTTTGGTTTCATTACTGCTTTGTTGGTACTGACGAGCTTTTCTGCCCATGCACGCATCAAACTGGTCTCACTGCCGGAACGGGAAGATGTCGTGATCAGGCTTGAAAACAGGCAGGCGACACTGGTTGAAGAAGAACGGGTGCTCACGCTTCAAAAGGGGATCAACCAGGTGGATTTTTCCTGGAAGGGGGTCGGCATTGACCCGGATTCCATTCGGTTGACGATTTTATCGCATCCGGACCGGGTTACACTTTTGAATGTCGGCTATCCTCCGGCAGAATCATCGCTTGTCTGGGAGATCGCCAGCGAGGAGGCCTGGGAAGAAAAAATCCGAGTATCTTATCTCTTAAAAGGTATTGACCGTCTGATTGCCTACAATGCTCTTGTTGATCCGGATGAAAAAGAAATGGACTTACGAAGCCATTTGATTTTACGCAATTTTTCCGGGGAAGATTTTGAAAATGCCCGCATTTTTTTGGATTCCGGAGAACCTTTTGAACAGAGTACAATCCATGAACAGACCCGGCAAATGCTTTTTTTTACAGCCGCAGAAGTTCCCATCGAAAAAGTATGGACTTTCGATGCCCGAATTCAGCCCTGGGATCCCGCGCACCTGAATGTCAATGTGGGAATTCCGGTCAGTTACCGCATAAAAAACATTCATCAAAACCGTTTGGGAAAGGGTTCACTTCCCCAAGGCAAAATCCGGGTGTTTCAGGAAGATAGTCATGGCAGCACGATTTTTCTGGGGGAAGACACGCTGAATTATGTTCCGCCGGGTGAGCATACCATGGTCAGAATCGGCGACAGCCGGGATATTGTGGTTACCCAGCAAAAGATGCACTCCAAAAAAATCAATGTCCGGCGTAATGAGGAAAATATGATTGTCCTCTATGATACCGATGAAAAAATTTATGCAAAAATAGAAAACTTCAAGGATCAGCCGGCGGTATTGACCATGATTCAGCACATTCCGGATCAGTGGGATATGGTGGAATGCAGTATGAAATACACACTCAAGGATTCAAGTACATTGGAGTTTGAAATCCGGCTGGCTCCGGGGGAGAAAAAAGAACTGAATATGCGATATCATCGGCGAAATGTCCGATAAGTCCGATAAGATGGTGAAAGAAAAAGGGCTGTTTTTTTCGATAACATAAAAAAAACAGCCCTTTAATTTAAGAAAGACTAATCGACCTTGAAAAAAGCATTGGGTTTTGCCTTGCAAACCGGGCAGCTTTCCGGAATTTCATCCTCACAGGTATAACCGCATACGGAACAGACATAATAATCGACTTCTTTCATGTTTTCCATATTGTCCAGGGCTTTTTGATAAAGCTTAGCGTGGATTTCCTCCACATCATTGGCAAATTTGAAGCTTCGAAGTGCTGCTTTTTCTCCTTCGGCTTCGGCCTCTTCAATCATTTGGGGGTACATCTGCTTGAATTCATGAGTTTCCCCTGCAATGGCGACTTTGAGATTTTCAGCCGTGGTTCCGATTTCTCCCAGAGCCTTTAAATGGGCATGGGCATGAACCGTTTCCGCCTCGGCTGCTGCCCTGAAAAGTTTTGCAATCTGAGGGTATCCTTCCCGTTCAGCTTTCTTTGCAAAAGCCAGATACTTGCGATTCGCCTGAGATTCGCCTGCAAAAGCATCCTTTAAATTTTTCATGGTCTTGCTCATACATATTCTCCTTTCCGCTTGGGTTGATATGGAATGTTTCCGTGATTGAGCTGTTTAT
>CAYZJH010000066.1:0-20776 GCA_964478625.1 uncultured Desulfobacteraceae bacterium
CGTGGATACGATAGAAATGGGGGAAAAACCCTGGTGTGAAGTGTTTATTAAGAAAAGCCTATCGGGAGGAGCTTGTGGAGGGAAAGATAACGCTATGATCTTATTACCCCTCCCCCAGCCCCTCCCGCTGGGAGGGGAGTTTTCGTTCAGCCAGGAGTTATTCGCTCGGATCGGTTTCACCGGTTATCATGACTCCGGGGCAGCTCGGTGATGTTCAAATCTCTTTCAAATGAAGATTCAACGGAGACTCCCGGATGACCTGTTCGAGATTTTTCAAGGATTGTTCAAGCAATTCGATCTCGGGCGCTTTTGCCGTAAACGTGATGGTTTTTCCGTTTTTTTCCAATGCGTTCAATACGTAACTGATGGTGTATAATTGAATATCTTTGGCGGGCTGAAACAGCCTTACCCGGTTATCCGAACTTTTGACATCGGAAACGATTTCGGCCCCTATCATCTGATCAAGGGCATTTTGAACAAACATCAACGGAATTCCCAGTTGATCGGAAATCTGTTTTTGGGACATGGCCGGTTTTTCCTGTGCGAAATTTTTGGTCAGGACATACGCGATTGCCAGATAGAGCAGTTTTTTTTGAGAATAACTGATATGTTTAATGTCAGGTTCAAACTCATATTGGTCCACATTTTCGAATGCATAAGAGAATTCGGCTCCAAAAAGTACGATTAGCCAGCTGAGCTGAAGCCAGACCAGAAAGAGGGGAAGGGCGGCGAAACTTCCGTAAATGGCGTTATACTGTGATACGCCCACCTGAAAATAAAGGTACGCCCATTGAGCCATCTGAAAAAGGGTTCCGGCAAAAATACCGGCCACGGCTGCGGATGACATTTTGACATCCGTAAAGGGGATTGACTTGTAAATATAGGTTAAAATAATCCAGATCAATGCGTAAGGAAGTATTTTGAGCATTGAAAAAATGACCGGGCTGAACATTCCGATGAGTTCTACTCTTTGGATGATGGTTTCAACCTGCACGGTAATGAATACCGACAGACTGCTGTGGAGAATAATCACCCCGGGGCATATCAGCATAAACGCAAAATAATCATTAAATTTTCTTCCCATGGATCTGGCTTTTTTCACATTCCATATCTGGTTCAGCGACATTTCAATATGGGTCAGGACTTTAATCACGGCCCAGAATAAAACGGTCACACCCACACCGGCAATGACTCCTCCTTTTGTTTTTTCCAGAAGATCCTGTGCAAAACCGATGATGCGTGTTAAGGCTTCTTCATTAAAAAGAAACTGTTCCACCAAAAAACGTTCAAGCAGAGGTTCAAAACCGAAACCTTTGGAGATACCGAATGCCAGGGCCAGAACCGGCACAATGGAAAGGAAGGTGTAAAAGGTGAGTGCCGATGCTCTCAGAATGCAGTTGTCGGTTTCGAATTTTTTTAGTGTTAAAACAAATATTCTTAATATATGGAGCAAGACATTTTTGATGCCCGGAACATTTTCCCGATGGATTGACCAGATACCGGTTCTTAAAAATTTTTCAGTTTCATGATATTTGAATTTGATTTTTTCTAACTTGTCCTGCATATCCATTCTCCATGGAGTTAGAGTGATTGCTGATGAGTTGAATCCAAAAAAATCTTTTCCTTGACAGTTTACCTTAATTTTTGATCTGTGTTAATGAATGATTTAAAAATATAACCATTGAATAACGTGACGAGGGGAATAAGATATGACGATTGAGCGCGAACGGATAGAATTTGATGTGCTGTTTGTAGGCGGAGGCCCTGCGTGCCTGGCAGGTGCGATAAGGCTGATGCAGATTGCCCGTGAAAAAGGAGCCGAACTCGAGGTGGCGGTGATTGAAAAAGGATCGGAAATCGGCTCCCATGCCCTTTCCGGAGCGGTGATGAACCCTATTGCCCTGGCTGAACTTATTCCAGACTACATTCAAAAGGGGTGCCCTGTAGAAACCGATGTCCGGGATGATGAGTTCTATTACCTGACCAAAGATAAAGCCTTCAGAATTCCTGTGACCCCGAAGTATATGCACAATAAGGGGTTTCATATCGTCAGCCTCTCCAGACTGACCCGATGGCTTGGACAACTGGCTGAAGACATGGGCGTTAATATTTTTGCCGGGTTTGCTGGAAAAGAGACTCTTTTGGATCCTTCCGGAAAACAGGTCCTGGGGGTGCGTACCGATGACAAGGGGCTGGACAAGGAGGGAAATCCCAAAAGCAATTTTGAACCCGGAATTGACATTATGGCCAAGGTGACGGTATTCGGAGAGGGTGCCCGGGGAAGTCTCATGAAACAATTGGCGGAAAAAATTCCGATCTGGGAAGCCAAAATGCCCCAGGTATTTGAAACCGGTATTAAAGAAGTGATCCAGCTTTCCGGCAACAATTATTTTGCCGCGAGCCGGGGAAATGACATTCATACGCTGGGATATCCGATCGGCCTTGACACTGCCGGAGGTGGCTTTATTTACGAGATGAAAGACAACCGGGTCACCTTGGGTTACCTGGTAAGCCTTGGCTATGAAAATCCTCGTCTGGATCTGTACGACACATTCATGCAATTTAAACTCCATCCGTTTGTCGCCAATATTATCCAGGGAGGCAAAGTCATCGAGTCGGGGGCCAGGACCGTGTCTACCGGCGGATATTACACAATTCCCCGGCTCGCCGTGGACGGGGCGGTATTTGTTGGCGGAGCCGCAGGCATGCAGCATGTGCCGGGACTCAAAGGCATCCATACATCAATGAAATCGGGGATGCTGGCTGCGGAAGCGATTATGACCGCTTTGGAAAAAGAAAGTTTTACCCAGGAAACCCTTGGCCGATATGAGAGACTGTTCAACGAGAGTTGGCTTAAGGAAGAAATTTACGAAGGAAGGAATTTTTCACAGGCTTTGGCCAAAAAGATGCCCATCAAAATGATCTACCTGGGGGCCCAGTATATCACCAAAGGCCGGGGGGTGCGTGATCCCATGCCGATTACCGAAGACTTCAAGACATTGAAACCGGATGACAGTTCCGCTCTGAACCCGTTGGGGACCCTTGATAAGAGCGTTTATGACGGCCAGCTCTATGTGGATAAACTCACGGGTGTTTTTCTCTCCAAAACCATGCACCGGGAAGATCAGCCGTCGCATCTTATTGTACACGATATGGATGTGTGTATCCGGAAGTGCTATCCCCTGTACAAAAGTCCGTGTACCCGGTTTTGTCCGGGAAATGTTTACGAAATCGAACACGATGATCCAGGTTCAAAACCCAGGCTGAAACTGAATCCGGCCAATTGCCTTCATTGTAAAACCTGTGACATCAAAGATCCTTTCAATAACATTACCTGGACTTGCCCCGAAGGAGGGGAAGGGCCGGGGTATACCATTGTGTGAGGTTTTTTTGAATCGCTTCCAAAGGAGGTGTGTGTCATGTCGGACATATTGAACCTGGTGAAACATAAGGATCCGCAGGAAAGAGAATTTCATCAGGCGGTTGAGGAGTTTTTGGAGTCGATTGAACCGGTGCTGGAACGAAACCCGGAGTACCGGCAGGCAAAAATTCTCGAACGTCTTGTGGAACCTGAACGAGTGATCATGTTTCGTGTCCCCTGGCTGGATGATCGGGGGATGATTCAGATCAACAGAGGATTTCGGGTTGAGATGAACAGTGCCATCGGTCCTTATAAAGGGGGGCTTCGGTTTCATCCTTCCGTAAACCTGGGAATTTTAAAATTTCTGGCGTTTGAACAGGTCTTTAAAAATTCCCTGACGACTCTTCCCATGGGAGGAGGGAAGGGGGGTTCCGATTTTGATCCCAAGGGCAAGTCTGACAATGAGGTCATGCGGTTTTGCCAGAGTTTTATGTGCGAACTGTTTCGCCATATCGGCCCCAATACGGATGTTCCTGCCGGAGATATCGGAGTCGGTGCGCGGGAGATCGGTTACCTGTTTGGCATGTATAAAAGGTTGGCCAATGAATTTACGGGGGTTTTGACCGGAAAGAGCCTCAACTGGGGCGGGAGCCTGATTCGTCCTGAAGCCACCGGGTATGGAGTTGTTTATTTTGCCGCGGAAATGCTTTCCACACGAAATAAAAGCCTCAAAGATCAGATGTGCCTGGTGTCGGGGTCGGGGAATGTGGCCCAGTTTACCACCCAGAAACTGATCGAATTTGGTGCCAAAGTGGTCACCTTGTCGGATTCTTCCGGGTACATCTACGATGAAAAAGGAATCGATGAAGAAAAACTGGCATGGGTGATGAAACTTAAAAATGTCAGGAGAGGACGGATCAAGGAATACAGGGATCAATATCCCGATGCCGTCTATACTCCCGTGGATACAACCCTTGACCACAATCCCCTTTGGGACCACAAGGCGGATTGCGCATTTCCGTGTGCTACCCAGAATGAGATCAACAAAAAGGATGCTGAAAATCTGGTGAAAAATGGGGTGACACTGGTGTCGGAGGGCGCCAACATGCCCACCACCCTGGAGGGGATCGATATATTTCTTGATGCGGGAATTCTGTTCGGGCCTGGAAAGGCCGCCAATGCCGGGGGGGTTTCGGTTTCCGGCCTGGAAATGACCCAGAATAGCATGCGGCTTTCCTGGACCCGTCAGGAAGTCGATGACCGGTTGAAGATGATCATGCACAGTATTCACCAAACCTGTATTGATACCGCTAAACAGTTCGGTATGCCGGGAAATTATGTGATTGGTGCCAATATCGCCGGATTTGTGAAAGTTGCCGAAGCGATGCTAGATCAAGGAGTGGTGTAAAATTGAACAAAACTCCGTGGTTGATTGCCCATCGGGGAGCCAATAAACAAGCCCCGGAAAATTCAGAATCGGCGTTTGATATTGCCCTGGGTTATCCGGTCGATGGTCTGGAAACCGACGTTCAGATGACTGCGGATGATATCCCGGTTTTATATCACGATCGCACCCTTTTTAAAATCATGGGAAAACGGAAACGGATTTCCGATCTGACCTGGCGCCAATTGTGCGAATTGAACCGGGGACGATGGTATGGGCCATCATTTGCCCGGGAACCCCTTCTCACGCTTGAGGGATTTTTGATATCCTATGCTCATCGGACCTGTCTAATGATTGAAATCAAGTCCTATGAACATGACCGGAGTTCAGGAAGATCTTCCCGGCTGACCCTGAAAGTTCTTGAGGAAATACATAAACAGGTGGACAGAGATTATCTGGAAAACCTGTTTCTGCTTTCTTTTGACCCGGAGGTTTTAAACCTGGCCCATTCGCATGCACCCGGATTAAAGTATGTGCTTAACTTATCCGATAAGGCCGATGACCCGACCGGGTACCGTTCAATCATGAATTCGGACGATTCGGATATCAGCCATTTGTATGGTCTTTGCGTTTCCGTAAAAAATCTTTCGAAGGACCTGGCATCTTTTGCCCACAGCCGTCAGAAAAAAATGATGACATACGTCTGCAACACTGCCCGAAACGTCAAACGGGCACTGGAGCTGAATGCGGATGTGATCATGACCGATCATCCGGGATGGCTGACCAAATATTTAAACCAAAACTTGTGAAATAATGAAATCTGAGAAAATGGATATCCGCTGGGAGCAACAGTTTTCAAACTATCAAAAGGCGTTGAGTCAGTTGCGGAAATTTATCGATAAGGGTGAACTGACCGAACTGGAAGAACAAGGTCTTGTTAAGGCGTTTGAATACACATATGACCTTGCCTGGAATACCCTGAAAGATTTTCTTGAATACAGCGGACAAACAGATATTTATGGCGCCAGAGACGCCATTCGAAAAGCTTTTGAAACCGGATTGATTCAGGACGGTGGAAATTGGATGGATATGTTGAAGAGCCGGAATCAAACATCTCATGCTTATAATTGTGAAACAGCGGAAAAGATATGTCAGGCGGTAGTCAACATTTATTATCCCTTGTTTTTAGGGTTAGCGGAAAAGTTTGAAAAACTCAGGAAAGATAAATTAGATGAATTAAGGTAAGCTATGCCTCATGGGTTAACCGAAAAAACAATAAATGCGATCAATAACGTATTTGCCATCTATACAGAAATTGATGAAGCGATATTCTATGGTTCGCGGGCCAAGGGAAATTTTAAACCCGGTTCGGATATCTACCTGACCTTGAAAGGCAGCGGGCTGGATTTGAAAATTGTGAACAAAATCAGTCTGGATCTTGATGACCTTCTTTTACCTTACAATATTGATCTTTCAAAATATCACCATATCAGCGACCCCGATCTGATCGGCCATATCGAGCGTGTCGGAAAAGTTTTTTACCGGAAGAAAAAATCTTAAACGAATTGTTGTTTCCGAGTCCGGAATTAAGGGATTCCAGTTCAGGCAAATACCGTGATAGATCGAATGAGTTAGGGAATATAGATCCCTTTGTTCGTGAGATATTAACAACTCGACGGTCCAAAGTTCTTCGTCATGCCAAACTTTATCCGGCATCTGGAAAAATCATCTTCTTGAATTCGCCTGTATCCGGGCTTTCGCCGGAATGACGACACAAAAAAGATTGATAATAATTGATTTCAGGTACTTTTGAGAACTTAAGACTGTTGAGTTAACAACATGTGTGAAGAAAGTATAAAAAAATTGATGGATCCTTTTTTACATTGACTCATAATCAAAATCATGCCATACAAATTTTTGTCTAAAGATAGTTGTTTTTCCCTATTCCCAATCACTTGTTTCTAGTTGTTTCAATCGGATAAGGCTTTTGGAAGGACTGTAGATGCTTGTCTTTCAGTTAAATGCCGGACATATTCTTGACGACGGCTGCAAACGCGCAGGAATCGATCCGAAATGGCTGCTGGAATCGGTTGCGGATATCAATCAGTACCTTCCCGATGACTGGCGGCTGACCCGAAGCGTCAACAATTTCCGAATCCAGATCATCGCCTCCCGATCCGCCACGCTCATCGGGTCCTGTTACCGCACGGATCATGGCAAAATCCTGCATGTCGTGGATTCACTTCATTTGACAAAATTCCATGATTGCGTGGACCTTCGGCAACGGCCGGAAAGAATCATCGGTCCCATCAGATCAGGCCGTAAAAGGCAACACCCCGAGCTTATCATACCCAACCTCTACTATTTCCGGCCATGTCCCGAAGGTTTTGAAACACCTTTGTTTGCCCGTCAATATGAACGCATCAAATACAAATCTTTCCCTGATGAGAAAGCCGGTGACGAATACCACCGCATCCACCCTCTGACCAAAGCAGGGCTTGATCTCGAACATTTCATGTGGGTTCGCTGGACCATCAACGGCGATATAAATATCGTGGCATCACCTGATCCGGACTACCACGGTAAAGATTACTGGCTCGTGCCGAAACTGGTGGATGATTTCAATCGGGCTGAATATAATACATATTTTCGTATCTATGAAAAGATATTAAACCATTATGGTGTTGCAACTCCGGCCCCGCCGGAAAAACCTGACATGCCCTATGAAACGGAATTCAAATACCTGGTCCGAAACAATCCTGAAGAAGCATCAACGGCATTTGATTTGATTTGCGAAACTCTTGGACGGGACAAAAATCCGACGGGATTTAGCATCAGCGAGCAGGATAGCCGCCATAAGACCCAGGTAGATATCTATTTTGATGACGAAAATCTTTCACTGTACAAGGCCGGAGCGTCTTTCAGGATTCGTAAAAAAGAAACTCTCAAGATAACCCTTAAAAAACGATTTCCCCGACCAGAGCCGGAAAAAAACCTTTACCGGAGAATCGAGGAGGAAGCGGTCATTACCGCCGCGCAGGAGGAGGCATTGATGCTTGGCAAGCCTATTAATGCCTTTCCCTACCGGCTGATTCCTTATATCGCGCCGGAATGTAAGGTAATCAAGCCGTTGGTTTTTGTTAAAAACCAACGGCGCATTCTATACATCAGGGACAACGGGTATAGAAAAGCGGAAGTCTGTTTTGACAGGGTACAATACCAAATCGAGGGGAAAACCGTCGGACCATTTTACGAAATAGAGATTGAAAGCAAGGGGGCTAAGAGAACGGACATTGAACAATTGGCAAAATATCTTGAAAAAAACCTTGGTTTGATGCCATCGGCTCACTCAAAATATGAACGTGGCATATTACTGTTGAAAGATTTAAGAACTTAACAAAGTCCGAAACCTGCACATTTTGTTAATTCGGCAAGGCCGAATATGGAGTGAAGCTTTTGAGCGCCACCAGGTATTTTTCTAATGATTCCGGACTCCGGCCTATTCTATGAGCATCAGGTTAAGGGCCTTTCTAATACCGGCTTCAGGGTTTTGAAGTCACCCCTTGCCTTTCATTCTGAGGGAGCGACTCGCAGCGGCTCAATGGCTGGAAAGAAACTATTATCCTATCGGCTGGTTGAAACCACGGCGACCGAAGAATCTTTGGATGCAAGTCGGCAAGGAGAGATTCTGAAATAAAAAAAGTATACCATCTTGATTTGACACAACATGGCATTGATGGAACAAAACATGCTTTTCTTCCTGGTGACCCGTTTCGCGTGGAAACCATTGCGCGAAGGTTCGATACTGAAAGCCGGGAACTGAAGTACAAAAGGGAATACCGAACATTTCTCGGTCGCATAAAAGGAGTACCTGTTCTGGTTACCTCCACGGGAATCGGCGGACCTTCCACGGGGATTGCCATCGATGAACTGGCACAGCTCTGCGTGAAAACGTTCCTGAGAATCGGCACTACCGGAGCTATTCAGGAAAATATCGATGTGGGTGATGTAATTATTACCACCGGTTCGGTTCGTTTGGACGGCACATCAACTCATTACGCTCCCATAGAATATCCCGCGGTGGCAAGCTACGAAGTGGTCCACGCGCTGGTTCAGGCCGCACGTAAATCTCATGTCAGTGCCCATGTCGGAATCACAGCCTCGAGCGACACCTTTTATCCGGGCCAGGAACGTTACGATTCTTACAGCGGATATGTTCTGAAAAGGTTCCAGGGCATCACCGAAGAGTGGCGAAAACTGAATGTATTGAATTACGAAATGGAATCCGCAACCCTGCTGACCCTTTGCAGTGCCATGGGTCTTAAAGCCGGCTGCGTTTCAGGGGTGGTGGTCAACCGGACAAAAGGTGAAGAGGTGACATCGGAAGGACTGAAAATCGGGGAGGAAAATGCCGTCAAAATCGGAGTAAAAGCCATGGAATTTCTGATATGAGGTTTTTAATCTTAATCATTGAAGGAGAATACTATGAGCGAATATATCGCCATATTTCAAATCGGTCCGGTTCAGGAATATATTAATAATGCAAAAAAAACACAGGATTTCTGGTCGGGCAGCTATATTCTTTCCTACCTGTCGGCAGTGGCGATTGAGTCAGCAGAAATAGCAATGCCTGGTTGTGTTATCTATCCATTTTTTAGGGAAGATTATCCTCTTTTTAAAGAGGATTATATGATTTCCGTTGTAAAAGGACGTCCCGAAAAACCTAGGGAGCATGATTTTTCAAGTATTCAAGGGAAACACATCGGGACACTTCCAAATCGATTCGTAGCGGTCCATGAAGATAGGAATAAGATTTTTGCTGTCCTGAAAAATGCGGATAAAAATGTAGCTGATGCATATAAAGAAATTGTTCGACAGGTAAAGGATCGGTTAAGATCTGGTTTGGAATCGGCAAAGTGCCGCATTGATGACGAGGTATGGAATTCCATTTGGGAGCGCCAGAACAGAAGTTTTTTTAAAAGTATGTGGGTGATTTATGATAGAAAAAATGACCAGAAAAATAAGTATGGCGAAGATTATAAGCTTGCTGAAAGGCTTTTTGGCGCAAGGAAAGGAATAAGGGATTTCGATCAAATTCCCGATGGAGAGCCTGGAAAAAAATGTACACTTTGTGGAGAACGCCAATCACTTGATAAGCTCATCTGGGATGCTATAAGAAATTGTAAGCAAGATAACACGCAAAACATTTTAAACAAAATCCAACACTCTCTGAGAAAAAATGAACGCTTATGTACTTCCTGCACCGTCAAACGCTTGGCCCCGGAAATCTTTTTTGAGGCAAAATCAGGGGCAAAAATTCCTCTCATCTTCCCTTCCACCAGCACGGTTGCGGTTAGTCCATCCTTGTGCAGACTGATTGACAAATGGGATGATTTGGAAGTTACAAAAAAAGTTCAGGACTTTTGCAATACAGTTAAAGAGCTAAATTTAGAATCTTCCAGACATCTACCACCGCTTCCTTATGTTCGTAAATTGATGGAAACCAACATTTCCTATCCTAACAATAAAGAAATACTCCGATGGGAGGGAGATCTGTTCATTGAAGATACCTACCAGAAGAAAATTCTGAGCGATGATTATAAAATGCCTGAAGAAACACTGCCAAAAAAGATAAATCTTTGCAGAGAAGCTTTGAAAAATCTGATGGCAGACTTCCAGCCGTCGAAATATTATGCTGTAATAATGATGGATGGCGACGATATGGGTAAACACCTGGAGGACTGCCTGGAAAAAGAAGACCATATAGCCTTGAGCAAAAGCTTAGGCAGTTTTGCAAAAAATGTGGTTCCTCGAATTGCTGAATCCTTTTTCAGTGCAAAAGTGGCTTATTTTGGTGGCGATGAGGGGGTTATTTTTGTCGGGTTGGATGATCTTATCGGCCTGATGCGATGTTTGAGAGCCGCTTTTTCCGGTCAAATCATAATAAACAAAGAGGGATGTGAGGTCACTTTTGCTTTAGAAGGCAAGGAATATATCCGGGATAATGAAAGAGACAGAGATTATCCCACTTTGGGAAAAGGAAAAACCGCTTGCATTGCAGCGGTAATAGCTCATCACCAGCAATCATTGCTTCAGGTAATGGAAATTCTCCGTAACACTCTTGAAAATAAGGCAAAAAAAGTTGAAGGAAAGGATGCTTTTTGTATCACATTGATGAAACGTTCCGGCGGCACTACCTATTCTACGGGCAAATGGGTTTATAATAACATTGATGTAATCGCTCATCTTGAAAAGATGGTTAACCTCTACCGGGAAAAATCTTTAACCTGGAAATGGTTATATGACCTTGACAGAGAAAAGATTGGACTTGGCACAGGAGAAAGGGTTTATGCGGAAATCATTCGTTTGCTGCGTCGTCACTCCCAAATGGATGAAGAAGGGTTCCAAGCAAAAATTGAACCTGTTTTCAATGAGTTGAAATTAATCTATTCGGAAATGTTTCCGGAAATGTTTCCGAAAATGCGTGAAAAAATGTTGGAAAATTTTATTAATTTTGAATTTACAGCAAATTATATTGCAAAGGGAGGTGGAAACTGATGTGGCTATTTATCAGACCTCTGGATACCATTTGCTGCCGGGATGGAAGACCTTTTACAGCCGGAGAAGGTGTTATGGCCAAAACGATGTTTCCGCCCCTTCCGTCCACCTTTTACGGAGCGATCCGGTCGGCGATTCTGGCGAATAATGGAAAATCTTTTAATGAATTTCAGGATCGAGATACACCATATGACGATTTGCCTGAAGTTGGAACAGCCAAACAACAGGGAAATCTTAGCATTTCCGGACCATGCCTGGCTGAAAAGCCTAAGAATTCTATTAATTATGACTTCTATTTTCCTTCACCCGCCCATTTTGTTGAGGAAAAGGAAATAAAAGACAATTTTCATAAACTGATCCCTGTTAACGGTAATATAGAAAGCAATATGGTTTCAGATTTGAAAATTCCCATAAATTTCATCAAGGGACCCAGAAAAGTCGTAAATCGATTCGACGGCTATCTCAATTTTAATGGAACTCAAAAGCTGCTTTGGTCGGAAACCAAAGTTCCTGAAAAAAAAGATACCTGCCACGCTGAGGTGCTTTTCAGGACTCTTTGGCAGGTTGGATTGAAAAGAACATTGGGCAAAAGGACTGCCGAGGAAGGCCAGCTTTATAGTATGGGCCATTATCAGATGACATCCTCAGGATCATCAGGATTTTACATAAAAGTGAAAGGATTAACCCAAGATTTGAGGCCGGGTATTTTGAAGCTTGGAGGGGAATGGCGGGCTGCCACTTATGAAAAATCCGATCAGCCGCCCTTTCATGATAATCATATGAAGCAAATCACCGATCTTATCTTTCATCACAAGCGTTTTTTCTTGTGGTTGATTACCCCTGCGGTTTTTAAGCACGGACTTTTACCGGGATTTTTAGATAAGTCCTCTTTGAAAGGCATTCTGAAAAAAGTGCTTGTTAGACTGACAACCTGTCAAACCATACAAAAAAAATACATTGGTGGTTTTAGACTTGGAAAAGGCGGTGATGGTAAATCAAAAACAGGGTATTATGCGGTTCCAGCCGGTTCGGTTTATTTTTTCGATTTGGTGGGTGATGAGGACAGGAACACCATATCTGATTTTGTCAAAAACCAAATGTTTGAAACCATGGAAGGACAATTGGATAGCATGGCTCAACAGGGATTTGGAACCACTTTGATTGGAGGATTCTGATATGTTTAAAGCGGCAAAACTCATGTTTATTTACACCGACGGATCTGTTCATCCTGGTGCAGGAGATTCCACCGGTGTGGTGGATCTTCCCATTCAACGGGAGGTTCACACGGAACTTCCTATTATTCAAGGAAGCGAACTCAAGGGAGCATTAAGAGAGTATTTTGAACGGAAAAAAGGCCAAGACTCCGATGAAATTAAACAAATATTTGGTACAGCACCGGAAAATAATGATGAAGGAGCAGGCGGTGCAATAGGACTTTCCATGGCGCGTGTCGTCCTTTTTCCCCTTGCTTCTTTAAAGGGTGTGTTCGCCTGGGTAACATGCCCCATGTGTCTGGAAATATTGAGACGTGATCTATCGTCTGTCAATAAAGATCTAATTTCAGATACCGGACTTGATAATATCCCTACCATTCCTGATTCTAAAACCGCCCTAACTCCAGAAGGCGCGGAAGATCCGATTGCCAGTGGTAAAATATTTCTTTCCGAATTCCCTTTTAAAAACCAGCCAAGTCAAAATTTGAATAAAATCGCTGAATGGCTTTCAGATCGGTTTCCTTCTGATTATATATATTTCAAAAACAAACTGTTCAAGAAAAATGGTGACAAAATTCAATCCAATTTCGTGCTGATTTCCGACAATATATTTAAAGAACTTCTCAAAATCAAAACTGAAATTGTACATCGAAATGTGATTAATAAGAACACAGGAACCAGTGATAATCTCTGGACAGAAGAAAATATTCCCGGCGACACCCTGATGTATTCCATGATCTATGCTGCGGCCCCTTATAATAAATCTCAAACCATAAAAACGGTAGGCGATGTTGTTGGATTCTTTGAAAAAGAACAGATTAAATCATTTATCCTGGGTGGAAATCAAACAGTGGGGAGAGGATGGGTCAGTGTAACCTTTGTTTAAAAAAAAGGAAAAAGACATGCCAGAACAAACCATTCAGACCATGGAACAGCAGCGATCCGGCGAGGCTTACCGGATGGTTAAGAATGTTGCAAACAAAACTGAAAATAATAATAACAAGTTCAAAGGTAAATATAAATCCCGAGCAAGTAACTTGCCTTCAATGGTTCGAGAAAACGGTCTTTTACAGGCATTAAGCTTTATAATGGCAAAAACCGAAGTTGATGAAGGTTGCAAGCTGATTGGCAAGGACATAGAAAACTGGATTAATAGTGCGGTAAAAAATGGATTTATTCCCGGACCGGTTAGTGGAAATGCCGTAACGAATATTTCAGATATAATTGAATGGCTTACCAAACTGGATGTGGAGAGCTACCTGACCGTAACCAACGAAGTATTGAATTTTTCTGTCTGGCTGAAGCGTTTTGCGGAAGGGATGATCCAAGATTCCATAAACAAGGGGGAACCCCAAAATGACCAGTAGAATTCTTGTACCTTGTTCTTGTCAGGATATTGTCAGGGATCAGATAAAAAAATGCGAGAATTTAGGGCTCTGGTTTAATTATTTCATAGAGTTGGATGAAAACTTTAAACCGGACAAGGATTCACTGACCGGTCAAATCCCCTCTGCTGATATTAGCGACTTGCTGGAAGGCTATCATGAGCGCAGAAAAAAACTCTTAATGGTTATGGATCAACATGGTTTTTGCTGTCGAACGGCTTTTGTGCATACCGAAACCCGTATTGCCACCGGTATGGGCAACCCTAATCCCACGGAAAACGGTCTGACATTTCAGTATCCTTTGGGATTTCCTGTCATTCCGGGATCTTCACAGAAAGGCATCGCCGCCTATTACGCAGAGATGTTCGAGGGAAAAACAGGCGAAGATCCTGATCGCTTCCGCATCTTTGGGTCAAATCATGATGACAAAGGCAGAGGAAGTGTGATTTTTTTTGATGCGTATCCAATGCGGACACAAAAGAAAATGCTCGAATTCGACATCATGAATCCACATTATGAGCCTTATTATTCAAGTGAAGGTGTAAAACCGCCCGCCGACTATTATTCACCGATTCCAATCAAATTCCTGACCGTAAAGGCGGATGTCCGATTCTGTTTTCAAATGGCTTCAAGGTCTTCCGAGGATCTGAATATTGTGTGGAAATGGCTTCGTGATGCACTTTCCAATATAGGGATAGGAGGAAAGACCAATGTGGGTTACGGCCGCTTCAGAAAGGAAGATTTCGATGAATGATCAGGAAAAACCATGTTGTTTTATCACCAGCGTCGGCACATCCCTGATTGAAAACTCAGGTTTTGGGTTCAATGATGTGGTGATGAACTCGGATATCTTCATGAAAGAATTTCTTGAGAGTTGTTGTTGTGACATTCAATTCTCTCCATACAACTTGAACCATTATGCAGAGGTTGTGACCAAAAATCTTAAATTCAGCGCAGAAATTGACTCTCTGAAAGATATCCTGAAAGAAAAGGATCGCATAGTTCTTCTTCCTTCCAAAACTGATTGCTCTTATTTTTGTGCATGTGCATTAAAATGCTATTTCACCCGGTTTTCAGTACCTATACTTGGTGAAGAACAAGTCCAAATCGATATTGTCGAAGGACTCAGGGAACCCGATGACGAGGAATTTGGGAAAAAAGGTCTCCCGGATTTTTTAAATACGGTGGTCCAGAATATCCAGTTTTATAGTGACCAATATAAAATTGTGATGAATCCCACCGGGGGCTATAAAAGCCTGTTTCCGCTGATGACCATAGCCGGAATCATTTATGGACTGGAGGTTATTTACACCTATGAAAAGACCAACCAGAGAATTAAAATCCCTCCTCTGCCTTTACATGTTAATCTTCCGGCCTGGACCCAGATGGAAAGCCTGGTCAAGCTTTTTGAAGGGAAATCTGATTATAAAAAGAAAAAAATTTATAAGGACACAAAAGACCAATTCGGTTTGATGTTGTATGAATCCGAAAACACACTTCAAAGTTCGGCGATTGTTAAAGCCTTTGCAGAACATGCTGACCGGGAGAGGGGAAAACCTGAATTAACCGTTCGAACAGAAAACAGCCCACTTATTAGTTTCCTGTCTGATGAACAAAAGGAGATATTCCTTCGCCTGACAAAAATCGGTCATCTTATATGGAAAGGGGACAAGGTCCCAGAAATGGCCGATCATGCGTTAAGGCATCACAGCGATCTGTTCCACCTTGCTGAAAGAGTGTTGCTTCCCATTTTTTATTATGATGAGACTTTTCTGAAATCTCATGAGTTGTTTGTCCTGCTCTGTGCCCTATACCTGCACGACTGTGGCCATGTCATAGACAGGATTCAATTGGAAAATGGTGATAATTTACCTCTGTTTCCAATAGAGATCAGAGACCATCACCATGTTTTAGGATATTTGAGATTGAAATACCCTAAAATCGTTTCATACATGGGCCATCTCATCAGGGATCATCTTTGCGGTATTTCAGAAACGGAAAATGACAGAGAAGCAAAATGGAAACAGGCATGGATTGATTATCTTCATGCCGTGGCCATAACCGGTTTGTACCATCGGAAAAAGATGTTTCTTGATTCAGAAGCCACATATTGTTTTTATGACACGTACCAAATAAATGAAGAAGATAAAAAATTCCCCTGCCTGAGACAATATCTTGAAAAAGAACCTATAAATGTATTTGGTAATTCGATACCTTTTTTCCGCATGAAGCTGCTCATATCATTATTAAGGATCATAGACAGCTTGGACGAACAGGCCAGTCGCACAGGAACTATTGCTGATATTAAATTCCACCTGGCACAATTGCAGGTGGAGGCGGACATTGAAAAAAAACGTTGTGAGATGATAGGTGGTCTTATCGAAAAAGAGATTAAAAACAAGTTGGATGATATCATTGATCGATACATCCTCGGTTTCAGAATTAAGGAAGAAAAAGGGTTCGGAGAAAAGGTAACCGATATGGATATATCAAGGCAAATTGAAACAACGAAATGTTTTAAGAAAAAAATTGAAATACTGGATAAGAAATCTAAAAATCAGGATTTCATTATTCTTGAGTATATTAATTCATATTTAAGAAGTTTTTTTAAAGAGTTTCAAGTCAAGCCTTACGGCGAAAAGGCTTATATTAAAAATATAGAAATTAGCCACAAACATGATGAGAAGAAAAATCAAACCACAATCATGATAGACTTGAAGACAGAAGATGAACCCGAAAAGCTTGAAGCATTGCAGAATATGTTTCCATTAGAAGACCTGAATGAGCACGGAAAAATGATTCTGGAATCTATCAAGAAAGAATACACCAATGAAAAAGAGGGTAAACCGATTGTCAAAGACACTCTGGATGATTGTGGAGTGCAAATTGAATACGGTGGCTTGATATGAATATCGATGAGCATATTCATTATTGGCTCAACAGTGCTGACCACGATCTGGATACCGCTGAAGCTCTTTTTGCAGCCGAAAAATATGACTGGTGCCTGTTTTTGGGACATCTTGTTCTCGAAAAGGCATTGAAGGCAATTTATGTCAGGGATAATCAGAATCAACTTCCGCCCAGAACCCATAATTTGCTCAAATTAGCTGAAAACACAAATCTTGTTTTGTCTGATGAACAGATAATGCTGCTTAATGACGTGAACAATTTCAATCTTGAAGTAAGATACCCTGACTACAGACATGAGTTTTACCGTCAATGCACCAAAGAATTTGCTGAAAAGTATTTTACTCAGATTAAGGAGCAATACCTATGGATAAAATCCCAGCTAAAATCCATAAAATTTTGAAGGCATATATACACAAGTTAGAGGAAAATCAGGTTCATATCCAACAGGCTGTTTTGTTCGGCAGTTTTTCCAAAGGCCTGGCCGATCAATGGAGTGACATTGATATAGTTCTGGTTTCCGATGCATTTGAGGGAATACGTTTTAAAGACCGGAAAAAAATTAGCCCCATAACGCTTTCGGTCAGCAGGGATCTTTCACCGCTTCCTTTTCGGCCTGAAGATTTTACTTTGGATGATCCCTTTGTTCAGGAAATATTAAAGACCGGAATAAGAATAGTATAAAATGTAAACCGGTGCACGAAAAACTGTTTTGGCTAAAAAAGTTTTGGAATTCCATAAAAAGAGAAACCATAAGTTAAGGAAAAAAACTATGCCGCCAGTCCAAATAACCGCTAAGTGTAAAATTGTAACGCCCATGCTCTCTTCAGGGGAGAACCAGCAGAAATTTGAAATCCGGGCTGCAGAAATTAAGGCCGGTTTGCGATTCTGGTGGCGGGCCTTTCAGCCGGATAATGGGAATGACCTGTTTAAAAAAGAAAAGGATTTGTTTGGAAGCACGGAAAAAACATCACCTTTTAGTTTTTATGTGAGTTACAATAATGAGTCTATTAGTAAATATCTGCCAGGTGATTGTCATGATTGGGGTGAAGGAATTCAGTACTGTCTTTTTTCGATAAATAAACCTGCACAAAAAGAAATTAAACCAGGTGGCAGCAAAGCTCCCAGGCCATATAAATCGGCACAAATAAAGCCTTCAAAAGATGGCGGACGTCCTGTGGCAAAGCCAGGCGGAGAATTTACCATAAATTTTATTTTTAAAAATAATGCTGATGAAAAAATAATCGGGGATATCATTTGTGCCTTGTGGCTTTTGGAAAATTTTGGTGGTCTTGGTGGAAGAACAAGACGCGGTGCAGGATGCTTTCAAATCTCTAATGATTTTTTACCTCAAATTAAAATGAATTGTCCTAACCTATCTGCAGATTTTTTTAATAATATCCCCAAATTTATTCCTACTGACGAATCAATTGAAAAATTTCTTGAATCCGGATTGAATAAAATATTGAAAAGGTGGAAGACTGAAACACGCAAATGCAAACCCGAACACAGCGCGTATGATTCAACCTTGGCAGAGCCTCAAATCCTTATCATGTACTCTGATAATATTGCATTCCCAGTTGATATTATGGAGATTATCGGAAAGCAGATGCAAAATTTTTGCTATACATACCCATATCATGAAGCAAAAATCATGCATACCACATTGGTTAGTAAATCAAGTTTGCCACCGTATTTTAATTTAAATAAAACAAGCAAAGGCCTGCCCATTATTTACAATTTTAGTAAGCAATTCGAAAGACTTCATAGCGGCAGGTTGGAATTTGAATACATTGCAACATCAGTAGAATGTGATGATTGCGGTAGGCCAAAACCTGATCAAAAGTCTCTTTGGAAAGAAGGCGGTGGTAGGAGATCTTCACCACTGGTGATTTCATATCATAGAAAAAAAAAGGTTTCCTACGCCGCAATATGTTTTTTCCCAACCACATTTCTGCCGGGAAATCAAAAAATAGGGTTAATTGCTAGAAAGGAAAAAAGGTTGAATGACAAAAAGATAAAATCACCTGTTATTGAAAAAAGCAAAATTCTTGATCCGCCTGACTATTCTTTTGTTAATGATATGCTTTTCAATACGGTTAAATATGATGCAAACGGTAATGAAAAAATAAAATTACCAATAATAAAGAAATTCAGTCGTTGTTTTCGGCTATTACCATCACTTGAAGAAATTAAAGGTGTACAAAAAAAAGTTGAAAGCGAATCTAAAAAATCTTTAGATAAGAAATCAAAAACCACTAAACCCGTTGTGGTACACCACCCAAAAGGTGTTATGCCCGATGACCCAAACGAAATAAAAAAAATATACCTTTCAAAAGCGCCTCCACGGAATGATGGTTTAAAGTGGTTTCTTGCTGAAATCATAAAAATACAGCAAGACCATTGCAGTTGTATTCTCTGGTCTGTTGAAAATGAAGTTTTGAGAAAAGATGATCGTGAGTGGTCTGCAAGGACCAAACAACTAAACCTTGCACCTGGTTTGAAAAGAGATATTGGAACTTTTTTTCTGTGCACAAAACAGCCGGATAACCGAACACAAAACAGTAAAAATTATCTATATAATATTACCTTGCCAAAAAGGATTGTTTAAAAAAATATGAATGTTTCAGAAAATTTGATTAACATCATAATAAACACCTCCATACCAATTTGAATATAATATTGCTTAGGCATAAATAACCATTTTTTTCAATATGTTAACTATTGTAATTATCTTAACTCGGGTTAAAACAATTATATGAACATCCCAAACATCCAATTTACCCGTCTGAAAATTCACCTCCGGGCTATTGACCCGATCCGACTTTCCGCGTTTCCCGGATCGGCTTTTCGTGGCGGGTTCGGAGCGGCTCTTCGACGGGCATGCTGCACCATGGACCTGCAAGACTGCCGGGACTGCATGCTCAGAACCTCCTGTGTTTATGCCGCTGTATTTGAAACGCTTTCCGATCATAGTTCCCGGCAAGGATATCAGCTTTCGGATTTCCCCAGACCTTTTATTATGGAACCGCAATTCCCCGTGCCGGAGGTGATTCATGAAGGGGAAAATTTTTTCTGCGCACTGATACTGATGGGCAATGCCGTAAACTATCTTCCTTATTTTATATATGCGTTTTCAAATCTTGGTAAATCAGGTCTTGGCAAGGGAAGGGAACGCTTTAGAATCGAATCGGTTAGATCTGCAATAAATTCAGTGCCGACAACCATTTACAGCGGTAAACTTCAGCAATTCCTCAGCCCGCCGCCGATAAACTCATTTGCTGACATTTTTAAAACAAACGGCCACGCGGAAAACCTCACTCTGATATTTGAAACACCGACCCGGATCAAACACAAGAACAACCTTACAGACGATTTAACCTTTGAGCTTTTGATGAAAAACCTTTTTCGCCGCCTCCTTTTGCTGGTTCAGGTAAACCATGCCGAAGCATGGGGTTTTGATCACGCAGCCCTGTTGCAGAAAGCCAAAGGAATAGAAAAGGTGAATTCCGATCTTTACTGGTATGACTGGAAACGCTATTCCAACCGACAGAAGGTGTCCATGAAGCTGGGCGGTTTTATGGGAAAAATCAGCTTTAAAGGCGATATCAGCCCTTTTTTACCTTTCATCCGTCTTGGTGAATTTGTCCATGTCGGCAAAGCCTGCACTTTCGGGCTTGGAAAATACCGGTGTGATTTTGATAAAGGATAAATATGAACAGATTCGAAATCGACCATTGGCACGTGAAATGCCAATTCGAGTTAAGGTACAGGGTTTTTGCGGACAGGGCCGATGAAATCATCAACCGTGTCATGGGAGCCCTTTCTGAAAATACACCGGATGACTGGCGCTTTACCGAAAGTCCCAGCAGCCGATTTTTTATAATTGAGGAAACGTCCTGTGCTAAATTCATGGGCCTGAGTTACCGAGATGGTCCCGAATGCAGGCGGATCGTTTCTCATGTCA
>CAYZJH010000067.1:0-3396 GCA_964478625.1 uncultured Desulfobacteraceae bacterium
TGCGCCCGGAATGACGGCAAATTGGAACATGTAGCCCCGGAAAAAATGGATCACCAGGCGAATAAATCAGTCAAAATTTAAATATAAATTCAGCATGATATCAGTACCTTCTGCGTCAGGTGTGTATTAAAACCAGCCCGGCCGGAGATGGCATTTGTATCAGTGCTGATCGCTTTGAGGCAGTTATTCGGGAAGGTGTTTGAATGATCGTGAAAACTTATCGGACCAGCTGAAAATTGTCCCAGTATTTATCTCCGGGTCCGCTGCTCCAGACTCCAAAAGTTCCGGCAACAAGGCGATCGGAAGAGTCATCATAGGCATCGATTTGCCATTGGTCAGGTTCCGGGGTATTTTTCGGCCAGACTTTGGCCATGATTTCAGTCTGGACACCGGTATCCTTTACGCGGATACGAAATCGATACCATTGATTGGCCCTTGGAATGACCCCGGTATCGGTGGTGCCTGAAACCTGGTCGGTCTCCATGGGTTGAGGCGAAAGATGAAATGATGAGTGGCCATCGGTGCATTTCAGGCGATAATATACATGATTGAAAGGGTGTTGACTTAAAAAGGTGACCCCGATTTCCCCATCCGGATGGGTGGTCATCATCTTTCCGGAGAATTCGAAGGATGAGAATTCCTCAATATATGATTTTAAATAGTGTGAATGAATGTCGGCCAATGTTGAATCTGTTCCGAAAGCATAGTTACCGTTGACATTGATTACTTTAAAAAGTGTGTCATCTTCACTCCGAATGTTTCCGGATTGGGTGCCGAACCAATCCGAAGGGGTGTCACCGGTCGAATACCTCTGAAAATTCTCCGAGAATCCTGAAAAAGAATTGGAATTGTTCCCAGTGGTGGAATTGGTTGGTTTATCGGAGTCCTGATCTTTCTGAGGGATTTTTAGGGAAAATATTTCGGAAAATTCGCTGTCATTTCCGAATTGATCGTAAGCTTTGAGGGCAAAATAGTACAAAGCTCCTTCCTGAAGATTCGAAATCCTGACCGTGGTTGACTTTCCTATGTCGATAAAATTGCTGAAAGAAGTGGTTTTGCCATAATATATTTTACTTCCCATTGCATTAGAATCAGGACTTGGAGCGAAACTGATTTTTACCTCACCTGCATATGAATTGTTCGATGACATCAGAATCAATAAAAAAAGGATGGATACGATCAGGGAAACAAATATTGGGCCTGATTTTGCTGTTTTGGGTCGAATGTTACTGTCGGTCATGTCAATCTCCAGGGTAGTTATAGGATTAATGCTAACGCTGAGATCAGCCGTTAGATCCGGTAAAAGCCTGTCTTCGGATTTTAAATTCACCAAAATGAATTTCTTGGATTCCGTATCTTGCCCCTTCAACTACGTTTCCTTTGCAAAAGAAACGTAAAGTGGTGTCGAAAAGCAAAAAATGTACCAGTAGAAAAATACTGGATCCGATAAAATGGACACGAATTTCAACCTGCTGAATTTTCATATAAAATTAAAAATGGTGTGAAAGGGGTCTTTTTTGAGCCGAATAAATCGAAAACATTTTGGGGTTAAAAATAGATGAAATTTGTTACAATGTTTGTAATTGAAGAAGAACGTGTAATTGATCTTTGAACCGGTCAAAATTGAAACACTCTGCTCAAAATCACTTCATCAGCAATTGAACGAAAAGCCGTTATATCCTATCTGCTTGACAGTAAAAAGTTCTTCATCATGCCGGGCCTGACCCGGAATCCGTAAAAACCAGTTTCCAACGTCATTGTCGCGAAAGCTCATTGGCGTCAAATTAAGTAATTGACTAGGTATTCAAGGGTGTCATTCTCAGGAGGCCAACATGGTAAATGGTAATATGGCATGCGTTCAACGGCCGACGAAGAATCTCTATTTCCTCATACCTAATTTCCTGAACAATTAACACTTCTATCCCCTGCCGACTTGCAACATGAGATTTTTCGGTCGCTAACGCTCCCTCAGAATGACATGCAAGAAACCGTTGCTCCCTCAGAATGACATGCAAGTAACCGTTTTTGGCCCCTGATCAGGCATTAGACAGGACCTTAACTTGACGCCAATGGGCCTTCGCCAGTATGACGAAATAAGATTTTTCCGAAGGTAAACATCCCGAGGGGAGGGGAGGTTCAATCAGCGGTTTAGACCCCAAATCAATAGCCGGAACAAGGATTTCATGCCTGTGAAATTATCGCCTGATGGAAAGGTTTGATTTGACATTCCCTTGTTTTTCGGGGTAAGAGGCGATTTGCCGGTTCCCGGTTCAGAAACGGGATAAAGCCTTGCCGGGTTGACGTTCAGAGATAAGGAGTGCCATGCCCAAATCCTATGCTTATATCCGATCAAGCGGAATGTATGTTCCGGAAAGAATTGTCAAAAACGATGACCTTCCGGCTGAGTTAAACACAAACGATCAGTGGATCCAAGAGCGTTCGGGAATTCTGGAGAGAAGGTATGCCGACCTGGGAGTCCGTACCTCGGATTTAGCCGTGAAAGCAGTGGAAAATCTATTTAAAAAAAATGAAGTCATGGCCGAAGAGATCGACTGTATTATTTTTGCGACACTGAGTCCTGATTTTTTCTTTCCCGGAGCCGGGGTTTTTCTTCAGGAAAAACTGGGATGGGCTGGTCGTGAAATCGCCTGCTATGATATCCGGCAACAATGCAGCGGGTTTATCTATGGGCTCCAGATGGCTCAGGCTTTTGTGGAAAATCGAATGTATCGGAACGTTCTTCTGGTGGGAGCGGAAATCCATTCCCATGGTCTTGAGTTTGCGGAGCGGGGAAGAGCCGTGACGGTACTTTTCGGCGATGGAGCTGCTGCCTGTGTGGTTTCGACCTCTGAAAACGATACATCCCGAATTCTTGTGACCCGATGCCATGCCGACGGACGGGGAGCCTTAAACGGCGTGCATATGAAACTGTTTGATTTCGCCAAAATGCCCATCATCGATTATAATCCGTCTGATCCATCGGAAAACCGGGATTTTTATCCGGATATGCCGTCTCCAAAAAATCTGTTTTCCAATGCGGTCAGAAAAATGTCCGAGGTGTCCCTTGCGGTGCTCAAAATTGCCGGTCTCAGCATCGATGATGTCGACTGGGTGCTTCCTCACCAGGCCAACATGAGGATTAACACCATGGTGGCGGATCAGATCCGGATACCGCAGCAAAAGGTTCTTTATAATATTTTTAAATTCGGGAATACTACCGCTGCCACAATACCGCTTCTTTTGGCGGAATATACTGAAAACGGAACCATTAAACGCGGGGATTTGATGCTGATGGTGGCGTTTGGGTCCGGGTTCACCTGGGGTGCCGGGCTTGTGAGGTATTAGCGATGCCTTTATTTGAACTAAACTGATCGATAAGTGTTCAGTGTTCAGGAA
>CAYZJH010000067.1:3496-20761 GCA_964478625.1 uncultured Desulfobacteraceae bacterium
AGGTGTTAGGTGTTAGGCAATTTGTCATTCTGAGGGAGCAACGGTTTCTTGTATGTCATTCTGAGGGAGCGTTAGCGACCGAAGAATCTCATGTTGCAAGTCGGCAAGGAAAGAAGTGTTAATTGTTCAGGGAAATAAGGTGTAAGGAAATATAGATTCTTCGTTGGCCATAGAGTGCTTGCCTTATAACCGTGTACGATGTCGGCCTCCTCAGAATGACAACCTTGAATACCTGTTCAATTCCTTAACCTGACACCCATGGGGGAATTCCGAAACTACTATCCTCCGATCCGGTGCTTAATGGTCTGGATTTTTTCCCTGATGTCCGCGATTAATTCGGTACCATCCTGGATTGAATTTTCCTTTGCATTTTTTTCGATCTGCCTGGCAATTTCAGCAATATCCGTCAGACCAAGACTTGCTGATGCTCCTTTTAAAGAATGGGCAGCCTTTTCGGCGTCACCGGGATTTTGGGTTTCAATCGCATTTTCAAGGCTTGCCAGGTCAGATTCGCTGGTTTCTGTAAAGAGCTCGACCAGTTCGACATATTCGTCGTGATCCAGGCCCAATTTTTCAGCAAGTTTATCAAAATCCATGATTAAAATACTCCCATTAAGCACCGTCGGCGGTAGGTTTGTTATGAGGTTTCCGGCAGTGAATCCGCCATCAGCTTGCCAACCATGATCCCGAATTGAGAGGGATTTTCCAGTTTACCCCCTTCTCCGATAACTGCAATATCAAACAACAGGGAACTGTAATCTTTCAAAACAGGGTTGTCTTTGTCCTGATCAAAAAGATTTTTGATTTTAATCAAAACCGGATGGTCGATATTCAGTTCTAAAACCCGCTTATTTTCAGGTGGTTGCTGACCGGAAGCTTTCAATATTTTTTCCATGAAAGGACTCATATCATACTCATCGCCTGACAGACAAGCCACCGATTCTTTTAACCGGCCGGAGGGTCTGACCTCTTTGACTTTGGAGTCGAGATTTGACCGAATAAAGTCAAATAATCCGGAATATTCATCTTTTCCGGGTTGTTTGTCCTCACCGATATCGAGATCGCCTTTTTCGGCACTTTTGAGTTTTTTCCCTTCATAATCCTCAAGAGCCCGCACCACCCATTCATCCACGGGATCATTCATCAGCAGGACTTCATAGTCTTTTTCTTTAAGCTTTTCAAGATGCGGGCTGTTTAATATGGAGGCAAGGTTATCTCCGGTAATGTAGTAGATATATTTTTGATCGGTTTTCATGTTTTCGATATATTTTTTCAGGGTAATCAAATCATTGCCGGATTTGGTCGTTTTATACCTCAAAAGGTCGGCGATCTTTTTTTTGTTTTCCGGGTCGATCAAAACGCCGGTTTTTAAAATACTTCCGAATTCGCCATAGAATTTGTCATATTTTTCCTGTTCCATGGTTTCTAAGAGTTCAAAGAGTTTTTTGACCAGGTTTCTTCGGATATTTCGCACTAACCGGTCCTGCTGCAAGATTTCCCGGCTGACATTCAAATTCAGGTCCGAAGCATCCACAACACCTTTAACAAACCGAAAATACTCCGGAATTAATTCCCTGCAGTCGTCCATAATCAAGACTTTTTTACAGTAGAGCCTGACTCCATGGCGATAATCAGGCTGAAACAGATCAAATGGTGCCTGAGAGGGGATATAGAGCAAGGCCGTATATTCGGTGGTGCCTTCCAGTTTCAGGTGAAGGTGAGCCAGGGGAGGATTCCAGTCATGGCCCAAATGTTTGTAAAATTCTTCATATTCCTCATCGGAAACTTCATTTTTACTTTTGGTCCAGATGGCTTTCATGGAGTTGAGGGTTTCTTCCCGAACCACTTTTCGGGTCTTGCCTTCGATTGGTTTTCCTTCTTCATCGACAACAGGCTCTTCCCGCTCCACATCCATGACAATGGGATAGGCGACAAAGTCGGAATGCTTTTTGATAATCCTTCTGATGGTCCATTCGTCGGTAAAGTCATCTTCATCTTTGTCGCGCTCTTTCAACTCTAAAATGACCGTGGTTCCCCGGTGTTCCCGGGTGGTTTCCTCAATGGTAAAAGAGCCATCGCCGAATGATTCCCAGCGTGTGGCTTTTTCCGACCCTGCGGCTTTGGTAATCAGGGTGACTTTTTGGGCCACAATAAAGGCGCTGTAAAAACCGACCCCAAATTGACCGATGAGTTCCGGGGCAAGAGTTTCATCAGTTTTTCGGGTCGCTTCCAGGGCTTCAAGAAATGCCATTGTTCCGCTTTTTGCGATGGTACCGATATTGTCCATGACTTCATCATAAGTCATTCCGATGCCGTTATCTGAAATTTCCAGAGTCCGGGCGTCTTTGTCCGGTTTAATTTTGATCTTAAAATCTCCTTCATTCCCTAAAATTTCAGGTTGAGTTTGGGATTTGAACCGGAGCTTGTCGATTGCATCCGAAGCGTTGGAAATTAGTTCCCTTAAAAATATCTCCGGGTTGGAATATAGTGAATTAATGATAATTTTTAAAAGCTGTTGAACTTCGGTTTTAAATTCATGGGTCTGAGGAGTTTTTGCCTCGGTTTTTGTTTCCATAAATCCTTTCTCTCCTTCAAAATTCATGTGTTGAAAATTAAATCAGTTATGAACCTGCTGTCCGCCGGAAATTATAATCCCTTGATATTATCTCTCCCTTCTGCTTTCCTCCGATAAAAAAGGGAATACCGGTCTTTTCGTTCAGGTACGATATCGTAAACTGCAAATTTGGGTTAAAAATGAGTTTTTTTTGATTTTTGTCAAGACCGTTATCCTGAGCTTGCAGCAACGTATGGGAATAAAAATTCATTTTGACTTTTAAAAGGGAATGGGTCATAAAAAAGGATACTATTCGATGTTAAGGCTTTAAAAAACAGGGAGTATGACAAAGATGGGTGAACCCAGGGAAACAATCAAGGTCCATGTGAATGTGGAGATGACTCCGGAATCCTTGAAGTCTATTGTGGAAAATGCCAAAATGATCGCCGGCAGGGATCAAAAAGGAGTCTATCGTGTTGATACTGCGGACAAAGTGAGTGAAATGATCACCCGGTTTTTGCTGGAAAAAGATTTTGAAAGCTTTGTCGCCAACATTGATAACTTCAGATAGATCGGCATTTATCCCGTTTCCTTGAATCTGACGGAAAGCTTGAAAATCGGCCACGATTGCCTTGACCAGGGGGTTTACCGTACCTGAAAGGGGACGGCCATGAAAGAAAAACATACCATTTTTCTTAATTACACCGAAGCGTTACGGGCCATTCGATATGATTTGGAACAATACCCTCCGCAACCGCTTCTTCTTCGCCATTTAGCAAAACTCATCCTGGGCGAAAAAGTTTTTATTTCAGAAAAACAGAACCGGACAGGATTGTGGATAGGGATGGAAAAAAAACGGATTGGCCGGTTAATTCCCTATGAACAGTTGCCCGAGTATCTTTGTTCGGTTTTGGATCAAAATCATCCTCCCGTTGACATGCTGGCAAAAATTTGCGGGTGTGTTTTTCAGGAAAACGCCTGTGTGGGCAGTCCAACTCCCGGAGGCGAAACCGGCGTTCTGCTTGAGACGGGCATGGAAAATTTCCAATGTCTTCAGTGCGGGCAGTGCTGCCGATCTCTCGATTATCACAGAGAACTGACCGATGAGGACTATCTTTTATGGGAATCTCTTGGACGTTTCGATATTTTAAAAAGGGTAAGGGTGATCAAAAAAGTGGGAGAGACGGTTGCCTATCGCATTTGGATCGACCCTGTAACCCTTGGGATTTCCGAAGTCTGCCCCTGGCTGAAAAGAGATTCCGAACATAACCGGTATGTTTGCCTGATTCATGATGTAAGACCCGGAATCTGCCGCCAGTATCCCGGAAGCCGAAAGCATGCCCGAATGACGGGATGCAGTGCATTGAATCCCAGGTATAGCCTGCCTCAACAAAAAGGCCGTCATGCCCTTTTCCGGGAGAGGAAGGCTCAGGGAGGGTGCCGATGAGATCCGCTGAGGGATGCTTTTGTTTTCCCAAAACAAAAAAACCGCTTGACAAAGCGTTATTATTCTTTTAGAGACAAAGAAATTTCACATGAAAGGTATTTCGGATTGATCAATAAAGCTGCAGGCAGATATTTTTATTTTGGGTATTATTTTTATAGTACCGGTCTGCCCAAAATGCGCTGATCCGAAAAAAAACATAAAACAAGGCGCAAAAGCCGTGGGCGGACCGAATCAAAGCCTACGGCTTTTTTGTTTTTAAAACCCGGGGCGCCCATCAAATCAAGAAAGGGAAACATCAGCATGACCACCACGTACGACATTCATATCAAGGGCTATGAGCCTTTGGTAGCGCCCTGCCGGCTCAAAGAGGAGTTTCCATTGACTCAGAAGGCCACGGAAACCGTCATTGGAGGAAGGCGGACCATTCAAGACATCATCGACGGCAAGGACAAACGTCTCATGGCGATTGTCGGGCCGTGTTCCATCCATGATCCCAAAGCGGCTCTCGAATATGCGGAAAAGCTTCTATCGATCAGTGATAAGGTCAAAGACACCCTTTTTCTGGTGATGAGGGTCTATTTTGAAAAGCCTCGCACCAATGTGGGATGGAAAGGGTTGATCAATGATCCGTATATGGATGGCACGTGCAATATCCAGGAAGGGATTCGCCATGCCAGAAAACTTCTTCTGGATATCGCCCACATGGGCATGCCTGTTGCCAATGAAATCCTGGAACCCATCATACCTCAATATATTGCAGGGTTGATCAGTTGGGCAGCCATAGGGGCGAGAACCACGGAATCCCAAACCCACAGGGAAATGGCCAGCGGCTTGTCGATGCCGGTCGGGTTTAAAAATCACACCAATGGTGATTTGGATATCGCGTTAAACGCCATGCAGGCGGCAAGGGCGCAGCAGACTTTTCTGGGAATCGACCAACAGGGCCGGTCCTGTATTGTCAAGACAACGGGCAATCCCTACGGTCACCTGGTGCTGAGGGGAGGGGACCATCCCAACTATGATCCCGTCAGTATTGCCGAAGCCTGCAAAAAGCTTGAAGCCAAGAAACTTCCCAAGGCCATTGTAGTGGACTGTTCCCATGGAAACTCCGGAAAAAAATTTGAAGGGCAGGCTTTTGTCTGGAGAAGCGTACTCAGCCAGCGACTGGACGGCAACGAATCCCTGGTGGGGATGATGCTGGAAAGTAATTTAAAGGAAGGCAACCAGAAGCTGACAGAAGACCTTTCCTGTCTCAAATACGGCGTATCCATCACCGATGAGTGTATCTCCTGGGAAACCACCGAGCAGCTTCTTTTGCTGGCAAATGAAAGACTGTCCCGGAAAAAATGAAATTTCGTGATGGACCCTGTACCGATTCAGGCAGTGATATCGGCCCTGTAACACATTGAGAGGAGGTTATGGACAATTCAGACACCCGGTCCAAACATAAACCCCCCGAGGATTTGGAAGCCATCAGAGCGTCTATTGATGAGCTGGATGAAAAAATTCTGGCCATGATTAATCAAAGACTTCATTTGGCAAAAAGAATCGGGGATTTAAAAACGGACAAAAGCGCAACAGTCATGGACAATGCCCGGGAAAGCATGGTGATTAACCGTCTTATTTCCATGAATAATGGGCCGTTGACGGACAAGATGGTCCGACATTTTTTCGGAGAAATCATCGCGGCTTCCCGTGAAATTCAAAAACCTCAGCAGGTCGGCTATCTGGGCCCTGAGGCTACTTTTACCCATATTGCCGCCATGAGCCATTTTGGAAGTTCGGTTTCATTTGTACCACAGCCCAGTATCCGGGATGTATTCATGGAAGTGGAAAAGGGCGCCTGCCAATATGGGGTCGTGCCGGTGGAAAATTCAATTGAAGGGGCTGTGAACTATACCCTGGATCTTTTTTATGAATCGGATTTAAAAATATGTGCCGAGATTTACCAATCCATTTCCCATGATCTTCTTTCCAAAACCGGAAACCTTGAGGATATTCAGGTGATCTATTCCCATCCTCATGCGTTTGCGCAATGCCGTAAATGGCTTCGGAAACATCTTCCCGGCTGCTCATTAAAAGAATGCGGCAGCACGGCCTCCGCCGCCAAAATGGCATCGGAAAACCCTCAGTCTGCAGCCATTTCCAGCCATGAAGCCGCACAGATGTATCACCTCAATGTGGTGGCATCGAGAATAGAAGATATTTCCAGAAATATCACACGGTTTCTGGTGATCGGCAAAGAAGAGGTTCGCAAAACCGGAAGGGATAAGACTTCGATCATGTTCGTTACGGCCCATATCCCCGGCGCATTATACCGGATTCTTCAGCCCATAGCCGCCGCCGGACTCAACATGGTTAAGCTTGAATCAAGGCCTGCAAGGCATGAGAAATGGAGTTATGTTTTTTTTGCCGACCTTGAAGGGCACATGCAGGATGTTCCCATGAAAACGACTGTAGAAGAGATGAAAAATATCTGTCTCTTTTTAAAATGGATCGGATCTTATCCGCGGGCAAGGGATGGATTTTGATGGTTTTAGCATCAACAGGTATTCCTAATATTAAAGGTAGTGAAACATGATTGAAATCAAACCCAGACGATTGACCGGTTGCAGCGTATCGGTTCCCGGGTCCAAGAGTTATACTCACCGAATAGTGATTGCCGCAGCCCTTTCCGATGGTCCGTGTGTTGTCGAAAATGGTCTTCAGAGCGAGGATACCCTGTTGACAATGGAAGCCCTCAAACAGATGGGGGTGGCCATTGAGGTTGCGGGGAATCGGTTTAACGTGACCGGCCGAAAGGGGAGTTTACTGGCCCCTGAAAAGCCGGTTTATCTGGGGAATTCAGGCACATCCATGCGGTTGCTTGCCGGCGTGGCGGCATTGTGTCATGGAGTGTGTACGCTGACCGGAAGCGACCGTATGAAACAGCGCCCGATTCAGGATCTTCTGGATGCTTTGGGCAATATCGGTGTGGAGGCCAGGTCCGTTGATGGGACAGGATGCCCTCCTATTGAAATTTTCGGGGGATTGGTCAAAGGGGGTAAAACCGCACTGCGCTGTCATATCAGCAGCCAGTTTCTTTCATCCCTTTTGCTGGTTGGACCTTATACCCAGGAGGGGATTCAAATCGAAGTGATTGAAGGGCCCGTGTCCAAACCTTATATCGACATGACGGTGGAGGTGATGCAAAGATGCGGGGTGGCTGTCGAGCGGGGTGGATATCAATGGTTCCATGTTCCGGGTGGCCAGATATACCAATCTGGGCACTATACCGTTGAACCGGACTGTTCCCAGGCCGGGTATTTCTGGGGTGCGGGTGCCATCACCGGAGCCAGGGTGAAAGTACTCGGAATCAGTAAAAATACACGTCAGGGAGATGTGCGGTTTGCCGAAGTGCTTGAAAAGATGGGGTGCAGTGTAAAAGAGGAATCAGATGGAATCAGTGTCAAAGGCGTGGATTTAAAAGCGGTCCATGCGGATATGGCGGACATGCCGGATATGGTTCCGACTTTGGCTGTTGTGGCGGCCTTTGCCAGGGGAACGACGCGGATTGAAAATGTGGCCCACCTGAAAGCCAAGGAAAGCGACCGGCTTGGTTCGGTGGTCCATGAACTTGTCAAAATGGGTATTCATGCGACCTGCACAGATTCCGGCATGATCATCGAGGGAGGTGATCCCAAAGGCGCTGAAATCGACACCTACAATGATCACCGTATCGCCATGAGCTTTGCCATGGCCGGACTGAAAGTTCCGGGGATGATCATCCATGATGAGCAATGCGTGGAAAAATCCTTTCCCAATTACTGGGAGATTTTTGCGGAACTCAGTTAGTTGTGGAACAATACCTGGGTGGAAATCATGACCCTGGATGAACGGGTTTAAAGGGGTATCTGTTATCTGTTATCAGTTATCATTTATCTGTTATCTGTGATCTGGCAACTTGAGTTGGGTTCCGGATACTTTTTCACCCAAACCTGATCCCAGGCAATAGATCACCGTTAAAAAAACTGAACGATTGGAGGGGACATGCCCGGAAATTCATTCGGAACGTTATTCAGAATAACCACCTGGGGTGAATCCCATGGAAAAGGGGTGGGGGTGGTGATCGACGGATGTCCTCCTGGAATGCCTCTGACACCGGCCGTCATACAGGCCATGTTGGACCGACGAAGGCCCGGAGGTTCCTCGGCGAGCACATCCCGGAAAGAACCGGACCAGGCCATTATCATGTCGGGTATTTTTGAAGACAGGACCACCGGAACCCCGATTATGATCATGGTGGAAAACAAAGATGCCAAATCCGGGGCGTATTCTCCTTATGCGTCTCTGTTTCGTCCCGGGCACGGGGATATTTCTTATATGGCCAAGTATGGAATCCGGGATTGGAGGGGCGGCGGAAGGGCCTCGGCCAGGGAAACCGTTGCAAGGGTTGCGGCCGGAGCCGTGGCTAGGGCCATACTTGGGAAGCATGGCATTTCCGTGATGGCCTATACCCTGGAATTGGGCGGTGTCAGGGCCAAACATATCGACCTTTCCCTGGTTGATCAAAACATGTTTTTGTGTCCAGATTCAGAGGCTGCGGAAAAAATGACCCGGCGAGTTGAAGTGGTAAAAAAACAGGGTGATTCTCTGGGAGGGATTGTGGAGATTGTGGCCACCGGTGTTCCGGCAGGACTGGGAAATCCGGTGTTTGACAAACTGGATGCTGAACTGGCCAAGGCGGTGATGAGTATCGGAGCGGTTAAAGCGGTTGAAATCGGAGCGGGATTCGAAGCCGCCCGGATGCTGGGCTCTCAAAACAATGATCCTATTACCCCTGAAGGGTTTGAGTCCAATCATGCCGGAGGGATTCTTGCAGGAATTTCCAACGGTGATACGATTGTGGTCCGGGCGGCAGTCAAACCGATCCCATCCATTGCCGTCGAGCAAAAAACAATCAACGTACAGGGAAAACCGGAAACTATATCCGTGAAAGGCCGTCATGACATTTCCGCGATTCCGAGAATTAATGTGGTATGTGAGGCCATGGTCTGTCTGGTTCTGGCGGATCAGTTGCTTCAGCAGAAAGCTGTCGGGAAAAGTTTTTGAAAATAGCAAAAAAGCCTCGATACTTAAGATTAAATGGTATGGTTTGATCTTTTGGTACCCATAATATGAGGAAAAGAAAATGAAACGACTTATTCTTGCAACGGTTCTGCTTGTATTTTTTGCTGCCGGTTGCACTGCACCCGGATATTACAACACCCAAAGAGGAGCTGTGGGAGGTGCGGGTCTGGGGGCGCTGGCCGGACAAGCCATAGGTCGTAATACCGAATCCACACTCATTGGTGCGGGCATTGGCGGCCTGATGGGCACGGTTATCGGAAACAGTTATGATCAGCAGGCCCAGATGTACCGGGATTTTCAGGCAACAGACCGGATGGCCCGCCAACAATACGACAGTTACCCACGGGGAGACCAATATAGCAGGCAATATTACCATGGAATGCAATATGATCCGTCTTATTCCCGTTACCATGCGCCGCCTGGCTACTGGGTGACCGTTCCCGGCCATTGGAGAGGTCATGTATGGGTTCCGGAACGCAGGGAATGGAGACCTCACCGGCGGTATTGAAAAAATATCCTGTGAACTGGAAAGCGAATCCGGACCATGAGTGATCATGGTTCCGGATTCGCATTTTCGGATGAACTCATCATCACTTGATAGTTTTAAATTCTCATAAGTATTTGGAATTGATAATTTCGATTTTACTGTATCGCCATTCCGGCAAAAGCCCATTGGCATAAAACTAAGGTTCTTTATTGTATCGGCATCATGGTTCGGGAGTAATCCATTGCATGTCATTTTGAGGGAGCAGCAGGTAGTTCTTTGTGGCTGAAAAATATATTTCAGATATGGTAACAAAAATAGCGATTAAAGCTGATGCGACCGAAGAATCTCTGATTAGAGACTGGTTGAAGGCTGATTTAAGGAAGATGCTTCCTCGGCCGATGGCCTCCTGAGAATGACAAACTTTAATTTCTGCTCAGGACCTTAACTTGACGCCTATGGGCAAAGCTTGTCCCTGGCTTGAACCGGGAGCCGGGCACGAAGTGAAACATAGTGTTATTCGGGTGGATTGAGGAAGCCGGTTTTTCCGGATGCCGGATCAGGTCCGGCATGACGGAGCACTTTGTACTGTCAAGAACACCACGCAGAACATTCTTTTTTAGGTAATAAGGAAAAACGGATTTTTCATGAAAAAGACGCTTATTGTGTCATTTGGAATTGGCATTGCCGTCATCATCATTTTAATTGCAGGTTTTCAATATGTTCTGCATGCTAAAACAGAGGAGGATATCTCCCGGAAGGTTGATCAGATTTCCCATGTTGAAAGCCTTCATTATGAGACCCTGAAAGTGGGGTTGTTCGGAACTCGATTTGTTCTGAGCAAGGTATCCTTAAAAATAAAGGAGGTAAATGACATTGTCCAGGCCGATAAAGTGAGTGTTTCAGAAATTAAGACCTCCAACGGCCATGTTCTTGGTTTTAACCTGAACATAGAAGGTGTGGGCATTCCAGTGAAAGGAGTGTTTTCCCATGAGGCCCATCCTCCATTTGAAATGCCGGACCCGGACCGATTGTTATTGAATGTCGGTTTTATTTATCAATACAACCCGGATCTTCGGGTTTTGACCCTGGATAACATTAAAATCTCATCGCCTGATTTGGCTGATCTCGATGCAAATATCCGATTGACCAATGTCGAAGTCTCAACTCTTGTGTCCGACAATCCTTTAGGCCTTATTCCGCAATTGATGGGAATCTCCATTTCCGAAGCCGGCCTTACCTATCATGACCGTTCCTTTTTGAGAACCATTCTTGCCGATCAAAACAGGGTCGGAACATCCGAATACCGAGGACCGCTTGAAGTGTTTTCCGAGAATGTGAATCAACTGCTCCTGGATGAAAAGGATGAAAACACCAGGGTTGCGCTGGAGAATGTCCTCAGGTTTTTAAACAATCCCGATAAGATACACATGACCCTGTCGCCTGAAAAACCGGTTCCTTTGATTCGCTTTCTCTGGGTTCGCCACCTGAAGGAGGTCGTTGAATTGCTGAATCTGAAAATTGAAACGTAAATAAATCGGCAGGTGGTTTTTCAAAGGATATTCCGAAAGGGCCTGCTTTTTTTGACGGTGCCGCCTAAAATCAACTTCTTGTGGTTCTTCCCAAATTTGGCTATGATAAGAATTAAGATTTTTTCAGGTCGGAATTCAATTTCGAATCACAAGATTTCCCGGAAATGATTTGCAACCGGGAAACGCATCGACTTTTTTAGAGGAATCGATTCAATGGCGCATTACTCTCATGTAAGCACCGGATGGGAAAGTCTTGATAAAATTATCGATCACCTGCGAAGAGGGGATAATGTTGTCTGGCAGGTAGACAATATTGATGATTATCAAAGACTCATATGTCCTTTTGTCAATAAAGCCCTCTCAGATAACGAACGGGTGGTTTACATCAGATTTGCCCGGCATATCCCCCTTCTGGAACCAAGAACCAATCTTCAAATTTATCATCTGAAAGTGGACAACGGTTTTGAATCCTTTTCCACGGAAGTCCACAGCATTATCACTAAAGAGGGAAGAGGTGTTTATTATGTTTTTGATTCCTTGTCCGATCTGCTTCACGTATGGGCCACCGACCTGATGATCGGGGATTTTTTTTATATTACCTGTCCCTATCTGTTTGAATTGAATACCATCGCCTATTTTGCAATTCAGAGAAACCGGCATTCTTTCAAAGCAATCGCCCGTATCAGGGAAACAACCCAGGTATTGATCGATGTATACAGTTACAAAAGAAAAGTCTGTATTCATCCGCTGAAAGTTGAGCATCGCTATTCACCCACCATGTTTTTTCCGCACATCAAGGAAAAAGGAAACCTGGTTCCGGTGATCAACAGTGTGGAAGCCACCAAACTGTTCACACACCTTTCCCGGAACAATTCAGTCACGGCTCATCGGCACCTGGATTATTGGGACCGCCTTTTTATGCAGGCTAAAAAGCTTATGGAATCTAAAGCCGGGGATGAAGAAAAACTGGACATGGTGGAACAGTTAAGCCGTCTTTTGCTGAGCCGAAATAAACGGATACTGGCATTGGTCAGAAAATATCTGTCCCTTGAAGACATTCTTCAGATCAAGGAAAGATTGATCGGAACCGGATTTATCGGAGGCAAATCTTTAGGGATGCTTCTATCGAGAAAAATACTCATGGATGATCATTCATTCAGATGGGATAAGATATTGGAACATCATGATTCATTCTATATCGGATCGGATGTTTTTTACTCCTATATTGTCCAGAACGGATGGTGGAAACTTTTCATGGCCCATAAAACAAAAGAGGGATATTTTGACAAAGCCACCGAGTTGAAAACACATATGCTCACGGGAGTCTTTCCTGAAGAAATCAAGGAACAGTTTCAGCTTATGCTGGAATATTTCGGTCAATCGCCGATTATTGTCCGATCAAGCAGCCTTTTGGAGGATGCCTTCGGGAGCGCATTTTCAGGAAAATATGAAAGTTTTTTTTGTGTGAATCAGGGGGCTCCTGAAAAAAGGTATGAAAATTTCGAGGATGCTGTCAGAAAAATATTTGCCTGTACCATGAATGAAGATGCACTGGCATATCGCCTTCAGCGGGGCCTCGATCAAAAGGATGAGCAGATGGCCCTTCTGGTTCAGAGGGTATCCGGAGCCTATCGCAAAAACTACTTTTTTCCGGAACTGGCCGGCGTGGGATTGTCGCACAATCCTTTTGTCTGGAGAAGAGGGATGGATGCAGGGGCAGGGATGTTAAGGCTTGTTTTCGGATTGGGAACACGCGCGGTCAACCGGGTTGAAAACGATTACCCAAGAATTGTGGCCATGGATGAGCCTCTTGTAAGACCTTTATCGGGTATGAAAGATATCAAAAAGTTTTCTCAGCATTATGTTGATTTGCTCAATCTGGAGGAAAATCGGATTGAAAGCATGGCGTTGCCTGAACTGACCAAAAAGGATTTGAATACAAAACTGGAACTGATCGGAATCAGGGATATGGAAGCGGAAAACAGCCTGAAAGCCCTGGGAAAATTTCCGGACGATATCTGGGTGCTGACCTTTGATAATTTTTTAACCACGACATCGTTTACTCCTGTCATGGGAAGAATGTTGAAAACACTGGAAGATAAATACAAGAATCCTGTTGACATAGAATTTACCGTCAATTTTAATCAGAAAGATGAAATCAGAATCAATCTGCTTCAGTGCAGACCCTTGCAGACGACCGGCCATAGCAACAAAGTGGAAATGCCTGATGGGATCGATCCGGAAAGAATCATGATCCGGACCGATGGCAGTTTTATGGGGGGCAATGTGTCCTTGCCCGTTTCCTGTGTGATTTATGTGGACCCTGAAAATTATGCGGCCCTGTCCTTGTCTGATAAATACAGTTTGGCGCGTTTGATCGGAAAATTGAACAAACGCATTGTTGACAGGGAGAAAATGCCGACATTATTGTTGGGTCCGGGAAGATGGGGGACCCATTCTCCGGCGATGGGGGTGCCCGTGACTTTTTCTGAGATCAATAATATCGCTGCTATTGCAGAAATCAGCTATCAGGATGGAAGCCTGATTCCGGATTTATCCTTCGGCACGCATTTTTTCCAGGATCTTGTTGAAACCCATATTTTCTATCTTGCTGTTTATCCGGAAAATCCCCAGGTTATTTTCAACAGAGACTGGTTTTATCAACTGCCCAATATGCTTGACACCATAAGCCCATCGGATGCCCGTTTTGCCGGTGTGTTAAAAATCGGAGACGTCAAGGATAAAGGGTTGGCCATACTTTCCAACGTGGTGACCCAGCAAATGGTTTGCTACCTGTCTGATCAGGTGAACAGCCGACCCTTTTCCACCATATCGTCCTAAAAGAGATATATGGATAATGGCCAAAAGGGATCAGGCCGGGTCCCCGGGTTACTGTTCGGGGAAAAGGGCGGTTCTCCTGAATTTTGGCTGTTCGTTCATAAACGGTACGTTTTCCGCCAGATGGCATGCCATGCATGCAGATCTGGCCGAGAGAAAACCGTTTTTCGCCTTGTCTTTTTCTTTCGAGGCAATTGCTTCGCTCGCCGATGACCAAGGGCCATTCAAAAATAATGCAATCGAATTGGCTTTTCGCGCAGGTCGCCTGACATAACCCAGTTCAATGGCGTCCTTGATTTTTTTCCAGTGGTAGTTGGCCAGATCGTAGTTGCCATCATTGACGGCATCGTAGGTTCGATCGTAACGTTCCCCCACAATCTGCATAGCCGAAGAAAATCCGCCGAACATCTGCTGAATCAGTTGGAATCTCTCATGATCATCCTTGAGGTCCAACAGCCAATTATCACTTTGTTTGGGTGGGTCCTGGGACATGGCGGGAGACAGCGCAACCAGGCAGCCTGCAAGAACGGCCGTAGCGATTAAAAACTTCCGAAAAGGTTTCATAACGACCTCCTTTGCAATATAAGGGAATAACCTATGGAAAAAATTAGGGAAAGATTACCAATTAATTTGGACCTTGTAAAGGTGATTTCGGTGAATTGTTTGGGTGGGCTGGTTTCCGGAAGTTTACACCGTGAATCTGCCGTTTTTCGGTTGTGAAACACGCTGGGACCCGATGGAAAGACAAAACCATCACAGGAAGGCATGCAGCAAAATAAAAAAATCCCCTCAAAATCCTGTTACGATTCAGAGGGGATCGGATGGGTCATGGAAACCGGATTGTCGGAGTAAGAAAGGCCTCGATCTAAATGACCCCATAAGCCAGCATGGCGTTGGCTACCTTGACAAAACCGGCGATATTGGCTCCGGTGACATAATCTCCCTTTTTTCCATAGGCTTCGGCTGCATCCAGACAGGTCTTATGAACATTTTTCATAATCATGAGAAGCCGGGTATCGACTTCCTCTCTTGTCCAGGACAGTTTCATACTGTTCTGGCACATTTCCAGACCTGAAGTGGCCACTCCACCGGCATTTGCCGCCTTGCCGGGACCATACAGAACGTTGTTTTCCTGAAAGATTTTTACGGCCTCCGGGGTGGATGGCATATTGGCACCTTCGGCAACACAAACACAACCGTTTTTAACCAGTGCAGCCGCATTTTCACCGTCAATTTCATTTTGGGTGGCGGAGGGCAGTGCAATATCCACTTTTATACCCTGTTCCCTGATGACATCCCAAACATTCAGGCCGTCAAAACAGACCGTATGGTACTTGTCTGCATATTCCTTGATACGTCCCCGATGGGCATTTTTCAGCTCTTTGATATAGCAGCATTTTTCGGCATCGATGCCTTTTTCATCAACAATGGTTGCATTGGAATCGCAAACCGTGATGACTCTTCCGCCCAATTCATTGACCTTTTCAATGGCAAACTGAGCGACGTTGCCGGAACCGCTTACGGCAACAATTTTGTCTTTGAAATCCATCCCTCTTGTGGCCAGCATTTCAGCGGCAAAATAAACCGTACCGTATCCAGTAGCCTCGGGTCTGATCAGACTTCCTCCGTATTCAAGACCTTTTCCGGTCAAAACACCCGTGTGTTCATTTTTGATTTTCTTATAGTAACCATACATGTACCCGATCTCGCGGGCCCCTACACCAATATCTCCTGCGGGGACATCCACTTCGGCACCCACATGACGAAAAAGTTCCCTCATGAATGCCTGGCAGAATCTCATAATCTCACCGTCGGATTTTCCTTTCGGATCAAAATCAGACCCGCCTTTTGCTCCGCCCATAGCCAGGGTCGTGAGCGAATTTTTAAATATTTGCTCAAATCCCAGGAATTTGATGATGCCGAGATTGACGGAAGGATGAAACCGGATACCCCCTTTAAAAGGTCCGATAGCATTGTTAAACTGCACCCTGAATCCCCGGTTGACATGAACGTTTCCCTTGTCATCCACCCAGGGAACACGGAACAAGACTGCACGCTCCGGTTCAACGATTCTTTCATAAATACCGGCTTTCACAAAATCCGGGTGACGTGTCGTTGTCGGTTCCAGGGTTTCAAGTACTTCGGTGACGGCCTGATGAAATTCTTTCTGATCCGGGTCAATCCTTTTGACTTTCTCTATTACTGCCTTAATAATCGACATTCATCGGTCTCCTTCAAATTTAGATAATTAGTTGTGTTCACAAACCAGATATTCACCATCATCCTTAACAATATATATTTTGGATGGAAACAATAATACATTCGGTACAAACTGATTCTTCTTAAAGTAATGGATATCCTGATAACTTAAGCCATCTTCCCCTTCAAAATCACGCATGAGTTCTTCCATGCTATCAAAGCCACAACCGAAATATCTCAACTTTGAGAAAAATGGCTTTTGGGCGCTTGGATCCACAAGAACGGCAAAATGTTTTGGAGATAAGGGATCGCCTATGACAACAAGGTATTTTTCTCTTGATTTGGTGATGTGATAGTCCGAAGGCAAATCCTCTTTCCTGACCGGTGAAAAATGCTCTTTTAAAATCATCGCGGCTTCCTCCGGGTCGATATCCTCTACGGACATGACATCGTCGGCATCAAAAAAACCGAGGACATACAGTGCAACGCCGAAACTGTTTATCTGATCATAAATTGACTGCTCCCGCCCGCACATCATGGTAACTTCTTTGATTCTTTCCGACACAAACAAGCCTTCATGATCCATATTCGCCATCCTCTCATTTAAGGGTTTCAGCAACCGTTGGATATATCCGATCGGTTAACATGCCGGGTTGCTTGACAATTATGCTGCCGAAAGTTTCGTAAGCAAGGGATATGCCGGATTTTATACGTAAGACAAATATATATAACCTGCTGAAAATAAATGGATTTACAGAAAATAAAAAATGTCGGAAAGGTTCGGAGGTGATGAAATGTCAACAGAGCCTGCCGGATGTAAAGGCCATAACATTAGTATCAAAAGGCGGTTTTGAACCATATCATCTGAGGGATGCCTTGAGCTGCTCAAAATTTGAACAGTACTGGTGATATTTAACCATTTATAAAAAAAATAAAAAATGTTAAAAACCTGACAGTAAAAAGTTCCCTGTCATGCCCGACTTGATCCGGCATCCGGAAAAACCGGTTTCCTTAATACACCAGGACAACGCTATGTTTCACTGTGTGCCCGGCTCCCGGTTCAAGCCAGGGACAAGCTTTGCCCATAGGTGTCAAGTCAAGT
>CAYZJH010000068.1:0-20215 GCA_964478625.1 uncultured Desulfobacteraceae bacterium
CAAAAAATGGCTGCTTAAAAATACGTCACCGAATTTATGACCCAGAGCACTAAGTTGCCGAAGAAAAGAATTTGTTGCCTTGTTTTCAATTTGACCTCTCTTTTTCTCCGAGCATATTAAACGGATCGAACGGTTACAATGTCTCCAGAGACAGAAAAAGTACAGTCTCTTAAAAAAAATACTGTCCCTATGGACAGTCTCCCAAATCCCATAAGACTGTATGCTCTTGGTAACTACAGGGGTAAAAAAAATATGCCATCTGAGCCGGATCGACCGCCTGGGGAAGCAGTGTATGATAATCGATTGAATTTAAAAGCAGATTTTCACGGTAAATTTCTGCCCTTACTTACGAATTCACAACCAATCAAAGATTAACCATTTTCTGCCTCGGGTTCTGATTTTGTAAGTCGATTTTCACACAAATTCGGGTGGTTTTTCGATTGAAACCCTCTAAAATAAGGGATCTTGGTTTTCGGTTCTCTCAAAACAGGTGGATAAACGCTGTATCGTTAATATATTTAAATGATTCCGCGTACATGGTAACCGTGCAGATTATTATGTAATTGCGAGCTACAAAAAGAAAAAACAAGGACGGGACGGTCACCGAGTCCTATCGTCTCGCTCACAACGTGCACCATCCCGATTCAGGACGGTCCGTTCCAAAAATCATCCACGGTTTTGGCCGGGCGGACCGGCTGGAAAGGGATCACCACGCCAGTATCGTGCCTGGATTCGATAATTCCGCCGACAATTGTGCCGATGATGTTGCCTTTAACTGAATAGCGCACATTGTTCCCCTCCACGGCATTTTCCGGGGGCTTGGCTGTGGTGATCCTTGTCGAATTAGGTGTGATACATTCTCTTTTTTGGGGTCAAGTATGTTTGGATCGTCTTCCCTTTCCTCATCAGTATCTGTTCCAACCCCCGTTCCTGTTGTGTCTTTATCGTGTGAATCATCCCTGTCAAGATCTGCGCTTTCCGGTTTGGAGTCAGGCCCATCATCCACCGGTGGACAGTCAAAAGTTCTCCCTCATGCCGGACTTGATCTTGCATCTGGAAAATCCAACTTCTTGAATCCACATGGATAGCGCTGTGCTTCACTTTGTGCCCGGCCTTCGCCGGAATGACGATACAAAAAGATCGATAATAATTGATCTCAGGCATTAATGAGAACATTGGACTGTATAGGTTATAAAAAATGAGAGAAATAGTTTACTTATCACAAATAAAATAGATTGGGATTCTTTAGAAAGGTGATCAGATTCAGCCATGCAAAAAATTCATACCAAATGCCTTGATGATGGATCACCGGTTCATTCATTTAGAAGTTTGTTCGATTACCTTGGAGCAATTGCCCAAGCGACTTGCCGTTGTCCTGGAGAAAAAGATGACTCGTCAACTTTCACGATTATCACAAAGGCGAACCCCAAACAACAAAAAGCATTCGAATTGCTTGAATTGATAAAACTGTAGTCAGGACAAACACATCAGGTTTTAAGTTAACTAACTGATTTTAAATAATATCTATTGTATTTCAAGAAAGGAGCTTCAGTTTAAATGACCCGTACTTAATTGAATGCGAATTCACTCCTTGAACAGCTAAGATGTTTTTCTGATATTTCATCTGTCTCTTTAAAATCATCAATGATGCGCTTTAGCGTTAAAGCACCCTTGCCGGTTAAACCGTTGAAATTAACTATTGGTACGTTTGGAAGAGCTATGCGGATTTTTGACCGAAATGTCTCGTTTTCGGCCTGGCACACCAAATCGGCTTTGGTGGTTACCACACTGTCGGCTAAGCTCAACAGGCATTGCATTTTGCCCTGTGAACAAATCCCGCGAAGATTATCCATCACGATTACCACCGGAAAATTATTGACAGGGGGCAACCCACTGCAACAATATGCGGATATTTCTATAAAAAGAATATCGACTTTCCGAAGTCTGCCCCAGTTGAAAACATCCTTTAGAGTCGACAAACAACAAAAACCGGGGCAAATAAAATTGCAAAAACTTTTTATGAATGGAGTTTCGAATTTCTTTTCATAAAAACTTTCATTTCCCGCAGATAGAATATCAAATTTTGCTCCTGCTGCCTTTACCCCGAGGGACATAAAAATGCGGATAAGATGCGCTATCACCAAAGTCTTGCCTGCGCATGGAAGCCCTGCTACCATAATAATTTTCATTTCCTCGTCCTCCGGATTTTGAAATACTGAGGGCTAGTTTGCCGAATTTGAGAAAGGGGGTGCTACACAATCCCGAATTACCTGGGAAACAATATTCAAACTGAAGTTGGGTAACATATGAACCGGTTTGTTGTGCTTTTTGCCCAGGTTTTTAACCATGGTGCAAGCCGCATGGCTGTTGCAATTGACCGGACACAACACAATGTCCGAGCGCTTTAAGCTGCTTTCCAGTTCCTTCGAACCCCCTTTCATGTGACCTTCATGGTATTCAAAAACACCTCCGCTGCTTTCGATTAGCTGCCGGTAAAGGGTTTCCATGCGGGCAATGCCCCCAACAATCAGCACCCGTTTTTTACACAGGTCAAAGGCAGCACAGCTTTTATCACAGGTATTGATCCTTTGCATGTTCCGGATTGATTCCAGCAAATAATTCTGCAATTGAGTGTTTGCTGCCATCAATTGATCAAAGGCCTCTGAAAGTCGCTGGTTTTCCTTGCATAAATGGTTGATCTGTCGGTTCTGTTTTTCGATGGTTCCGGACATCTCCTCCCCCTGAGTTTGAAGCTGGGCCGCCAATTGCTCAAGCTCCGCCACCCTGCTTTTGCTTTGGAGGTTTTCCAGCCGACCGGCCAATAGGTTTTTCTCTTCCACCGCTGATTCTATTCGGGCCTCCAGCAATTTATTATCCTTTTGCAGCTGCCGGTTTCTTTTCTCCATTTCTTTTCTTTCATCAGCCATTTTTTCCATTTTGTGGCGCATAGCCGCTTCTTTTTTTTCGATTCCGGCAATCTTTGCCGCACAAATCGTTCGCTGCTCACCGTTCCAGTGCATTCCCATATGCACCATGCCAAAAATTTCCCTTCGGTTTTCAATACTGAGATCCGGCCTGGAAGCAGCCGTCCACAAAGCCTCATGATAATCTCCGGCCTCAAAACAATCCTGCCAATGCGCCATGAATGCCTCCTGGTCCATTTCAAACAAGACAGAACTCATTTTGCCGAATTTTTGGTTGAGCTTGTTTTCAAACTTTTGGGACAACCGGTTTTCCGTATCGCAGGAAGCCACCAGGATTTCGTGGATATCATAGGGATTTTTGTTTTTAGTGCAGATTCCGCATTTTTTAAGCAGATGCTTTTGCTCCGCATAATTTAAACAGGCACCGACAATGGGACACTTAAAGAATTTGTCTATTTCCCAGATTTTGAGCCGTTCCTTTCGGCCTTTTTTGGCATGTTCTTTCCAATGGTTTTCTCTGATTACCTGAAGTCTTTCTCCCATGGTTTTTGTCCTCCAAAAATGCACATTGGTCTTGTTGTATATCCTTTTCCGTCAGCAATCGACTAAACACAAATCATTATGTTTTCCGGGTTGCTCACAATTTCCCGCTTTTTATGAAAGAGTATCATAATATTAATAGAAAATTCTAACTCTTGAGGACAAAAATTTAGCGGTTAAAGCCATATTTACCCGACAAAAGACTCAAATCTTTTTCAAAGGCCACCTTGGACGGTTTAATTCCAAAATGAGCGGTAAAGGTTTTGGTGAAGTGGCTTAAACTGCTGTACCCGACTTCCAGTGCCGCTTCGGTCACACTCAGGCCGTTTTGGGCCAGCAATTTCATGGCCCGTTCCATACGAATGCGTCTGAGATAGGTGTAAGGCGGCACTCCGCAAACTTTAGGAAAAACCTGCTTCAACTTTGACAAGCTCATTCCGGTTTCGGCAGCCAGATTTTCCAGAGCGGGCGGATTGGCCATATTGGTTTGAAGGATTGAGCATGCCTTTTCAACAGCCTGTCTGATTTGAAGTTGAATAGGGGCCAAAGGCATCGAATCACAGGCTTGTGTAAAGCACCACACCGCTTCCAGGGCCCTGGCCAACCCCAGGAAAGCAAAAGCACCGCCATTTTTGGCTGCAACATCCTTTAATGAATCGAAAATCCGGCGAGTACACGAGGTCATGGGCTGATGGATGCATAACGGTCGTCTTTCATTCATAGCCCTTTTAAGCTCCCATCCTACCTGGGTACCGTATACCAATGGAAGAAGGTCGCCCGCGGGACAAAAAAGTTCCAGCACCTTCGCCCGATAGTGATGTTCGCAATTGAGGCAAGGGCAGTGGACGGGATGATACTGCAGGCAGCAGCTTCCCGCATCAAGGAGGAATTCTTCTTTTTCCTCAAGGCCGGATTTGCGAATTGGTAATTTGCCCTTCAAACACATCATAAACCTGCAGTTTTCACCTTTGCAGATTCCGGTATCATAAACTGGCCCGGTATCAAACGGTTCCCGAAAAGCTAAATGAAACCGTTGAAATGTCCATACCTTATTCCTTAAATCTCCTGAATGGAATTCGGTTTTTTCTTTTGAAGATCCAGACATGGGTTTAATTGACATGATCCTTTCCTGTAGGTGCGAATTTATTCGCACCTAACAGCTTTCGGTCTTAAAACATGCACTAAGTCAGAAGTATCCGTTTCTTTGATACCTTGGGCCCTTATCTAAGCAAGCATGGAATCTGAACCCCAGAAGCCTTTTGGGTCTGGTTACTGGCATTGTCCTGACAGGTTTAAAATCCTTAAAAATAGGCATTCATTCTGACGCCATAGATAAATCCATCCCTGTTATCATCATCTTTTATCTTGTCCCTCATATATTGAATATCCAGGGTGACATCGCTGTAGTCACATAATTGAAATTTCACATAGGCTTCAACAGCCTGGGTATTGTCTATCTCCGCCTTGTCCGCACCGTCTAAATAGGCATATCCTAATCCGGCGGCATCATCCTCTCTTCCCCAAAGCTCACCGCTGATGTTTATGCCCGCTGAATACAGGGCATCATGATCGATGGCTGCATCATCATCCTGCCACCCTGCCCGTATAAAAACACCGAGAATGGCGCCGAGTTCCTGATCCAGGGATAGTCCCATTCCCTGGAGTTTATCCTTTTTACTTCCATCCCAGTTTTCAAATTCACTTCCTGTGGTAAACCCATATACCCGGTAATTACCCTGACCCAGTGGAGTTTCCGGCGAATATCCCAACTGGAGAGCATAGTAGTTGTAATTATTATCCGTCTCATTGCGTGAATTCATGACCACCGCCCTGACGGAAAAATCCATGACCTCAAACTCAGCGGCACCTCCGATATCATAAGAAGGAAGATTGGCCAGAGTGCTATTAACAAAAATATCGTTCATGAACTGCCCGGTTTCATCGTTGGCAAAGGCATTGTCGTCGATATATCCGGTGGAATCGATAATCCCACCGGTGACGGCCAGTTTCATATCATCTGAAAACATGAATGTACGTTTGTACCAGGCTTCAAGAAGATAGTCCCTGTTTCTTCCGTTGATATCTTTTAAATCATCCTCCAGGTCATCGGCATAAGGTGCAAGACTGAAGGGATTAACGCCGTTTAATCCGTTTCCTGCCGCAGCGCTGAGAGTCACTTGAAATTTATCGATTTCAGTGGGATGAAAATTTATGCCAAAGTCAAAGACCACCGTTCCTCTGTCGGCATCGCTCAACCCTTTTATGTCAAAATCCCCGTACTGATATACACCTGTAAGTGTCCCCTCTATGGAAAGTTTTTCACTGATATCATAAGACAGAACCATTGCCGGTAAGGCAGAAAGCATAAAGAAACAGACAATGCCAATTAATGACGTTTTTTTCAGCGGTGTTGCCATAAAATAGCCCTCCAGGTTTAATAACGTTAATGTGAAAATCACTTCAAAGTAATATGGTTTTAAGTTTTCTATCTACCAAAATCAGTGCTGAGTCCTGAACACGTGAAACCAAATAATCCGGATTTTTTGATTGTTATGCAGATGTGAAATGGATTTTCAGTATCGATACACCCCCCTGTTGAGGGCATCCCTGATGGCCGAAATAATTTTTCCCGATCTTAGTGTAGCACCGCTGAAAACATCGATTCCATTTTCTTTTAAAACGGTATCCGTCACAATGCTTCCGGGATCATACAGGTCGGAAAGGCTTTTCCGAATATCCTTGCCTACAAGATGATTTATCAATTGATCATGCTGTTTTCGTAACCCGATAATCATTTCATTTTCCGTTTCCGTACGATAGTCAATAGGAACACCGCCGGTCCTATGGAAGAGTTGTCTGAAGTTGATGCTTGTCACATGATTATTTTCAAGTTTTAATTCCACAACCACCTGAATATCTCCCCGGTCGGCAAAAAAACCGCGATAAGTACCATCTTCATAGCTTTGTAAATGATTAAAGACCGGTGGTTTTTTGTCGGGGGTTTTCTGAACCTCAACCAGGTGCGGCTTGCCGGCAAATGCCTTACCGAACATTAAAACTGCAATAATGATTATCCCGATAATTTTTTTTCTCATTACGATCTCTCCTTAAATATTTATAGTTGTTTTCAAGTTGTTATGAAAACTTTCGACTTTCAAGCCATTGAGAAGTTTTAAAAACTATTGAGTTTTCAAAACATTCAAATGAACAAACGTTTCCGATAAGCGTATAGGTGATAGCTGAGGAGTCCAAGAAAAAAGGCGCCCATGGCAATGTGGGGACCTTCCTCATCCAGAAGAGCGGAAACCAGGCCCACGCCCAGACCTGCCAGCATGCCCATTTTGACCACACTCATGGTTGTGGATGCTTTTCGGGATTTGCATGTCGTTTTACCAGCCCCGGGAAGGTACTTTTCCATCAGGGAGTTGAGGGTTTTACGGTCAAGAAGGTGTTCTTCGAACAGAACAAGCAGGCTTCCGGTTTGTTGGTTTGTGGTCGTTTCTATTACACCCGGCATGCTTTGAACCATTTGGGCAATCCGGTTTACAAGAGCGTGGTCATCCAACCTGATCCGGACACGTCCGGGTACATAACTGATATACATGTTTCACCTCATTTCACGTATGCAAGGAAAAATCTTAGAAAACCGATTTTGGAATCGGCTCAATGAAATCTTCCCCGGTCCCCCTTTGGCAAAGGTGGGGTGAAGACCAACTCAGAGGGAGTAACCTGGGGCAGACCTCGACTCATTGCTCCTTACCGGCTGCGGCCATGCCGAAAATCCGGCCGGGTTTGGCTGTGCTTTCAAAAGGCCGGAGGCTGTTGGCGGTTACGAGAACCGTGGTCAGATTGTGCAAAAGAGCTGAGGCAGCCGGAGAAATACGTCCGGTAAGCCCCAGAAAGACCAAGGCTGAATTGATACCCAATACGGCAGCGTAATTCCAGCGAAGCCGTGACATGGCCCGCCCGGAGATGGACTTTGCCGTTAAAATTCCTTCCAGATCAGCGCTGATCAATAAAACATCGCATACCTCATGGGCGATATCCGCTCCCGATTTCATGGAAATTCCCACGTCCGCCTCTGAAAGTGCCGGTGTGTCATTGATTCCATCACCTACCATTGCCACAACGCTTCCGGACCTGCGTAACTTTTGTACGACACGGACCTTATCCTCGGGCAGTAATTGGGATTTGTATTCGTCGATATTCAACCGCCGGGCCACGCTTGCAGCACTCTCCTCTCCATCCCCGGTCAGCATCATAATCCGCTTTACACCATCCTGGCGAAGCATTTGTATAAAAAGACGGGCATCGCTCCGAACAGGGTCTTCCAGTAGAATAATCCCGGCAAGTTCGGTTCCGATACCTACAAAAAGCATGGAAAGGCCCAGATCTGAGGCCCTGGCCATGGTTTCTCTGGCCGGATCCATGTTGATAAGTCCATGTTCCTGTAAAAAATGGCGGCTTCCTACCAGTACCCTTTTCCCATTGAGTCCGGAAGCAATTCCATGGGCCAGGATATAATCCAATTCAGCATGCTCCTCTTGGTGCGCGAGTCCTTCCCGCTCCGCCATTTCCACCACGGCCCTGGCCAACGGATGAGGGAAATGTTCTTCCAGACAAGCTGCGATTCGAAGCACCTCACTTGGATCATGGCCGTGGAAAGCAACCACTTCAAGGCCTTTTGGAGAAGCTTCGGTGAGTGTCCCGGTTTTATCAAAAACATAGGTATCCGCCTGTGCCATTTTTTCCAGAAAAAGCCCCCCCTTAATCAGCACACCTTTGGTGGATGCCTCCCGCATGGCCGAAATCATGGTCAAAGGAGTGGATAACTTGATAGCACAGGAAAAATCCACCAATAATACGGATACGGCACGATTCAAATTGCGGGTCAGGAAAAAGGTCAGCAAACTGAGTCCCAGAGTCAGCGGAACCACTCTATCCGCCCATTGTTCAACTCTGGCTTGCAAGCCTGACTTCAAACGCTCTGACTCTTCGAAGATTTTGACGATTTTATGAACCCGTGTGGAGTCACCCACCTGGCGGACACGAATAACCAGGGTGCCTTCTTCCACAACAGTCCCCGCAAATACAGAGATGCCCGGCGATTTCACAACGGAAAGCGGTTCACCGGTCAAGGAGGCCTGATTGACCATGGCTTCACCTTCCACAATGATTCCGTCCACGGGAATGCGCCCTCCGGACCGAACAACCACCATATCTCCCACCTGAACCTGTTCCAGTGGATATTCAACCTCCTGTTCACCTTGTTTCAGCCATACTCTGGAAGGCAAATGCAACAGGTCCTGCGCCAACTGCTCCCGGGAACGTTTGCGGGTCCATTGCTCCAGAAATTCACCGATGGAAAGCAACGTGGTGATGATCATCACCGAACGCAGGTCTTTACGTAACAGGGAAATCCCGATGGCCAGACCATCCAGAACAGCGATGTTCAATTTCCACCTTCCAATAGCGTTCCATCCCTTAACCAAAAAGGGCCAGGCCGGTTTAACGGCAAAAAGCGTCCGCACCCACAAGGGCAATATTGACCGTAATAAAAACCAGGGGATTGGAAAAAGTTTGATGAGCCCGGAGGTAAGCTGACCCGGTTCGGGGGTGCCGGTTTGATCCTGTTGCATTAATTCAGGTTCTGGGCCTTTTCGGAGAAAAAAATCCCGGTTCTGAAAAAAGGATAGAATTTCTTCTAAAGCGGTTTGTCCGGGATCATAAAAGACCAGGAAACTTCCAGTGCGACGGGAAGTCCGAACTTCCAGCACTCCGTGATATGTCTCCAAATTATGGTGCAGCGCAAGCCGGATCTTCTCTTCAGGCTGATGCTCCAGTCGCAGCCGTAAACGACCCGGTAAGCTATGAACCAAAAGGATATGGATATCATCCATGCTTCTAAATTTATCCATAAAAAAGCCTTTGTATTTTCGTTGTTATGAGTTTTTTAAAATCATTTTTTAAAAATCCTCCCACAACGTTCTTTGCCTTTAGCCGGTCGTCTCATTTGACTGATTTTTTTCATGGCTTTTGCCGATCTGGGCATATTTGGCTTCGGCAACAATATCTTCGACATTTTCCTTGGCTTTTTCCAGTGAAGTGACCACTTTATCTTTCATTGACATTCCTTTGGCAATGGTACCCACGACTGCTCCGCGAAAAGATGATTCCTGTTTTGCCAAAAGACTTGCGCAGGTTGCCCCGATCACAACTCCAGCCAGCAGCCAAAGACCGTTTTTTACAATTTCATTCATTCCACACCTCCATCAAATTGGTAAAAATAAATTTATCTCGTTTTAACGCACGACTATTGGAAGGACGATAAATCAAATCATCCTGGAATTTCCCATTAATCCAACTATGAAATTTCTGTTGCCTGAATCCAGAGAACGCTTTCCTGGATCAGATCTGTGCCTTTATAGTCATCCTCCGGGCCGACACCCAAAGCGGCAATACCCCACAATCCGGCTTTGGGAAGGCCGATGGCAAGTTTTCCCTCATCATTGGCCCTGATTCCCGTTGTCTCAAAGCCTGGGTGAGGATCCTTGATGTTCGAACCCTTTCTGCGGTGCAGCTCCTTCCCGTTCATGATGCTGTAATAATGATTTCAGGGCTTCGGAATCATTTTCCAGAAGTTTTATGGCAAGCCGGGGCAAGGGTATGGGACAGGTTGATGAGACAGAATCAGCCAGTATCCTATCCAATGCGCTGTTACGCAGACTGGAAATGGGTGTTGACTGGTTTGTTTTTATTTGTTGGAATCGGTGTTTCATTTTTTTACCCTCATATTAATTGATAATTAGAACAGAATAATAACCTACAACATAATTTAGAAAAATCTAACTTAATGAGGAATTCTTATTAATATATGGCAATAATAATGTCAATAATTTTTTAAAAATATTCGGCCTTTGATTTATACCCAAAGTGATCGGTTTAACGGGAGAGTATCGGTCATTATAATTTTGGCAACCAATTTACCCCACGAGGTTGTTAATAAACTCAAATAGGTGCGCCGGTAAAAAGGCGCACCCTCCTGAAGGTCAGATATGAAATTAATGTGCTGAAAAAAATGTTTTTTTAGGGTTGGATTTTTAGGCTGTCTTTTCCCTTTCTGATTCCAATATTGTCACAAGATCCGTTCCCATCCGGATAAGCTCATTCCCATCCGCTTTGTTTATCCTTTTTTTGGCGATATCAGATTTCACTTTACTGATAAATGCATTTAACTGGTTAATAGCCGGTGTGATTTTTCCATCTGAAATGAATGTGCCGACCTTTTTCAGGTTTGCCATGTAGGATTGTTCGACAGCCTTTGGAAGGTTCAACTCCTTTATGCTTATAATGATTTCCTCTGCAAGCTCAACAGGAGACGGCATATGAGCCGAGATCACTTTGGTCTTAAATTCCTTCACTTTCAGGTCTTTGTCGAACTTGATTTCGTTATTAATCAGCCGGATGACCTCCTGGTTAATGGTTGCATAATCTCCTGCCAAACCAGAAAGTTCATCGGCGGTGGGTTGAGTGCCTTTGCTGTCGGCCTTGTGTTTGAGTTCAAAGAGGAAGTCACCAGAGGGGGAGGGTTCCTGGATTTTTCCCAAAGCGGCGATCAGTTCTGCTTTTTGTTCTGCATTTCCAGCCTCGAATTTGAACTCATACTTGGAAAATTCATTGGGTATATCATAAGCCTCTTGAACTCTGGCCAGGATAAGAATGGCGGCGGAATGGAGGCTTGTATCCACGTTTTTAAATTCGATCTTGGTCTCGTTATCCTTGATTTCGGCCTTGATCTCACCCTTTGGTTCTCCCGGAATTTCCCATTCGATTTTTCTCTCTTTCCTCTCCTTTAGACCCGCTTCGGGCAAAAGATCATCGACTTGTGATTCCAAATAATCAATGGCTTCCATCGGAAGGCTGAACGGTTTGTATTTTAACTCGATCTTTGTTTCCTTGAGCAGTTTTTCCTTAGTTTCAAACTTGGTTTTAATCTCACGGTCTGCCCGATTTTCCCGATATTCATCCTGGATTGCATCCAGAATCAGGATCGCTTTTGTTTCATTACTGGGGAGGAGTTTCTTGAATTCAATTTTCGTTCTGTCGTTGTTTTTCCATTCAAACTTGATTTCCGTCTTTGGGTTGCCGGGTATTTCCCACTCATACTTTCGCTCGTTGTTTTTTGTTTCGTCCTTGGTGACCATTGCCTCAGGAAACCTGTCATAAACAAGAGACTTCAACAGATCGAGTGAAGGATCAAGCGGAAGAGGCGGCCTGTATTCGTCTTTGATATCCAGTTCTATAACTTGAGGCTCACCGTCATCACCCAGGATATCTGCAAGGGTATCCTGGAGCACAAGGTGTTTTGCCAGTCCGCGTGCACGCTCAACCTTACCTTCCAATTTAACCTCGAGCTTGGTTTTTTCAGCCACATCTTCGGAAAGTTGCAACACCTTATCGGCCAGAACTTCAATGGCTTCAAACGGAACCAAATCCGTTTTGAGGGCATGAGTGAAGCGATTCGGTTCGTCAATGGTTTTTTGCTGACCTTTGCCTGCCAGTTCGGCGATCAGTTTGACTTCATTTGTTTCAGGAAGGCCCGAGAGGTTATTTTTCAAATTGTTTTTAAAACCGGATGCAGATTCTATCAGCTTTTCGGCCTTGGGAAGATTGGCCGGATCGTTCAGGGAAGTATAAGCCTTTACATAAAACGGCATTTTGGCGGCTTTTTCCAGGTTGTGACATCCTACACAGCTAGCCGATGGATTAGTCTCATCAATGGCCATGTTATGGTCTTTGGTTATTTTATCGGATGTGTGGCAGGAATTACATGAGACACCGGCACGGGGGTGTTGTCTCACGGTGTCGGCCTGGATCTCAACTCCTCTGAAAATATCTCTGATGCCGTTCATTTTATTTCTTACTGCAATGAAATCCTGGTCAGACTTGGTTTTCGGCTCCTTTAATTCAATGGTGACAACAGCCACACTGTCGTCTTCAACAATATTTTGGGCAAAGACTCCGGTTCCCATGACCAACAGTAAAAAAATGCTCAGAAAAAATACGATTTTTTTCATTCTTTTTTCCCCCTTAACATTATATTGGATTTTGATTCCTGTGCTGGTGCTCTGTAAAAGTGCACCACAGTTCGTATTATTTGCCTTCAGTCATCCCCCCGTATACCGTGACGCGTAAGGCGGAAATTCACTTTTTCAATTATGCGGTCGCTTTTTTCTTTCAGCGCAGGTGCAATTTTTGCAATTCCCTTTGCATTGGCATTTATGATTTTTATGCACGACGATGACCTTGCTTCCATCAGGGGCGATTTTAAAACCATTTTCCCCCTTGAAAAAAAGCTTCTTCACTGGAATGCGGTTTTTATCAAGCTGGCTTTTAAACAACGAGCACCCGAAAGGGCATATTTTGCATAGCTTTTGGGTATTGATAAAAACCTTTCCCCTGCCTTCATAGTGTTCATGAAGCAAATGCACCAATTCATAGGCGCAAAAATGGTCAAATTCTCCTTGCGGACTCACATGCAAGTTTCCTTTGCTCAGTCTGAAATCAATGTTAAAGTTTTGGTTCATGTTTTTTCTCCTGTTATTTTTAATCTCCAACCACAAAAAAAGGCGTATCCCGATAATTTTTTCATATCGAGTTACGCCTTCACTTTTTCCGCCAATTTAAAACGGCACGGGAACCGTAAGGCATTCCAATTTGTTGTTAATTGGTTTCGATTAACACCCGGATCAGATTTTTGCGGAGGGTGCCAAGGTTTTTGGATTTAAATGCTTTTCTGCTCTCCTCCAAAACATCGATAGCCTCCTGGATGGCTTGCCGCAACCTGTCCTCGCGCGATTTTTGGGGCAACAATCCTGAGATCGGGTGAAGATTTCGCTCATCTACAGGCTCTTTCAGTATCCAAGATACCAGCGAGCAATGCTCCTCGATGCCTTGCTGTAATTGCCTGATACTCAATTTAATGGCATCCGCCAGGTCTTTATTTGCCGGGCCCATTATATTTTATAATCCTTTCCAAGATAGAAAATTCTAACTTATAATGCAAAAAAATATCGCCTATTTTATCTTGACTGCTTTTGGCGCCAAAAACCGCATCCCAAAAGAAGAATCCCCAAAAGTGACACCGACCGCAAATCCTTCAAGGGTGTGATGACAGCAATGCTATTTAAATTGTATGATTCCTTTCAAACCTGGCCATCAAAGGTCATTTTTTCATGGAATTCATCTTGTCGTTGAAATCACACTGAAAATGTTCAATCTGTTCCATGCATTTTTCAGGGTCATGTCCGTGAATTCGATATTCCTGGAAATGTTGCAACCAGCTCCTACCGGCCCGGGGGCAGACCTGAATAAACTCCATGAAATCAACCAGACTATCCAAAGTTTCCGGGCTGAGGGAATGCTCCATTTTGCAGGCTTCTTCATCGGCTGTTTCAAGGTCGATTTTCAATATATCGGTCAGAAACTTTTTCAGGATACCATGCCGCCGTATCATTTCCCGCCCGACATCAGCCCCGTCATGGGTCAATTCCACATATTCATACTTTTCATAATGAACCATACCTCTTTGACTCAATGTCTTGAGCATGCTGGTCACTGTCGGCATCTTGACATCCATTTTTTTGGCGATATCCTTGACCCGAACCACTTTTTTATTTTTATCCAGGTCAAAAATGGTTTCAAGATAGTCTTCCATAACCGATGTCAGAGGTTTTTCAGTTGAGTCACCATTTTTTAATGGTACCATCCTTTTTCTCCTGATAAGAAATCCTAATCAATTTAGAAGATTCTAATAAATTAAAATTATCTTTCTGTCAAGTATTTTTTTATCGATTAGTCTTTTTTGCGGGAGTATACAGCCACTCTCCGTCATGATGTGTTTTTCCCGGGTCAGCTTCGGAATATTCTCAGGTGCACCGGAATGCAGTGTGCGAGCCTATATCGATTTCTGCAAGGTGTTTGCCCATTAATAATCGGATACCATAAACTTTATGAATACTCCTGCCTCAGCATTTTTGCCGCCTGAACAATGGATTTAATTTTTTTCGTAGCCACTTCTTCCACATTCACACATCGGTTGGCAAAGCATCCAAAACCGCAATCCGTATTCAGGAAGATCTGTTCGGGGCGATAATACTCCAAGGCAAGTCGGGCCTTGCCTACGATCTCTTCGGGTGTCTCGACCTCCGAAGTCCTGGGATTGACCACTCCAAGCCCCAATTCTCTGGGAATGTTGGTTTCCGGAATATTGCCGGACAAGGCCTCTCCCACGACTTTAATATCACCGGCCCTTGGAGTGGCGTATTCAAGCACGAACTGATGCACTCTCATTCGGGTGAGAGCAGGCAGAAGCGGGGTATAGTCACCTGTCAGCAATACATCCTCACGGGTGCTCCAGTTGCCCCGGCAGATATGGATACCGATTCGGGGACCGTTAATGCCTTCAATGATCCTGTTGATTAAATCGGCGGCGTAATTCAGTTCAACACCCACATCACGGCGGGTGGCCAGGGTAGCTCACATAAAGGTGCGTCTGCCGCACTCCTGGGACATGACAATCTCTGTGAGAACCGGTTCATCAAACTGAACAAACTCACAGCCGGCATCTGCCAGATCCTTAAGCTCCTGGCGAAGAATGCGGACGATATCATCGCCCATTTCAAACTGGTCTTTGTAGACCTTTTTGGTATATCCGGACACCCACATGGAGCGAGAAAGCAGGTAGGGTCCGGGGAGGGTGATCTTAACCGGTTTGCGGGTAAGGGTTTTCACAAAAAGAAAATCGTTCAGGGCGAGGGGTTCTCGTCGTTCAAGTTTTCCAACACAGGTAGGGTTGCGAATGGCTGAAGCCGGAACATCGAGTGTGTCGAGCATTTCCTCAAATCCTGATTTGTCCTCGACCTCATCCAGCATTTCCGCCAGAGACATCAGTTTGGTCCCCTCCACTTTATCGGTAATAAAGGAGTAAAAACTATCCCTGCGATGCTCGCCATCCACAACAATATCCAACTCAGCCTCTTCCTGAATCCTGACAGTCCTTCGCACTTCGTCATCAGCAATCCGGTCGAAATCCTGTCCGGACATTTTGCCCAAACGATTATCCCTGAGGGCTTTGAGCATCTTTTTAGAGCGTGGCCAGCTGCCCACCTGTGTCGTTGTAAACATCGTCATACCACCATAAGCTTAACATTTAATTCCACGGCTCTGGCCAGGGTTGCAGCCAGGGGAGAACGGCTGACAGTCCTTTCCCAGGCCTTTCGGACCCTGGTTTCATCATCCATGGTTGACACAAAGCATTTGACTTCGATACCGGAAAAGCCAGGGTCTCCTTCCTCAACTCCCATGTGGGCAAGAACATTGATCAATTTGCCTCGAACGGTAATTTCAATGTCATCAATTTCCAGGCCATCACGGGAACATTCAGTTGCATAACCCGAAGCCAGTGCAGCGCCAAAGGCGCCTAAAAAAGCTTCGATGGAGCAAGGGTGTGCGTCTTTTTCCTCAAAACTCACAGGCTGACCGATATTCCAGGAGAAATTGCGGCAATAGACAGTACTTTGTTGATGGCCGCTGGAACGGATTCTTACCCGCCATTCATATTCTTTGGCCTGCTGCTTGTCCTTTTCCAATGTCTTTTCTTCAGACTCGGTAGTACCTTCCTCGGACTCTGCCTGCCCGCGGCGGATAAAATACCGGATAAAACCTTCACCCTCCGTTTGTCCCAAATATTCATGGTGCGACATCCGGCACCAGGGGGGAAGATCATCGCTTACCGTCGGCTCGCGGCTGCGCATTTCCAGAATTCCACCCACCGGAACCTTCAGCATATTCTCTCTGATGAGTAGAATCAACCCTGATCCGCAGTCAAGATCTCCGCCGTCAAAAACTTGATCCGGAACAATTTTTCCCACATTGGTAATCTCTGATGTATTTGACATGAAAATCCTCTGGCAATTATTCACTTGCGCGGCAACGTGATAAATTCATTTGGATGCCGGGTACTTTATTCCCGGCATCCATTTGTTCTTGAAAAATAACTCCCCTTCTCCCAGCCGAAGGGCTTGGGGGGAGAATATAATCCTGATAGAGCTTGCCCCCATTAATGCCGATTTAACATGATTATTAACATCAATAAGCCACGCTGGGTGACCCTGACGCAAGCCACTCAACAAGGGCTGCTCCACCGGCAGGGGTTGCACCTTCAATGAGATCGTTTTCAGTCAAACCGCGTTTTTTCATGCAAGGGGTGCATACCCAGATCTTTCCACCTGCATTGACAAATTTGTTGATCAATTCTTTTAGAGGGGCAAAGGGCTCGCCCTCATTAATTTTTTCAGCCTCTCCTTTAGCTGCACAGTAAACTCCGTCACAACTTAAGAAAACCATGGTTTCCTTCTCGCTTCCTTGGGCCGCGTTGGCTACGACAAATCCAAGAGTAGCCTTGTCTCCGTCAGTTCTGCAGTGGGTAATTGTCACACAAAATGTGTTTGCCATGGATCACTCCTTTTTCAATCCGGGTTTATATTCAATAAGATAATATGGATGGACCATATCCAGAAGAACGTTTTGGGTCATACGGCACCACGCAGGAAACTCGATGGGAGCCGCGGGATCCTTTGAGATGAGAAGAATTCTGTGTCCGGGGGGCATGGGTTTCAGATAGGTGTACAGGTTTATGATCACCCTTCCGCAGGTCTCCTCACCGCCGTCGAATTCGTCGTCAAACTCCCAGTGACTTGGATAGAATTGATTCATATTGATTTCAATTGCGCCTGTTTAATGTCATCAGATCGGTTATAATCCCTGATCTTTCGCGAGTAAGAAAAAATAAATCAATATGTTAAAATAAATTATAACGGAAGATAGAGCAAATAGGTAATAGTGATCGACAGGTTTATCGGTTATTGATATTATCAATAGGCTGGAAATAAAAGTTGTGTTGATTCAGGATTGCCCATTTGATATGACAGAAAGAATATTTTTCGAAGGTCCCCTGTCTATCAGGAAATCGCCGACACAGGAAAACTTCGTGGTTTTCCATGCAAAATCGATATCCGTTACAGGGTTCTGCCTAATGTTTGAAGGATTTCATTTGGAAAAACCCTTAATCGTCTACCGGCTCCAGGTTGAATCCTGGGGCCGGTTATCCGGTGCGTTGATTTCACCTCCTGGATGGCGCCTGAAGGCTTTACTTTGTGAACAAAAAAAAAGAGAGCCGATCATGGATATTTCATTCGAAGATATTGAACATGCATTCTACTATGTCAGCAGTAATCAGATTTATTCAAATTCCGCCATCCTGTGCAGGGAAACCGGCGAAATATTCTATATATCGGAAATGGGGGAATCGGAGGACGACCTTCCGGAAGACATTGAGGATCCCGACAAGTATATATCGATTCCCCATAAAAATGGTCTTGATCTTGGAAAACCCCTTGTGATTGAATTCACGTCACAAAATTTACCCGAAGAGATAGACGGGGTCTACTCGATTTTTAGCCGCAAAGGTGCGTATTCGAGATTTAAAGAGCTTTTAGAGAGAAAAGGTTTGCTGGATAAATGGTATGAGTTTGAAGATAGGCGACAGAAAGCCGTTCTTAAAAAATGGTGCAGGGAAAATAAAATCAGATATACGGAAAACTCTCCAGGAAAAATTGAGGATTAGAAATGAAGATGGAACATTACATTCGCGCCATTGCAGGAATATTCATTCTGATATCTGTTGGATTGGGCTGGTTTCACAGCAAATACTGGTTGCTGTTTACCGCTTTTGTCGGATTAAATCTTCTGCAGTCGGCTTTTACGAAATGGTGCCTCATGGAAGATATCCTCGCCAAGCTTGGCATTGTGAATAAATCCGACTGAACATATCATCACAATCCATAGTCAATCTTTTGAAAGCTAACCACGTGGCTTTCTTTTTTTAATATCGGCATGTTCCTGATGTGCCTCGTCAAAACCGACCGTGTTGAACGGAAGCAATTCCTTTGCACGTTTTTGGGCAAAACATTCGACTTCCTCAAACCATTCATTGAAGCGTTCCATCAACTCAGCACCCTGTTGGGTCAATTGATAGCCGGACCGATTCCCCCCTTTTTTCTCAATAAGTTTTACTCCGATGACCTTCTCGGTTTTTTTGATTTTTCCCCAGGCTGCGCGATAGGACATTCCCAGGCTCTCTGCCGCTCCTTTGAGTGATTGGCCGTCATGGATACATTGCAGAATTTTCATGCGGCCAAGACCGAAAAAAAGTCCTCTATCGGTTTCAAGCCATAGATGTAATCGTATAACGGGTTGTTGTTTTGATTCCATGGTCAAAGGGCGTTATATTTCAAAGAGTTCTCCCATAAATTTGCAGTCATCTTAAGATCATTTATTATCATGGATTCCAATATGAGTCCATATGGTTATGGGCTGAAATAGAATTTGACCCTGTTTATTATATCATTATTGACACAATAAAGAAGTTTTGGTATCTCCCCTCAATTATGTCAAGCTTGACATAATTGAAATATACAAAGACAAAAGAATTCCATTCATTTTAAACGGAGGATTGGACATGGCCGAAAACATGTTTTGGCTAAACGGCAATGAGGTGAAATTCAAACCGGGCCAGACTATTCTGGAAGCGGCTGAAATCTTTGGGGTGGTGATACCGACCCTTTGCCACCTGAAAGGAGCAACCCCGACCGGGGCTTGCCGGATCTGTATTGTTGAAGTCGAAGGAGCGAGAAACCTTCCCCCGGCTTGCTCGACACCTGTTACACCGGGTATGAAGGTCCTGACTGAATCTCCAAAGGTTGTTGAAGCCCGAAAAACCATACTCGAACTGATGCTTTCTTCCGGCAATCACAACTGCGCGGCAGGTTCGCCTCCAAGCTGGACTGATTTTCAGTGCAGGGTTCATGAAGAGGATAATACATCCGAACTGTGTCCGGTTTGGGGAGATTGTAAGCTGCAGGATCTGGCTTTTCAATACCAGGTAAAATCGGATCGTTTCGTTCCCAATAAAAGCAAATACCCTGTTGAAACGGTTTCTCCCATGATCGTTCGCGACTTTTCAAGATGCATTCTTTGTGGAAGATGCGTCCAGGCCTGCAATGAGGTTCAGGTCAACCGTGCGATCAGTTTCGGATACCGTGGAGCTGACAGCAAAATTGTTGCTGCCGGAGATCGTCCCCTGGTATCATCCGATTGCGTTTTTTGCGGGGAATGTGTCCAGGCGTGCCCGGTTGGTGCGTTGGTTGAAAAGAAATCCCGCTATAATTGGCGCCCCTGGAAAACCTCCAAAGTAAGAACCACTTGCCCTTATTGCGGGGTAGGCTGCCAGCAGCTTCTTCATGTGCAGGACGGCAAAATCGTGAAGGTAACGAGCGTGGAAGATGCCGAACCCAACCAAGGGCGTTTGTGTGTCAAGGGTCGGTTCGGTTATGATTTCATCTATTCCGAAGAACGATTGAAGACACCTCTGATCAAAGAAAAGGGTTCATTCAGGGAGGCCTCATGGGATGAAGCCCTGGACCTGGTGGCGGATAAAATCAAGGAGGTCATCAGGACCTCGGGGCCTGATTCGCTTGCCGGTGTCAGCTGTGCCAGGAGCATCAATGAAGACTCTTACCAGATGCAGAAACTGTTTCGCGCGGCGATCGGTACCAATAATATCGATCACTGCGCACGTACCTGACATGCTCCTACCGTCGCCGGGCTGGCGGCAGCGTTTGGTTCGGGAG
>CAYZJH010000069.1:0-20145 GCA_964478625.1 uncultured Desulfobacteraceae bacterium
GTCGCTTGCTATTTGAGGCGGTCTTATTTCAAACAGATTTTTGTTTAACGCGTTGGATATCAGTAAGTGAGGACTACCACCATCTTCATCCATGTCGTTTTCTCCATTCGTTTTTATATGGTTTATGAAATGAAACAGATTACCCCGAAAAAAATTCCAGGCCGAAATTATTATCCTGATAACAATACATGCTTTTTATTCTGTTTTCAAGAAATTATTGTATTTTTGAGTGATTATGATTGCAGAAAGAAAGATGAATCGTTATGAAACTGATTGAGAAATTCTGACCCGTGTCATGCTCCTGAAGCCCCAATCCTCTATTTTTCATTGCCAAAGATGATTTAATTGGCTTATAGTCTGCGTTGATTGCCCCCTAGTTATTCTTTATTCGATATTTTTAGAGGAGAAAAGGCTCATGAAGGTCAAAACCACTGATTTGCCGGGTATCGGTAAAAGTTACGCCATTGATACGGCCGAAGGCGCCAGAATCGTAATTGTTATTCATCATACAGGACATCGGGAAATTTACTATTTTAAGGATCCGGACCAGGATGAGCCTGATATCACATTGCCTTTAAGCGATGAAGAAGCCCGTCAAATCAGCACAATACTTTTAGGGGTGGACTTTCAGCCGGTAACCGATGACCGTATGGAATTGCTGTTGAAAAGCATTCGTATTGATTGGTTAAAAGTTGAGCCGGGAAGTTTTCTTGCGAAAAAATCGATCCTTGAATCCCAGGTCCGTTCCCGGACAGGAACCACCATCATTGCAATCCAAAGAGGGGCCGAGATGATCGGCAGTCCTGATATCCATGAAAAGATACTCCCCGGAGATACCCTTATGTGTATCGGGACACGGGAACAGACCCAGAAACTGGATGAACTATGTAAAAAAAAATAAAAGGTTACGCGATGATTTACATTTATATTCCTGTCAAGGAAATTACCTATGGCTGAAATTCCTTTTCTGTTGTTGGCCGGTCTGATTCTTTGCACATTTTTTGTTGTCAGTTTCACCTCACAAAAACTGCGACTTCCGTCCGTTCTGATCTATATTGTCTTAGGAGCCGTAACCGCTGTATTTTTAGCCAAAAGCGAAATGGTTCATATTGTAGGAGAAATCGGGATTGTTTTGTTATTTTTCATGCTTGGGCTGGAATTTCCCTTGGCCCGCATGGTTGATATATCCAAAAAGATATGGCCGGCCGGTTTATTGGATGTTTTGTTGAATTTAGTTGTTACCATGGGCGTTGCGATTCTCTTCGGATTAGATCCCATGTCTGCTATGGTGATCGGTTCCGTGGCTTATGCTACCAGTTCTTCGATTTCGGCCAAGATGCTGGAAGAGCAAAAAAGACTTGCCAACCCGGAAACGGAATTTATACTTGCTCTATTGATTTTCGAAGATCTTGTGGCTCCGGTTCTGGTTTCTTTCATCGCCGGAGCGCAACATGGGGAGGAAATGAGCGTGGGATTTATTTTGATTTTGCTCTTTAAAATTATCCTGCTTATGATGGGGGCGATCTTGCTGGGTCTTTATGGGTTTAAAAGACTCAGCGCGTTTATCAGCCGGCATATTCAAAGGGACTTTATGCCTCTTTTGACCACCGGCATTGCTTTGGCATACGCAGGAGTTGCTATTTCACTGGGGTTGTCCGAAATTCTCGGGGCATTTCTTGCTGGCGTCATGCTGTCTGAAACCGGAAAATCCTCGGAAGTGGAACATTTGATTTTGCCAATTCGGGATATTACCCTTCCTTTTTTCTTTTTCTGGTTCGGGACCACCCTTTCTTTTGGAGAGGGAATATCATACATACCAATGATGATCATCCTTATTTTTTGGGCAGTTGCCGGTAAAATCCTGACCGGATTTCTCGGGGGTCGCATTTTCGGGCTCAGTAAAAAAATATCGTTCCGAGCGGGTTTTTCCATGGTTCACCGGGGAGAGTTCTCAGCCATCATCGCCAGTCTGGCTTTGCCCCAACTTCGTATTTTTAGCGGCATTTACATTGTAGCCACCGCTTTTCTCGGCGTATTTTTGTTTCAAAAAGCTCCTGCGGCAGCCAATTGGTATTATGAAAAATGGGTGAAAAATATTAAGAATAAAACTGTGGAAAGTCTGGATAGTTAAAGAAGTAATATGATGAGCGGAAACTCCTTTTTTGAAATCGCACAAATCTTAGGGCTTGCAGCTATTTTGGGAGCTTTCGGGCAGAAACTGCGACAGCCTTTGATTATCATGTTCCTTGCCACGGGGATCCTGGCAGGCCCTGCATGCTTCTCGATTATTGAAAGTTATGAAGAAATCGAGCTGCTGGCCCACATGGGTATTGCACTGCTGCTTTTTATTGTCGGACTCAAACTCGATCTGAATCTGGTGCGTACCACCGGTCCTGTCGCCCTCGCTACAGGGCTTGGCCAGATTATTTTCACCTCTGTTGCCGGCTTTGCCATCGCTTTGGGTTTCGGTTTTGATTACATCAGTTCGGCATATGTCGCTGTCGCCCTGACTTTTTCCAGCACCATAATCATTGTGAAACTGCTCTCCGATAAAAAAGAGGTGGATTCCCTCCATGGCCAGATCGCTATTGGATTTTTAATTGTTCAGGATATTGCTGCGATTGTCGCTCTTGTCGCCCTGACCACTTTTGATTTGCAATCGGCTCAGGAAGGTTCTCTGTTGATGGCATCTTTAGCTATTGCTGCCAAAGGAATCGGGTTTCTGGGTGGGATCGGGTTGCTGATGAAATTTGTTTTGCCCCATCTATTGAAAAGATTGGCCTATTCTACGGAACTGCTGATTCTTTTTGCCATTACCTGGGCGGTATTTCTGGGCGCATTTGGTGAGATGCTGGGATTCAGCAAGGAGGTGGGGGCTTTTCTGGCAGGTATTAGCTTGGCATCCTCCCAATTCCGGGACTCTATCGGTTCACGCTTGACAAGCCTGAGAGATTTTTTACTTCTTTTTTTCTTTATCGATCTTGGAGCCCGTCTGGATTGGGCCAGTGTGGGCGTTCACCTGAATGCCTCCATATGGTTTTCCGCGTTTGTGTTGATCGGCAATCCACTGATTGTTCTGATTATTATGGGGCTGATGGGATACCGCTGCCGCACTGGTTTTATGGCGGGTCTGACCGTGGCCCAGATCAGCGAGTTTTCATTGATCGTCGCCGCCCTAGGCTTGAATCTTGGGCATATCAGCAAAGAAACCATGGGGCTTATAACGCTGGTGGGAGTGGTGACTATATTTTTCTCAACCTACATGATTTTATATTCACATAAATTGTATCGGTTGTTGGCATCACCTCTCAAAATTTTTGAGCGTAAAAAAACATATCGGGAGGATGCCGCAGGCGCAGGTCAGGAAGTTCAATCTGCAGATGTAATTCTTGTGGGACTGGGCAATTACGGAAGTGGTATAGCCGGACAACTATTAGCCCGGAAAAAATCGATTGTCGGGGTGGATTTCGATCCTGCTGTTCTGGAAAAATGGCGTTCGCAAAATGTATTTGTTTTGTATGGTGACATGGATGATCCCGACATCCTTGAGCAACTGCCTTTGAAAAAAGCCCAATGGGTGGTCAGTACCGTGAGGACCAGGGAGTTGAATATGGCCTTTTTGCAGGAACTTCAATCTGCCGGATTCACTGGGAAAATCGCTTTAACGGCGACTAACGAAGAGGAAGCCAGGTACTATGAAAAAGGCGGTGCCCATGTGGTTTTTCGCCCGTTTAAGGATGCTGCCGAGCAGGCGGCCGACTCTCTGACCCAGGCCATGGATATGCTTCCGGAAAATATTGACTGGCCCATTGCATTTCGGGAAATTCGAATATCTTCGGGATCGGTTTTTGCCGGTCAGGCGGTAAAAGACATCCCCATCCGTGCGGAAACGTATGTGTCCATTCTGGCTGTTAGCCGGGCCGGCCAGATTCATTATGAACCCGGACCTGATTATAAGATATATCCGGGCGATAGACTGGTCATCATGGGCCCGCCGGGTGAGCTTAAAAAGGCTGAAGACTTGCTCAATCGTATGCAGGATCAACAACCCCAAGAAAATCTTGAGCGATTTTCAATTGCTGAAGTCCTTGTAGCAGATAATTCCGAAATGGTCGGACTGACTTTGGCGGAACTCAGATTTCGTCAGAAATATGGTGTCACCGTGGTGGGAATTCTCAGAGATGGGGAAAAAATCAGTTCACCCGGACCTGATGAAAAACTCAGGGCAGGGGATCATTTGGTTTTGATTGGGATATCTTCAAAAATCGATTCAATCACCCAATCCGGTAGCTTGTAATCGTTGCACTCAGCATGCTGAGCCCAAACCTGCAAGTAACTGCTCCCCACTTTGAAAAAGAGGGGCCGGGGGCATTGGCGTAAAGTTAAGAAATTGACAAGGTAATAACGATTGTCATTCTGAGGAGGCCAACATTGTAATCGGTTATATAGCAGGTGCTCAATGGCCGACGAAGAATCTTTCCTTCATGCGGCACGGCCTCTCATGTTTTAACTCCGAGTCAAACCTGATGATCGGTCCAGCCTCGGGAACAGAGATTCTTCGGTCGCCGTGGTTTCAATCAATTTATTGGGAAATATTTTCATTTCAAGCATCAAGCCTTTGCGAGTCGCTCCCTCAGAACGACATGCAAGAAACTACTTTCGCACCATGATGCCGGTATCAGATAGTACCTTAACCTGACGCCAGTGGGGCCGAGGGGGATTTTACAAGCCGATGACGTTTTAAAAATCCCCCTAAATCCCCTTTTTCAAAGGGGGTCTATGATAGGGAGGGGTTCGAAACTAAACGTCTATTCCTTCAAGTTTCCAGTTTCGTGTACCCACCGGGCATGCAAAGGTCCAATCCTCTTCAAATTTGACCGGGTTTTCCGGATCTCCATTGACAACATTGCCGGTTTTTTCATCGACAGTGTAGTCCAAAAGATTGGCTGTAAATCGGACCGTGACAAAGATTTCCCCTTGCTGCACACCGGCGCTGATCAGGTCAATCTTTCTGACGGCGATGTTTTCCAGCCGGTTGATGTGGCCCTTTTGTTTCATTTCTTCAAAGTGTTGTCCATATTCGCTGAGTAGCTGTTCCCCGACATAATTTTTCAACACCGAAGTCTCTCGGCGGGTCCAACCGGCTTGAACTTTAAAAAATAAATCCTGGGCTGTATCTTTGAAAGCGTCAGGATCAAAATCCTGATCTACGGACCATATCTCTTTTACTCCTGTTACCAGAGGGTCTTCAACGAGGGTTTCCTGCTCAACCTGCTGCTGTGCACCCATTCCCGAAAACAGGCTGCCGGGTGCGCTTTGATCCTGGGAAAATTGAGCACCTGTATTGCCTGCGAGCGCTTTTCGGCGAGAAAACCATCGGTAGATCAAATAACCAAGACCCGCAAAAAGCAGTATTTCGAACAAACCGATTCCACTTCCTCCGAGACCGCCTCCTGCACCCATTCCATGTGCCATTCCACTGAAAAGCATGCTTCCCAGAAAACCTCCCATAATTCCACCGGCCAATCCCCGCACAAAGGGGCTTCCCATAGAACTTGTGGGGCTTGCGGTCGGATTAGTTGCTTGTTGACGGGGCTGGGTCTGTTGTTGGGCAGGCTTGGAAGCAGCCGGGCTTCTCTGAAAAGAACGACCCCCTCCCCTTGACCTGGCATCGGCTAACTCTAAAAAACCAGCCCCAACAAATAAAAATAAAGTAGCTACTGCTACCAGGGAAATTTTCTTTTTGGTAACTATCTGCATTCAATAATCTCCTTTTTTTAATTTTTTCCTTTATCATAAACGTTAAAATACTACCTGCGAAAAACTATTAAGAGCCAAGACTAATCCAGTGCTTGCAACCGCTCCGAGACTGTGTCGGGGCTTTTATTTAAATGATATCTACAATAAATTAATCGGATTTGCAAGCATTATAGGCACTTCGAAGTTGGATCCCGTCGCGGTTAATCCTGCTGCTGAGTTGTTGGCTGTATGTTTGTCATTTTGAAGGAAGGACAGAGGAATATGTCATTCTGAAGGAGCGAAGCGACCGAAGAATCTCTTAATTCAGATTGGCATGAAAAAAGTGTTCAGATGTCAGTGTTCATGAAAAAAGGTTTAAGGTATGAAGGTCTCAGAAAAGAGAGATTCTTCGTCGGCCGATTGTTCTGTGCCAACTGACAAACGGAGTTTTCGGACTCCTCAGGATGACATTAAACAGGACTTGCCTCCCCAGAATGACAGGCACAGGGGTTGCTTCGGAACAATGACACCTTATCTTTCCTGAACACTGAACACTTTTAGCCTTGCTTGTAAACAGGCTTGAATTACTGCCAATTTCGGCGAAAAAAAATAATATGGTAAATGAATTGACTTATCGTTATAATATTTAACCATCAATCCGGCACGAATAGGGGAAATTTCCGGATACCGTCTTTTTGTCTGTGTCACGCGAGGCGTTTCCCGGAAAAAGTATCGCTCCGCTTATGTATTTCGATTCTTTGAGGTATAAATAACGCCATGACAGTTACTTTTGATCAGATTGTGGTGTTTGTTATTTTGCTGATAACGCTTGTCCTGTTTGTATGGGGCCGGTGGCGGTATGATATCGTATCTCTCGGAGCGCTTTTAATGGTTTTTATAGCCGGTCTGGTTCCTGCCGATCAGGTCTTTTTAGGATTCGGCCACCCTGCGGTGATCACAGTGGTTGCGGTCCTTATATTGAGCCGGGGGTTGCTCAATGCGGGGGTTGTTGACATTATGTCGCGGTATCTGACCAAAGTTGGAAACAGACTCACGGTTCAGGTAGCGACCCTTACCGGCATCGTGGTTCTGTGCTCGGGCTTCATGAACAATGTGGGGGCGCTGGCGCTGCTGATGCCTGTAGCCATATGGATGTCACGGCAAAGCGGACGATCGCCATCTTTGATGCTCATGCCACTGGCTTTCGGTTCCCTGGTAGGCGGGTTGATCACATTGATCGGAACTCCGCCAAATATTATTATTGCTACTTATCGGGCTGAGACCGGGGTCGCTCCTTTTGGAATGTTCGACTTTACCCCGGTTGGACTCGCAGTGGCGCTGGGCGGACTAATATTTATTTCTCTGGTTGGTTGGCGGCTTACGCCGATTCGGGAAGGGCAGGGCGCATCTGAAGAACTGTTTCAGATTGAAGACTATATCAGTGAAGTCCTTGTCCCGAAAGATTCTAAAATTGTCGGAAAAACCATATACCATCTTGGTCTGGAATTGGAAAAAGAAACCGAGGCCATGGTGGTCGGACTTGTCCGGGAAAATATGCATATACCGGCCCCTTCCTGGTATGAGATTATCAAGGCAGGCGACATCCTTGTTGTAGAAGCTAATTCCGAAGATTTAAAGTCCCTTATCGAAGTCGTGGGATTGGAACTGGCCGAGTGCAAAGGTGATTGCAAAGCCCTTTTGGGATCAGACAATATCCGGATTATTGAGGCCATCATTACCCCGGATTCGCCGATGCCGGGAAAAACAGCGATCAGTTTGCATCTTCGCCGCAATTACGGGGTCAATTTGCTTGCCATAGCCCGTCAGGGCCACCGATTAAAAACAAGGTTGGGTCAGACCCGATTTGTTATCGGAGATATCCTTTTGCTACAAGGAAGTGATGAATCGCTTCAGGAGGCCATCAGAGCCTTAAGATGTTTACCCCTGGCAGAACGGGGCCTTCGTCTGGACAGACCACGAAAAGTGTTTTTGGCCATCGCCATCTTTGTTGCCGCAATGACGATCGCCGCACTCAACCTGATGCCCGTCCAGATTGCATTTATTTCCGCTGCCGTTATCATGGTTCTAATCAAGCTGATTTCTTTGAATGAAGTATATGAAAGTATTGACTGGCCCATTATCGTGCTGCTGGGAGCAATGTTTCCCCTTGGTCAGGCTTTGGAAAACACCGGCGGGGCAAAACTTATTGCAGGTCAACTTCTTCTGGTGTCGGATCGTTTTCCTCCATTTGCCACCATTACGATTTTAATGGTGGGAACCATGCTTCTTTCCAATGTGGTCAACAACGCTGCTGCCGCAGTGCTCATGGCACCCATTGCAATCAGCCTGGCTCAGGGAATGGGAATCTCAGTGGATCCCCTTCTCATGGCTGTGGCCATAGGAGCTTCCTGCGCATTTCTAACACCCATCGGGCATCAGTCCAATGCACTGGTGATGGCTCCGGGTGGCTACCGGTTCGGGGATTATTGGCGCTTGGGCCTTCCCTTGTCTGTGTTGACCACGGTTGTTGCTGTTCCTTTAATTATGTACTTCTGGCCTTTGTAAAAAAAATCGAAAACCCTTTGACCTGTCATTCTGAGGGAACGGCAGGGGAATCTGTCATTCTGAGAGAACGGCACGGGAATCTGTCATTCTGAGGGAGCGAAGCGACCGAAGAATCTCTCACCCCGGGTTTGCACCGGTCATCATTTTTGACTTGGAAAGTCAAGAATAATTGACCGTGGCTGTGAAAACCATAGATTCTTTTTTTGTCCGATGGTTTTGTGACAACTGGCAACCTGAGTTGTCCACCTCCTCAGTATGACAACCATAAATAATTGGGTTTGAATCCAAACTTGGTGCTAAAGGGCCTTCACCGAAATGACGCATATACGCTTATAAAACCGCGTTTCGCCGTCTTGATTCATTGGGCCGACGGGGTCGATAGCTTTTTTTGGGCATTGACGGCGGCCACTGTTTCGGACTTTGTTTCATCACCTTCCCAGAGGCCACAGACCCTTCCATTGCGGCATAGTTCAATTTACCCCCAAGCAAATGCTGAATTGCCCGCAATGGCCCTTTGTCTTCATTGCATACAAATGTAAGGGCATCGCCGGTTTCCTCGGCACGTCCGGTTCGTCCGATCCGGTGAGTATAGGCATCAGCGGTTGCCGGAATGTCATAATTGATCACCCTGGAAATACCGCGTATGTCGATTCCCCTTGCAGCCACATCGGTTGCTACCAGAATTTTAAATTTTCCGTTTCGAAATCCTTCCAGTGCTTTCTGGCGACGGCTTTGGGACAAATTGCCGTGAAGCGCTGTCGCCTCATGTCCGGCCCTCTCTAGGTGTTCGGCAAGGCTTTGGGAACGCCGTTTTGTTTTTGTAAATACAAGAACCGATTCGGTTCTGTTTTTATTTAGAAGCCGAAGCAAAAGGCTGTTTTTGGACCGTGTGGTAACGGTGTAAAAGGTGTGTGAAACCGTTGCCACAGGAATTCTCCGGCCAATCTGAATACGGACCGGATTTATGAGAACTTCTGATGCGAGGTGTTTGATATCCTCAGGCATGGTGGCGGAAAACATCAGATTTTGGCGAGCAGCGGGCAACCGCTTGATAATTTTTCGAATATCAGGGAAAAAACCCATGTCAAACATCTGATCTGCTTCATCCATAACAAGTATTTCAATATCGGACAAGCTGATGGTTCCCCGATTGATATGGTCCAATAACCGCCCGGGACACGCCGTGACAATGTTCACACCTTTTCGCAGTCCTTTTATTTGCGGTTGGATGCCGACTCCTCCGTAAATGCTCATGCTGGTCAAGTCGGTTTTTTGTGCCAGTCCCAAAATGGCATTATGCGTTTGCTCGGCCAATTCCCGTGTGGGGGCAATAATCAGCGCCCGTAATTTCCTTCGGGGTCCGCTTAAAAGGTGTTGCAGAATCGGCAGTACAAATGCCGCTGTTTTTCCGGTTCCTGTCTGGGCAAGGCCCATAACATCTTTTCCCGATAGAATATGCGGAATCGCTTCTTTCTGAATGGGTGTGGGTGATGTATAACCTGAGGCCTCGATACCGGCCATGATTGTTGAATTAAAATGGTAAACCTTAAACGTCATTGAACTGACCTTCTTTCTAATTTGTGTAGTTTCTGAAAAATTAATGATATAGTCTCATTATTTGGGTATTGTTAAAAAAATTGTTTTTGCGGCATACGGTCGGAAGGCAATAAAAAAAGCCCACCGGATTTAATTAAAAATCCCATGGGCTTGTTGACCAAGAAGGTGGGGTTTTCGATTAAAGTATTTTTTTACGTGAAACGAATCTGCAAATTTGAACGGACTATACAGGGTATTTTTTTGTAAGTCAATTTAATTGTTTAGACTTAGAAAATGGGGCCCGGTAAAAATAACTGTACAGATCAACACTGATTATAATGAAAAACAGTCGGATCATTCACATTGACGGAAATAAAAAATCAGGTTCAGGAACAATTGTCAGAGATGCAGTTCTTTTTGGGGCATTGAGGCAAAAGCCTTTTAAACTGGACAATATTCGTTCCAAGCGTCAAAAACCTGGTTTGAGGCCTCAGCACCTGAAAGTTTTGGAAGCAGCCTCGGAAATCTGCGACGCGAAGTTCACCGGAGCTTCCGTGGGTTCATCTGTAATCGAATTTTTACCCGGCCAAAACATCAGGGGAGGTCACTTTTCATTCGATATCGGAACAGCAGGTTCGGCTACCATGCTGGCTTTATGCATATTGCCCATGGGCTTGTTTGCGCAATCGCAATCCACATACCGTATTATCGGCGGCCTTTTTCAGGATTTTGCTCCATCAGCGTTTCATTTAAAATATGTTCTGCTCCCCCTGGTACAAAAAATGGGGGCTGATATTGAAATCCGCATCGTTTGTCCGGGTTATGTCCCGAAGGGAAACGGAGTCCTTGAAATTCGAATTTCACCTCTTAAAAAAAAGCTGAGCCCGATCATTCTCACCGAACAGGGAAAAATTCAGGAAATTAAAGGATATTCATTGTCGTCGCATCTTGGAAAACGAAAGGTGTCCGAAAGAATGGCCGATGAATGTGAAAAGCGTCTCGAAGCCTCAGGGCTCAAAACCGATATCCGAATTTTAAATGACCACAGAAACACCCCCGCCTTTGAAAAAACTGCTGTCCAATCCGGTGCTGCTCTTGCGATCTGGGCTCAAACCGATACGGGATGCATAATCGGTGCGGACATGGCAGGGGCCTTGAGGCGATCGGCGGAATTTATCGGTGATTCCGTGGCCCGGAATCTTATGGAGGACATCAATACAGGTGCATGTTCAGACCGGTTTCTAAGCGACCAGCTCATACCTTTTGCAGCCCTGGCCCAGGGTATCAGCAAAATTCGCATACCGGCAATGACAGATCATATTGACTCCAGGCTGTGGCTTGCCGAAACCATTTTAGGGGCAAAAACACGAATAAACGGAAACGAGATTATCATTGAGGGCGTCGGATATCTGTGATGAATTATTTGAATCATGTTCTGATAATTGCGGATATCGAGGGAAGTTCCGGTTGCTGGGAAAAAAAGGCGGCTAAGTTTTTAAACAGACGCTGGTATGAGGCCTGCGTTGAAATGACCAAGGATTTGAATGCCATATCAGAAGCACTTTTTGATGCCGGAGTTTTTCGGATTACGGTCAAGGATTTTCATCGAACCGGATACAACATTATTTCTGGAGGGTTAGATTCCCGTGTCAGACTGATTTCAGGTTATAGGCAAGGCCCTGTGCCGGGTTTCGGGCAGGTGCCGGATGTATCAATGGTGATGTACATAGGCATGCATGCGGCTTCCGGCACCAATGGGTTTCTTGCGCATACCCTGACTTCAAGAATTGCCCGGATAATGATTAATGGGAAAATCTGGTCTGAAGTCGAATTGTTTTCAGCATCGTTGGGCCCCTATGGAATACGGCCTGTTTTTTTTTCCGGATGCCCGGAATCCTGCAAACACGCAAAAAGCGCCATTACGGGAATCCGAGTTTTTCCGATTGATAAGTCCATCCCAAAAGATAGATTCGATGCTGCACAATGGCGAACCAATCTTGGCAGAAAAGCAGTGGAAGCAATTCACAATTCAAATGCCAAACCCTTCCTCCCCAAAGGACCCTTTAATGCGATCGTGAGATTCCGTGATGGGCAAAAAACCGCTCGTCAAATTTCAAAGCGATGGGGATTTGTGCAAAAAGGGGGGGAAATTCAAATAAAGGCTGAAACATTCCCTGAACTATATATGGACTTGATACGGGTTTGTTATCTGACTCCTTTGACTGAAAAACTGTTACCTGCGGGTTTGCTTGCATTGTATAATCTGGCGGGGTTTACCGGGTTGAATTATTATCTTAAAAAACACTGGGGAGATTACTAATGAGTACGGGGTCTATGCAACAGATTTTGAACATGGATATTAAGGTTGGGGAGTATTTTTGTGCTTGTCATTCAGAGGAATTGACTCGCAGGGGGTTGAAAGATAAAAAGATAATATTTCCCATTGTGTCAATTGAAATCGCAACGACCGAAGAATCTCTTTTTTGAAGTTGGCAGGAGCGAAAGATTCTTCGTCGGCCGTTTATTCCGTGCCAACCGATAAAGTTTGTCCCGGCTTCCTCAGAATGACATCAACGGGGCATTTGTTTTAGCAGGATCAATCAATGTCCACTTGGCGTTCGGAAACGGTTATGTTAGTACACAACTCATGTTTTTACTCAACTTAATTTTCCGGTCTGATAAACTCCATGGTATCTGAAATCGTTTTCCGGACAATCGGCCTGACAAAAGTTTACCATATGGGTGAAGTCCATGTGAACGCTTTGCGGGGTATTGATCTCGAACTTTTCAGGGGCGAACTTGTGGTGCTTCTGGGGGCCTCTGGAAGCGGCAAGTCAACCCTGGTAAACATTCTTGGCGGACTGGATACCGCCACGGAAGGGAAAGTGTTTTATCGGGAAAAAGACCTGACCCAGGCCAATGACCGGGAACTCACTGCTTACAGGCGCAACCATGTCGGTTTCGTTTTTCAGTTCTACAATCTAATTCCTAGTCTTACCGCACAGGAAAACGTTGCTATTGTTACCGAAATCGCACAAGATCCCATGACACCTGAGCAAGCTCTTGAAATTGTTGGGCTAAGTAACCGGAAAGATCATTTTCCCTCACAACTGTCCGGAGGTGAGCAGCAGCGTGTCGCTATTGCACGGGCTATTGCCAAGCAGCCAGGTGTGCTTTTATGCGATGAACCCACTGGTGCTCTGGATTCCAAAACCGGTATTATAGTTCTTGAAGCTCTGGATCGTGTTAACCGTGAACTCGGAACCACCACCATTATCATTACGCACAATGCCGTCCAGGCAAAGATGGCCGAACGTATCATTTATCTGAGCGATGGAAAGATCACTGAAATCAGACAAAATGAAAAAAAAACAAGCCCCCGTGAATTGAATTGGTAGAAAGATGAGAGCACTTGAGCGTAAAATGTTTCGGGATCTCTGGTCAATGCGGGGACAAGCCCTGGCCATAGTGTTTGTTATCCTGAGCGGCGTTGCCGCCTATGTGTCCATGACAAGTGTGATGGATACCCTCGAAAAAACACTCGATACTTATTACACGGAATTCCGGTTTGCTGATGGATTTGCATCGGTCCGAAGGGCACCTGAACAGTTGAAAGAACGATTGCGGATGGTGCCGGGGGTGAACCGGATTGAATCGCGGGTCATGGCCGGAGTAAACCTGGAAATAGCCGATTTTGATGAGCCGGTTTCCGGTCAGATTGTTTCGGTGCCGGAAGGAAAACAGCCGGACCTGAACCGTCTGTTCATTCGAAAAGGACGTTACGTACAAGCTGGAAGGGAAGGTGAAGTGCTGTTAAACGAGCCATTTGCCCAGGCCCACGACTTACGTCCCGGCGACCAGTTAACCGCTGTTATCAATGGCCGCCGGAAGGTCTTGAGAATTGTTGGCATTGCCCTTTCTCCGGAGTTTCTCATACAAATCGAGCCCGGATCGATATTTCCAGATCCGAAGCGTTATGGGGTGATGTGGATGGGGCGTGCCGGACTTGAAGCGGCCTATGACATGGAGGGCGCTTTTAATGATCTTGCTTTTACCCTTTCTCCTGGTGCCGAAAAGAACGAAGATGTCCTTGAACAGTTGGATGACCTGTTAAAATCCTATGGAGGCCCGGGAGCTTATTGGAGGGATGACCAACCCTCTCATTTTATTGTCACCGAGGAATTTCGTCAGCTAAAGGGCACGGCAACCGTACTTCCCTTGGTCTTTCTGGCGGTGGCGGCATTCCTTCTCAATATTGTTATATCGCGTCTCATCAGTCTGCAACGGGAACAGATTGCTGTGCTCAAAGCCTTCGGATACAGCAATGTGGATGTTGGTTTTCATTATGCAAAACTGGTGTTATTTATTGCATTGATCGGTACCGCCGTCGGTATCGGGCTGGGTGTATGGATGGGACAGGCGCTGGGCAACCTTTATCTCGAGTATTATCGATTTCCATATCTTGAATATACATTACGATTTTCTGTTGTATTCATGGCTATTGCCCTGACCGCAGGAACTTCGCTCATAGGAGTGATACAGGCTGTTTGCAGTGCTGTGTGGCTTCCGCCGGCAGAAGCCATGCGCCCGGCACCACCTGCTGCGTATCGCGCCACCCTGGTGGAAAGGCTCGGGCTCCAGCAATTTTTTGATCAGCCGTCCCGGATGATCCTTCGTAACCTTGAGCGACGTCCTGCCAAAGCCATGCTGACTATCCTGGGCATGGCAAGTTCCTGTGCCATTCTTATTATGGGTTTATTTTTCTCGGATTCTTTTGATTATGTCGTTGATGTTCAATTCGGTCTGACACAGCGTGAGAATCTGACGGTCAAATTTACCGAACCGTCCTCGACAGCAGCCCTGTACGAAATCAGCAGCCTGCCGGGTGTGGTTTACACTGAACCATTCCGCAATGTACCGGTTCGGCTCAGGTATGGCCATCGAAGCTACCGGACCAACATTGAAGGAATACCACCCGATGCCTATTTGCGACGACTTATCAATACCGATCTTGAAACTGTCCCGGTGCCGCCCCATGGTATTGTCATTACAGAGCGGCTGGCAGAAATTCTCAAGGTTCGACCCGGCGATGAAATGATTGTTGAAGTGCGAGAGGGAACCCGATATACCCGAACTGTTCCTGTTGTGGGAATCACCCGCCAGTTTATTGGAATCGGTGCCTACATGGATATGGAAAAGGCCAATCAACTCTCAGGAGTCGGCCAGGCCATTTCCGGGGTATTGCTAATGGTTGACAGACCATATGAAAAAATGTTGATGAATACCCTTACCGAACATCCCCGAGTGGCGGGCATCGGGTCTCAGGAACGAGCAATAGAGGCTTTTTATCAAACCACCGCAAAAACCATGCTGGTATACACATTTATTCTGAGTCTGTTTGCCGGTGTGATCGCATTCGGCGTAGTTTATAACAGTGCCCGGATTTCCTTATCGGAGCGGGACCGCGAATTGGCAAGCTTACGTGTTCTTGGGTTCACCCAGGGTGAAGTCGCCTATATTCTGCTGGGGGAGTTGGTATTTTTGACTCTTCTCTCAATTCCCCTTGGCTTTGTATTGGGTTCATCAGCCGGCGCAGGTGTTGTCCGATTATTGCAAACGGATATGTACCAACTTCCATTTGTTCTTGGTGGAAAGACACTTTCTCTGGCTGCGGTAATTGTGATCGGAGCATCGGTTGTTTCCGGCCTGATCATATACCGGAAGCTGAAAAAATTAGACCTTATTGCTGTGTTGAAAACAAGAGAATAAATGACTGCACAGACACGAAAACTGATTTTTCTGATTACCTTAGGAGTCTTTGTGGTTGCCGGGGTCATATACGGTTTTTTGCCAAAGCCAAGACCGGTGCAAATTGCGGCTGTATTGCATGCTCCCCTGCGTGTGATCATTGAAGAGGAAGGAGAAGCACAGGTGGAGCAGCTGTATGTGATTTTTTCACCTGTGACTGCTTTTTTACGCAGGGTTGAATTTGAGGTAGGAGATGTTGTGGAGAAAGGACAGCCCCTAGCCTACCTTGAGGCTCCCCGTGCCACCGTCCTGGATAGCCGTACACGTACCGAAGCCATAACCCGGGTTGATGCAGCCGAATCCCGGCTGGCTCAGGTCCGACAACAGGCCAGGGCGGCTGAAGTAACTGCCGATTTGGCGATAAAAGAAAAACGGCGTATTGAACGTCTTTTTGAATCCGGGTCCGTATCTTTACAAAAGCTGGAGCAAGTAGTGTCTGAAGCAGATCAGGCTGTGGCGATTCTGGATTCGGCACGTGCTATGGTCAATGCAGCCCTTGCGGATCTTGCAACAGCCCGGGCAGCTCTTGAAGACGAGTTTTCTGTGAATACGGTTCAATCGGTCCGGCAAATATTACATTCCCCTGAAGCCGGAAAAATTCTGGCCATCCACCGCAAGAGTGAAGGACCTGTGAACTCGGGGGAATCGCTGATAGAGATAGGAGATACAGACCGTATTGAGATAAAAGTGGATGTTTTATCCCAGGATGCTGTTCGAATCAGGCCGGGTAACCGTGTTTTAATTGACCAATGGGGTGGTGACAGCACGTTGGAAGCTGTAGTCGATCGAATTGAGCCTTCGGGAACCACCGTCGTGTCAGCGCTTGGGGTGGAGGAGCAGCGTGTGAATGTCTTTGCGAAGCTTGTATCCCCACCGGAGGTATGGTCCAGCCTTGGATCCGGGTACCGTGTATTGGCGAGATTTGTAATTTGGGAAAATGACAATGTTCTTCAGGTACCTTCTGCTGCCCTTTTCCGTGATGAAGACGGGTGGGCGGTATTTGCGGTTGAAAACAATCGCGCTGCTAAAAAAACGGTCCTAGTGGGTCAGCGTGCCGGTCTTGCCACGCAGGTGATCAGCGGAATTGAAGAGGGCGATGTTGTGATCGTTCATCCCGACCGGTCCATCCATGAAGGGGTCCGCGTTGTTGCGCGGACTCAGTACTAACCTCGATCCTACTCAAATCACAGCCGGACTTATTTTTTGTATAAATACTCCTGATTTTTGTGTTGCGATGAAACACAATACTGCCTATCTTAGCTCAATCCAATAAAAAAAGACCGGATAGAAGGAAATATGCCTATTGGTTTACAATTTCTTCGTGAAATTTTTTGATTGCACAAGGAGGTAACAGGCTATGAACAACAAAAAAATTGCCGGATATACTTACGGTTCGGATGAGGTTTCCAAATCCCCCATGTCATGGGATGATTTTGAACTCCTGAAAAAAAGTGTGTTATTTACGGAAGAAGATCAAAATTTTCTGAAAAAGGCTGGCGAGGTGCTCTCCGACCAGGTGGAGGATGTATTGGATGTCTGGTATGGATTTGTGGCATCTCATCCTCATTTGGTCTATTACTTTAATGGGCCTGATGGTAATCCAGACAGCAACTATCTGAATGCGGTACGAAAGCGCTTCGGTCAATGGATTTTGGATACGTGCAACCGTCCATATGATCAGGAATGGCTCAATTACCAGCACGAAATCGGCCTTCGCCATCACCGGACCAAAAAGAACCAGACGGATAACGTTAAGTCTGTTCCCAATATTGATTATCGTTACCTGGTGGCCTTTATTTATCCGATTACCGCAACTATCAGGCCCTTTCTGGAAAAGAAAGGAGACAGCCCGGAAGTTGTGGAAAAGATGCACCAGGCCTGGTTCAAATCAGTGGTCCTGCAGGTTGCGTTGTGGGGATTCCCATACGTCATCGAGGGTGATTTTTAATAGCTGCTGCGAGTTGATCATTAGCATATAAGAAAAAGAGTCCCTTCCTGTTCCCTGGTTTCTGCCCATCCCGAACGGGTCATCAAGGAGCAGATCGTTCCAAGGCTCTTTACCGGAAAATTTCCAAACAGCGAGATCCTTGCTTGGTCGGTGCGACATCCAGGCATTGCGAAAGCTACCTGGTTACTAAATCCGACCTTTTTAAATGGCAACTTAGGGTAATTTCATAAGTTGCTTTTTTAATTTGATTATGTTTATGATTATAAGCAAAATGATAGGAAACATAAATAAACCAGGGAGACAGGAAATGAAGAAAAATGTTACGATTGTTGTTGGAGCGATCTGTATTTTATTGGTCTCAAGCATTCTGGATAGAGGAGATGCTCTGGGGCAAAGAGTCAGTGCGGATCAGGCATCCGGGGGGTTAAAAGAAGCTCTAACGATCGGTGTTCAGGAGGCCGTTAAACTGGCAGGTGTGGAGGATGGGTTTTATAAAAATCCGGCCATAAAAATTTTACTGCCCGAAAAACTTCAGAATGCGGATAAAATTGTCCGTCAGCTTGGCGGGGAAGAACTTTCGGAAATGCTCGTTGAAAAAATGAACAGGGCAGCCGAAAAGGCTACACCCAAAGCCCAGGAGATTTTTGTAACGGCTATCAAGAATATGCAGTTTGAAGACGCAGACAAAATTCTTTCCGGTGGAGATGATTCGGCTACAAAGTATCTGAAAGAAAATACATCTGAAGAGTTAACCAAATCATTTTATCCCATTGTTAAAGAAACGATGGAAGAGATTGGGGCCATAAAAACATATGATGATTATGTGGGAAAATTTTCATCCAATCCGTTGATGAAAATGGCAGGTATGGACCTGGATATCAGCCAGTATGTTACCGAAAAATCTATTGAGGGTTTGTTCGTCATGGTTGCTGAACAAGAGAGGAAAATCCGGCAAAATCCTGCTGCCAGGGTTACGGACCTTTTAAAGAGCGTTTTCGGCAAGTAAACCGATTATATTGAAGCCCTCGGAATTAAATTTTCTTTTCAGATATCGAGCCGCTACAAGTCATTGCCTCACAATGACAGACAAAGGATGATTACATCATATTGATTACCGAACGAGAAAAAGGTTCTTTATGATCATGGAATGGGCCTTTATTGAGACTGCCTGGATTCCTCAAGAATGTTTCTGATTTCCAGAAAACGCATAAGGCCTGTTTTGGTAATCATGCCCAGCAGCTGGTCGTTTTCCATGACCAGAAGTCGTGCAACATTTTCTGTCAGCATTTTACGCATGGCGATCACCAGGGAGGTATCCGGAGAAATGACCATGGTTTCATCAAGGGGCAGCATGATATCGGCAACCAAGGTCAACCGATCATGGGTTCGGTCGGCATGTTTAATCTCCGCCAGGGAAACGACACCGATGACTTTTCCGTTCTCCATGACAGGAAACCCTTTAAAGCCGTATTTCAGAAAAAAATCCGTGATCAGTTCGCTGACCGTCAGATCAGGATTGACTTTCACCACATCCTCGATCATCACTTCCCGTACCTGAACATCTTCCAGGGATTGCCGCATAATAACTTCCTGATAGCCTCCCTCGGCTACTCCCCGAAGAAACATACCGATGAAAATAAGCCATAGCCCGCCGATCAGCATGCCTGCAAATATCTGGAGTGCACCAAGCACCATCAGCGCGACAGCCAGGCCTTTTCCCACATCCGAGGCCCATTTGGTGGCCCTTGAAAGAGAGCCGGTTTTATACCAGAGTATTGCCCGTAAAATACGCCCGCCATCCAAAGGAAATCCCGGAAGTAAATTGAATATTCCCAATGCCACATTGATCCATACCAGATATCCGGTAACGGCCTGAGCCAGGGGAAATTGCAGTCCGCCAAGCAGCTTTTGGCAAAACCAGAAAAAGACTGCCAGAATAAAACTGCTGAAGGGCCCTACCACGGCAATTTTGAATTCAGTAACAGGATTTTTGGAATCTTCGGAAAGCCTGGCAACACCTCCGAATATGAACAGCTTTATTTCTGAAATTTCAATGCCGCATCGCTGTGCCATCAGTGAGTGGGACATCTCGTGAAACAAGACTGAAAAGAAAAAAAGAAGTGTTGCGACCAAACCTGCCCCCCAGTATACCTGAACACTCTGGTCGGGAAACTGCCGTGGAAAATAACCGGCAGAAAGGCTCCATAAGATCAGGAGAAAAATGATAAACCACGAAACATCGATATTAATCTGAATTCCGGCGATTTTGAAAAGATTGATACCGGATCCGGCCTTTTTGTCTGTGTTGGATGTATTCATTTCTAAGGCTCCTTGCTGGGTACAGGTCGTATAATGATCATCTCATGGTATCCTAATTTCTTTATCCGTTTTGAGTTTAATATCTTTTATACAATTATTTTGTCCTGGGTTGTCAACCGGCAATCGATTACACCCCTTAAGGCTAAACAATTTGTTAGGATTTGTGCGACTGACAGACTAAGTACACGTTGGCATAAATATTATGACGTATTAATGTTGATTTAATGACT
>CAYZJH010000070.1:0-19830 GCA_964478625.1 uncultured Desulfobacteraceae bacterium
AGATCATGCCATGGAATCTTTTGCCGTAAAAGGTGGGGTTGGCTGATCGCTTACACTTCTGTTTGGGTGCTTGGGTGCTTTTGTTCACAATCCAGCACTTCGGGGCACATTGCCCATGAGCTGGAGGTGCCCATCCATGGAAGCCGCTTGCGAGTTTTATCTCTCCACCCCGGCAACTTCTCAATCCAGAAGATGCTCGTACTTTCTCAAAAAAGCATCGCACACACGAGATGCCGACCCATACGTGTAGTGGCCTGGTTTGATCATTGATTTGAAACGGGTTTGACGTTCCTTGTCGGCAGGTGAAGCTTCATAACTCCCATTGACCCTTCCCAATTGCTCTCTTGCCAAATCCAAAATATCCTCGGGAGAATTGTCAACCAACTCGATACCAGCCTCCTTGAATTGAATAGCATAGCGGTAATGGGCGGCGGGTGAAGACAGAATTTCCCGAAAAGTCATGAGTCTGCCCGACGAAGTTTCACGGTAAAGCTTCGGAATTCCGATGTCCTTCTTGCCCCAAGGTAAGCATGTAGGTAATGGAGCATTGTTTGCTGTAGCAACAGGCACTCCAAATACAGAGGCCATTGCGTATGCACCGGAACAGGAACCCAAAAAAAACTTACAACTGGCGGCCAGATAAAGATCCAACCAATCAGCTTTTTGGGCACTCCTCGCATAGTCGATGAGGCCTTCAATTTGTGGCAATGGCGTCATCGTAGAATCACCCATACGAATACAAACCCCACCTTGAGACACAATATATTTTATTGCAGGAAAGTAGGTTTCAATTTTTGCATTTCTGAAGTTATGAGCATGTTCCCCACGAGGGTGGTATCCTGGTTCTCGACAATGAACACATACATACCAAGTATCAATACCAACATTATTTAGATAATTACCACCTCTTTCCTTATCATAAGAATCTATAACCAATGTACTTTTTCGATTATTCCAAGCGTTTTGAACGGAAAACGTGCTTGCAGTATTATTTATTGATGTTGCAATTTTATATATTTCATACCTTGTTAGTAAATGAAATGAAAGTGGCTTCATTAATTTTATAAAAATAGGAGACTTAATAACAAAAAAATATTCTTCCCAATATTTTAAACAAGAAACGTTTGGAACTTGTTCAATAGAGGCTAACATTATTGTGTTTGGAATCTTGTTTTTTTCAAGTATATGACATTTTATATAAATGTCAGGTTCTACCAATAAATGACCAATATGATCTATTCTAAAATTAGGAACTTTGACATTAAAAATTTTCATAATAATAGCAGGAATTAAATATATAAAAAATAATACAAAACTATATATGTATTTATAATACTTTTCCAGCTTCATATAGTTTTCACTTTACCTCATTGTTTTTATTTTAAAATAAATATATCATAATTCAATAAGCTAAATGCTGTCCAATTGTCCAATACGGCATATATTACATAAAAAACGCTCGCAATGCTTCAAAAACATTATCATCTAGATTGCATGTGCCACATCCCACACTAGCCAATGCAGCATGCCGAGGGACGTGAGAAAAGCCAGGTAGATGCCTACACTGTAACGGCTTGATAAGCTCAGCGTCCAACTCAAACATATCTGCAATAAAGTAGGCAGCTTGAGCATAGGTGATATCCTTGGAACCGGTCGCATGGATAATACCAGTGCGCTGTTCCAAAACGACCCGGCATAGAATTTCCGTGGCGAACGACATGGAGATGGGTGCAAAGACCATATCCTCGAAGGGATGAATAACTTTACCAACCCTCAAATCCCTGATCCATTGCCGAAATAGCGGCATTTCAGACGATATAACCTTGCCCAAGCGAACAACAGCATACCGACCACATTCAGTCGTGATGAGTCGTTCTGCCTCGGCCTTTTGCCTGCCGTATTCATTTTGAGGATTGACTGGATCATCAGGCCTGGCAAAGGGCTTTTCCCCATCAAAGACGAGATTTGTTGAAAGGAAAACAACCAATGCTCCCTGGTTTGAAAAATATCTTGCAAGATCCGTTGTGCTTTGGACATTGATCTTGTACGTTCGTTCCGGTTCCTCCTCACATACGGCTATAGACGTAACTCCAGCACATAAAACGACAGAGGAAAAGTTCATGTCGGGCAAGACCCAATTCCAGCTTTCATCAGAAAGGTCCAGGTAGATTATCCCCTCATCAGGGCACCTTCGATAACGGGACGTTTTCCAAACGGGCATCCCTTCCTGTTTCAGAGCATCGTATAAACTCTTCCCGATGGTACTGTCCTCACCGCCAATAATCAGCACGGGAGATGGATCGTCCGACATCTGATCGCCCCCCTACCTTCATTCACAAGCATTTCTCTTGTTGCAACACAAAGCTAAAAGATAGTGGGCCATTGGGTTAAAGCCAGTATGAACCACTTCATCATTCATGGAAAACAGGAAAACATTGTGGAAAAAACGACCCATCAAATCTTTCAGAGCGTCTCCTGTCTTACAATTCACATGGCCATCCCTGCTTTGCGGCGAGGCATAGACCTGAGATTCAATCGAAGGCATGCCTACGATCATGACGCCGCGTTCTTCCAGAGAAGCCACCATATTCCGTAAAAATTCAAGCTCACGTTCTGGCGCGATATGTTCGAGCACATCAAGGCTGAAAACCGCATCGAAGATTCCTGGAACCGGACGGTCAAGAAGATCATGAACAAAGCATTCCATGGGCCAATGTGGGTTTGCTCGCGACGTAACGTCCTCAATGAAGATGGGATCAAAATCCACTGCTGTTACTTTTTCGACAGTTTGTTGCACAAGGCGCGTACCAAATGCATCGGCACAGCCGACCTCCAGCACATTCCCCTTACCTGCCAGCATCCTTGCGACAAACTTATATCTAGCCAGGGTGAATAAGGTGCGCTTTGGGTCCTGATTCCAGGATTCGTTGACCATGAGTCCCAAGGTACTTATGCCATGCTGCTCCACAACATCAAAAACTACTTTGTATTGAGGCTCTCTCGTGTCTTTGCATTGTTTCAAATTATTTAATCGGTATGGAGGGATCATAAGTAAAAAATCCCATGAGTTAGACTAGCCGGCTTCCAATAAGAGCTGGATTGCCTGTTGCCTGCTGTAACTATCTTATCTTGAATCATTACATTGGTTCCTTTATCCTAAAATGGCCCCTTAAACCAGTTACCCGGAACATCGTGCGGAAACATTCGCTCTTTCTCAAAAAATGTTGTGTCCCAGTTTTTATCCAACATGATTGCAGTGGCATTGACGATATCTTCCGCACGCTTATAAAATGCCTTAGTCAAAGCAGGACTGGTAGGCGTGGGAATGTCCGGTAAGGTCACACGCCCTGGAGCACTCTTTAAGGCGTTGAAACACCGTGTAGTGACCTGAGCCATGACTTCTCCAGCAATGGAAGCGGTCTCAGAAGCAGTATCAAGTACCAGCAGTTTTCCCGTTTTACGAACTGAACTATAAATTGTTTCCCAATCCATGGGCTTGATGGAGCGCAGGTTGATCAACTCACAGGAAATGTCCTGTCTCTCAAGGAAGCCCACTGCATGTAGAGCTTCGATCACCATATAGGAAAAGGCAACAATGGAAATATCTTTCCCCTCTCTTAAAATTTCTGCCTTGCCGATGGGTATCCTCAAATCGCCTTCTGGTACATCTCCTTCAAGGTTATGGAGCCAGCGGTGCTCTAAAAAGACAACTGGATTTTCATCAAAAATACTTGATAGGAGAAGACCTTTTGCATCTGCAACTGTTGCAGGCATCACAACTTTAAGTCCTGGAACATGCGCAAACCATGCCTGTAAATTCTGTGAATGAGTGGGACCCTGCCCCCAGCCTCGGCCGATAATCAGGCGAATGGTTATGGGCACAGATGTTTTGCCGCCAAACATGTAATGCCACTTGGCCGCATTATTGACCAACTGATCCATGGCAAGGAGGAAGAAATCAACGCGCTGATGAGTCATTACCGGGCGGATTCCATTCAATGATGCTCCAATGGCCACGCCGGTCATGGCGTTTTCGGAGGCAGGCATGTCAAAGACTCTTTCCGACCCAAATCGCTCTTGCAGTCCAATTGTCGTGCCAAATACCCCTTTGGGATCCGGAACGCCAAGGCCGTAACAAATCACGGAATTGTCCATCTCCAGGGCCTGGAAAAGGGCCTCATTAATTGCCTGTGAAAATGTTATGATTTTTTCCAAAAATAATCCTTGTAAACCCATAAACGCAAGTCATTTAACTATCTATCATCCATCCCAGGGCAATCGCATGACTTTAGGGCAGTTGAAGTGAACTCAATAGGCTACGGGTTTTGATCGTTTCTTATTGCCCGCCGTAAGTGTTCTACATTACAGCATAAATAAAAGTCATGCGATTGCCCTGTCTATCATCCCACAAGTTAGTCAAAGAATCTATTTTTCCAATCAACTGTTGATCCAAGATATTTCCTTGTACTCTTTCTCCATATTTCAAGTTCTTCAACTGTTAAGCCTGACATCTTTGCTACTTTGCATGCCTTATCTTGGTTTGAAAAGTTAATTCTATCCCATTCAAAAGCGCGCAAAACCTGAAGTTCAAATGGTGTAAATTCATTTGTACTAATTTTTCCAGAAGTATATCCACTAACAGAATCATCAGTTTGAAGAATTCCATCACGCAAACATATGTCCATTAGTTCCGTTTTGGGTAATGGTGTTGCAATATGAATATTTACAACATCAACATCCACAGTTTCAGCATAAGCTAATGACCTCCTTATCTGGTCCCAGGTCTCACCAGGAGTTCCAATAACAAAGTTAACAATAATTTCAAATCCATATAATTTCGCAAGCCGAATTCGTTCCATTGACATTTTTAAATTAACAGGTTTTTTAATTAACTTGTTAACGACGTACTGATCTCCACTCTCTATCGAAAGCGTCAATTGATATGCACCAGATAACTTCATTAAATTTAAAATATTTTCGTCCAATGAAAATATTGCACTATTCAAACATTTCCATGATATACTAAAATTTCTTTGTATCATTCCGTTCATAATTTCTATAGCACGTTTTTTGTTATAAAGAAAATGATCATCTAAAAAAATCATCTCTTTAATATCTTTTTCATTGATATATGTTTCTATTTCACTCAGAACATCTTGACAACTTCTCATTCGAACCTTTTTACCACTAACAGTTTTTGCTGCACAAAAGATGCAATTATAAGGACAGCCTCGAGATGTAATAGTAGTGGCAAAAGGAAATTGTCTCGGAAGCATACCAGGGGAATATTTCATTCTGTAATTAGAGTATTTCGAATAATCTAAATTACCCCAATTGGGAAAAGGTATTGTATCTAATTCATTGATAAAATATTTCGGACTGTTGATAACTGGGCTACCATCTTTCATGAAACAAATGCCATCGAAATCACAAACACATTGTTTTCCACTGTTCAAATAATCTAGCAGCTGTCTAAATCGATATTCCCCTTCTCCCATTATAAAATAATCTATATTCTCATCAAATATTATCTTATCTATCCAAACAGTGGGCAGTATTCCTCCAAGCACAACCAGTGCATTCGGAAGTTCTTCCTTAACTATTTTACTGTGATACTTGATTTCTTCGATATATTCTGTTGAAAATGATGTAATACCAACCAAATCTGGTTTTGCATTTTGAAGATTTGTTCTAATATCTTTTTCTGTTTCATCTTGAAAATTTGGATCGTAAATATATACATCGTATTCCGGCAAACATGCATTAAGTATAGCTAAGTTGTAAGGGGCTGTTCTCCACGTTCTCTTACCAAAAATTGAGTAATTAGGCTGAATAAGCATAATATTATGGTATTTATTCATCATAAATCTCTGATTTCTGAGTATTATAATTACTCTCTATACAGGCCGTTAAAGGCTTCTTCAGGGTTTGGGAATGGAGAGTTTTCCGCAAACTCGAAGGCATCATCCACTTCTTTGCGCACTGTCTTTTCCATTTCCTGTATGCCGGCATCATCAATAATGCCTTGTGCCTTTAGTTGCACTTCAAACATGGCAACCGGGTCTCTTGATTTCCAGGATTGATATTCCTCTTCACTCCGATAGCCCAGATCATTGTCGAAATTGGGGCCGCAGTGCTCCCGATGGCGGTATGTGGCAAATTCGAGAAAGTAGGGTCCATATCCGCTGCGGATATGCTCGATAGCCGCCAGAGATTTCTCGAAAACTTCTATCACATCGTTCCCATCTCCATGGGCGGAGGCCATGCCATAGGCTCCCGCAAATTTCCAAATGTCTCTTCCTGCGGGTTGCCTTACACTGAGGGGGGAATAGACTGAATAGAGGTTGTTTTCACAAACAAACAAGACCGGTAGATTTCTCACCACAGCAAAATTGGCCGACTCATGAAAAGCCCCTTCCTCAACGGCGGCATCCCCAAAAAAGACACAGGCGACCCTGTTGTTACCTTTTAAATGATTGGCAAGGGCGGCCCCGACCCCTACAGGGATGATATTGCCCACAATCGAAGTGCTTCCCATGAATCCCACAGACAAATCCACAAGGTGCATGGAGCCGCCCTTGCCGGCGCTGCACCCTGTGGATTTTCCATAGATTTCCGCTATCATGGCCTTGATGTCGCCGCCTTTGGCAATATAGGGAGCATGGGAGCGGTGTGTTCCAAAAACCTGGTCACCGCCATCGAGGGCCTGACATACACCGGCCGCAACCGCTTCCTGCCCGACAGAGAGGTGAGTGGGGCAGCGCATCTTTTGTTCACTGTACCGATCGGCAATCGTTTCCTCGATAAAACGAATGCGCTTCATGGTAAGGAGCAACGCTACGGCAATATGGAAATTATGGCCCTGCACTCTCATGAATCCCTATCCATCTCCAAAATGATTCTCCCTGCATGCCCCTCTTTCTGCAGAGTGAAAGCTTCGTTGATACGATCAAACGGCAGCCTCAGGGTAATCAATGCATCCAGGTTCAAGGCGCCATCATTGTACAGCCCTGCATATTTGGGCACATCTTTATCCGGATCGGTACCGCCCCCCCACGATCCGGAGATATTTTTACCGGCAATCAAGTCAAAAGGATCCAGTGTTATTTTTTCACCCTGCGGAGCATTGCCGGCAATGAGGAATCTTCCTCCAAATCGGCGGACTGCTGCAAAACCATCGTGCATGGCTGAGATACGCCCGGCAGATTCTATGCCAAAGTCCGTGCCCCGGCCCTCTGTGAGTTTCAAAATGGTTTGAACCGGCTCCCGTCGGCCGTCAACCAGGTGAGTTGCACCACATTTTTTCGCCAGTGTCAACGATTCTTCCCGAATATCCACGGCAATGATCGGATTGCAACCACAGGCCGCAGCAGCAACAACGGCACAAAGGCCTATGCCACCGGCTCCCCAGACGGCAATAGAAGTTCCTTTCTTCGGCATCAGATCATTAAAGACCATACCACAACCTGTCGGCACGGCACATCCCAGTAGTGCAGCGATATCCATGGGAACACCGGAGAAAGGCACGAGCCGATTTTCCGACACCACTGCCCGAGTCATAAAGGTTGAGACCGCTCCCGAATTGATCATCCGGCCATTCCAGCGATACCGGCACGAAGGAACTTCAAGACCTGCCCCCTTGATCCAGGAAACAACCACCTTATCACCCGGCTTCACCTTGCTCACATCGGACCCCGTATCCACTACGATTCCCGAACCTTCGTGACCCAACGTATGGGGCAAAAAACGATCCGGCCCTTTTCCACCCTGCCATTCGTTGAGCTGACTCCTACAGATTCCGGAATAGTGAATATCGACCAAAACCTGCCCCGGCTTCAGTTCCGGGATGTCAAGCTCCATCATAACCAATGGGTGATTGGTTTGCTCTAGTACGGCAGCTTTCGTTTTCATATCCATTCTCAAAACTCAGATGGATGAATGCTTAAAAATAAGGTTTCCTATCCACATATCTGTATTCTCAATTCATGGAATAAACCAGTAGTAATCACCCGTGTATCCGGTCTCATTAAAAAAAGTCACCCATTCTTCCACGGACATGATAGTTTTGGCCGTCAGATTCCAGGCATCCATTCGCAATTGTTCCTCGGGAGTACGATAAGCATCCACAGTAACAAAAGAGTGACCCCGACTGACCCTTTCTATCTCCCTCAATGCACAGGCACACAAATCCCGCTCCAGGTTATGAATCGTATTGATGGAAATCACCACGTCAAAGGACTTGTCGGAAAAAGGAATATTGGCGGCGTCGGCCACTAACAAATGAGGCCGCATGTCCTCAATGGCGTTGGCAATGGCGTATTCGGAAATATCCACACCCTTAACCGTAAGGCCAGGAATCATCTGCGCCAGATCATGAAGCATGAAGCCCTTAGCACATCCGACATCCAGTACGCTGTTGCCGGGTCCCAATTTCCAGTACCTTTGAAATGTGGGAATCACCGGTTGCCAAAAGCGGGGATGATAATGGAAGCCTCCATAACCGTGCCGGCGATCTCCATCAAAAAATTCCTTTCCAAAACGACGGGCTATGGAGCGATCCATATCGGCTTTCACCGCTGCACGCTCATCCAAATTCCGTTTTGTTTTTGGATAGTTGATCAGCAGATCGATTTCCTTGCCCATCACCATCGAGTCTCCATATCAAGCAAATGCTTTGATGCTTATAAGCTTTTTGAACAATCTTGAGAGCCAATATTACCAAATGAGACCCCCGGCATTTCTAAATAGTAATCAGGCTCTTCCTCTTTGCTTTGGATTGCAAAAAAAATGCTCTTCAATTGTTTTTAACACTGAAGCCTCATAAAAAATCATTCTGCAGTTACAACAAATTTCAACTGGAGTATTTGGCACAAGCAAATACCTTCCTTTATATGAATACAAATAATCCGTATATTTTGTTTTGTAGTTGGTATCTCCACAAAAATTACACCTTTTGATACTAATCATTGTGGCTACCCCTAAAAGTCAAACCGTCTGCTTTGCGCTCAATTTCCGCATGCAGAGAATACATATACTGGTTATCGGCTACAATCGCTTAACTTCCACTATTTCCATAGAAAATCGGCTTAAATATGCATTTCAGTGCCACGTTTTAAGCTCATCCTTGCAAATCCAAATGCTTCATCCATCGCACGGTGTAACACCGATCTGTTTCCACCAGGTCTCCAGAGCGGTACTTTTCAATGATTTCATCCATGGCGTCATCTATGGAATATTGAGGCTTAAAACCCGTTGCGAGCAGTTTATCGGAATTCTGGCGATAGGAACGTGGGTCATTGGAAGAAGACACAACAATTTCCGCAGGAACTTTCTTCTTCACCCGATTGGCGATTTCCAGGATGGAAATGTTTTCGAATCCAGCATTGTAGCACCCGGAAGGCAAGTGCGGATGGGATAGAAAGTGGCGATAGACGTTGACCATGTCGCGGATATGAATGTTCGGTCGAGTCTGCTGCCCCCCAAAAACCGTTATTTTGCCGTTTTTCAATGCCTGAAAAGTGAGCATGTTCACGCTCACATCCAGGCGCATCCGTGGAGAATACCCGCACACAGTGGCAGGCCGAATGCAATGCACTCGAAAGTCATGGACATAGCTCAACAACACCCGCTCCGCCACCATTTTGGTTTTGTTGTAAACCGAAATGGGCACGAGGGGGAGGTCTTCGGTGACTTGAGGCTCCTCCTTGATCCCATAAACACTCCCGGAACCGGCGTACAGGATATGTTCGACTCCGGCCCGCACCGCACGATCCGCCAGTTGCTGGGCAGCCAACACATTGACCTCCCAGGAAAGGACCGGATTCAGCTCCACCCCGGGGTCATTGGCAATATTGGCCAGGTGAATAACGGCATTCACACCATCGAGAGGCACGGCATCCATGTCCCTGATGTCCCCTCGAAGGACCGTCAGGCAGGAATGGGGCTGCAAGTGGTTTCCAAACCATTGGATGTCCACCACAACGACGGTGTGGCCGTCTTCCAACAACTGCTGTGTCAGAAGGGTTCCGATGTATCCGCAACCACCGGTGATCAAAATTTTGCTCATGGCTTGTGCTCATAGTCGCAGGGAAGGTCCCGCAACAGAAAAAGATTATCGTCCACCCATTTGAGGGTCTCGGTCAACCCCGCTTCAAGCTCGATCTCATCCGTCCAACCAAGATGCCCCCGCAGGTGCTCACTGTCCAAAAGATAAGCCTGGTCCTTGCCCAGACGATCCGGTGCAACCTCCACCAGCGCATCAAAAGGCATATGGGCCAATCGGCATATCTTCTCCACTAAATTTCCAATGGAAACAGGAAAACGAGTCGAAATGTGGTAAGCCTTACCGGGAGTACCGTGCAAGGCCACTTTGAAGGTTGCGTCAGCCACATCCCGAATATGAATGAAGGAGCGAATGGAGCCTCCCCCGCCATGCAATTGGAGCTTGCGACCGGTTCGAGCGAAAAGCATGGCTCGGGGAACAATCCGGTACAACTGCTGCCCTGGCCCGTAAACATTGGCCGCACGAGTGAAAACAACAGGAAAGTCATAGGCTTTGAAAAAGCTCAAGAGGTGCAGGTCGCAGGCGGCGCGAGAAACGGCATAGGGCGTACTGGGGGCGAAATGGAAATGTTCCTTGATCCACCCCTCCGTGGTGCCATAAACTTCCGGAGTCGTGACATGCACATATTTTTTCAAAAAATCCAGCTTGCGCAGCCGGTCGTGCAATCGAACCTGGGCCACCACATTGGTCTGGTACCAGTGCTCGGGCATTTGCCAGCTCTGGGCAACCATGCCCTGGGCGGCAAAATTGATGATATAAACGGGCTGCCAGGTTACAACCAAGTCCATGAGGCGATCCAGGTCATGGTTGAGGTCCATGCGTTCGAACCGGAAACGATCCGTCCCCCTGTCCAGCCACTTGTAGGGCAAAAAAACGTCATCGGACTCGCTGGAACGGCTCACCCCCAAAACATCCTGCCCCCGTTCCAGAAGGTAACGCACCATGTGGGCGCCTGAAAAAGAATTGCTGCCGATAACCAGAAAACGATATGTCATGAAGTCGATCCTTCCGGACCCAAGGAGGCGCCCTCGATGATGGAGCATTGCGAGCCTGCCGTGGCTTCACACAGCCACTGCATGCAGATGTGCCCCACGATCAACTGGAGGTCTTCGGCCACCTGCATGTCATTGACTGGAAAGTGCAGAGGAACCTGCGCCAATTCCTTGCACCTGCCTCCTGAAAATCCCAGTACGGCAAAGGTTTTCATGCCGATGGAGTTGCCCGTTTCCAGGGCTCTGATCACGTTTGGCGAATTCCCGCTTCCGGACAGCACAATCAACACATCTCCAGGGCGAGCCTTGACCCGCAGTTGTTGCGCATAAATGTTTTCGTAACCCAGGTCATTGGCCAGGCAGGTCAGCACGGCCACGTTGGCACTCAGGGCTTCGACCTTGAGTCCCGTACCCACTTTGGCGCCGGCACCATAGAGAAAATCATTGGCCATATGGACCGCGTTTCCCGCACTGCCCCCGTTGCCGCACAGAAAAACCCCCCTGCCTTCCTTCCAGGCCGTCAACAGGACCTCGCCCAGGAGAGGGATCACATCCATCGCATCAGAATCCAAAGCGATCTTCAAACGTTGTCGATACTCCTGGATACGGGCTTTCATAAAAATCCAACTCTCATCCGTGCAGTGAACTCGAAGTCAAGCAACTCACACCAAAAAAATCTCAAAAGACCTTTCACCACAGAGAACACAGAGAAAAGCTTAAAAATCGTTGGCCGTAAACAATGCACAAAATGTTTTCTCTCTGTGTTTCTCTGTGTCCTCTGTGGTGATAGATACAATACCGAGTATCTTATTTGTCAGGAGTTGCCTCACAAAGCACTCCCTCCTCCCCAATTGACCCGCCTGTAAGACTCCGGTGTCCCTATGTCCACAAACAGGCTCGTAGTCTCATAAGAATACATGCGCCCCGAAAAAAATGGAAGGACTTCCGTACTGAAATCTTTTGCCCCTGCAAACTCTCGTGCCAGCAATCCCATGAATGCGGCAGAAAGAATATAGACGGCTCCATTGGCCAGGTTTCCCGGAGGATTGCTCTCCTTTTCATGGAAACCCACGACCACTCCCCGATCATCGACTTCCACAATGCCGCAGGTCGAGGGCGTTTCTGTGCGAAAGGTCATCAAGGTCAAAAGGCATTCTCGAGGTCTTCTCCCATGGGTAGCCACAAAGGCATTCAAATCCGCCAGGCAGTAATTGTCCGCATGGATGAGTAGGCCATCTCGTCCCTGGAAAAAATCCAAATTGGCGAGCAGCGTGCCCGCCGTGCCCAAAAGAACGGACTCATGAACCAGGGTGACCTGTTTCCCATAAGAACCGGCTGCCACGAAATCAGCGACCTGTTCAGCCAGGTGGTGAGTATTGACCAGGAAAGGCCCCATGCCCGCCCGGACCAGTCGTTCCAACCAGATTTCCAATAAGGGGCGGCCTCCGACGGGAGCCAGGCATTTTGGCATTTTGTTCGTCAGTGGCCTCAAGCGAGTCCCATGGCCTGCCGCCAACAAAATGGCACGCATCAGTGCAACTCCTGCATCAACTCATCACTACGGACCGGGGTGTTGCCCACCCGCCCCACCTGGATGGCGGCGGCCAAAGACCCCAGGCAGGCAGCTTCCCATATGCTCCCGCCGCAGGCCAGGGTGAGAGCGCAGGCCATCAACAAGGAATCTCCCGCACCGGCAACGTCCCTGGGGGCCGAGTTGAGTGCTCCGATGCGGTCCGTGATCCAGCTTTCGGGTGTTCCGGCGTGAATCAAAAGCCCCTCTTCCCCCATCGTCAGCAGCACATTCCGAGCACTGGCCTTTTGGCGCAACTGCTCAGCGAGAATCACAAGACCGTCTTCCGTATTACGGGTGGCCAGGCGGGCTTCGCGCTCGGTGGGTGTGATCACGTGCATGTCATGAAAACGGCTCACATCGCCCACCTGGGAAGACGACTGACTGTCCGCCACCATCATCACACCTCGGGATTTTCCCAGTGCGACGATACGGTCCACCAGATCCTGGGGAAGGCATCCATAATTGAAATCCGAAAACACAAGCAGGTCCACATGGTGCAAGGTCGGTTCCACCTGCTCCAAAATCCGTTTCTGTATGCCTGCATCAACCTGGCTCTGTTGGAGATGGCTGACTCGAAGGAGAGTTTTGCCCTTGCTGCGAAACCTTTGCTTCAAAGTGGTGGGGCGATTTTGGTCCACTATCAGGTGGGCCTGGACTCTGCTCGCGGTGAGTTGGGCCAGGGCAAAATCGCGGATCGCATCCCTGCCCGTGACCGAAATAAAGGTCGCTTGCGCCCCCAGGCAGGCTCCATGAGCAGCCACGATGCCCGCCCCGCCCAGAAACAGGGTGTTGTCTATGGGGGTGACGACAATGGTGGGGTCTTCCTGGGACATCCCGAGAGGCTGGCAGGTGATGTACTCGTCAACGATCAGGTCACCCACAACACAGACCTTGATGCCGCTGAATTTCCCAATCAGGGAACCCAACCCGCCTTTGGTGATACCGTGACGATCGAGATAATCTTCGGGCAGGTGTATGGTCTGCGGATTGGTTTCGGTAAACTCCCTGCGCAAAAGATCGATGGAAGAAAAGGTGGCTTCTCCGGAGCTGAAAAGCAAGCGACCGCCATACCCTTCGAGCACGGCAAGTTCGGGATTGAACGAGTGCTCGTGTTCCTTGCCCTTGACCACGACATCCGGCCGCAAGCGTTCGATGACTGCCGTGACGGATTCATCGATGAGCATAACCTCGTCCACCCAATTGTTGCTCATCAAGCCCTCCAGCCGGTGCTGTTCGGACACGTATGCGGCTGCCACACGGTCGGAATAAACACCAACAATCAGATGATCTCCACAGGATTTGGCAAAGCGGAGCAGCCGCAGGTGCCCCGGATGAAGAATGTTGAAAGTACCGGTAACAAGCACTTTGATCATGCAACCGCCCCCATGGATTCAACAATCACGGTCTTCATCAAGAAATCCTCTTGAGATACCCGTCGGGGGCGACAGTGATCAGCAATTTGCTCTCGATCTCCTTGTCAATTTCGAAGCCAAGCCTGTTGCCGTCCGCACCGACCCGTTCTTCTCTTTCCAGTCGTTTCATGTACTCCCACACTGCAACTTTCGGATTGTTGCCTTTACCCCAGGGGCGGTCGGCAAACAATTCTTCGGGCATGTCTTCGATCATGGTGTCGAAAACCACGCAATAGCTGCCCGGAGACACCAGGGGCGCATAAGCTTCCAACTCGGCAAGCACGTGATCGAAAGTATGCATGGCATCCAGGCATACAAGGATACGCCCGAAGTTCTGGGCCACCTCGCGCACCTGAACGATCACATGGGAGTCAATGGAAGAGCCTTCGATCATTTCGATGCGCGAGTACAATGGATGAGCTTCAAGAGCCGCTCGGTTGTGAGCGCGGATGTCGTTGTCGATGCCCAGTACCCTCCTATGGGAAAGGGCCGGCTCCATGGCGACTCCGGCCTCGACGGCTTCGACCATATCCAGCAAGGCCAACATGGAAGCGCTGAAAATGAGCGATCCGCCATGGGCTATCCCCGTTTCGATGATCAAGTCGGGACGGACCTTCCAGATGATTTCCTGCATGGCCGCGAGATCCTGGGGATATTGAATCACGGGGCGCCCCAACCAGTCGAATTGATAGGAATACTTATGGCGCTGGGCGTACACCAGCCATTGAGACGAAAGCTTTTTCGCCAGGGCATCCGAGCCAAAAAAACGACAAAGCTCATGACGTTCATCCAAAAACCGTTTCACTTCCATCGTCACAACCGCCACCTCACGAAAGAGATCGAGCGAGTCCTTCGGCCAGGGTAACTCCGGGCGACCACCCCAAAGCCTTGAGCCGGGTGTTGTCTCCCACCAGGAGGGGCGGATCGTTGGGCCTCTCGCCTGAAAGACCGAGTATGCCACGAGGATCGGCGCCAATCAGTTCCGCCAATGTCCTCACAATATGGGCCACCTGCGTGGGGCAACCCGACCCGACATTATAAGCACCATTTGTGTCCGTATGCAACAAAATCAAGAGAGCTTCAGCCACATCGGAAACATGCATGAAATCCCGGTATGCCCCGGCATGAACCCCGAAGGCAGACTGACCGCCACGAAAATACCGGATCAAGGAAGGAATCAGCCGCTCCGGCGCCTCACCCTTTCCATAAGGAATGAACAGCCTTCCCCAGGCACACGGCACATGGAACCGATCGCACACGGCCATCACCAGGCGCCGTGCGGCATCCTTGGCGATGCCGTAGAGGGTGGACGGGTTCAACGGCGTGGTGTCCTCACGACAATACCCATAAGACCAATCGTACTCGGCGCAGGTGCCCGCAACCACCACACGCTGCCCCCCCGAGCGGCAAAACGCATCCACCAGGTTTATGGTTGCCTGGACCCAGCGCAAATTCAGAGATGACGTCCAATAATCGCCATGCCTGGTGTACCAGGCGAGGTGAAGCAAGTGGGTTGCCCCCGCTTTCTCCATCAGCGCATCCATGTCGGCAGATTCGAGCAAGTCCATATTTAAAAACCGCACGTCGGCGTAGGCGGGCACGTTACCGCGCCCGACACACACCACCCGTATGCCCCGGCGGACGAGGGCATCGAGCACATAGCGACCCACAAAACCACCTGCGCCGGTTAGAAGGACGTTCATCTTTCGGGGAATATCGGGAGTGATTGGAGCGACCATCCAGCTTATACCTCTGAAAGCTTTTGAGTGATCAAAAATTTAAATTCAAGGATCAAATTACTTACCTCGCCATTGACGCGATACCCCGTGAGGAATATCCTTATACAAGCTCAAATTTGCGCAACAAATCAAATTCATATAAAATTTTGCATTTTCCGATATATCTATTGATATCAATTAAATTATCTTCACACAAAAGTATGAATGTTTGATTGTTTATCTTTGAAATAGATTGAGGATACTCAAAATAATTTAGATATTTCAATATTTCTTGAGTTACTGAATGTGGATTTCCTAGAACATAATAATACTTTTTATTGAAATTTATTATATTGTCCTGAGATAAAAACTCTACCGCAGCTATAATTTTTATATTATAAAATGGGATAGGAAGTAGATGTTCATAGCCCATAGCTTTTACTCGTTTGGCCATATAATACAATTCAATATGAGTACCAACGTTATGTTGATACCTGAGCCTTATTGCCAATGATATCATTATAGAGGTAAAATGGTTAATTTTTTCCAAATATACTACTTTTTCTTTTTTTGTTAACTGATCAATAATACTGCTAAATATATACTCAACTCCACCTCTGAATCTGTCCCATTTATGCATCGCATGGACATGCCCATAATTCAAAGGATCGCCGGCTTTTAATTGTGGAACATGCCAATAATAATATGGATCAAACACAAAAACCAACTTAGAGTGACAAAGAATATCACTTGGATGTATATATGCTTCATATACTGTTTCACTAGTCCTAAATAAGCATTTACTGACAATAAAATTTCTGAATATTCCAAGCTCAGGATATACGTGATTATCAAATATATAATCTAGAAGCTTCCTATGGTCTTTGGTTTCAAAAATCACGACATCATTAGAATGCCCAAAGATGCTTACCGCTTTTTTACTATCTGGATCATAAACGACAGCAGGTGCATATAGTGCTCCAACATCTTTGTTGTTTTCTAAATATTTAATATATTCAATCAACTTATCCATATTTAGACTATCGTCATCACACATTGGACAGATGTACCTACCGGTGCATTGTGAAATAGCAAAGGCACCGTTATCCTGAGCTCCATAATTTTTATCTCTCTGGATGTACTTGATATTCAATCTTCCAAAGATACCTGGGATACTTTTTGTGTTATCATCAGAGTCGTTGTCGGATATTACAATTTCATATGAAAAATCGACTTTTTCAAGTTGGCCTTGCAATGTCTCCAAGCAGATCTTTAATTTATCAAATCTGTTGTAAGTAGGAATAGAAAAGCTAAGCAAAGGAGCATTCTGATCAACATAGTAATGCTCCCCATAAGCGATTGATATTCCATCCGCGCTGTCAGTCAGCGACTTGGGTTGAATCCATGTTCGCCAAAAATCCCCATTCAAATGATCAGGCCCCGCCTCACGGAGCAACCTGCTGTCCGCAGAAATGCTCACGTCTTCCCCTTTTTTCATTGTGAGCAAAGCAACCCTGCGGTCCATTTCAACTGAACGATCAGGATTTTGCATCAAAACTCTCAGTACTTCAAAGTCATCGTGAAAATAGGATGAAAAAGCTCTGAGCTTTTCCAAGGATTCCGGCAAAACAGCTTGCAACCATTTGTCCATGGCCCCCACAACCGGGCGCCTATCAAAAGCTCGCATGGGCGGCAGGAATGGACGACCGACGTGCAGAAACATGTTGGTGTTCATTTTGGTGACGACATCCCTCAGAAAGCGGATAGCCCATTGGCGTTCGCCAAGGTCAACCAGGGCCCGGACCAGGGACATTGTGGTCTCCATACGGTCATCGCCCCGAGCCTGGAGGTCCAGCAACAAGTCACGACCGTCCTTGAGCAACAGGTAACGATCAGTCGCCGGCAGGCGTTCGTCCATGGACGACAGGCAGGCATTGATGGCCCGTTCATACTGGTCCCAATGGGAATCGCCTGAATGATCGGTCCCTTTCCATGTGGAAATCAGGGCCTGAGCATACGGAAACGCGGCAATAACATCCTGCCATTTTCGAGAACCTTCCAAACGGCTTTTTCCAGTTGCCCCGCTCTCGATAAAATACTGCTTCCATGTATTTTCAACCTGACTCTTGCGACAGGCAAAAAGGTTCAATTGATATTCGCCCATGGGATGCCCGGCATCAAAGTCCATCAAGGCATTCAGCCCGGGAATGAGCCTGTAGATGTCCATGCCCATCTCCTTGAAGGCCTGGATGAGTCCATCGCGGGTGGCACCAGGTCTTGCTCCGAACATGATCAAAGGTGAGTTTTTCATGAAAAACTTTTTACCACCTTTGAGGGCCTTTGCCCCGGCCTCCGCACCCAGCCGGATAAAGTCTATTTGATGACCTGATGAGACAACGCGCTTTTTCATGATTCCATCCAGGGTCATCAACCTGATGGTTTCCCGCAACTCGTTTCCACTCGGGCAATCCAAACCTCTGTCAGGGTTTATGGAAAGTTTTTCCTGGCCTTGATGATCGGAAATGCCGGCCCTGATGAGTGTGAGGACACGACCAAGCCCATTTTCTTCAATGCCCTGTTCGAGCATATCGCCAAACGCTGTTGCAGGCTCGAAAGCCACGACACTCCCCTCACCTTGCATCATGCCGGCCATGGTCAAGGCATAAACTCCATAGCCCGCGCCAATGTCCAGCACATTCATCCCCGGCTTGATGATCCGACGCACGAAAGATATCTCGTCTTCGAACCAATCTTCTTGCTCCAGCAACACGTAAGGAGTCATCAGCGCCATATCGTTGGGCACACAAACCCTGACTCCACCGGGGATTTCAAGGGAAAGGCGGCCACCCCCCTGCATCGGCTTCAAGATCATTGTCTCTGCATCGGCAGGCACATCGGCTTCCACGCACTCCACCGCCTGACCGGCCGGTTCGGAAGCGTCAACAGATTGTTCCTCGACTCCGCCACCAAGATCGGAAGGAACAACCGCCGACTCCGGTTCGATCACTTCGGGTTCCTCCACAGTACCGACAACCTGAAGCTCTTTGGCTTTGTGAATCGCCGAAAGGTTGGAAACGGCATCCACATCGAGAGGATCGATATTCAGGGCCATCATGAACATGCGTTCGGCCCTTTCCATGTCGTCCATGCTGTAGGCCACGACGCCCATGTTGTTGAAGGCCCGGCACCGCAAAGAATCGTCACCGGCTTCCCTGGTGATTTGGGCAAAGCAATGGAGCGCATCTACCATGCGCCCCTGGGCAAAATGCTCTTCTCCCTCGAGGAGCATCCGGGCAAAAATTTCCTGGGAACCATTTTCCAAAACTTTTTCCGTCATGTTTTCATCGTCCTTGCAAAATCATAAATCCTGGGGCATCCATTGGAGACGAACATCACATTCTGTCATTGAATGGTCTTCATGTTTCACCTCTATAGACGATTCTTTTGAAAAAGCTTACTGGCTGCCATGGACCACAGTGGAATACAGCCCAGTGGAGCGAGCTGTTATGCCTTTCATCAATGGTAAATTTGCATTTATTTGTTCAGAAATTGTGTAAACCGTTGCAATATCAAATATTCTCCCAAACTTTGGAGTCCAATATCTACCATGCGCTAACCAGTGTCGATACTTTAATGCACCTATAAAATTTGAAATTATTTGTTTGAATTCAGGATGCTCTTGTTTCCAGATAGCCAATATTTCATCTTCAAGATGCACCCGTTCTTCTTTATTTTTATATAACCCTCTAAATTTTTTGGACACAGGGTCTTTTAGGCGATTTTTGGTTCGAATAGAAAAATCTATTCGAAAACTTGCTTCAATACTGCTCAATATATTCATAGAAACTGTCTTTTCTAATTCATCAATATGGTAATTAAAAATATTTATCAATTCATTTTTTGTAAGTAAGTTATAATTTTCATCATTTATCATCTCAGATATTATGTTGTCTCTGTAAAGTAATAGAGATCTATTGGAAGTTTGATAATAAAGGAGAATATCTCCCAACACTTGATACTCAAAAGCGACGCCCTTGGTACCGGGAAATAAGTTATCATGACGCTTCAGAGA
>CAYZJH010000071.1:0-5923 GCA_964478625.1 uncultured Desulfobacteraceae bacterium
AAATCCCCCCCGGCCCCCCTTTTTCAAAGGGGGGAGTTGTAGCTTGTCCCTTTTTTCAAAGGGAGAGTTGTAGCTTGTCCCTTTTTCAAAGGGAGAGTTGTAGCTTGTCCCTTTTTCAAAGGGAGAGTTGTAGCTTGTCCCTTTTTCAAAGGGGGTAGCGGTTAATTGTCGGTTTGGGCCCGGCCCAACCGGGTGGAACGTTTACAACTTGCAACCGGAGATTCTTCGGTCGCCGTGCTTTCAAGCCGCACACCGCAAATTTTTTTCTTTCCAGCCATCACGTCCATGTGAGTCGCTCCCTCAGAATGACAAGTACCGTGGGCATTTTCTACCGTCTTTCTTTCCTGAACACTGAACTCTGAACACCATTTTATCAAATCAAAAAACCAGTTGCTCATGAGGGTCTCGGTTTTTTCCGCCGCTCCTTATCCGGCAGGATTACCGTAAAAGTGCTCCCCTCGCCGGGCTTGCTCTCAACTTCGATCCGTCCACCCAAGCCGTCGATTAGATTCTGACACACATACAATCCCAATCCAGTTCCTTCCAATGGCGGTTTGGTGGTAAAAAAAGGATCAAAAATTTTCATTCGGATCTTGTCGTCTATTCCGCATCCATTATCGCTGACCTGAATGATGGCATGATCTTTCCATTCTTCGTTGACCTTCATTGTGAGCTTCACCCAGGAATCGGGTTTATCAACTGCTTGGGCAGCGTTAAGCAACAGATTGATCAAAACCTGCTCCAGAGAATAGGGATCGGAATAAATTTTGGGTAACCCCTTAGGAACCTCTTTGATAAAGGATTTAACCGTTTTTCGGATTTTGTTCTGGCATATGGACAAAACCTTGTCGGCCAAGGTTGGAAGGTCAACCCAGGTGAACGGTTTGAGACCACCGCTTTGGGCAAATTCTCTCAGGTTGGATACAAAGGAACTGATCCGGGCGGAGCCGTGTTCCACATTATCCAGTAACCTGAATATGTCTTTTCGAAATTCAAGGTATGGCATATGACACAATTCCAGGTCGTGATTTTTTTCTTCGTGCTTGTCGAGGAAGGGAAGCATCTCCTGAACATACTCTCTTAAAATAGGAATATTAAATGTAACGAAATTGTTGGGGTTGTTGATTTCATGAGCAATACTTGAGACCAGCACACCCAAAGAGGCCATCTTTTCACTCTGGATGAGCATTCTTTCAAACTGTCTGGCCTCGGTAATATCGGTAATACGGATGATGGCATCCCCGGTTTCATCATTGTTATCCGCCACCGGATAGATAACAACCTGCTCCATCCTTTCAGGGTAGTTTAAATTTTTTCGTTCAAAAGCGACGGCTTTTCCTTCTGTAACCGCTGACGGTATCTGACAGGCATTGCATGGAACCGATTTTCTGAAAGCCTCATAACATGGCTTTTCATATATTTCATTAACATCAGTTATTCCATAATATTTCGCTGCACTTTTGTTCATGATCTTAACATTCATTTGCTTGCCAACCAGGATCAGCGGGTCTGAAATACCGTCAAAAGTTGCCTGAAGCATACTTTTATTTCTTTGCAGCTCTGCTTCCGCCTGTTTGCGCTCTTCGATTTCACTTTCCAGTTTGAAATTGGCCAGCACCAATTTTTGCGTACGCTCTTCCACCCGCTTTTCCAGTTCATCCTTGGCTTTTTGTAATGCCTCGTTGGCCATGTGCTTCTGAATGGCCAATGCATAGAAATTCGCTACACGACTTATGGCCTCAAGGTCCTGGTCCGTATATTTTTCAGCCTTATTGGCAATCGCAATCTGGCCTACCAGTTCATGTCCCAGCATCACCGGTACCGCCAAAAAACGTCGAATGGGAATATGTCCTTCCGGAATTCCTTCAGAAGCCAGATGGGTTTGGGGTTCATTGGTATAAAAGGGTTCAAGGGTATTCAAAGCATGTCCCCATAAGCCGCCGTATTTTCCATCCGCCCTTTTTGAAAAAGCAATGGCTTGTTCTTCCGTGATTCGGCACCCTTCTTCCATCATGGCGCTGAAGTTATGAACATCTGCGTTACCGGTGAGCGGATTGATGGAAGACACATACCCGTGTTCACTCTTAGTCACCTGTTTTGCTGTCTCCAGGACGGTTGCGGCAATCTCCCCCATGAAAGCCGACGGCGTGATCAACGGCTCATAAAGAGCCGAAAGAGCGGCGTTGACTTCTAACTCCCATTTAAGGTTCTCTTCGGCCTGAACCTGTTTGGAAATATCCCGAATGATGGCAGTAAAAAATACCTCTTCCCTGGTTTTCCAGGAAGCGACCGTCAGTTCCAGAGGAAATTCACTGTTATCTTTTTTTAGGCCGCTATAACGAAGAATTTTACCGGCAAGATTGGATCGCCCTGATTCAATGACTTTCTTAAACGAAGCACTGTGGGCATCACGATATTGGTGAGGAATGATTTGACAAACGGATTTTCCAAGAATTTCATCGGATAAATAGCCGAACATTTTTTCGGCACTCTGGTTCCAGAAAATGATACGATCTTGACTGTCCACTGCCACTATAGCATCCATGGCCGTTTCCACCACTGACCTGAAACGCTCTTCACTATTGGCCAAAGATTCCATGGTGCGACTATTGAGAAGGGCGATTGAAGCAAGCTCACCAAAGGCGGTAGCAATTCGGGCATCATTGTCATTAAACCCGGAAGGTTTATTGGCGATCCCTAGCAGACCGATAGGTTTTTCATCGATAATCAGCGGCACAAACATGACATTTTTGCACAAAACATGGCCCTGGGGCATCAACGGTTGCCATCGACTTTCACAAAAATGATTTTCATATACGGCACAGCCTTTGTCAAAAGCTTCTTTTCGAAATCCTCTGATGGGCATGGGAAGCGACGGGTCTACGGTACACGATAATCCGCCGGAATCCAGGTACCAGATTTCGTTCTCGGTTCCGGCTTTGTCCAGCAACGCAATATAGCCTGCCTGTGCCCCGATGGTTTCTTTGCATTTTTCGAAAATCAGACGCGCCGATGTTTCAAAATCCCGATGTTTGAGCACTGCGCGGGAACTTTCGAGCAATGCGGAGATTTCTGCCGTACGGTCATTGACAAGTTCTTCCAGATGGTCACGGTGCTGCTTGAGTTCCTCTTCGGCCTTCATGCGCTGTTCAATTATATGAAGCAATGGCCTGGATATGGTGTAATAAAAGACAGGGGAAAGAACGATAATCAGAAATAAAGCATCGATGAATGCTTTGAGCATCAAATCTTGAGATGGAAGAAATTGCATCAATATCAAAACAAGAAAATCACCTAAAAACACGAAAAAAGCAATAATAAACACCAGACGAGCTGCGGATTTGGATTCAGACAACTTATTCACCATGCGGACCACCTCATATTTGTCCGGCCGGCATTGAAATATGCCCATCGGAAAAGTCATTCAAAACAGGATGTTTGATTTTTTATATTGGCGTAATTCCATTCATATTGAAAGACTTTTTTATCCCAGCCCCAAACAATCATCAGGCGTGGCCTGAAAGACATCTGAAAGAATCGAGATCACAGATTACTTGACATGAACTCCGACCCGATTTATGGGTATTTTAAGGGCAAGCAATGAGTTAAGGTTTCATACCGGATTATTAAAAATCCCCCTGAATCCCCCTTTTTCAAAGGGAGACAGGATGGAGATCCCCTTCAAAAGGGGGACGGAAATGGGATCTCTTTATAAGGGAGACCTGTGAAGAGTTACTTGAAATAGGATTGTTCTAAAGAAGGTATCAGATGACCAGACGCCGGCAGGAAAATGCCACAAAAATCACGAATCATGACGCAGACACGGATTGTCCCGAGCCAAAACGCCCGTTGGTAAAGCGTAAAAGTTTTCTGCTGGTATTCATGATGGTCTTAGCGCATGTGCTGGGATTTGTCTCCTCCATCAATGCCCTGATGTCCACGCGAACCGCTCCGGGAACAGTCGCCTGGATTATTTCTTTAAACACATTCCCCTACATTTCCGTACCGATCTATTGGGTATTCGGCCAGTCGAAATTTCAGGGGTATGTGGTGGCAAGACGTGAAAAAGACAGTGAAATCGGTATTGCCTTAAACACCAAGACTGAAATGGTAAGACCTTATGTGGCCTCTTCAGCAAATCTGTGGGAAGGTGGAAAGGCTCTGGAAAGGCTGGCCAAAATGCCCTTTCTTTCGGGCAACCGGCTTGAACTCCTAATCGATGGTGAAAAGACTTTCCAAAGCATTTTCGAAGGGATCGAGGCCGCGGAACACTATTTGCTGGTGCAGTTTTACATTGTCAGAAACGATGAGCTTGGTCGGGAACTCAAGGAGAGGCTCGAACGAAAGGCAAAGCAGGGGGTTCGGGTCTACTTTTTGTACGATGCCATCGGCAGTTACCGGCTTCCAAGATCATACGCCAATGAACTTGCCGCAGCCGGTGTCGAGGTACGCAGGTTTCAATCCACCCGCAGGCCGACCAACAGATTTCAGATCAATTTCCGCAATCACCGGAAAATTGTGCTGGCCGATGGAAAATATGGATGGGTAGGCGGATTCAATGTGGGCGATGAATACCTCGGGAAAGATCCCAGAACAGGCGCATGGCGGGATACCCATCTGTTGGTGGAGGGTCCGACCGTGCTGGGCCTTCAGGTATCATTCATGGAGGACTGGCACTGGGCCACGGATGATATTCTTGAGCTGGACTGGGAACCGAAACCGGCTGCCGGAAGTGACGCGCCGGTATTGATTCTTCCATCAGGCCCGGCCGACCGATTCGAGACGGCCAGCCTTTTGATGCAGCATGTGGTCCACTCGGCAAAACATCGCATCTGGATTGCCAGTCCTTATTTTGTTCCTGATGAAGGAGTCATCAGCGCTCTCAAGCTGGCCTCCCTGCGTGGTGTGGATGTCCGGATCATCATTCCTGAAATGCCCGACCACCTTTTGGTATATTTTGCTGCTTATGCTTTTATCGGATCGATGCTCGATGCCGACATCAAGATCCATCGTTACCAGGAGGGGTTCCTTCACGGCAAAACCTTTCTTGTGGATAACCGGTATTCCGGGGTAGGAACCGTCAATCTCGACAATCGGTCGTTTCGTCTCAACTTTGAAGTTACCGCCGTGGTGGTTGATCAAAAGTTTGCCTCGGAAATGGAGCAGATGTTCGAAGACGATTTTTCCCGATCCAGGATGATGACAATAACGGAAATCCTTGAAAAACCTTTTTGGTTTCGTGTGGCTTCCCGAGCAGCCTACCTGACGGCCCCGCTGCTGTAAAAAACGATCTCGCCTGGGATCGTGACTAAATTGGTTTTTCAATCAGACTAATCCACCCTGTATTTCCAATAAGCCGGATCACGCCGCAGATGCATTACCGCAAGAATATAAATGGTCTGACCTTCTTCGCTATAAAGAACGGCGTATGGAAAACGACTGATGAGACGTCTGCGGATACCCAAATCAAACAAAGGCCATGTTTTTGGATGTTCGATGATGCTTTGAATGGCCGAATAAACTTCCCGGGTAAAATCATGACCAAGACCAACCCTGCACTCTTCATATTAATTAATGGCCGCAAGAAATTCCTTTTCTGCTTCGGGATGAAATTCGCAGATCATTTCCCAAAACATTTCCATACGTTTCGAAATACTTCCTCACCCGGAATGGGCCTTACTTTGCCTGATTTTAATTCCCCCCAAACGCGTTTTGGCTTCTGACGCCCATTTTTGATCGTTTTCATTATTGGAAGGATTCAAGCTTCGCAGGAGTGAGTCTACCAAAAGGACTCTTTATTCGATTGGAAGAAAAATCGCCTCATCAATCAAATCTTGTGTTTTACCCATTTTTTTTCCTTTAAAATAAATTACAAAATTTTTTGAATTTATGGATAGTATTTTATTACCATATTTTGGGGTAG
>CAYZJH010000071.1:6023-8791 GCA_964478625.1 uncultured Desulfobacteraceae bacterium
TTATTACCTGAGCTTAACGAGCTTGATCTGAAAATATTTTCTTTTCAACCAATATCCCCTGAGACTCGCTCCTTCAGAATAATACCCCGGAAGTTACTCCCGAACCTTGAACCCTGTGTTTAAAAATAACTTAATCTAGTAATTCCCATGTCGAATGATTTCGCCCTCTACCATATAGATAACTTCTTCTGAAATGTTTGTGGCATGATCGGCGATGCGTTCCAAATGTCTTGAAATCAGCAAAAGATTGATCAGGTATCCACCCCGGTCCACCCGCGAATCTATGGCATTTTTGACATGGTCGTAAACCTGATCTTTGATGGCATCCACCTCATCATCTAGGATACTCACCTTAAAGGCGATATCGGTATCCATGTTCACCAGGGCATCCAGACTCATTTTCAGCATTTTTTCGGTCTTTTCGGCCATGAGGGAGTAATCAAAAGTCGTTTGGGGCTGGTCCCATTTGGCGATAATCCCCACTCTCTGGGCAATATTTACGGCTTCGTCACCGATGCGTTCCAGATCATTGTTGATTTTGATCATGGCAATTAGAAATCGAAGGTCAATGGCTACCGGCTGATAAAGTGCAAGTATCTTAAGGCACTCCTCTTCGATATCGACTTCCATTTCATCCAGTTCATAGTCGGACATGATTATTTTTCGGGCAATTGACGCATCCTTTTTCCGGATCGCTTTGATGGCCAGATGTACCCGTTCTTCGGCCATGGCTCCCAGGGTCAGGATCAATTTTTTGGTTTTTTCCAGTTCTCTGATAAAATGTTTGGTCATCTGTTTTTTCCTTTCAGGATCAACCGAATCTTCCCGTAATATATTCCTCGGTCTGCTTGAGCCTGGGCCTGGTAAACAGGGCATCTGTTTCACCGATTTCGATGAGTTTTCCCAGATAAAAAAATGCGGTTATATCTGAAACCCTGGCAGCCTGCTGCATGTTATGAGTGACAATAATAATGGTATAGTTTTCTTTCAACTGGTGAATCAGTTCTTCAATTTTTTGGGTGGCAATGGGGTCCAGTGCGGAAGCCGGTTCATCCATCAGGAGGACTTCGGGTTCCACGGCCAACGCTCGGGCAATGCAAAGTCTTTGCTGTTGTCCTCCCGACAGGCCCAGCGCAGAATCATTGAGGCGATCCTTGACTTCTTCCCAGAGAGCCGCTCTCTTCAGGCTTTCCTCCACGCGATGGGACAGATACGCCTTGTCTCTTTTGCCGTTGACCCGAAGGCCATAGGCCACGTTTTCAAAGATGCTCTTGGGAAAAGGATTGGGCTTTTGAAACACCATACCGATTCGGCTTCTCAGGTTGACCACATCCACCGAAGGCGCATAAATGTTGTCGCCATCCAGTAATATTTCTCCTTCCACGCGACTGATGGGAATCAAATCATTCATACGGTTCAGGCACCTTAAAAAAGTGCTTTTTCCACAACCTGACGGGCCGATCAGTGCCGTAACCTCGTTTTCATAAAAATCCAAATGGACATCCTGAAGGGCCTTAAAATCCCCATAGTAAAAATTTAAGTTTTTAGATGCCATTTTGAGTTTTTTTTCCATTTAAACAGTTCCTCTATTTCATTTTCTTTCGAAGCCGGGATCTCCAAATGATTGCCACCAGATTCAGTCCGAGCACCATCACAATCAAAACCAGCGCTGTTCCGTACTGAAGATGCCTTGTGGCTGCGATTTCAGTTCCTGCGGTGGCCAGCACGTAAATGTGGTAAGGCAAGGCCATGACCTGATCAAAAACAGATTGCGGAAGTCGCGGTGTGAAAAAAACGGCTGCCGTAAACATGATGGGCGCTGTTTCTCCAGCGGCCCTGCTGAGGCCGAGTATTCCGCCGGTTAAAATCCCCGGAAGCGCCGTGGGTAAAACCACTCTCCAGATGGTTTGCCATTTGGTGGCACCCAGCCCCAGAGAAGCTTCACGATATGTATTCGGAACCGCTTTTAAAGCTTCCTCGGCCGAACCGATAATCACCGGAAGGCTCATGGCTCCAAGGGTCAATGCTCCGGCCAGAAGACTCACTCCCATTTTCAGATAGATCACAAAAAAGGCCAGCCCGAACAGCCCGAACACCACTGACGGAACCCCTGCCAAATTGCTGATTCCCAGACGAATAATTCTTAGCGTTTTTCCCGGGCGTGCGTATTCGTTAAGGTATATGGCCGAGGCCACACCAATGGGAAAGGCCACAACCATGGCCCCTACTCCCAACAGGAACGTACCGACGATGCAGGGAAATATTCCGCCCCTGGTCATGGAATCCATGGGAGCCTGGGTTAAAAATGTCCAGTTGATGGCTCTCCAGCCATTGGCCACCAGGTAGTAAACAATAATCAACAACACAATGGCGTTGACTCCGGCGGCGAAACGAAAAAGGATAAACAAAAGCTTTTGAAAAAATTTTCGCCGGGCAAGATGAGAACTAGATGATCCTGGTCCGGAATTATTCATCAATTTTTCTTCTATCTCCGATTCCAGGGGCATAAATCGATTCACGGTTTCAACTCCGGATGAATTCATGAAATAAAACTCCTTACAAGTTATTCCTCACAAGTCCCCCTTTGAAAAAAGGGGATTCACGGGGAATCCGAAAGTTTCCCTTTGGTAAAAGGGGGATTCAGGGGGAACCAGAAAGTCCCCCTTTGGAAAAGGGGATTCACGGGGAATCCGAAAGTCCCCCTTTGGAAAAGGGGGATTCAGGGGGAATCCGAAAGTCCCCCTTTGGAAAAGGGGGATTCAGGGGGA
>CAYZJH010000071.1:8891-16125 GCA_964478625.1 uncultured Desulfobacteraceae bacterium
GGGGATTCAGGGGGAATCCGAAAGTCCCCCTTTGGAAAAGGGGGATTCAGGGGGAATCCGAAAGTCCCCCTTTGGAAAAGGGGGATTCAGGGGGATTTTTAAAAAAGTCATCCCCTTGTCAAATTCCCTCGGCCCCCCTTTTCCAAAGGGTGGAGCCGTTAATTACCGGTTTGGGCTCGCCATGCCCAACGGGACCCTACAATGTGGCATCTCCCACCTGCCGATATTTGTGGGACATAAAATCGGCGATCAGATTAAACATGAACGTAAAAAGAAAAAGCACCATTCCTGTTGCAAAAAGGGCATAATAATGGTCTCCGCGAAAGGGTGCTTCAGCCATTTCAGCCGCGATACTCCCGGGCATGGGCCGTACCGGGTCGAATATGGAAGACGGAACCATGGCTGCGCCTCCGGCAACCATCAAAACCACCATGGTTTCACCGATAGCCCTTGACATTCCTAAAATGACCGCTGTGCAGATTCCTGAAACAGCCGCCGGTAAAACGACGCGAAAAATGGTTTCCAGATGCGTTGCCCCTAAAGCCAGAGATGCTTCCCGAAGTGCATTGGGCACACTGTATATGGCATCCTCGGAAATGCTGCAGATGGTCGGAATCGACATGAAAGCCAGCATTAGCGATGCGTTAAACAGATTCAGGCCGGTGGCAATGTTCAATGTGTTCTGTAAAAAAGGTGCCACCACCACCATTCCGAAAAAACCGATCACCACCGACGGCAACGCTGCCAATAACTCCACCACAGGTTTGACCAACTCTCTGACCCGCGGACTGGCTATTTCAGCAAGATATACCGCAGTCATCACCCCCAGTGGAATCGATATGGATGCTGATAGCAAAGTGACTGAAACAGAGGCGACAATTAAGGGGAAAATACCAAAATCAGGCGGATCGGAAGTAGGGTACCAGTAAATTCCAAATAAAAAATCTTTGACCGAAATCAGATTAAAAACCGGAAGCCCCTCTTTAAAAAGAAAAATGGTGATTGCCATCAGGATGGCAATGGATGCGAATGCTATCATAATAAAAAAGTTCCGCATGCATTTTTCTTTTATCTGACGACTCATACCCATGTCATTCCCCTCGATAATAAATTGACGCGCAGGCAAGACCCATTGCACTGCGCGTCTGTTATAATTCATCCCTAATTTGAGCGATTTCATTTTATGAATCTTCTGACATCATCACGGCGCGAAGCCTGTCCGGGGCTTGAGCCGGAAACCGGTATCCAAATTGTCGGGGTCACTTTCAGGATAGCGCCTGACGGCTTCACTTCGTGCCCGGCTTCGGCCAATTGGCTTCAAGTTAAGGACTTATCTAATGCCAGCATTAGAGACCGAAAACGGTTTCCAGCATGTCATTCTGAGGAAGCGACTCGCAACGGATTAATGTTTGAAAAAAAGTATTTCCCATTAAGCGGATTAAAACCACGGCGACCGAAGAATCTCTCTTCACGGGCCCGGACCGATCATCGAATCTGACCCGGAGTTTAAACACAAGAGGCCGTGCCACTGTGAAGGAAAGATTCTTCGTCGGCCATTGAGTCCATGCCATATAACCGTTTATGATGCCGGCCTCCTCAGAATGACACCCAATGTAATACCTGGCCACCGGCAGCTTTAACTTGAAGCCAATAGGCATTCGCCGGAATAACGGTTATATGGCACCAAACTGAGTCAACTTAGGGCAAAACCATATGAAAATTTAGAAAAGAGGCACAAAACCGGCTTCTTTGACCAGTTTTTGTCCTTTTTCAGGATTCAGAAGGTAATTGATAAAATGAACCGTTGTACCCTCGGGCCAGCCCCTGGTAAAAATAAACAACGGCCTGCTTATGGCAAATGCACCACTTAACGTCGTCTCTTCCGAACCCACGATGCCATTGACCGATACCGCTTTTACCGAGTCCGTCAGATACCCGAGGCCGATATAGCCCACTGCGTTTTTGTTGTTGGCAACCCCCTGCACCACGGCACCGCTGGAGGCCTGAAGAAGTGCACCCGGAAACACTCTTTCTTTTCTCAGGACTTTTTCTTCCCAAACCTCATAGGTTCCCGAGGAGGTGTCCCTGGAAATAACCACTATAGGGCGATCATCCCCTCCGATGTCTTTCCAGTTTTTAACCTTACCCATGTAAATGGCCTGGAGTTGGTCCAGGGTAAGGTCATTGATCGGGTTGCTCGGATGCACCACCGGTATGATACAATCATAGGCCACACTAAAGGGCACGGGATACGCGCCATTATTAACAGCCTGCTTGACTTCGCTGTCTTTGATAAATCTTGAACTATTGGCAATATCGGTGGTCCCGTCAATAATTGCCTTGATACCGTTTCCCGACCCGCCACCGGAAATGGAAACATTAACGTTGGGAAATTCTTTCATGTAAGCTTCCGCCACTTTTTGGGTAATGGGAAGCACCGTTGTGGAACCTTTGATTACCAATGTTTCGGCCATGGAAGCTGTTGTAAAAATCATGCTCAAAACCATCAGAACCGCACAAAACAATTTCATTTTCTTCATCAGGTCATTTACTCCTTATTTTAAATTTGTTCCGCCCCGAACTGAACGGCTTTATTTGCAAGAATCGTTTAACGTCATACCGGAATCAGGGGCCGAAAACGGTTTTTTTCATGTCATTCTGAGGGAGCGACTCGCAACGGCTTGATGCTTGAAAAAAATATTTCCCACTAAATTGATTGAAACCACGGCGACCGAAGAATCTCTTTTTCCGAAACCGGACCCGTGATCAGGTCCGACCTGGGGTTGAAAAAAGAAAGACCGTTCCGGCATGGAAGAAAGATTCTTCGTCAGCCACTGGGCACGTGCCATATAACCGTGAACGATGTCGGCCTCCTCAGAATGACAAACTTGAATACCTTGTTAATTCCTTAAATCGGCACCAATGCGGCTTTCGCCGGAATGACGGAACCTTACCTGTAAAAGCGATCAGTTCGGTCCTGATTATGTTTATTAAATGTTAGGATTTTGTTAGAACCAGGTGAAAATTTCATTAGCCGGTTGGACTTACTCCTTGAACCGGTATCCCACACCCCGCACTGTTTCGAGATATTTTCCGTAGGGTCCCAGTTTTTTTCTGAGCCCCACCATTTGAACATCCACACTTCGGTCAGTGACCGAATAGTTATCCCCACGAACCGCATCTACAATCTGAGTTCGCGTAAAAACCCATCCCGGCCTGCATGCAAGGTAATGGATGATTTGGAATTCCGTGTAGGTTAAATCGATGCTTTTTCCATTGATTTTGATCATTCGCCTTCCGGGATGAATGGAAATTCCGTGGTGGTGAAGGACTGCTTCGGTGTCCGCAATCTGACCGCTGTTTTTCCGAAATACGGCCCGGATACGTGCCAAAAGAATTTTGGGGCTGAATGGTTTTGTTACATAATCATCAGCGCCCAATTCCAATCCGGTCACAATATCGGTTTCTTCACCCTTGGCAGTCAGCATAATGATCGGAATGTGCATTTTCCGGGGATTTCTTTTGATACTTTTGGCGACCTCAAGCCCGTTGATTCCCGGAAGCATCAGGTCCAATATCACCAGGTCTATTTTTTCCGTTTCCGCTATTTTGAGGGCATTTTCTCCGGTCGAGGCACAGATGGTCTCAAACCCCTCCCGTTCCACATTATATTGAACCAGTTCCAGGATATCCTCTTCGTCATCTACAATCAAAATCCTTTCTTTATTTGTCGACCGGATTTCAGGAATCATTTTCATTCACCTCTGATAATGGATTGACACTTCTTAACCTGACAGTACCAAGTTCTCCGCTATGCCGGACTTGATCCGGCATCCGGAACAACCATCTTCTTTAATTCACCTGGATAGTGCTGAAACGCTTCACTCCGCGCCCGGCTTCCCCATTGGCGTCAAGTTTAGGTATTACCGAATACCGGCATCATGGGCCGATATCGGTTTCCAGCATGTCATTCTGAGGGAGCGTCCCGCAACCGCTGGATGCTTGAAAAAAAGTATTTCCCATTCAGTGGATTAGAATCCACGGCGACCGAAGAATCTCTCTTCCCGGGCCCGGACCGGTCATCGCATCCACCTCTAAGCAGCAAGCCCGCAAATGAGGGAAGCCCTGAATGGGCGTGGCATAAAATGTCATTTCGCACAACGCCTAAGGCCGTATCTCACGCCCTTTCAGGGCTAATTTTTCTTTGTACACCCTTTCCCAGGGCGATGCCCTGGGCTGATATGTAACGGCCTTTCAGGCCTGACTGTTTTACGTCATCGTATTTTTGCAAATTAGTACTAGGTTTAACCACAAGAGACCCTGCCGGGGTGAAGAATAGATTCTTCATCGGCCATTAACCCCTTGCCATATATACCGTTTACGATATCGGTCTCCTCAGAACGACACCCTTTTAGTACATGGCCGGTAGCCTTAACCTGACGCTAATAGATTAATTAGTGGCTGAACGAAAACTCCCCTCCCACTGGGAGGGGGCGGGGGGAGGGAAAGATAACCACCTGATATTTTTAACCCCCACCCTGGCCCTCCCCCGATGGGAGAGGGAATATGGGACTTTTCGTTCAGCCACTAATTAAAAAGTTGATATTCATTGTTTGTGAATATTTGGTTAGATATCGGTTAGGAGGTTTCAAACAGAGCTATTTTTCTTGATAAACACCCCATGAGGGTATAATTTTCGGTTATCACATTCACAACACAACAGGAGAGTTGATTCCAAATGACAACCAGCAAAAATTATATCATTGACACAAACGTTCTTTTGGAAGATCCCGCTTCATTGTTAAAGCTGAGAAACGGATATGAAAACAACGTTTACATTCCATACCATGTCCTGCTGGAACTTTCCAAATTCAAGAAAGATCCCAAGTTGGGATACATTGTCGCCAAAGTGATTCAGCTTTTGAGTGAAAATCCTGATCATTACTCGGTTTTAGAAAGCAGGGAGGTTGCCGATTCTTTTAACAATCATGTTGACAACTATATCCTGGATGAAATCATTCAAAGCGGAATCGCTGAACCGATTTTAGTAACCAATGACAAAATCTTTCAGCTGCAGGCAAGGCTGAAAGGAATTCGCAGCGAGGCTTACAAGGAATCCGTTCCATTCAAATCCGAGGCAGAGTATTATACCGGTTTTATTGAAAATCAGGAAGAGCGTGTGCTGAATTCTTTCTCGTGGGGTCCCCAGGGCAAACCGGTTTTTTGGGGTATCGATGGAGCAAAGGTCATCGATTACCAGCACAAAATTTGGAATGTGGTTCCCAGGACCGTCTACCAGAACCTGGCCATGGAACTGATGACCCGACCAGAAATCGATATTGTTTCCATTCAAAGTGAAGCAGGATACGGCAAGAGTTTTCTGGCTCTGGCAGCCGCTCTTTATTTAACCCATGAGAAAAAGACCCATGAAAAAATCTATGTGGTCAAACCGATGATCGAGATCGGGACCAAGTTGGGGTATTTGCCGGGTAGCATTAACGAAAAAATGGAACCTTACACCAAGTATATTACGGATCTGGTTTTAAAGCTTCACCGATTACGCCCGATTAAAAAAGTTTTTCTTAATGAGGAAGGGCCCATGGTCCGCTTTGATCCCAAAAAGTTCGAACTTTTACCATTGGCTTATATCCGGGGGATGAACATTGAAAATTCGGTGGTGATCATTGATGAAATGCAAAATCTTTCCAGGATCGAATGCCGGGCACTTCTCTCACGGATGGGGGAAGGGGTAAAATGTTTCTGTTTAGGCGATATCCGGCAGGTTGACAATCCCTATCTGAACATTGAAAACAATGGTCTCAACTGGATAGTCAATAAATTCAAGGGACATCGCATTTACGCCCATATCGTGTTGAAAGGGGATAAATCCAGAGGCCCGATTACCGATCTTGTCATTAATTCAGGGCTGTAAATCAAAATATTGCAAATTATTAAACAATGGCCTATGGTTACGGATCATTTGGAATCTATAGCGTTTTTATCGGGATCACTGGAGATATTGAAAGGCTGAACTGCTCCCATGATTTTGCATATAGACATGGATGCGTTTTATGCATCGGTGGAAATTTTAGATCACCCGGAATTTAAAGGCAAGCCGGTGATCGTTGGGGGGATATCCGGAAGGGGAGTGGTGGCGGCAGCAAGTTATGAAGCCAGGAAATACGGGGTACATTCTGCCATGCCCATGTTTCAGGCACTGAAAAAATGCCCGGATGCACGGGTGGTTCCTCCAAGAAAAGACCGCTACAAACAAATTTCCGAAAAAGTGATGGAAATTTTAAAGAGTTTTTCCCCTCTGGTGGAACAAGTATCCATTGATGAAGCCTATTTGGATGCCGGAGGTTGTGAAAGGCTTTTCGGCTCTGCCGAAACCATGGCCGGGGAGATTAAAAATCAAATCCGGCAACAAATCCACTTGACCTGCTCCATAGGAATCGCACCGGTGAAATTTCTCGCCAAAATTGCATCAGATATGAATAAACCAGACGGCCTGACCGTGATTTACCCTGAAAACGTACTGGAATTCGTTCAATCCTTACCCGTAAAGAACGCCCCTGGTGTCGGCCCGAAAATGTTCCGGGAACTCAAAGAATTGGGAATCAATACATTCGGCGATGTTCAAAATTTTCCGGAAAAATTTCTGACAGATACCCTAGGAAGTTTCGGACGACGATTAAAAGAACTTTCCATGGGTATCGACAAGTCTCCTGTGGTTCCCTTTTCTCCGCCCAAATCCATCAGTGCCGAAGAAACGCTTGGGTTTGATACGGCGGATCATTTGCTATTAAAAAAATACCTGCTCCATCAGGCCGATGAAGTCGGGCGACACCTTCGAAAGGCAGGAGTCAGGGCGAAAACCGTTTCAGTCAAATTAAAATATTCGGATTTTCAGCAGATCACCAGAAGCATCACGCTTAAAAACCCCACCTGCTCCTCCGGCACGCTTTATCATGAAGCTTGCCGACTTCTGGATCATTGTCCGATGATAAAAAAAGTTCGCCTGATCGGGGTGGGGGCATCAGGATTGGTGCATGAAACTCATCCGGTCCAGATGACATTTTTTGATTTGCCGCATCAGGACAATACCAAAAGGGAAAAATTGGATAAAACCCTGGATTTGATTCAAGATCGATTTGGGAAAGAAATTTTAACCCGGGCGGTTTTAAAAGAAATTTAAATATCGATGAAATCCTCTTTAATGGAAACCATATGA
>CAYZJH010000071.1:16225-19714 GCA_964478625.1 uncultured Desulfobacteraceae bacterium
GGGAAGGCGACACCTATCCTGGGTGGCAAGCACCTTTTGAAGCTTCTGTGCTGAGTATCGTTGCCCAAGGGCTTCACCTTCTGGTTTCGATCCCGTTTCCCAGGCCTCTGGACATGGAAGATTTCAAAAATCTGACCCGTTGCGGTATATTTGAAAATCAATATCCTCTGGTGATCTGGAAATTCGGCAAAAATTTTTTACTTCCCACACCATGTAATCCTGCGTTTGAGCGGCAGGAAAACCCGGAGGAAGTTGAGGATTTTTTTTCTGACATTTGCACGGATTTTTCCCGCGCCCTGATCGATGGCCATGGAATCATCCGCGTATTGCGGCAAACCCGATTGGACCCGGAGTTTATCAAAAGACTTCAAAACTTCTGGACCATCCCGGACACGGATTGGGGAAACTATAACCGTTGGCTGCAGCATACCTTTCAAACTCCTACTCACCATTTATGGGACAAAGCGATTCATTTTGATGTTTAAGCGGAGATCACCATGAAAAAACTTTCGAAAGACACCCTGGTTGTACACGGCATTAAATCGGTTTATACCTCCTCCATGGATCTGGTACCGCCGATTCACATGACGTCCACATTCAAATTCAAGAATACCGAATATGGATCCAACATCTTTAAAGGCACTGAAAAGGGATTTGTTTATACCCGAATGGGCAATCCGACCGTCGCGATTTTTCAGGAAAAAATGGCCCTTCTGGAAGACTGCGAGGATGCGGTTGCCACGGCATCGGGCATGTCCGCTATCGCCGCGGTAGCCTTATCTCTTGCCCGGCCCGGTGACAACTTTGTCGCAGGAACGACCCTGTATGGCGGAACCTATGCGCTTTTTACAAAGCATCTGGCCCATTTCAACATGCGACCCCGTTTTCTCACCCCCAGCGAAGCACGGCCTGTGTCAAATATCGAAGCCAAAATTGATCGAAACACCCGGTTTCTATTTATCGAAACACCCGCCAACCCGACACTGGATATTTTTGATATCAAAACCTGGGCAAAGGCGGCAAAAAATAACGATATTCCTCTGATCGTGGACAACACTTTCGCAACCCCATATCTTCAAAATCCTGTAAGCCTTGGGGCGGATATGGTGGTCCATTCGGCAACAAAATATATCGGGGGTCATGGAGATGTTGTAGGTGGTGTTGTCACCGGATCTTTAAAAATGATGCAGCATCTTCGCGAAGAATATGCCAATCATTTCGGGCCGTCCATGAGCCCCTTTAACGCATGGCTGTTTTTAAGGGGGTTAAAAACATTGGCCCTCAGGATGGAACGCCACAGTGAAAATGCCATGAAAATCGCCCAATGGCTTGAAAACCATCCTAAAGTGGAAAGAGTCTTCTATCCGGGATTGTCCTCTCATCCCGGAAATCGGGTTGCTCAAAAGCAGATGAAAAAATTCGGGGGGATGATTGCATTCGATCTGACCGGGGGTATCCAGGCCGGAAAGACACTGATGGACAGCCTGAAGGTCTGCACCCTTGCCGTGAGCCTGGGAGACTGTGATACCCTGATTCAACATCCGGCATCCATGACCCACTCCACATACTCGGCCGAGGAACGGAAAAAGGCAGGGATCTCGGACGGTCTTATTCGTCTTTCGGTAGGAATTGAAAATGTGGATGACCTTATCGAAGATTTAAATGAGGGGTTGTCCTTTATTTAAAGAAGAATCTTGTTTCATGTTCCCACGGTGTTTGAAAGGCCTTTATTTGATGTTCATGGGCGCAGGCCTGAACAACTAAATAAGAATTAACAGAAGTGGAAAATTCAATATGAAACCCATCAAAAATTTCAAAAATACCCATGCAGTCGATATCGGATTGAAATTGTGGGGACTACTCCCCTTTTTTCTTTGCATCATCATCGCTGCCGGAATTGCAGCACCAACGGTTCACGGCGATATTTTCAAATGGAAAGATGAAGATGGCAACTGGCGATACTCCGACCAGCCGCCTCCGGAGTCGCAGGAAGATTCCTGGTGGGATGAAAAAGGACAGGTCATTCACACAACGGATCCGCAAAAATCATCCGATACCCCCCCGGAACCAACCACTTCTTCCACAACAGATCAATCATTTTCCGGCAACGGGATGCTCTGGAAAATCGAAGTTCAGGGACCCGCGCCAAGTTATATTCTGGGAACAATCCACTCGGAAGACCCTCGGGTGATGAATTTTTCTCCATCGCTGGAAAAAGCATTTTCCAAAACGGATACCTTTATTATGGAGGTGATCCTGGATGAAGCGGCACTTATTCAAATGAGTACATCCATGATTTTTATGGATGGCCGAACCTTAGAATCCATCATTGGAGAATCTTTGTTTGAAAAAGTTTCAAAAGCCATGGCAGACCGCGGAGTTGCCGAGATGGCCGTCAATCAGATGAAGCCATGGGCGGTGATGTCTATGCTGAGTGTACCTGCGCCTGAAACCGGTCAGTTTATGGACCTCGTTCTTTATGGAAAGGCAAAATCAGAGGGCAAAAAAGTGTTCGGACTTGAGTCTGTCAAGGATCAGTTAAAGGTTTTTGATGAAATGCCCATGGATGATCAGGTTGTTCTTCTTGAAGACACCTTAAATCAGATCGATAAAATTCCTCAACTGTTTGATAAATTAATTCAGACCTATATAAAGGGAGACCTGGATGGCGTGGCGCAAATCGGAAAACAGTTTATCACTCCGGAAAATAAAGCCCTGGCTGAACGGGTGCTCAAGCAATTAAACGACGACCGCAATCTGGCCATGGCCGACCAGATGCTTCCTCATCTGATGGCCGGAAATGCATTTATCGCCGTAGGCGCCCTTCATCTGCACGGCCCGAACGGTTTGATAGCGCTTCTTTCGGACAAAGGATTCAAAGTTACACCAGTTCAGTAATGCTTTAAAATTTCCAGTCCAACAGCAGATGGGAGAAATAACCTGCAACAGCAGCCAGATAATACGGCAACAGGGAAGCGATAGAAAATCCGTAAAAAAAAGCCGGCAGCAAAACAATAGGGAGTGGAACCAGAATCATCGCCAGCCATGTGTGGGTCCATCCGCGATGATGCCCGATAGCCGGCAGCATGGCGCAAAACCCAACGATCGCCGCCCATTTGAAAAGCTCCATGGCCATCAATGCCAGATCCAGAATCGCCAGGCAAAAATAAAACAGGTTCTGGCCTTTGGAGTCCGTGTCTGTATCCGGAAAAAGAGCCCCAAGCAAACAAACCGCCATAAGTGCAACCCCGGTCATGGGCTCAGGATTATAGATATTTTTCCATGTGAGTGCCCCCAGAATGAGACCGCCACATGCAAAACCGCCCGTTATATGTAACTTATATCCCGGCAAGAAATATAATACCCGAAATTTTTGTTTTAACGACAAATCGACCGCTTAGAAACATGCTTGCAAGTAACTCCTCACAAATCCTCTTTTAAAAAGCATCGTCACAAAAGTCCCCCCTTTAAAAAGCATCGTCACAAAAG
>CAYZJH010000072.1:0-19221 GCA_964478625.1 uncultured Desulfobacteraceae bacterium
TCCGACCCCTTGAACCCCATTCAAGTGCGCTACCAGTCTGCGCTACGCCCCGACACAAAAAATATCTCATACATTTTTTAAGTTTGTATGTCAAGCAACTATATGGTATTTTTTGCTGTTAAAAACAATTTGGTTAAAATAAAATTTTCTGTCCAAAAATTTCATGAGAAAAAATCAATCTAAATCCCCTTTTGGTTTGTTGCCCGGTGACACCGTTACCGTAATAGCTCCCTCAAGCCCTTTCAGGCCGGATAAATTTGACCGGGGATTAACCATTATTAGATCCATGGGTTTCAAAGTTGAACTACCTGCCGGGATTTTCTCAGCAAACGGATTTCTGGCCGGAGATGATCATTGCAGAGCCGAAATGGTAAATAATGCGTTTAAATCACCGGAAAGCAAAGCAATCATTTGCGCCAGGGGAGGATATGGATCCATTCGTATTTTGGATAAATTGGAATACGATGTCATACGTAAGAACCCTAAAATATTTGTTGGATTCAGCGATGTAACGTCACTTCTTACGACAATTTATGAAAAATGCAAACTGGTGACATTTCATGGGCCAACGATAACAAGCCTTGCTGATGCCGATGTCGAAACAATAAATGCATTGTTTTCCATGTTTTCTTCAGGACAAGTTTTAACCCTATGTGACTCAACCGCTGTTTCCCTAAGACCGGGTTTGGCAAAAGGGCCTGTAATCGGCGGAAATCTCACCACATTGTGTCACTTGGTGGGAACTCCTTTCGAGCCTGGATTCCAAAACCATATCCTTTTTCTGGAAGATCGGGGGGAAGCCCCTTACCGAATAGACAGAATGCTGACTCAGATGAAAATGGCCGGTTGCTTTGAAGGTCTGTTGGGGTTGATTTTGGGAAGTTTTTCTGATTGTGGAGCCCTATCCGATATTTTCAGCATTTTTGATGATTGCTTTTCCGGCCTTAACATTCCAATACTGGCGGGTTTTAAGGTGGGTCATGAAAAATCAAACATGGTTCTGCCCATTGGTCTTGAGGCCACCTTGAACTCAGATGAAAAATATCTCTGTTACCACATGCCTTCCGTAATACTAAATTCAGGTAAACCCGGTTGCAGGATTAAATCTGGATCATTTCAGAACAATTCTCAAAAAAAACTCTTAACGCCTGAAAAGGGGACTTGTTTTGGTGAAATCGACAATATGATGATTGAAGCCGCAAAGAGATTTGTTTTTCCAGGTGCTGTGTTGCTGTTTTCACAGGAAGGGTCAATAATGTTTCATAAGGCATACGGAATCAGTAATATTTTTTCAGGCTCTCCTGTTGAATTAGACACCATCTTTGATCTCGCTTCATTAACAAAACCATTAGCGACCGCAACCTCTTTCATGGCCCTGGTCAGGGATCGGAAAATTACCCTCACAGATACACTAGGACAAATTCTACCTGAGTTCAATCAGTTAGAATTAAAGAAAATCCAAATTGGGCAGTTACTTAGCCATACTTCGGGATTACCGGCTTACCATCCGTTCTTTAGAGTCTTGGAAAAATATCCCCCCCATAAAAGGGAAACGCAATTAAGACAAATGTTGGTCAATATCCCTTTACAAAATCCCATCGGAAATACGACCCTTTACAGCGATTTAGGGTTTATGATTTTATCTTGGATAATACAACGGCTGGCAGATTCCCGGATTGACAGATTTGCAGATGATGAAGTTTTTAAGCCGTTAGGTCTTGAGAATCTTTATTATCAGGATATCTTTAAAAAGAAAAAAAAGGCCGGGTATGCGGCAACTGAAATTTGTCCCTGGAGAAAAACGCTCATAGAAGGTCTCGTTCATGATGAAAACACTTTTGTATTGGGTGGTGTTGGGGGGCATGCGGGTTTGTTTGGTACAGCACAAGATATTCATCGGCTTCTCAATCATTTGTTAACTATTTATAACGACGAATTGTTTCAAGGCTTGTTTCCATCGTATGTGGTAAAATCCTTTCTTAAAAAGCGAAAAGGTTTTGCCAGAGTAATGGGTTTCGATACGCCGTCTGAAAAAAATTCCAGTTCCGGACATTTATTTTCACAGGATAGTGTCGGTCATCTTGGATTCACCGGAACTTCCTTTTGGATGGATTTAAAACGGTCTGTTATTATAATCCTTTTGACAAACAGGATTCATCCTGACCGAAATAATGAAAAACTTAAAAAATTCAGGCCAACATTGCACAACATCATTATGGAAAACATATTGAAAGCGAGTTAGGCAATGATCAGTTAAATGGTTAAGAATCGGTTTGCTAATTTTTTTGTAAAATTTCATCATGATAAATTCTCCTTGTAAAGCCATATGATTTTTGGTAGAAATCGTCACCAAACTGCATGCCAACTCTCAGCCTTTTTAAAAATTTAAAAAATTTCTGAGAGTGACGTATGTTTGGCCGTAATAGTCCTTCCAAATACATTCTATCATTCAAACGGGTCCGTTTTATCGGATACTATGAGGTAAAATGGGAAATTTTATTGATTCTATTTTAGGTCTGTTTTCCAACGATTTAGCCATTGATCTTGGAACTGCAAACACCCTTGTTTATGTCAAGGGCAAAGGAATAGTTCTGGGAGAGCCATCAGTCGTAGCTGTTCGAACGGACAACCGGATGAAAAATAAGGTGCTTGCCGTCGGACTTGAAGCCAAAAATATGCTTGGGAGAACTCCTGGAAATATAGTCGCCATAAGACCCATGAGAGATGGCGTTATCGCAGATTTTGAAGTGACGGAAGCGATGCTGAGACATTTTATTCAGAGGGTCCATAATCGTCGAACGTTTGTAAGGCCTCGGATCATAGTTGCGGTCCCGTCGGGTATTACACCCGTGGAGAAAAGGGCTGTTAGGGAATCTGCGGAATCGGCCGGAGCAAGGGAAGTCTTTTTGATTGAAGAGCCGATGGCTGCTGCCATTGGTGCCGGCCTTCCGATTACTGAACCGACATGTAACCTGATCGTCGATATCGGGGGAGGAACCACGGAAGTTGCCGTTATTTCGTTGGCTGGAATCGTTTTCAGCAGGTCGCTTCGTGTTGCCGGTGATAAAATGGATGCAGCGATCATGCAATACATCAAGCGGAAATACAATCTGTTGATCGGAGAAAGGACTTCGGAAATAATCAAAACGGCCATTGGCAATGCGTATCCCGATGCTGATGATATCGCAACAATAGAGGTTAAAGGAAGGGATCTGGTTTCAGGTATTCCCAAAATTTTGGCCATTGATTCTGAGGAGGTACGGGAGGCCATATCTGAACAGATAGATGCCATCGTGGAAACGGTAAAAAATGCACTTGAGCAGACGCCACCTGAATTAGCTGCAGATATTGTGGATCGTGGAATTGTATTAACAGGAGGTGGAGCCCTTTTGAAAAATCTTGACAGGTTGCTCAGGGAAGAAACCGGCCTTCCCGTTACAGTCGCAGATGATCCCTTGTCAACTGTAGCCCGTGGATCAGGAATGGCTCTTGACAATATTGAAATGCTAAAACAGGTTACGATCACATAGTTAAATGTTTTCAAAAAAGATGGTGATCATCGTCAGCCTGGTGGTGCTGTTTTTTTTTAATGTTATCGCGTTGTTTATATCTGGACGGCATTATGAATCCCCACAGGTATATTCTAGCGGACATTCTCGCAGTCCTTTCCACTATTTCATTGCAATCCTGGCTCCTTTTCAAAAAGGATTGACCCAAACAATCCATTTTGCAGAAAACATTTGGGTTCAATATTTTTACCTCGTCTCTGTAGCCAAAGAAAACGAAGAACTCAAAATTGCACTCAGCAAGGCTATTGAAAAAAATAATGAGTGTATCGAAACAGAACTTGCCAATCAACGACTCAGGCATTTTTTGAATTTTCAAAAAAAAATGACCAATGATACCATTGCTGCGCAGGTTATCGGAAAGGATCCATCTCCATGGTTTAAAACGATTGTTATTGATAAAGGATTTTTCGATGGGGTCAAAAAGGGGCTGCCGGTTGTGATCCCTGAAGGTGTGGCGGGTCAAATTATTGAAGTGACGAAGCATTACTCAAAAGTGTTGCTTCTCACCGATAGAAACAGTGCCATCGATTCAATTGCACAAAGAACCCGCGCAAGAGGAATTATCAGAGGTTTTTCAGATGGGAGATTTTCTTTTCAGTATGTCCTTAAAAAATATGAACTACAAGAAGGAGATGCCGTTATATCATCAGGTTTGGATGGGGTTTTTCCAAAAGGGTTAAGGATAGGGCGGATCCAAACTATAATTCAAAAAAATTCCAGCATTTTCCAGGAAGTTATTGTCACGCCCGTTGTTGATTTTGAAAAACTTGAAGAGGTGATGATTGTTTTGCCTTTACAAAAGCAAGGATTTGAGGAGCACTGATGGCGTATTTTTTCAACGCTTTTTTGATTATTGCTTTTCTTTTGTTTCAGACAAGCATTGCTCCCAATTTTAACCTGTTCAATAATTTTTTTAACCTGATGAATCTTTTGGTGGTTTATTTAGTCCTCTATCGTCAGCTCCAGGAAATCATCATTTTTGTCCTGTTAACGGGAATTTTGATGGATTGCCTTTCAGGCGGTCCTTTTGGCCTCTATTTGACCATATATATTTGGCTATCTTTAGCCATCAAAGGGATTTTAAAATTTCTGCATAAAGGAAATCCTATTATCATTCCAATGATCATTTCCTGTGCAATCCTTGCCGAAAATCTTATAATCATCTGTGTAATGGCATTAATTGAAAAAAATCTTTCTTTCCATCCAGAAAGGTTTAGACAGATTGTCATTCAATTGGGCTATGGTTTTTTTATCGGTCCATTTTTGATTCTTCTAATCAAGGACCTTCAGTCAAAATGGAATTTCCGGTCTTTTGAAAAAATATTTAAACACTTCGGATAGCGATTGGTATAAGCAGAGGCTAACAGGGGCCATTTTCATACTTTTCACGGCTTTTAGCGTGCTCGTATCAAGGCTTTTTTTTCTGCAGGTTATTGAGGGGCAGGAATTTCGGAGACTGTCCGAAAACAACTGCATAAGGCTTCAGAACATTGATGCTCCCAGAGGGTTAATTCTCGATCGTAATGGGAATGTTATGGCAGATAACCGCCCTTCATTTGACCTCGGAATAGTGTTAAAAGATGCTAACCCTCTGGAAGATACCATCGGTAAACTGGCGGAATACACCAATATGGCTGCAGAAGAGATTCATGAAAGAATTGAAAAAAACAAACACATATCTCCTTACAGGCCGATTATTATAAAACAGGATATTGATAGAGATCTTCTGGCGGCCATTGAGGTTAAAAAGTTCGATCTTCCAGGAGTTGTCATAGATGTTAATATTCGTCGGCACTACATAAGGGGAAAAAGTGCAGCGCATCTTATAGGGTATTTAGGAGAAATTAGTTCTTATGAACTTAAAAGCGGGAAATACCCAGGGTATAATAGCGGCGAACTTATCGGAAAGTTCGGAGTGGAAAAAAGCTATGAAAAATATTTGCGTGGGAGACGGGGTGGACGTCAAGTAGAAGTAAATGCAAGTGGCCAGGTTTTTCGTGTTTTAAGTATGGTCGATGCTGAGCCGGGTAATAATACCTATTTGACTATTGATCGTTTGTTGCAAGAAAAGGCTGAGAATCTTTTGGAGGATAAAGTCGGTGCTGTTATCGCGATGGATCCGAACACAGGTAAGATCCTTGCTTTGGCCAACAGTCCATCATTTGATCCCAATGAATTTGTTGGTGGCCTGTCGCATCAACAGTGGCAGGAAATCATTTCCAATCCTTTCCGTACCATGGAAAATAAAGCGATTCAGGGAGAGTATCCCCCTGCATCAACATATAAGATCATCACTGCCATCGCCGGTTTGGAAGAAGGCGTTATCAATGAAAAAACAAACATTTTCTGTAAAGGGTTTTATCGTTTCGGTGATCGAGACTTCAGGTGCTGGAAAAAGGAAGGGCATGGCAATGTCAATATCTTTAAAGCCATTGCAGAGTCTTGTGATGTTTTCTTTTACCAGGTGGGTGCAAAACTCGGAGTGGACCGGATCGCATGGTATGCCAGAGCTTCTGGATTAGGAAAGAGAACCGGCATAGACCTGGATCATGAGGCCAGTGGGCTGATACCCACTGCTGAATGGAAAAAGCAAAGGACAGGAATTTCTTGGCATAGAGGTGAGACATTGTCGATAGCGATCGGACAGGGATATAATCTAACAACGCCCCTACAAATGCTGGTTCTGACTTCTGCCGTTTCAAACGGCGGTATTGTTTATAAGCCACAGATGTTAGAAAAAGTAGAGACGGCTGACGGTGACATTTTGTTTGAAAACAAAAAACAAGTTGTAGGAAAACTTCCTGTCAGTAAAAAAAATCTTGAAATTGTCCAAAAGGGGCTTTGGGAAGTGGTAAATTCAAATAGAGGGACTGCAAAAATTGCAAGATTAAAAACCGAATATATGAGCGGAAAAACCGGAACAGCACAAGTGGTCGGACGAACAACAGTTGAACAGCTCAAGGGAGATCGAACGGTTCGACATTTAAAAGACCATGCCTGGTTTGTTGCTTATGCGCCATCGGAAAATCCCAAAATCGCCGCTGCAATAATTGTCGAACATGGCGAACGCGGATCTTCAATAGCCGCACCCATTGCACAAAAGCTTATTGAAACTTTTTTGGAGTCAGAAAGAATTGATTGACAGAAGACTTGTTCAAAACTTTGATTGGGGTCTTTTAGGTGTAACTCTGTTGCTGGCGCTTTTCGGTTTTTTGACTCTGTACAGTGCCACAGCGACAGTTTCCGATGGATCCCTCAGATTAGTTTACATAAAGCAGATCATATGGCTGTGTGGTGGATTTATAGTAATGACTATGGCTTTTATGTTAAACTACAAACTGTTGGATCGATGGGCAGATATTCTTTTTGTATTTTGTATTATCCTGTTGCTCGGAGTGCTTGTATTCGGCAAATTTGTATCAGGATCCAGACGCTGGCTGGTTTTAGGCCCATTCTCTATTCAGCCTTCTGAGATAGCAAAGCTGGTGGTGATTATAGTACTGGCAAAATATTATTCTAATGTTGCAAGCCCCAGGGGGGTTGATGGCAAAGAATTAATCAAACCATTAATATATACTGGGATTCCTTTTATATTAATTGCAAGTCAGCCGGATTTGGGAACTGCGATGCTTGTGGCCTTTATTGCTATAGCGATGACCGTTTTTGTTAAAATTGAAAAAAGAACCTATTATTTCCTTGTGGGATCCGCAATGGTTTGTGTTCCCTTGGTGTGGTTTGTGTTAAAGGATTACCAGAAAAAAAGAATACTGTTCTTTTTTAATCCGGATCGCGATCCTTTAGGAGCAGGATATCATATCATACAGTCGAAAATCGCCATTGGTTCGGGTATGATAACCGGAAAAGGTTATTTGGAAGGGACTCAAAATGCATTATCTTTTTTACCGGAACAGCATACGGATTTTATCTTTTCAGTTTTGGCAGAAGAATGGGGATTTTTAGGTTCTGTTGTTCTTCTGCTTTTTTTCTTTATTCTCATATTCAGGGGATTAAAAATTGCGCATGGGAGTAAAGATCCCTTTGGAACTATGCTGGCATTTGGAATTACGACCATGATTTTTATCCAGGTGGTTATCAATATCGGAATGGTGATGGGTCTCATGCCCGTGGTGGGTGTTCCTCTTCCGCTATTGAGTTATGGTGGTTCCTCTATGATCACCATCATGCTGTCCATAGGTATTCTCATTAGCATAAGCATGAGACGGTTTATGTTTGAATAATATTGGATCCGGACTTGGCTTCATTTATGCAATGTAACCTATGAAATTATTGCAATAAATGATTCAATTAATTTCAAACATCCCAAATGCTGATTGTTGTGAAGTGATAAAAAATTCAAAAAAACCTTTGACAATTTTATTAGGCTGAGTTATAAGCCGCCCGAGTTTGAATCTAAGGAAATGGTTTTATTGACTGAAAAAGGGATGTGTCTGGTCCCCCAAAACAACGGAGGCGTTTCATGATTAAAGTGGATGGATCGCTCTTTATCCAAATTGTAAATTTTTTGTTTTTAATTTGGATAATGAATGTAATTCTTTATAAGCCCATTAGAAATGTACTAATCCGAAGGAAAGAAAAAATGGGCGGGTTGGAACAAAATATTGCCAGTGCAGTCAATGGTGCTAAAGAAAAAGAGGCAGCCTTTTCAATTGGTATCAAGGAAGCCCGGTCAAAAGGAATGAAAAAAAAGGAAGCGCTGATCCAGGAGGCCACGCAGGAAGAAAAAAGGATTGTCGACGAAATCAATAAAAAGGCACAAGCAAACATGATGGAAATTCGAGAGAAGATTTCCAGGGAAGCAGAGGGTGTTCAAATTTCGCTGCAAAAGGAAATCGATTCATTTGCTCTGGCAATTGGTGAAAAAATTTTGGGGAGGGCTATTTCATGAAGTTTCCTGACATTCGGTGCAAGTGCCATTATAAATTGAAAAATACTGTTGTGAGTAAGTATCCTGGCATTATCTTGATGGCCACCCTGATGGTCCTGGTTTTTGGCGGTATGCTCGCTTTTGCCGCAGGTGGTGGTGAAGGTGATGGAGGTCAACATTGGGTGGCAACCGACACCTACAGAATAATGAACTTTACGGTGCTTGTGGTAGGGCTTTTTCTGTTGTTAAGAAAACCTGTATCCAAAGCCCTTAACTCCAGAATCAAGGGCATCAAGGAGCAATTGGAAGATCTGGAAGCCAAAAAAGCCGAGGCTGAAAGCGAACTGGCTAAATATGAAGAAAAATTGGCAAAGCTTGAAGAGGAAGCTGAAGCGATAATTCAAGACTACGAACGACAGGGGATTGAGGCCAAAGCCAGAATATTGAAAGAGGCAGAAGCTGCAGCTGAAAAATTGGAAGAACAAGCTAAAAAGAACATCGAGCATGAGTTCGAGCAAGCCAAAATCAGATTAAAAGCCGATGTGCTCGAAAAAGCAATGGCTAGGGCAGAGGAAATCATCAAAACCAAGATTTCAACCGATGACCAGGAAAGACTCGTCGATGAATATTTAAACAAGGTGGTGGCATAGTGAAGAATTTAGCGATTGCAAGGCGGTATGCCAAAGCACTTCTACTTATTGGAAAAGAAGATGGTCAAACGGAATTGTACCGCGAAGAACTCGAAAAATTCGCCAATCTGATCAAAAGCAATGATGCACTGGAAAGAGCCATCAATAACCCGTTATATGATGTCGAATCCCGTAAAAAGGTTCTTCAGATTTTGTCAGAGTCCCTCGAACATTCCAGGGTTATGAACTCCTTCCTAAATTTGCTGTTTAATAAGGGGCGAATTAAATTTATCGTGAGTATCAATGAATTTTTTCAAAAATTGGCCGATGAACTCAAAGGGGTCGTCAGAGCCAAATTGGTTTCGGCTGAAGATTTATCATTCGAAACAACGGAAAAGATACGTGAAGCTCTATCAAAGAGAACCAATAAGGAAGTTATCCTAGAGGTAGAGAAAGATCAGAATCTTATTGGAGGTATCGTAACCAAAATTGGGGATCTTGTTTTGGACGGCAGTATCAAAACACAATTACTCAATATGAGAGAATCTTTAAAAAGGGGTGAGAGTGTATAATGGAACTAAGAGCAGAAGAAATTAGTCAGATAATTAAAGATCAAATCGCTGATTTTGACAAAAAGGTCGAATTGAGCGAAACCGGAATCGTACTTTCGGTTGGTGATGGTATCTCCAGGGTATATGGACTGGAAAAAGTAATGGCAATGGAGCTTGTGGAATTTCCCGGCAATATCCTCGGGCTGGTTTTAAACCTGGAAGAGGACAACGTAGGTGTTGCCATTATGGGAGAAGATTTCCACATTAAAGAGGGCGATATTGTAAAGCGAACCGGTCGAATTGCCCAAGTTCCGGTTGGTGACGCCGTTCTCGGACGTGTCGTATCAGCAGTAGGTGAACCTTTGGATGGTAAAGGACCCATCGATTTTAAAGAGACTCGGAGAGTTGAAATGGTCGCCCCCGGTGTCATCGCACGCAAAAGCGTTCATGAGTCCATGCTTACCGGGTTAAAGGCAATAGATGCAATGACCCCTGTCGGAAGAGGTCAGCGAGAACTAATCATTGGAGACCGCCAGATTGGGAAAACGGCTATTGCGATAGACTCAATCATCAGCCAAAAAGGACAGGATGTATACTGTATTTACGTAGCCTCGGGTCTTAAAAAATCGACCGTTGCTCAAGTCGTTGCAGTTCTGGAAAAACACGGGGCAATGGAATATACTACTGTTGTTGCCGCTTGTGCAAGTGACCCGGCAACGCTCCAATACATAGCTCCTTTTGCAGGGTGCGCAATGGGAGAATATTACAGAGACAACGGAAAACATGCCCTTATTATTTACGATGACCTTTCCAAGCAGGCTGCAGCCTATAGACAAATTTCTCTTCTTTTAAGACGACCGCCCGGACGAGAAGCTTACCCCGGCGATATTTTCTATAATCATTCAAGATTGCTAGAACGCGCTGCAAAATTGAACGACGAACTAGGTGCTGGTTCACTTACGGCATTACCGATTATTGAGACACAGGCTGGTGACGTATCCGCTTACATTCCGACTAACGTTATATCAATTACAGACGGACAGATCTATCTTGAACCAGGTTTATTTTTTGCCGGTGTTAGACCTGCCATTAACGTTGGTTTATCAGTTTCAAGAGTTGGGGGCGCTGCTCAAGCCAAAGCAATGAAACAGGTCGCAGGGACCCTTAGACTGGATCTAGCGCAATACCGCGAACTTGAGGCCTTTGCAGCATTCGGGAGTGATTTGGATAAATCTACCCAACGCCAATTAACACGAGGTGCGCGTCTAGTAGAAATTCTAAAACAACCCCAGTACAATCCGCTGCCACTAGAGAAGCAGGTGATTATCCTGTTTGCGGGTACAAGGGGTTTCCTTGATAAGTATCCTATTGAAGTCCTTGGAAAATACGAGGCTGGCTTATATCACTTCATGGAAGATCGATTTCCCAATGTCATGAAAGGCATTGCCGAGAAAAGGGAGATTACTGAAGAATTGGATAAGCAGATCAGGGACGCCTTAAATGCTTATGATGAGGAATTTAAGGATACCATAAAATAAAATAGCTCAAATCCTTTATTAACTTGTAATAAAAGGTTTAAGCTGAAAGAGATAAGGGCTAAGGTTGTATGGCAAAATTAAAAGACGTCCAATTAAAGATATCCGCAGTAAAAAAGACAAAGCAGATTACTAAAGCCATGAATATGGTTGCTGCTTCAAAATTAAGAGGCGCTCAAACCAATATGGAAGGCTTTCGACCTTATGCGGCCAAATTTGCAGAAGTGTTAGGAAGTCTTGCAGAAAAAGCAGGTGACGAAGCGAGTCCTTTGCTGACGCCACGTGAAGAGGTGAAGACAGTCAACATAGTATTGTGCACATCAGATAGAGGATTATGTGGCGGTTTCAACACAAACCTTATCAATAGAGCCAAATCTTTTGCAAAAGAACTAGAAGCAAAAGGGGTAACGGTAACGTTCACCAATTTTGGGAAAAAAGGGCGTGACTGGGCAAGGAAACAGGGCTATACCATTAGCAGCGAACACCTTGGCATTGTTGGATCTAATTTCGGATTCAACATTGCTTCTATTTCCGGAAGTGCATTGATAGAAGGATTTCTCAATGGAAATTATGACGAAGTCTATGTTATATTTTCCGAATTCCAAAGTGTCGCTAGACAGAATCCTGTTTTGAAGAAAATCCTTCCGATTCCTCCCATTGAAAAGGAAGAGGAGGAAGAGAATAAGGAATATATAGCTGAGCACATCTGTGAACCATCCCCGGAAGAAGTCCTCGGTGAGATGCTGCCCAGAAATATTTATGTTCAGCTCTACAGCGCATTGCTGGAAACATCCACCAGTGAACATGCCGCACGAATGTCTGCAATGGATAATGCTACTAAAGCATGCAATGATATGTTAGTAAACTTGACACTTTTGTACAACAAAGCTCGTCAAGCCGCTATTACTGCAGACTTGATGGATATCGTCGGCGGTGCTGAAGCCCTCAAAGGGTAACCCTGAACAAATTAAATTGCATAAGCATTTATATTATAGGAGGTCCATAAATGGGAGCAAATTTAGGAACAATTAAACAGGTTATGGGACCTGTTGTAGACGTGGAATTTGAGCCGGGCAAGCTCCCGGAAATTCTAACCGCGTTATTGATTTCAAATCCAGCCATTAGCGATGAGGAAGATAATCTGGTTGTTGAAGTGGCTCAGCATCTTGGAGACAATATCGTTAGAACAATTGCTATGGATGTTACTGATGGCTTGACAAGAGGAATGGCTGTTAAAGATACCGGGGCTCCAATAAAAATGCCTGTCGGTAAAGCTGCATTGGGAAGAGTGCTAAATGTGGTCGGCCGACCTGTTGACGGACTTGGACCGGTAAGCCAGGAGAATACACTGCCTATTCACCGCTCTGCACCCAAGTTTACTGAACAAGATGTAACGGTAAGAGTATTGGAAACGGGTGTTAAAGTTATCGACTTGCTTGTTCCCTTCCCGCGTGGCGGTAAGATGGGTATGTTTGGAGGAGCAGGAGTTGGTAAAACCGTTATCATGATGGAAATGGTCCATAACATCGCCATGCAACATGGTGGTATTTCCGTATTTGCAGGAGTTGGTGAACGTACCCGCGAAGGAAATGACCTTTACCATGAAATGAAAGAATCCGGTGTTTTGCCAAAAGCAGCACTTGTTTACGGTCAGATGACTGAACCGCCCGGAGCCCGAGCACGAGTAGCCATTTCCGCGCTTACCGAGGCAGAATATTTCAGAGATGTGGAAGGTCAGGACGTACTTATTTTCATTGACAATATTTTCCGATTTACCCAGGCAGGTTCGGAAGTATCAGCTTTGCTTGGAAGAATGCCCTCTGCTGTTGGTTATCAGCCTACATTGGCAGTTGACCTCGGAGAGTTGCAGGAACGCATTACGTCAACGGACAAGGGGTCCATTACTGCCGTTCAGTGCGTATACGTCCCCGCAGACGACCTTACAGACCCTGCTCCAGCTACAACATTTGCACATTTGGATGGTACCGTCGTTTTATCTCGCCAAATTGCTGAGCTTGGTATTTATCCCGCTGTGGACCCGCTGGATTCAACATCACGAATTTTGGATGCTAACTTTATTGGTGAAGCTCATTACAATACCTCGCGAACCGTTCAAAAAATTCTTCAAAAATACAAAGAACTGCAGGACATTATTGCCATCTTAGGTATGGAAGAATTATCGGATGAAGATAAGATCACTGTCGGTAGAGCAAGAAGAATTCAAAGATTCCTATCCCAGCCATTTCATGTCGCTGAAACCTTTACCGGAATGGCAGGTAAATACGTAAAGATAGAAGACACCATTCGTGGTTTCAGTGAAATCGTTGAAGGCAAACATGACGATCTACCAGAACAGGCCTTTTACATGGTTGGTGGAATTGAAGAAGCTGTGGAAAAAGCCCAAAAAATGGCACAAGAATAATTAAATGAGGCTTCAATATGGCTGGAAATTTTACTTTAGAAATTGTTACTCCGGAAAAAATTGTCACTCGTGAAGAAGTTCAAATCGTAATGGCACCCGGAGCACTTGGGGAATTCGGAGTACTGATTGGTCACACCCCTTTTCTGACTACATTAAAATTGGGGACCGTCAAATATACTGATTCCAAAGGTGAGGAAAGAAACGTCTTTATTAGTGGCGGATTTGCAGAAGCGCTCCCAAATAAAGTCACCATTTTAGCAAACTCAGCTGAAAGAAGAAGGGACATTGATTTAGAGCGTGCTAGAACCGCATTGGAAAGAGCTAAAAAACGGCTTGCAAGCGAATCTGCTCAGGACATCGATTTTACAAGAGCAAGAGCAGCTTTGGAAAGAGCCCTTCACAGGCTTAAATTGGCAGAAAGCAGAAGAAAATAAAAAAGGAATTTAGATACTAAATCCTTGGAACGAAATATTTAAACAAAAAAGGACAAGCTACATAAAGGTTTGTCCTTTTTTTATTAAACTTAATCCATGACAAAAGGGTTTTTAAAATGAAGAGTCCTTTTGACAAAATAGAATTTATCGTACTTGCTGCCGGCCTTGGTACACGCATGAAGTCAGATAAAGCAAAAGTGCTTCATGAACTCAACGGCAAAGCAATGATCCTTTATATCATTGAAACCTTAAAAAATATTGTTGAAACCAATATTATTGTTGTTGTTGGTTACCAGGCGGAGCAAGTTAAAAAAGTGATCAATGAACTTCATGAAGTCTCTTTTGCCTACCAAAAAAATCAGCTTGGAACCGGACATGCAGTATCGACTGCAATGCCATATATCAGACAAGAAACTGAAAATATAGTCATATTATGCGGAGATGTTCCCTTAATTCGGGATGAGACCTTGAAAAAACTTATAATGGAGCACTCAAATGGAAAGTGCGATATGACTATCCTGGCCACCAAAATTTCAGATCCTACTGGATATGGAAGAATCATCGTTAATGAAAAAAACGTCGTAACAAAAATAGTCGAAGAAACAGATGCAGATGAAACTGAAAAAAAGATAAATACGATTAACACTGGTATATATTGCGTTCGGAAGGAATTTCTATCCAATGCTCTTAAAATAGTGAAACCTTCGAATGTTCAAGGAGAATTTTATTTTACTGATGTCATAAATATCGGATATAAAGAACAAAAAAAAATTCAGGCGGTAATTTTAGGTGAAGATCCAAACGAATATATCGGGATCAATTCGAAAAATGAACTTGAAAAAGCTGAAAAAATTGTGTTTGAACGCATAAATAAAAGACCTTGACTTTAAATTGATTGCGAGATTATAATTAACGAAAATGAGGTGAAGATTGGACAATAATCAAATTATAAAAAATTTTGACGAAATAGAAGATAAAATCCAAAAAATTATGGATGGTCGTAATTCATTAGAAAAAGAACTGCAAGAACAAAAAGACTATATTGCCCAATTGGAAGAAGAGCTTCAAGAGAAGATCGATGCTGAAAAGAAATTAATTGAGGAAAGGATATTTGTTAGGTCAAAAATCGATAGTTTGTTAAACAAACTACAAGACATTCAAATCCCTACCGGTTTTAATAACAATGAGGAATAGCCAGTGGCAGGGAAGGTGAATATAGATACGTCGGAAAACTATTTGAATATAGAATTGTTTGGAAAGCAACATAAGTTTAAAACCAATCTTGAAATGAAAAAAGCCAATGAGGTTGCCAGGTTGCTTACCAAGGAAGTTTACTCGGTTCAAGGCGATTTTATCGATGGCTCATCAGAAGAAAACCAAATTGCGGTTCTGATAGTTTCAGCATTAAACCTTGCAAAAAAAAATATCGAATTGATGAATTTAAATTCTGAATTGAAAACTGCTGTGGAAAACAGATCGAAAAACTTAATCAAAATGCTCGACCACGGCTTATTGCAAAATGATGAAAAAATACAGCCATGATATATTGTGAAGTGTAGTATCTTTGTTTAAGACCTAACAATCCAAGAAAGAAAATGATCTTAAATCGATCATCCCAAGTCCAAAAAAATGTGAATGATTTAAACATGTATTAATTCTGTTTATAAAGCCCCTGCCGTGTTCGTGATTGTAAGATGCTCTTTGACCCAACACTGATATAAACGGGGGTTCTGCCTAGTTTTGGTGAGCATGTTCTGCTGGTACAGAAAAGCCTAAAGAAACTAAAGAACGCCCACTTGAACCTTAAGGTTCAAAGACCTGACAACACGGCACAAAGGCGGGGGTTTATAATACTCAATTATGCACAATCGGTTTTCGCTTGCAATATCTCTCCTCAATTTCACCTTATCAAAAGCTGAATTTATCCTTAACTTCATTCCAAAAAAAACTGGCTGAAGATTAAATCCGGACGGTATAAAATTTAGTCAGGAAAAAAGCAAAGAGCCAATTTTTCAGGAAAAATGGTTTCAATAAAAAAATATCTTGTGTTTATACAATGAAACCGGTTAATTCAGTAGTTAATTACCTAATAGCTGAATAATTGAAAAGAAATATAATGAAATTAATTTGGAGATAATTATGAGCGAGTATACATTATTGTTCGCATTAATTAGCTTTGGTGCCGGATTTTTTATTGCATATTGGGCAAAAGATCATTTTCTTGCTCAAAAAATTAAAGAGAGTAAAGATCAGGCATCGAGGATTATTGAGGATGCTAAACGAAGATCCGATACATTATTGAAAGAGGCTAAACTCGAAGCTAAGGATAAGCTTTTTAAAATGAAAAGCGATTTTGAGGCCGAGAAAAAAGAGACACTTGCAGAATTAAAGAATAAAGAAATTAGGCTGATTCAAAAAGAAGAACATATTGATCGAAAACTTGATCAATATGAAAAAAGAGAAAAGGAAATATTACAAAAAGAAAAAGAATTGATAAATAGAGAAGAAGATATATCGATTGCCGAAAAAAAATATGAAACTCTTATCCAGGAGCAGAAAAAGGAACTCGAAATCATTTCGGGTCTTACCGCAGAGCAAGCCAAAGAGCTACTAATAAGAGCGATGGAAAATGAGGCACGGTATGAGGCGGCCAAGCTGATTAAAAAAATCGAAAATGAAACAAAGGAAACAGGAGATAAGAAAGCTAAAAAAATTATTGCTACTGCGATTCAAAGGTATGCGGGAGACTACGTTGCTGAACGTACTGTTTCAGTAGTCCAATTGCCTAATGATGAAATGAAAGGAAGAATCATTGGTAGGGAAGGGAGAAATATCCGTGCTTTAGAAGCTGCAACCGGAATTGATTTGATTATCGATGATACTCCTGAAGCGGTTATTTTATCTGGATTCAATCCGGTACGTAGAGAGATTGCTAGAATGTCTCTGATGACCCTAATTTCTGACGGAAGAATACACCCGGCAAGAATTGAAGATGTTGTTAAAAAGGTTGGGCAGGAGGTTGATCAGGCGATCAAAGAAGCGGGAGAACAGGCGGCCTTTGATTTAGGGGTACATGGTATTCATCCGGAACTCATAAATCTGATAGGAAGATTGAAATATAGAACTAGCTATGCTCAAAGCGTATTGCAGCATTCCATTGAAGTAGGGTTTTTGGCTGGAATAATGGCCGCGGAATTAGGATTGAATCAGAAATTGGCCAAAAGAATGGGGCTATTGCATGATATTGGAAAAGCCGTAGACCATGAAGTTGAGGGACCGCATGCATTGATTGGGTCAAAACTTGCAAAAAAGTATAATGAGAGTCATAAGGTCGTTCATGCTATTGCAGCGCACCATGAGGATGTCCCGCCAAATTCTGTTTATGCTCTTTTAGTCCAGGCAGCTGATAGCCTTTCAGGTGCAAGGCCCGGTGCAAGAAAAGAACTTCTGGAAAATTACATAAAACGTCTTGATGATTTAGAAAAAATTGCTACATCTTTCAAAGGGGTTGCCAATTCATATGCGATTCAGGCGGGAAGGGAAGTAAGAGTAATTGTTGAAAGCAGCATTATTTCAGATGAAGAGTCTGTTTTGCTCAGCAAAGATATTGTAAAAAAAATTGAAGAATCCTTGACATTTCCAGGTCAAATTAAAGTGACGGTTATCAGGGAAACAAGGGCTGTTGAATATGCAAATAAATAGTAAGGAAAATTCTAAAATGAATGTGCTCGATACCCTAAAAGAAAGAGGATTTGTAGAAAAAACCACCCATGACCAAGAACTCAGTGAATTTCTCGAGACACCGAACAGAACTTGTTATATTGGTTTTGATCCAACAGCTTCAAGCCTTCATATCGGTCATCTGCTACCAATAATGGCCCTGTCGCATATGCAAAAACACGGGCATCGACCAATCGCTTTGGTTGGGGGAGGTACCGGACTTGTTGGAGATCCGAGTGGTAAAACAGAAATGCGTCAATTGCTGACTCCCGAAATTGTGGAAGAAAATGTTATTGGCATTAAGCACCAATTATCCCATTTCATTGATTTTAGTAATGGTAAAGCACTGCTCTTAAATAATATCGATTGGCTGGGTAAGATCGACTATATCTCATTTTTAAGAGACATTGGTAAATGTTTTAGCGTTAATCGCATGATAAAGGCTGAAACCTATCGATCTAGGCTGGAATCAGAAGAGGGACTGAGTTTTATAGAGTTTAACTATATGATCCTTCAGGCTTATGATTTCTTAACTTTGAATGACCGATACGATTGTAAATTACAAATGGGAGGTAATGATCAATGGGGAAACATCATCGCTGGTATCGACCTGGTGAGAAAAATTCGAAAAGATAATGTTTTTGGAATTACATTTCCCCTGATTACCACAAGCAGTGGAGCCAAAATGGGAAAAACAGCCGATGGTGCGGTTTGGCTCGATGCCTTGCGAACATCACCATATGATTATTACCAATACTGGATTAATACGGATGATCAAGATGTTGTACGATTTTTGGCTCTATTCACATTTTTGCCAATGGAAGAAATATCATCTCTTAAAGTTTTGTCTGGAGCTGAATTAAACATGGCCAAAAGTATTCTGGCATTTGAGGCAACATCGTTGGCACATGGAAAAACAGAAGGGATCAAGGCTTTTGAGGCAGCTGCAAGTATGTTTGGGAGACGGAACATCCCCAATGATCTGCTTCCCTCAAGCACAATACCTCGGGAACCTTTTATACCGGAGCACGGGTCAATTCCTTCTTCAAGAGTAAAGGCGCAATACTTTAAGGATGGAATTCCGGCCTTTAAACTTTTTCACATGGTTGAACTCGCCAAATCTGGAGGTGCTGCAAGAAGACTGATTGAGCAGGGAGGAGCCTACGCGAATGGAAAAAGAATTGAAAAGTACGATCAATTGTTGGTTGAAGCAGATCTTCAAAACAATGAAATACTTTTGAGGGCAGGAAAAAAAAGGTATCATCTTCTTAAAATCGTTTAAAATTAAAATTAATTTTCTTGACAAACCATAAAACTTAGGCTATATCTTAAAAGCTTTTGTGAGTGAGAAACTAATTGATCACAAAAATTAATTGACAGAATAAAATCTGTTGGGTATTATATCGAACAGATTTTGGTTTTTTGATCTTTGAAAACTAGATAGTGACGAGGGACATGAAGGGTCTAAAGTAGCCG
>CAYZJH010000073.1:0-18315 GCA_964478625.1 uncultured Desulfobacteraceae bacterium
TCAAAAATTAAGACCCATGACACGGATATAAAAAATTGCGGAGGCAGACATGTCGGATTTTCAAAAATGCGTACTGATTCTAGGAGGTGGTGTAGCAGGGCTTTCGGCAGCCAGAACTTTGAATGAAAGAGGGGTGAAAGTCCATTTGGTGGAAAAAGGTGACCATTTGGGCGGACATGCAATGAACTGGGCTTGCATGGCTACCCGCACCTGTGAAAACTGCAGTGCATGCCTGACCTCGGAACTCGCAGATCAGGTCTCTCATCAATCCAATACAACAATTTGCACCCAAACTGAGCTTGTGGGGCTTGGAAGAAATCATCAGGGATTCGAAGCCGATTTGACAGGAAAGTATTCCGGCAAGGTGATTGTGGATGCGGTTTTAACGGCAACGGGTTTTTCACCTTTTGATCCTTCCGAATTAAAATCCCTGGGTTATGGAGTTCACGAAAAAGTGATTACTACCGTTGAGTTGAATGATCTGCTAAAAATGGGACGGATATCAAATCTGTTGCCTGAGCACGGGGCTCCGAAAATCGCGTTTATCCAGTGTGTCGGTTCCAGAAATCGCAAGCTTAACCGAAATTACTGCTCCCAGGTCTGCTGCAAAATATCCCTTCGACATGCCAACAAGCTGATGTATCTCTATCCTGAAGCCGACATAACGGTTCTGCACATGGATCTTCAGGTAATCGGAAAAGAATTTCGGACTTTTACTGAAAAGCTGTCTAAAAATATCAAACTAGTACAAGGTGTTGCGGCTGAAATTGTGTCCAACAGGGAAGATGGCAAATTGACCATATTCCATGAAGATGAAATCATTGGTGTAAGAGCTGCCCATCATTTTGATCTGATTGTTTTGTCCGTCGGTTTTGGAGCCTCTGAAAATATCGGAGCATTAGCCCTCAAGTTAGGTGTGGAGCCGGATTCATGGGGTTTTTTAAGCCAAAATGATGTTGATTTTCCCAAAGGCATTTATGCCGCAGGTAGTGTCCGAGGTCCCATGAATATTTTAAATGCGGTTTCAGAAGGGCGTATTGTCGCTTCCCGTATCGCAGACGACTTTCACCTTGTGGCCGAGGCCGATGGCAAAATTCAGGTAGCGGTGGTGGGAGCCGGCCATGAAGCGATTTTTGTATCAAATGAACTGTCGAAAAATGGTTATCCGGTGGTATTGATTGATTCCGGAAAACAGGTTGTTTTAAAAAACGAACGGATTCGATATTTTTCAGGTGCTCATCTGGTTTCCGCCGAAGGTGCTGTCGGCAATTTTATCCTTGGTGTTGCTGACACGGAAGGAACTCATCATGTGAATGCAGGAGCCGTGGTTGTGGCAAGTGGTATCAGAAAGCTTTGGCCGGAACAAAAGATCGCCTCTGACCGGGTGATATCCCTTGAAACGTTCAAAGGGTATTCCGAAGAGAAAATTCCCTTAAAGGTGGCTTTCTGGATGGATTATTCCGGGCCGGAGAATAAGGAAAATGCCCGGGAAATTCTGGAAACGGCTACTAAATTGTCCGGAAAGGGTAAAATTGTTTATGTTCTGATGGAAAAAATGCTGGTGCATGGGTTGGATGGACAGATAACCTATGATGCCGCCAGAAAATCCGGAGTTAGATTTTTGAGGGTGTCCGACAAAAAATCTTCTGATTTTTCCATTGAAGGCGATTACGTTCGGCTGACTTATGAGGACATGACATTACCGGGGATGAAACTTTCTGTTTCATGCGATATGCTGGTAATCCCTGAAAAGGTTGTGCCTTCTGAAGATACGTCGTTTTTAGCACGGATTTTAAACCAGGCAATCGATACGGAAGGCTTTATTCAATCACCGAATTCCAGGCATCGGCCGGTTGCAAGCCCGAGGAAAGGTATTTTTTTTGCCGGTCGGTGCCACGATGAAAACGATACGAATGATTTGAAAAATGAAATGTCCGCAATATTGGCAGGTCTCGCATATCTGGGTAAAAATGGTTCCCCGCAGGGACAAACGGCGCACATTATGGAGAGTGAATGTATCAAGTGTCTGACCTGTCTTAGGGTCTGTCCTCATGGAGCAGTGCTTCTTTCAGGCTCCAGCAAACCGAAAATTATGCCTGAGGCCTGTTTTGAGTGTGGTTTATGTGTGTCCAATTGTCCGGCCAAAGCAATCAGGCAAGAGGCCTTTTCGGATGAAAAACTGGTTGAAGGGGCAAAGGAGATTGACACTTTGGTTTTTGCATGTGAACGTTCCGCTTTTTTGGCAGGGCACGAGGCCCGGCGTTTGGGAATGGATCTTAACCCCAGGGTTCATGTCCAGGCAGTCAGATGTACCGGAAGAATCGGAATTGAGAACATGTTTGCCCCTCTTCTCAGAGGCGCCCGGCGAGTCATTGTCGCAGGATGCCACGAAGGCAACTGCCGCTCCATGGAAAGCGGTAATTTTGCCAAAAGACGCATTGAACATACCCTCGCAGATCTTGATATAGATGGAAATAAACTGAATTTTTACCCAATTGCGGCCAATGAGCCTGAAACATTCAAAAAGGTCACGTCGGATACCGAATGAAAGGATATAAAATGAGAAATGAGGCAACTTTATCAAATGAAGCCCCGCTTCTTTCAGGGTTGAATCAACATCAGACAGGAGACAATGTCTCTGAATGTCTGACATGCGGTGTATGCAGTTCACGGTGCTCCTGGTACGATGGTGAAGGCGGGCCGGTACCACGCCAGATTGTTCGGATGGCACAACTGGGATTGGACGATCTTTTGATTGAAAGCGGAATGCTGTGGGATTGCATGCTATGTAACCGGTGCACCGAGGAGTGCCCTGTGGGGATCCATATGGATCAGGTGGTGAGAAAAGCCAGGTCTCTTCAGGCAGCAGAAGTAATCATGCCCCAGGATCTCAAAGCAGGTGTGAAAAACCGTTTGGAACTCGGGGATGTCAACGGCCTGACCAAAGAGGAGTTTGTTGAGACCATCGAATGGCTCAGTGAGGAGTTCGCTGATGAAGTCGGTGATCCGGAAGCCGTGATTCCTTATGACCAGAAAGGGGCGAGATTTTTATATCTTCCCAATCCCCGGGAACTGGGAATTAATTTAATGCACCTGACGGCCATGGCCAGGCTTTTTTATTCATTTAAAGAACCATGGACTATGTCAAGCCGGCATACGGATGTGACCAACTGGGGATATTTTATTGGTAATGATGAAATATCCCGAAAAATGGCCATGCAAATTGTGGAGGCTACGGAAGATTTAGGAGCTGAGGCACTGGTGTTATCCGAGTGCGGGCACGGGTATCTGGTACTTAAAACTCTTCTTGAAAATCTGATTGGAAGAAAGCCCAGGTTTAACGTGCTATCCATGCCGGAGTTGACCCTCGACATGGTTGAGAAAGGGCGAATTGAACTCAATGCTAAAACCCTTGATGAGCCGGTAGCTTATCACGATCCTTGTAATCTGGGAAGAAAATCGGGAGTGTACGATATTCCAAGAAAGCTTCTCTCTTTGTGCTGTAAGGAAGTGGTGGAACTGACACCCAACCGAGAACATGGGGTCTGTTGTGGAGGAGGAGGCGGGATACTTCAGGACAGCAGCAGTCATGACCGCAGAATGATTTCCGGAAAACCCAAAGCCGATCAAATCAGGGCAGCCAATATCAGGCATTTGGCCACTGCATGCCTTTCATGTCACAGGCAGTTGGGTGAACTGGTCAAGTATTATGATCTCAGTGTTCAGGTTCACACGGTAGTTTCATTGGCTGTGGAAGCACTGGAGAAAAAACAGACAGATTGAAATCGGGTTTCAGGGTATGAATGTATCCCTTGGCTGTCATTCTGAAGGAGTTATCCAACCGGACTTTCCTCAGAATGACAGTTTAAGTGAATCTACAAACCCTCTTCAGATGCGAGGTCATCGAGTCGTCTCTGAAATTGGGCACTTTGGATTTCCAAAACCTCGGTCAAAGATTCCAGTTGGTCAAAGTTTTCATCAATAGCTTTCTGGCACGCGTGCATGGCACGTGAAATTTCACCGATTTTTTGACCGTTGGAGCTTTGAGAAGCCTCTATCATTGCAAGGTTGAGCCTTTTAAGTTCCTTTTCGTGGGCATCGATTTTATTTTCGGTTTTTGTGATTCGCTCTTCCAGGGGTTTCAACACCCGTGAACGTTCCGTGATGATTTCAGACCGGAGTTTTCGAATTTCTTTTTTGGTGATCTTTTCAGATGGTTTCGAGGGCTTATTGTACTTTTCCCGTACCGTTATTCTGTCGTCTTCATCATTCCATCCGCCTTTATCCAGAAATTCACCATAACCGCCTTCGAAAATTTCTATTCCATTATCCGTGAATACGATAAGACGGTCTGCCAGTGCATGCAGAAACATTTCATTATGCGTGACCATGACGATTGTGCCGTCATAACTGTCAATTGCGGCCAGAAGGGCATCAGAGGATTCCATATCCAGGTGGTTGGTCGGTTCATCGAGAAGGAGAAAATTGACAGGGGTGACCAGAAGTTTTCCCAGCATGACACGACTCTTTTCCCCCCCCGAGAGAACCGAAATTTTTTTCAGAGCCGAATCCCCTTCAAACATCATGGCACCGCAAATATTTCTGGCCATTTGACGGTCAACATCTTCGTGGGAATAGAGAATCTCTTCTTCAACAGTCCGGGAATCAACAAGACTGCGGACATTGGTTTGTTCATAAAATCCTTTTTCTATTTGCGGATTGTAGGTAATTTCTCCGGACAATGGTATCAGTTTTCCCGCCAGAAGTTTGAGAAGGGTCGTTTTTCCTTTGCCGTTTTTTCCCACAACACAGACTCGCTCACCAGCCGAAATGGTTATATTGAAATTATCGATGAGGGGTTGATTCTGATAATAGGAAAAAGAAAGGTTTTTGGCGCTCATAACATATTTTGCACCAAACGGTTTGCTTCGAAAAGAAAAGTCAAGAGTTTTAATTTTTTGAAGCTTATCGGATTTTCCCATTTTCGAGAGGGTTTTGATTCTGGATTGAACAAGATTGGCCAGTCTGGCCTTAGCACGAAATTTTGAGATAAAGAGTTCAATTTCCTTTTCCCTTCGCTCTTCATTTAGTCGTGTCTTTTCGAATACTTCCTCCTCCTGAGCCATTTGTGTATAATATTTTTCAGTATTTCCTTCAATTTTGCGGGCTTTCTTACGATGGATCCCGATCGTATGGGTGACAATTTTATCCATAAATCCGCGGTCGTGAGTGATCACCATCAATTCGTGGGGCCATGCAAGAAGAAACCGTTCTATCCATCGGATGGAGGAGATATCGAGATAGTTGGTCGGTTCATCCAAAAGGAGCATGTCCGGCTCGGAAACAAGGATTTTGGCAAGGTTTAACCGTACTTGAAACCCACCGGAAAATTCACGTGGGTGTCGTTGCATGTCCGTTTGAGAAAATCCTAACCCGGTCAGGATTTTTTCCACTTTCCAGTGGTGGGTTGATTCTGCTTCGGGAAGACCTCGCATTCCCTCCTTCAGAACTGTATCTTGAGTAAATTCAATAGCTTGTTTGACATATCCCAGTCGGTAATTTTTTGGAAAAATCACCTTTCCATCGTCAGCAGATTCTTCGCCGGTGATGATTCTGAACAGAGTGGTTTTTCCATGTCCGTTTCGTCCCACTAGCCCAATCCGTTCCTTGGCGTTGACCTTAAAGCTGATTCCGTCAAATAGAACCTGCCCTGCAAAACTTTTACAAAGATTTTCAATACTGATCATTTGGTTTTCTCTGGTATGCTTGGCTTTTTTTTCGAAAAAAAATCATCACCCCTGAAATTTTTAGGTAGTGGTTTAAAATTATTCGAACTGAACACTTTACATGAACGAATCGTTTGTTGTCAATTTTGGTTTCGGGAATTCAGGATTTGGTGTGAGTTTCATCCGTCGTGGGATATTGCATGGATTTTTCGAGTGCAGGATAGATAAAATAGGGAAAAAATAGTGCGGTGGGATAACCTATGGTTACCCCACCTGCATGGGGTCCGGAAGGGAAGCTAACGCCTTATTGATCGGTTAAATACATTTGCTCCGGATTCAGCTGATAGGTCCATGGGGCTCCGGAATTTTTCCATCCGTTTCGCATCCTTTTGCCGTCAAAATAACTTCCTGAATCCTTGATGCTATCTCCTTCGAAACCGTCGATAATATTATAAACGTTTTTATATCCAGCTTTTGCCATTGCATTGACACTGGAGGCACTTCTACCGCCTGATCGACACATGACAAAAATCATATCATCTGTTTTGTACTTTTTTCTGATTTGTTTTAGAAATTCCGGGTTATTCACCATGACGGGTTCTTTTTTTTCGACATCAAATTGGTATGTGAAGAATTTACTTGGAATATTGTGAGCCATTGGCGCATGCCCCACAAAGGCGTATTCTTCGGGTGTTCGGCAATCGAGAATGTTAATGCCCTCCGGATTGATTTTCCAGTGTTCATAAACTTTTATCGATGTGATGTATAACCCCAAATCAGTCCGTTTTGATTCAGGCAGGTTTTCCTCGGCAATAGGCTGGTCTTCACCGGATATGTCGGCCACGCTTACAGGTTTCACTCTTTGTGCACATCCTGAAACCAGAAAAAAGCAAAAACACAAGCACAAAAAAGTCCATAATGATTTTTTCACTTAACCCTCCGGCATGTTATTATATTTAACTATTTTTCCAAATATCAAGAAATACTGAATGGTTAACCGATGGTCTTTTTAACAATCGCTAAAAGTTTATCCGGGTCAAAGGGTTTGGCCAGATAGGCTACTGCCTTTTTGACAGCATGCTTGCCTGCCATTCCGCTGACGACAAGCACCGGAATATCTTTAAATTGGGGATCTTTTGTCATTTTTCGATAAAATCTCGGCCCCCATTCTCCCGGCATTTCCAGATCCAGTGTAATCATATCGGGTTTTTCTTTTTCCAATTGATCATAGGCCTCGTCTGAATTTCCGGCTGTGCAGGTTTCATAGCCATTATCTTCCAACACATTTTGAATGTATTTGACGATGATTGGATCGTCATCAACAATCAGTATTTTTTTTGCCATAAAAGACCTCTCTTTTTACCTGTGTTTTTGGACAAATATTGCGGATGATCCTTTTAGAGCAAATCGCTCTTACCGGATGTGACATTCACTGCACTGGATTGGCCCTGCCTTTTTGCTCATATGACATCCCTTGCACATGTCATGGTATGCTTTAATCAAATCCATATGGGTATGGCCGGAGTCCTGAGACAGGTGACATTCAGAACACTCTTTGTCTTCGGATGAATCCCAATCCAGTTTTTTGCCGTCTTCCCAGACATGATGACATTCATTGCAATCTTCAATGTCAGCCATTTCATTATGTTCATCGTGCAAAAAAGGCACCGGTGGTCTCATCCGTTCGGTAAACGCGCTATCTCGGACAAAACTGATGTCTTCCTGGCAGTAAGCGGAAAAACCCACAAATAAGGTTGCCAGAAAAAAAATCCCAAAAAGTAAGCCTATCGTTTTTCTCATCAGGTTTCCCCTTCCCCTGTTTGAGTTGTTTTGAGGTCAAGCAGCTTCGAGTGTTTCGATATTGAGTGACACAACTGCTACTCTTCGGATGCTCCTGGTTTTTCCATACATTCGTAAATAATGTCTCCCAGAAACTTGATATCCATTCCCAAACCATAATGATGGACAATATCCTCCAACCCTCCATGACAATTGTGACAGGGTGCGATAATGGTTGTTGCCCCCCGGGACTTGGCGTTGAACAATTGTTCAGCCTTGATTCGGTCTCCTTCAACCCGTTTCATCTTGAATGGCGGACCGCAGTTGATGACACCACCTCCCGCACAGCAGCAATAATTGTGTTCGCGGTTGGGATGCATCTCTATCAGTTCAGTGGTAAATGCCCGGGCCACTTCCCTGCCCATTTCATGAAGTCCTCTTCCACGGACTACATTGCAGGGATCATGGAAAGTGACTGCTTTGTCAAATTTTTTAGCCACCTTGATTTTTCCTTGAGTCAATAACTCATGATAAAATTCAAGGGCATGTATAACCGGTATCGGCGGCATTTTCCATCCGAGCCAGCGGTTTCCCATGTCATAGATACTGCGGAATGCATGCCCGCATTCACCCATAACGATCCGTTTGACTTTTAACCGCATGGCGGCTTCGAAATGAGATCTTTTCAGACGACCCATCATTTCATTTTCACCGATATACATGCACATGTCGCTGTTGTCCCATCCGGGTGTAGCAGGCATGGTCCAGTCCACACCGGCGACATTCATGATGACAGCCGCCTGGTATATGAGCTGTGCACGGAATTTGGGTTCAGGGCCAATGACCGAATAGAAAATATCAGCCCCTTCCTTGTCCAGCGGAATGCGCAAATCCGGGATTTCTTCCCGTGCCTCTTCTTCCTGCCACATGAGGCTGTCAATCCATTCATCATCCTTGACCCACATCTGATTCAAGGTCGATGCATGACTATGGGCCGTATCACAGATATATTGCGGGACAACACCGAGCATGTGACAGATGCGTCTCATGGTCAACATCAAATAGGCGACATCGATTCCAAAGGGGCAGTACATGGCACATCGTTTACACAGGTTACATTCTGTAAAGGCGATTTCACATGCCTTTTGGATAAATTCAGGACTTACGTTGCCCCGTTCCTTTAGAATTTCCCAAATGGTTTGTTTGACCTTTCCTGCCGGTGAGAACGCAGGATCTCTTTCGTGTGATAAGAAATAATGGCAGCCTTCACTGCATAACCCGCAATGTACGCAGGTTTCTACATATGCTTTGAATCTGGCACCTGTTTCACTCTTTAATACCTTGTTGATGGTTTTTTCAATTTTTTCAGGTGTTAAATCTTCAATCCCTTGTTCGATCCCTTTGTCTACCAATTGCTTTTTTATTTTTTCAACGGATTCAGCCATGAATTTGCCTCCTTAAAACTTGGGATCCGGTCATTTTATTTAAAAACATGTATGTTAGATCCAATTGCGCGGGCCTTAATTCGGAAAAGTAAACACTACCTTATTATATAATATGATACCATTCAATGGATTCCGCAATCAGCTTTAGCAAGGACTTTGAACCCTTTTAGATTACCAGTCTTTTGCCTGCCTGACTCCACCGAACTCCGAACCCATATAACCACGGGTAATTGGAAAAAACAGCATGTGGCTCAATTTTGTAAAGGGGATAATGGCAATCATAACTTCACCCGATAATATGTGCAAAATGCCCATAAATGCAGTTCCGGGCCATTGATGATAGGTCCAGAATCCTGTGATAAACGGAAGCGCAACCAACGCTAGAATGATATAATCGGAGTTGGAAGTAAGATATTTCACTTCCGGAAGCACTCTTCTTCTTACGAAAAAAAACACACATGATGCAATTACAACCAGAGTCAGAATATCAGCAAGCCCGTCGGGCATCGCCCACCAGCTGATATCCCAGGATTCCTTGATCAGAATGATATGTGCAAACAAAAAAATCGGAGTGAACAACAGGCCAATATGAAAAGCAAAAGTAACGATGGTCATCCAGGGATGGAGTCGCCAGTTAGTGGAAGCAAAAGGGATGATCCAGTGAAATATCGAGCGCAACGCGTATTTAAAATTGAAATACTCAAAAACAACCCCGTCCTTTTTTTTTGCCAAGATTGCCATGGAAATCAGGCGGTAAATACTTCCGCCGATAAAAATGATAAAGGCAACCCACACAAGAGGGCCGCTAACAAAAGCATAGAGGTCATGCATGATCCTTTTCCTCCTTTCATCCGAGGATATCTGATACCTTGATCACTTTTCGGTGGTATTGTTCTTTATCAGGTCCTTCTTCGATACCTCGAACCAGAAGCTTTTTACCATCGGGACTAAACACTGGATTCCAAAGAGACTTAAAACTTTGCCCAAAAGATTTTCCATTCAATACGAGAAAATATCGGCCGTTTTTTTCAACCTTTGCAGCCACATGAGCATTGTCTGGACTAAAAACCGGTTTCCAGGCCATATCAAATGAATCATTCCACCGAACGCCATCCACAGCAATAAAATATTTTCCGTTTTCTTTGCCGACACAGCCGGCCCGTAAACCATCCGCACTGATGACACCGTCGGTAACCAGATCCCCGAAAGTCAAAGCCCAAGGTACACCATTGATGGCCATTGTCCACCTGCCATACTTGGGCGCGACGATTGCGGCAATCTTTGTGCCGTCTGCGTTGTACACATGATGCCAAAGTTGAACAAAACTTTGATCCCAGATTTGTTCACCATCTTTCATGAGTATCCATTTTCCGTCTTTTTTTACAGGAGCCGTAACAGAAGTGGTTACAGGCGAAAATTTCGGTTTCCATACTGCCTGATATGTTTCAGGCCAGGTTTTTCCATCAACGGCAATAGTAAAATCATAAATGGTGCTTCTGACCTCGGCTGCCACATGCTTGCCATCAGCGCTGATATCCATTTCCCATACATTAACAAAATTCGTATCCCAGGCTTTTCCATCCACTGCTACGGAAAAACAGCCTTTTCGAAAAGACCAGATGTCACCCTCGGAAATGGGTATCGTCTGCACTGATGCGGCAGTGTGACAACCATTACGGCTGATTGTCAGGTTGGTCATGAAAGAAAATTTGTTTTCCCAGGGATTTCCGTTGGATACTGCAAAATATTCCATGCCGGATTGAGCCGCCACCGTGATGTTTTGGCCATCCTCGGAAAATTGAGTGTTCCACACAAAATCGTAAGTTTCTTCCCATACGTCGCCGTCGACTGCCACAGTCCATGCGCCCGTGTCTGAAACCAATCCGACCAGACGACCATCAGGGGCATATCGTAAATACCAAACCTTGTCGTACGTGCTTTCCCAAACAACGCCGTTTTCACACACTGAAAATTCCATTTCCCCAGGTTTGACCACTGCGGCGATTTTTTCCCCGTCCGGGCTCACGTACGGTTCTTCAATGTATTCGAATTGCTCTTTCCATTGACGAAGATCCGCAATTACACGCTTGTCTACTTCCCAGTCCCAGGCATCCAAATCGACCATTGGCATCATCTCCTTGTGGTTAGGATTCTTATTAGTCTTTTGCCTTATTTCTTGATATCCCAATATGTTATATATTTGAGAATTAAAAAAGTAAAGGATTTTATGGAATACCTACAAGTCAATGAGTGGTAGTCTGTAACTTAACTCATTAGAAAAGTATTCTTCCAATATTCAGATAACACCTTCCTGATTATTTGTTCCTGTTGGTATTTCCTCCCAAACCTTACTATTGAAACAGGTTAAAAAAAAACGGTGGCCTTCCGGAAAAAGATTAAAACTTCTTGTTTTCAAGAATATTCCATGGTATCTAAAGCATTCTTAAAACCATGCCAAAGGGGTTACCCTATGATATGGGAAAGAATAAATCAAGGAATAATTATGGGCATATGCTTAAAATATTTATCTGCGCGCCTGATCAGGATACCCGGGGTTAGGCACAAAACGTGGTAATCTTTTTTGAAGAAAAATTTAAAAGGAGGATATTTACATGGCTTATAAGTACAAAAGCGCAATAAGCATAGCGTTGGTCATTTTACTGGGGATTGCCCTTCAGGTTGTATTTGTTTTTGCCGAATCAAAAGTCACTCCGAACAAGGTAGCCGTGGAATTTGCCGAAGCTTACTTTAAGTTTGATCCGGCAATGAAAAACCTGCTTTGCAGCAAACTAGCCGATGATCCGGAAAGAGACCATGTTGCAATTTATATCCATGAGAGTTCCCAGTATGCAAAAGACATGGGGTATAATCAGAGTTATTTAAAGACCGGGCTTAAAGACATTATGACAAAAACGTTGGCACGGGATGACAATAGTGCGACTATAGTACTGAAAGCCAAAAGCAAATATGCCCTCAGGACTTTTTTTAGAGGGGACAGGTTTGAGGTGTATGAGAAATTTGAAATGGTAAAAGAAGATGGCCAATGGAAGGTCTGTGGCAATCCTTTTCTTATTGCGGGAACGAGAAGTGTTGAAGAAGCCGTTGATGTGGAACAGCCCGGGATGATCGAAGATGCACCGGGCCAAGAAGATCCGGATGCTGTGGAGGATGGTGGCAAGCAAATTCCCAAAGATACGGTTCATGTTGAAAAATCAGGAAACGTTTAATTGTAGAAGGTAAAACCTTATCTTATACCTATCATTTCGATCCGATAAAGGCGAGCCGATTTTCCAGTTGTCCTGGAATCGGCCGCCTTATTTTTTCAAATACCTGTGGAAAATTTTTCCGAAAACCTCGATTTAGTTTATCTCCGCATCAGATCTCGTGCAAGACGGATCGTTGCCAAATTTCCGGAGCCCTCATTTTACAGGGTCTATCAAGACGAGATGAGGCATTCGGTATGTATGTTCGAAACAAATCCGATTATTTCCGCATTACGTCACAGAGTGGCCGATGACCTTAAAGGCAATATGGGTCATGGCCAAAAGCATGCCGCCAAGGTGACCATAGATGCGGGTGCCCTTATGCTTATCGAAGGAAAAAGGGCTGGTTATGATAATGCTTATCTGATGCGCAGGATGCTTCTTGCCCAGTGTGCAGGCATGCTTCATGATACCAAACGCAAAGAAAAAGATCACGCAATCCGAGGGGCTGAATATGCTCGGGAGCTTTTAAGAGGATTTTCTTTTTTCCCCGATGAAATAGAAGACGTGGCCTGTGCTGTTCGAAATCATGAAGCCTTTAAGGCAGTGATGGATATTAACACAAAGGAAGGGGGGCTTGTATCCGATTGCCTGTACGATGCTGACAAATTCAGATGGGGGCCTGATAATTTCACGGATACGGTTTGGGCAATGGTCCGTTATTTTCAAACTCCTATTCCAAGATTTCTGGAACTCTACCCTAAAGGCATTGATCTGATTGAGAGTATCAAGCTCACATTCCGTAGTGTTACAGGAAAACTCTACGGACCTGAAATCATTGATATCGGACTTGCGATCGGCCGAAAAATCTTTGACATGATTCACATGGATTTTTTTTGTGATAATCCTTTAGCCCCTGATAACTCAACCTGTGAAAAGGGTTGACGGAACAGACAGGTCGATTAATCAGGCAGAACTGATTGGTGAGATGATATGATTTATCAAAAATTTTTGAAAATGATATGGCCGATATCATCTAAATGGGAAAAGATTGTGGAGTTGTTTGAAAGGTTATCATTATGGACATGAGATTGGCAGGGGCCTTGTTTGGTTTTATCGTCGGAGTCGTAGGATATATCACCTTTAAATTCTGGTTACTACCCATTCGGGAATACCGCCGGCTTAAGGCTATGATTAACCTTGACATCAAGTACTACAACACAGCCATTTCCGATAATCAGTGGAATACCAAAAACCAAAACCGCTTTCAAACAGTGAGAAAAAATATTCTTGATTTAAGTGATTGTTATGATAACGAAATTCCCGTATGGTATAAAATTGTTCTCAGGCGGCGTCGCGAGTCACCTCATGAGGCAGCAAAATACCTGATGGATCTTGCCAATGTCAAGGATGGTACCCATGCCCTTAAAAGACTTGAAAAGGTCAGAGCCGCTTTACTGATCAAATAGCCTAAAGGAAATCAATATCCATGGTCGATAAGAATAAACGTGCGGTTCTCTGCCCTAACTGTGGCAAATTAATAAGTTCCTCTGAGAGTACCTGCCCCCATTGCGGACTTTCCAACCCCACTTCAATATGGAAAAACAATCCATGGGCAAAAGGTTTATCGGATGAAGGGATGTTGATCCGGACTATGATCGGTATTAATGCCGTCATGTATGTTATTTCATTGGTTCTGTATTCTCATGGGATGGGAATGTCCATGAACCCGCTGACAATGCTTTCGCCATCCGGCAACAGTCTCATTTTGTTGGGGGCTACCGGTACGTATCCGATTGATCAACTTGGAAGATGGTGGTCATTGATTTCAGCCAATTTTCTGCATGGCAGTATCCTTCACATTTTGTTCAACATGATTGCTTTCAAGCAAATCGCGCCACTGGTGATTCGTGAATTTGGAAGTCATCGGATGCTGATCATCTATCTGGTTGGCGGTACTGCAGGGTTTTTTATTTCTTATCTGGCCGGAGTCAGTGTGACGATAGGTGCTTCGGCAGCCGTATGCAGTATGATAGGTGCAGCACTGTTTTATGGTAAAAGCCGTGGTGGTGTCTATGGTCAGGCTGTATTTCGCCAGGTGGGTGGATGGGTTATTGGTCTTTTTATATTTGGCTTGATCGTTCCGGGGATCAATAATTGGGGACATGGGGGCGGTTTACTCGGTGGTGTATTGCTCGCACTGGCCATGGGATACCAGGAAACCAGGAAGGAAACGATTCTTCATAAAATGGTTGCTCAAATTAGTGTTGCCATCACCGCTGTGATCTTGGCTTGGGCAGTTATTAGCGCCGTTATATATAGAATCGCGGGATAATATTCATTGAACACGGATGATCCTGACATCATAACTATGAGATGGATTCTGATGGATATGGAATGGAGTGATTTGCCGGAAGTTCGGCTTGAGCAAATAAAATCCCTGGCTCATAAAATGTTTGAAAACGCCAAGGGAAGCCATGATTGGGATCACACCTTACGGGTTTACGGGCTTTGTGAACGAATCGGAAAAGCCGAGGGGGCGGATATGGAAGTGGTCAAAATATCGGCCTATCTTCATGATATCGGCAGAAGTATTCAGGATCAGTCCGAAGGTCAAGTGTGTCATGCGGAAGAAGGGGCTAAACTGGCTTGTCGAATTATTGAAAAGCTTCCGCTTTCCAATATTCAAAAAGACAACATCATTCATTGTGTGCGAAGTCATCGTTTCCGGGGAAATCATGAACCCAGGACTACCGAGGCTAAGGTGCTTTTTGATGCTGATAAGCTTGACTCAATCGGTGCTGTGGGTGTGGCCAGAGCGTTTCTTTTTGCCGGAGAAGTCGGGGCAAAACTGCATAATCCTGAGGTCAATCTTGAAAATACGCTTCCTTATTCAAAGGATGACACCGGGTATCGGGAGTTTAAACTGAAACTGAGTCGGGTCAAGGACAGGATTTTGACTGCTGAGGGAAAGAAATTGGCAAAAGATCGTCATGAGTTTATGGAATCTTTTTTTAAACGATTTTTAGAGGAATACGAAGGGAAGGGGTAGGGGATATGTCAATTAATATCGTAAAAAAAATTGATGACTTAACAAAAGTCAAACATGTCTTGGCGAGTGTTTCTGATAAAAAAGGTCTGGAAAATTTTATTCCTCGGCTTTTAAAAATTAATCCCGATATAAAAATATTTTCCACAGGAGGTACTTTTGCACATTTGGAAAGTATTTTAGGAACTCAGGCCGATCAGTGTCTCACGCAGGTCTCTGCATACACAGGTCAACCCGAGACTCAGGGGGGACTGGTGAAAACCCTTGATTTTAAAATTTATCTCGGTCTTCTCACCGAAACATATAATGACTCCCACCAGCAGGATCTGGCCAGAACCTCTGCTGTCGGCATCGATATGGTCATTGTCAATCTTTATCCTTTTGCAGAAACCATTTCAAAACCCGGTGTCACCGTTGAAGAGGCCAGGGGAAATATTGATATCGGTGGACCCTGTATGATCCGGGCGGCTGCGAAAAACTTTTTGCGCGTGGCATCGGTTGTGGACCCGTCCGATTACGATTTAATAATTTCTGAACTGGATAAGCATGGCGGAGCTACATCGCTGGAGCTTCGGTACCGTCTCGCACAGAAAGCTTTCGCACATACCGCAATCTATGACAGTCAAATTGCCGACTTTTTCCAGCAAAAGAGTCTGGATGAGGTTCGGGGATGTTATAATAATTAATGAGATTCAAAGATTCACTAAAATGTCCTTGTAGATCAACATGGGAAATTGAGGGATGCCGAATCTTTAATATCCAGTAACACCCATGCCCTTTCGGGCACAACAAACTATGAAAGAAAAGGTCAATATATGGGTCTTTCATATAAAAACTTTGATAAATAGGGGAGACAAAAAATGGCGGAAGATCTCAAAAAGATGTATCACACGATTGTTGAAGACAACTTTCCCCCAAGAATGGAAATTACTTTTTCCGATGAAAAACAGCGACAAACTCTGTTTTATGAACGAGTATCCTGGGAGATCGGCGGAATTAAAAAAGGGCTTCGATATGGAGAAAATCCAGGTCAGGAAGCTGCTTTATTCAGGCTGGTGAATGGAAATCTCATTCTGGGCAATACACGGACAATTCAACCCGGCCAGTATCTTGCCTCTGATATTGAACTTCTTCAATCTGGAAAACACCCGGGAAAAATTAACATTACCGATGCTGATAATGCTTTGAATATTCTCAGATATTTTACTGAAAAACCTGCGGTCGTTATTGTTAAGCACAACAATCCTTGTGGAGTAGCCCAATCGGACAGTTTGGTCGATGCCTATAATAAAGCCTACATGGCTGACAGGGTTGCGGCTTTCGGCGGGTGTATCGCTTTGAACAGATCCCTTGACAAAGCTACAGCCGAATCAATTTTCCAGCAATACGCAGAAGTCGTGGTTGCCCCTGATTACGAAGAAGGGGTTATGGATATTTTGGTGAAGAAAAAAAATTTGAGGGTGATCAGAATTGACAATATTCACCGGTTGCAACAGTTTGTGGGGCAGCAATATATTGATTTCAAAAGTCTCATTGATGGAGGGCTGGTTGTTCAATGGAGTTTTGTGCCTTCTGTTCAAAATAAACAGGGATTGAAACCGGCCGAATGTGAATATCAGGGAAAAATGTATCGGATCAATCGGCTTCCAACGGACCAAGAATATGATGACCTGATCTTCGGATGGCTTGTGGAATCAGGAGTCACCTCCAATTCGGTCCTGTATGTCAAAGATCTCGTAACTGTCGGTATCGGAACAGGAGAACAGGACCGGGTTGGTGTTGCTGAAATTGCCAGAGACAAAGCCTATAGAAAACTTGCGGATCGTTACTGCTTTGAAACCTGGGGGATCGCATACAACGATTTGAAAGACACTGATAAGCTTAAGGAGATCGATAAACGGGTAGTCGAAGAAAAGGGCGGGCTCATTGGTGCGGCCATGATCAGCGATGCTTTTTTCCCTTTCAGGGACGGAGTCGATGTAGGTATTCGAGAAGGCATATCCTGTGTGGTGCAACCAGGTGGGTCCACAAATGATTACCAATCCATTGAAGCTTGTAATGAAGCAAATGTCGCAATGGTTTTCACGGGACAGAGAAGTTTTAAACACTAGTGTTGTTATTTCTGTTAAGGACATTTCATGGCGTTCTTGTCTGATAACCAGACAATCGAAAGCAATATGCACCCTGCAGATCTTATACCCATACAACTATTGTTGTATTTACAATCTGTTTTGTAATCGAAAAAAATAGATAATTAAATCAAGTTGTAACCCGTTTGTAACCCGTTAAATCAACTTGTGGCTAACAATTTAAGTTGTATGGGTATTGGGCCATGATGCCCACATTCAATATTGACAAATCGATTATAATATCAACAAGATAGGTTTATGTGTTTTTCTCCGGCATGCTATTTGCTCATCCTATGTATATTTCTTTTTAGACAGATTCTTATATTTGAACAACCTGAGAAACTGCCGATCAATTCAGCGCGAAATGAAAAAAATTTAGAAGCGACTGAGTGAATTGAGTATGAGAAAGATTGTTGTTTTTTCAGGTAAGGCTTTTTTTAAAGGTTTCGCAATCAGTGTGGGACAGGAGGCATTGGAATGAAAGTCATCAAAGATTTTGGAAAAAATTTCCAGGATGATCTTTTGAAATCCAAGGCCGAAGATATGAGAAAGCAAAATCTCATCACACTCAGGTTCAATGCGGTAACCTCTTTGATGCTCAACAGCACCCCCCTGTGGCCGATTTCGGACATAAAGAAAATAATCAACCATAGTGCCCCAAAAAGAAATGTCTGTAACACCTTACCCGCCTATATCCACAAATATTCCCGCCAGGGAGAAAAGAGGCCTGCCATAGGTAATATATCCGGTTTTCAGTTGTCAGGCTCGCATGTTAGATTTGAGAGCTGTGAGGACCGTGTATTTTTAGTTGAAAGTAATGGTAGCAGACAAAAAAACCGACAGAAATATTATTGCCCCGCTGTCGGATGGTGGTTGAATTCATGAAACCGAAACGGCCACATTCTCTTTCAGGGGGTGTTGCGGCAATCATTTTCTGCCTGTACCAACTCGCCTTCCTGTACTGGCAAAATCGAGAAGGTGGCA
>CAYZJH010000074.1:0-18011 GCA_964478625.1 uncultured Desulfobacteraceae bacterium
GATGTCGTAATGCCCGGAATTAACGGCAAGGAATTGAAAGATCGGATTACGACCGGCCGTCCTGAAATCAAAACCCTGTTCATGTCGGGATATACGGCCAATGTGATCGCTCATCACGGCGTGATAGAAGAAGATGTCGAGTATCTTCAGAAACCTTTTTCAGTTAAAACTCTGGTCGGCAAAGTACATGAAATGCTAGATAAAACGTCGGCGATCTGATGAAAGGCTTTTTTTCCTATCAGGTCGGTTCTGATTCGAGTCTGAATTTCAAAGCCATTAAGCAGGGAGATTGGAATGATGAACCCCATACTTTTATCAGGCAGGGCAAATCCGCTTCTGGCAAACGAAATTGCACAGGTTTTGAATACAAACCTTGGAAAATGCAATATCGGGAGTTTTCCTGACGGAGAGATCCATGTTGAGATTTCCGAAGATCTTTTGGGTTTTCATGTCTATTTGATCCAGCCCACAAGTCCGCCTGTGGCCGAAAATTTATTGGAACTTCTTTTGCTGTCAGATGCAGCAAAGCGATCGGGAGCCACTCACATTACGGGGGTGATTCCTTACCTGGGTTACGCCAGGCAGGACCGAAGAAGTGCCCAGGGGGAGCCTGTTGGAGGACGTGTTGTGGCCGATATTCTCTCATCCGGGTTAGACCAAATTATTACGGTTGATCTTCATAAGCCCACGCTGGAAGGTTTTTTTTCTGTACCGGTTGAGCACCTGTCTGCCATTGAATTGATTGCAGAAACTTTAAAAAAGTTTCTGCCGGATAAACCGGTTCTCGTTGCTCCGGATTTAGGTGCCGCAAAACTCGCCAATGCTTTTGCCGATTTACTGGATATTCCGGTGGCATATATCTATAAAGTTCGGGAAAGCGGGGAAAAGGTAACCATCAGAAATATTGTTGGGGATGTATCTGGTTGTTGTCCGATACTCGTTGATGACATGATCAGTACAGCGGGTACGATGATCAGGGCAATGGAAGCTCTCATGGCCCAAAAATGCAGGCCTGAAATGATTCTTGTCGCCACTCACGGTTTATTTGTCGGTGAAAGCCTGGGCAGAATTTCCTCATTTCCGGTGTCAAAAATTATTGTTACCGACAGTATTGTTCAGAACAAAAGTCCGTTTCCGGTTCCAGTGGAGGTGGTCGGGCTGAAAACCCTTCTTGCTAACGCCATCAAAAGACTTAATGTATAAATGTTAATCGGAACCTTCCTACGTCCGGAAGGGTGGGGTATTAACGGTCATTTAAGATGTTTCAGAATAAGTGCCTGATCAAGATTGTGATATCCCTGAAGGTTTAAAAAAATGCGGGAACCGTTCTCAGTGCCCCTAAAATTTAAAATATAAATTTTGTCCGATCATGGAAATCAAGGACGAAAAAAGGAAAGCTTTGTTCAGGCACTCTTTGTTCGAGGAGGTGTAAATGCACAAGGACATAATTGAGCATGACATTATCATTATCGGATCTGGACCTGCCGGACTCCAGGCGGCTCTTCATGCGGCACGTCGTAAAACTGACGTTGCTGTATTGGGAAAGCTGAAAAACAGCTCCATTAATCGGGCACATCTGGAAAACTATTGCTGTATGGACAACAAAATGATGGGCAATGAATTGCTTGAGCAGGGAAAACAGCAGGCAATCCGGGCCGGCGCTGTCTTTTACGAAGAAGATGTCTTGGATATTGATAGCGATAAGAGTGGACGATTTTCCGTAACCATTGAGTCTGAAAAAATACTGAAGGCTAAGGCATTGATTTTATCGATGGGAATTTCCAGAAACCGGTTGAATGTGCCCGGAGAAAAAGAATTTCTGGGAAAAGGTGTCAGTTACTGTGTTGATTGTGACGGCGGATTTTTTAAAGGTCAAAAGGTTGTCATGGTGGGTAACGAAAGTGCTGCCGCGTCCGGAGCCATGACACTTTTACTGATAGCTGAGCAGGTTCATTTGGTTTGTCAGGAACTTCTGGTCAGTGATGCTCTCAAAAACCAGGTGGAGCAGAGTGATGTTATCATGCACCCCGAGCGATGGGTCAAGGCTATCGAAGGGAATAGCGGTGTTGAACGGGTTATTCTGGACAATGGTGAGAGTTTAAGTGTTGATGGTATTTTTATAGAACTTGGAGCCAAAGGTGCCTTGGAACTTGCATCCAAACTGGGTGTTTCACTTGATCCGGAAAACTTCAAATATATCGTTACCAATAAAAAGCAGGAAACCAATATTCCGGGAGTCTTTGCGGCAGGTGATATCTGTGGTCCCCCCTGGCAGGTAGCCAAAGCTGTCGGGGAAGGATGTGTCGCCGGGTTGGAAGCGGCAGCGTATGTAAAAAAGCATTAACATTGGAAAAATGACACCTTTTGAAAATCGACTCATCGAAAATTTCAACCTTGAGTTCGGCGAAAAAAAAATCCCAATTGTCCTCAAGGCGGATAACAGCTCGCAATCTGAAAAATTACAGGAATTTTCAGAGATGTTGTCTGATCTTCTGCCCTGTGTTCAAATCAAAAATGAAAAGACAGATGATGAGGCATTGCTTCCGGCAATTGTTGTCGGAAAATCTCTCCATTACCATGCGATACCGCTGGGACAGGAACTGGAGCCTTTTCTGACAGCATTGAAAATGTCGGCAAATGAAAGCAAGAGTAAGCTTTCGGCTGAAATGATCCAAAGGTTGGACGGGTTGGAAGCAACCGCTTCATTTGACATATTTATCGCTCCGGGGTGTCCCTTTTGCCCTTTGACCGTAAAGACTTTCATTGCTCTTCCATTTGCAAGTGACCTGATCCGGGTTTCGATTATTGACGCGGCGCTTTTTCCGGAAAAAGCCTCTGAGAGAGGAGTGCGGTCGGTTCCTGCGGTTTTTATGGATGAATCATTCAGCTGGACTGGTAATGTTAATTTAAATGAAATCCTCAGAGTTCTTGAAAATCGTGATCCGGCGCAGCTCAGTTCAGAATCATTGAAAAAGATGCTCAGTGAAGGATTTGCCTGGAAAGTGGCAGAGATGATGGTCGGTAAAGGAATGATTTTCCCGAATTTTATAAGGCTGTTAACACACCATAACTGGACTGTAAGATTAGGAGCTATGGCTGCTGTTGAGGAAATGGTATTCCGGAACCGCTCACTTGCCGTGCCTTTGGAAAAATGTTTGTGGGAAAGTTTTTCGGATTTTGAAGATCCGGTAAAAGGGGACATGTTTTATGTTCTCGGTGAAATGGGAGACAGACGGACGATTTCAAGGATCAACTCGTTTTTGAAAGGAAAAGTAAGCAGTGATATCCAGGAAGCCGCTGAGGATGCTATCAACACAATTTTAAAGAGACTTGCATGATCAGGCTTATTTTTCAGGAAGTCTGAAGATAAAAGGAATGGCAATAAGTCCCATAACAGCACTGATGATGTAAGTTGCTTTTAAACCGACCATATCCCCAAACCATCCCACCACAACAACGACGGCTGAGCGTGCTAAAAATGAGGACATCATGAAAAGGCCGTTGGCTACAGCCGGATTGTTTTTTGATTTTTCCTGTACCAGGGCCAACATCACAGGTGTTGTGGAAAGGATGGTAAACCCTGTGACAACCAGCATGGCAAAACGAAAACCACCGGATGTAACAGCAAAAAGGAAAAGCCCGATGGGTGCGCCCAAAAGGGAAAATAAAAGCAGTTGCCGTCTTCCGAACCGATCACTTAGAACTCCGGTGGTAAGGGCTCCAATGACTCCGGTTCCTTCAAAAATGGTCAATCCGATACCGGCCAACCAGAGGTTCCCGGTTTCCTGTTCCAAAAATGTGGGTAAAAAAGCAGTCATGGAAGCATGCATGAATCCTCGTGCAAACAGAATGGCGATCAATGGTGCCATGAAATATCGGATTTGTTTCCATACAACGCGCAATGATTCTCTTTTGGTTTTGTGGGAAGGTTGAGGTATTTCCCCAAATCGAAAGAAAAGCCACACGGATGCCAAAACACCGAAAATCATGGTAGGATAATAGCCTTCAAGTCCGAAAACAGCAACACATGCCACGGCTGCCAGGGGCCCCAAGGTCCTGGCCAGTTCTCCGCCTACCATATAAAAACTCATGCCTTTTCCTATGCTCGGCCCTGAAAAACGAGCGATCATAACCGGCATGGGCACATGAAAAATGGCCATGCTGACACCGGTTACAAATAACAACAGTAAAAGTGTTCCATAATTGGGTGCCAGTCCGATTAAACTCATGGGGATTGCGGTTGCAGCCGGTGTGAGAATTATAAAATATCGGACATTAAAACGATCTGCCAACGCTCCGATATAGGGATTCATCAGCGCAGGAATCTGCATGATGGTCGTTAAAAACCCGGCCTGTGTCAAAGAAAGCGATAACTTCTGGATCAACAATGGCAAAACAGGAGCCAGAAAACTGGTGTAAATGTCGTGTATGAAATGGCAGAGTGACAAGCCGAATACTTTGCCCGTCTCAAATTTCCGGTCTGTTTTTTCCGGAGATGCTGGATCGTCTGATGTCATTTATTTTTTATATAAACCTTTTCATGAGTTCATCGATCACGCTGTCAACATTTTTATGGGTAATCGCATGTTCTTTACAGACCTGTTCCACACGGGCCATTCTGCGGGGACTGTCCATATCACTTAACCGCTTGAAAATCCCCAGACGTCTTCCCACCTGAAAAAGGCATTGTCGATTGGGTTCCATAGCAAGGAATGCTCGGAGTATGCCGGTCATTTTTTCCTTGTCCTCAGGGAGATTGCCTTCAATTTCTTCAAAAAGATTTAGAATGTGGTCACTTTTGATTTTACTGTTAATACCATCCAGTGCCTTGATAAAAATCAGGATTTCTTTAGCAGTTTCAATGTCTGTGCATTTTTCAAATGTCCCGGATTCCCACTCATCAAAAAGGGGCACCCTGTTAGGAATCGCAAGAGACCGCAACCGGATAAACTCCGGATCGATCCGGTTCAAGGCATCCGCGGTTTCCAGGGCATGCTCTTCCGAATATTGTTTTCCGCCCAAACCCGGCATGACATACTCGGATAATTGCATTCCGGCTTTTTTAACTTTCAAGCCGGCTTTGATGTGCGTTGCTTTGGTGACTCCCTTTTTAACCATTTTAAGCACCCTGTCCGACCCGGATTCCATTCCGATATGAATTCGGTTCAGGCCGGCACTGGCCATGGCGGAAAGATCTTCGTCTTTTATTCTGGCAATGGTATGGGATCTGGCATAGGAGGTAATACGTTCCACCCAGTAAAATTGTTTTTTCAGGTGTTTCAATATGTTGATCATGTCCGAAGGTGGAATGATCAGGCTGTTGGCATCCTGAATAAATATGGAACGCATCCCACCCGAAAACCAGTGCATGGCCGCATTAAAAGCCTGAGATTCATCAATGGGAACTTTCCGGGCCAATTCGTTTACCGTGAAGCGATCGATAATGCCGCTCGAATCCGCGCTTTTGCGAAGGTTTTCCACATGATGGGCAACCATATCAATATCTTGAAGAACATGTTCCACCGGGCGAACAGAAAAAGGGCTGTCTTTATAAACAGGGCAGAAAGTACAAAAATTCCATGGGCAATTTCGGGTCACCCGTATCAGGAGGCTGTATGCCTCGCTTGGCGGACGAATAGGTCCTTGTTCAAAGCCGCGATATTTTTCCTTTGGGTCTTTTTTCATTTTGTTAAATGTTTTTTTCTCTTTTAAATGGTTACCGTTACGTATGTTTTTTTGAAAATAAACTCGAGGTATCGGTCATGTCAATATATCCCTATTGAAATTTAACCCTTGATTTGGTGTCGGCTTTAAAATCAAAGAAAAAAAAGATAAAAAATCGTTGCCATCTTAACACCTTGTCTTATGGTCATGGTCTGTGATAGTAGTTGGTGCAAATTGCATCCATCCACGCAGGGAAAGGCAAACAGGTTCACGGGTTCAGTCTTGACGGTCTGAGGGGTGACCCGGTTTTTTGAACAGGGAAATTTTTTTCCGGTACAATTTTTCGATTAATCAGGTGAATCAACAATTGAAAAAGGTTTTTTATATATCATCAATTATCTTGTTTATCATGGCATCCTTTTTATTTGCGGTCTACCAGGAACTCTATTTTTATTATAAGGAGCCTGCTTCAAAAAATGCAGTGCCGCAAATGGTATTGATCGGTTCAGGGCAAAGTTTTGCTTCGGTCACCCAAATTTTGCATGAGAAAAAAATAATTCATGATCCGGTCAAATTTAAGCTCATTGCCCGGGTCATGGGATTTGATCGAAGTGTCAAAGCGGGTGAATATCTGCTTTCCGCATCCATGCCACCGGAAATACTGCTGGAAACTCTTGTGGAGGGAAAAGTCTACCTGTATCGGGTGACGATCCCCGAAGGCTTTACCCTCAGCCAGATCGCCGCACTGTTGGATGAACAAGGCCTTGTGAACGGTACTGAATTTTTAAAAATTGCAAACGATTCCGATTTTATTGAACGACTTGGAATCCGTGCGGAAAACCTGGAGGGGTACTTGTTTCCGGACACTTATTTTTTTTCAAAAGATGTTTCAGCCGGAAAAATGTTATCCGTCATGGCAAAAAGATTTCAGAGCATATTCCATCCTATGTGGGAAAATCGGCCTTCGGATCTACCATTTTCCATTCACGAAATTGTTACCTTGGCATCGATTATTGAAAAAGAGACCGGAATTGAGGAGGAGCGTCCTCTGGTGTCCTCGGTTTTTCATAACCGCTTAAAAAAAAATATGCGACTTCAAAGTGATCCGACCGTTATTTATGGATTGGAGAATTTTGATGGAAATTTGACCCGAGACCATTTAACCACACCGACTCCTTATAACACATATACCAGCAACGGACTTCCTCCGGGCCCTATTGCCAATCCGGGTAAAGCTTCGTTGGAGGCTGCTCTTTTTCCTTTGAAAACTCAATATTTATATTTTGTCTCCAAAAAGGATAAAACTCATTTTTTTTCTACCACTTATGATGATCATCGGGAGGCAGTGAAAAAATATCAGCTTAACAAATAATAAAACAGCCGGTTGTGAACAGAAAACAGGGGGCGGGAACAGGGGAAGTGGTATCAGGAATAAACGGATTTGAAGACTCGGAATTAAGCGGAAAAGAGGAAAAACGGGACAGGCAAGCTGCTTTTTGTTCACTGCCTGCCCATAATACTCTTAATTAATGGAAGGTTGACGCTCAAATTAACATGAACTCATACAGATTATCAGATGATCAACTGGCGGGGCAACGATTGATGGTCGGTTTTGACGGACATGATCTTACCCCCGAATTGCAATATTATATTGATTCCTTAAAAGTGGGTGGAATTATCCTTTTTTCGAGAAATATCATATCACCCAGGCAGCTAAAAGAATTGTGCAGTTCGGTTCAATCCTATGCCGAATCCTGCGGACAACCCCCGCTCTTTATTTCAATAGACCAGGAAGGCGGTTTAGTGGCCCGTCTGAAAGAGCCTTTTACCCGGTTTCCGGGAAATCCTTCAATGCAGGGTGTGGAAGATGCAACCGCATTCGGAGAAATAACCGCGCGGGAACTTAAATTGACAGGAATTAATATGAATATGGCCCCGGTTATGGATGTTGCTCCCGAGGGATATAAGAGTATTATGGCCGGCAGGATGTTCGGGCCGGATCCTCAATGGGTATCCCTGCTGGGGGGAGCCGTCATTGAAAGTCTTCAGAATGGCGGGGTCATGGCGGTGGCAAAACATTTTCCCGGAATCGGCCGAACGACTCTCGATTCCCATCTGGATTTACCGGTATCTGATTTGAGTATAAAAGAACTTGAACAGTTTGACCTTCTGCCGTTTAGAACAGCGGTTGAAAGAAAGGTCACCGGAATCATGCTGTCTCACATTCGCTATGAAAAGATTGACAAAGATTGGCCGGCCAGCCTTTCAGTCGTAATTGCAAAGGATATGCTAAGAGACCGTCTTGGTTTTGAAGGCCTGGTGATGACCGATGACCTGGATATGGGAGCCATCGAAAAATATTACGATTTTGACCTGGCCATGGAGAAAATCTTTGAAGCTGATATTGATATTGCGCTTATTTGCCATCCTGGCCCGAAAATGATCCGTGCGTTTGAAATATTGAAAAGAAAAGTTCAGGATAAAGATCGGTTCGTTCGCAAATATATGGATTCGGTTAAACGTATTTTCAGGGTAAAAGGCAAATGGTTGTCAAAAATTGGGGACAGCGGCTCTGGAGAAAACATCGGCATCCATGGACCCGATTTCCCCGTTTAAAAGCCGATGATATCCGGCAGCGGCCACCATGGCTGCATTGTCGCCGCAAAGTGAAAGAGAGGGAACATGCAGGATCAGTTGATTTTTTTCTGCTTCCTGCTGCACTTTTTGTCTTAGCCTGCTATTGGCTGCTGCACCTCCCACAATGCTGATATGGCGATATCCTTTGCTGACCGCCGCATGGATCAGCTTAAAGCAAAGAACGTCAACAACGGCTTCCTGGAAAGCTGCGGCGATATCGGCAATTTGATTCTGACCCTGTTGGTCATGGGTTTGAATGTATCGGCTGACAGCGGTTTTGATACCGCTAAATGAGAAGTCATAGCCGTCTTTGTCAAGATAAGCCCTGGGAAATTGAATCTTTTGAGGATTTCCGTTTAATGAAAGCCTGTCGATAATGGCTCCGCCCGGATATCCCAGGCCCAGCATTTTGGCTACTTTGTCAAAAGCTTCTCCTGCGGCATCGTCACGAGTTTGGCCTAGAAGTTTTGTCGTGGTGTGAGAGTCCACATCATATATGGCGGTATGCCCTCCGGAGACCAGCAGTGAAATAAAAGGGAAAGGTGGTGGATCAGGCTCTAAAAATACGGAATTCAAATGAGCTTCCAGGTGATTGACTCCCACCCATGGTTTTCCAAGGGCATAGGCAAAGGATTTTGCAAATGAAAATCCCACAAGGAGTGCACCCACAAGACCTGGTCCTTGTGTAACGGCCACGGCATCCAATTCATCTTTTTTAAGGCCGGATTTTAAAACGGCTTCCTCCACAACCGGTATCACCGCTTCCATATGCTTCCTGGAAGCCAGCTCCGGTACTACGCCACCGAAGGGGCCGTGTATGGTGACCTGAGAGGCCACCACGGAGGATAAAATATGTTGGCCATCTACAACTACTGCCGCCGCAGTCTCATCGCAGGAACTTTCAATACCGAGAACATTCATGATTTTATTCTTTATTTTATCAATTCTTATGATGTGTTTGAGAACTTTCCATCTCCACATCATTCAAACAAACGGAAAACTGCTTTAAAAAAAGGTTGTGTTTTTTGCAAAATTGAACCACTTTTTTTTGATTGTCAGGGGTGTCGTGATTAAATGATTTCAAAACACCAGCGACAGAATATTTTTCACATACTTTTTTCATATCTTTAAAGGTGCCCAAAACGGTATACCCCAGAAGCTTTTTTCCTGTTTTTAAAACATCATCGTCAATAAAGCCGATTGGAGCCAATTCGATATTTTTGTTGTTCAGAATTTCCCTTAACAGAATTTCTCCCCCCTGACCCGCACCATAGATAATTACCGGTTTACCGGACTTGGTTCGTCTTTTCATGGTGTCCAGAAAAATACGAAAAGAACCCCTGGTGCCCAAAAGAAGTCCTGTAGTCAGCATAAAGTCAATAACAAAAAGGCCTTTAGAGAAATCTTCAAACCTGTAAATATAGATTATGACCGCAAAGGACAAAACCGAGGCCAACAAGGAAGCCTTAAGATGAACATATACATCATTAGTACTTAAATGACGCCAGATTCCGCGGTATATCCCTATGGTGAAAAATGCGATCAATTTACAGGCTATGACTGCAGGAAGGGTTTTTAAAAAAATTTTGAAATAAACCGGAAAGGATTCTGAGCCAAACCGTAACCGATAAGATAAATAATAGGCAAATGAGATCAGGCAAAGGTCCAAAATAACCAGAAGAATCTGGCGCTTAAATGTCAGCTCTATCAGAATGGGTGTATAGACCTTTCCTCTGAGAATACAGAACTCTTTTTCTTTGTAAACCCTAATTTGAGAAAGATAAATTCCCATGAGCAAAATTGAAAGGATCAAAGGAATGATGACAGCAGGAGAAGTAAAAGTATCGCTGCGGCTGACAAAAAGTGCTGAAAAACCGGAAATTGCTCCCACGCCATATAGAAACAGCACGGCTTTTTTTTCTGAAAACCCGATAAGGACAAGGCGGTGTGAGGTGTGGTCTTTTCCTCCAACAGATGCTTTTCGTCCGCTCAGTAATCGAATGATCGTTACCATGGTGGTGTCGAGTATCGGAACCATTAAAAGTAAAACAGGCACCGCATACCAGGCCAATTGGTTAACCGCCGGGTCACCTGAAAGGAAAAGACAGAGAACGGAAAGAGTAAAGCCAATGAGAAGGCTTCCGCAGTCACCCATAAAAATGGAAGCCGGATTGAAATTGTAAATCAGAAAACCACCCGTGGCTCCGGCCAAAATCAATGCAATAAGGTGGGCTTCCATTGAGATTCCATTGAAAAGTAAAGCCAGGTAGCATGCGGCAATTAAACCTACTCCGGCACATAGGCCATCCATATTGTCTATCAGATTAAATGCGTTGGTGATTCCGACTATCCAGAAAATGGTAACAATGGTATCTCCGGTAAGAGAAACAAACCAGTTGAGCCTTACTCCCAGAAAAGTGACTATGGACGCCACTAAAATTTGACCGACCAGTTTGGTATGCGGTTTAATATGAATGAAGTCGTCCAGAAGGCCTAAAATAAATATTAAAGTCATTCCAAGAAAGATAACGGCATTAATATCAGGAAGTTCAGGAGATATGTTATCTAAGGCCAGGTGTGGAACCAGAGTGTTGAAATCTGCAAAATAAAAAAGAGGAATTGCAGCAGCCAGATAAATGGCAATGCCACCGGATAAGGCGGTGGGTTTTTTACTCCACCGCTCCTTTCTAGGCATGGCGATCCAATTTCTTTTAACTGCAACGGCACGCACAATGGGTGTCAGCAGTAGGCTTATAAAAAAAGCAAAAAAAGCTGGTAGTAAAGTCATATGTTTTCCGCACCTCACGGGTGCATCAGGGTTTTCTGATTCATGAACGGCAGATAGATTCTTTTTCGCAGCCCTTGGTAATCCATTTCAAAACCGCCATTATCGGGTTAAAAACCTTTCCAATGACAGAGTGTTTTACAGGGAGGATAGGGTTGTGTTTTATTGGCTTAGCATTGTTTGAGTTTGAATCCGGCATGTTTTATGCCCATTGAATTCTAGGGGTTTGCTGTTTTCTTTCAACAATTTCTCCAATCAAATAGCATTTTTCATCCATTGCCCTGAGCCGGTGGATGATTTCATCGGCAAATTTTTCCGGAACCACGGCGATCATACCGATTCCGTTGTTGAAAGTGCGTAACATTTCTTCGTCGGATATGTTTCCGGCTTTTTTCAGAAATTCAAAAACAGGAGGTATTTCCCAGCTTTTTGAACGGATAAGCACATCACAGGCATCCGGAATCACCCGTATAATATTGTCCACGATTCCGCCGCCGGTGATATGGGCCAGGCCGTGGACAGGAATGTCACGTATTAAATTTCGGATTGTTTCGGAATAAATTCGGGTGGGGGTCAGCAACTCTTCTCCAAGTGTTTTGCCGAATTCCGGAACATAAGTGTCAATTTTCAATTTAAGGAGATCAAAGCAGATTTTTCGAACCAACGAAAATCCGTTGCTATGGAGGCCGCTTGACCCAATACCGATCAGCCTGTGGCCGACACTTATTTCAGAGCCGTCCACGATTTTATCATTATCGACGATACCCACGGTAAACCCGGCGAGATCATACTCTCCGGGTGCATACATATCGGGCATCTCAGCAGTTTCTCCTCCAATCAATGCGCAGTTGGCCTGGCAACAGCCATCGGCAATTCCATTGACAATGTCGACCGCTTTTTGGGTATCTAATTTCCCGATGGCAAGGTAATCCAGAAAAAAGAGTGGCTTTGCCCCCTGAACCGCAATGTCGTTGACGCACATGGCCACCAGATCGATACCGACGGTATCGTGCTTATCCATCATGAAAGCGATTTTGAGTTTAGTGCCTACACCATCGGTGGAGCTCACAAGAACAGGTCTTTCGTACATGCCTGTATTTAATGAGAACAATCCTCCAAAACCTCCTATTTCACTCATAACGCCGGTTCTGGGGGTCTTTTTAACAATATTTTTAATGATACCGACAAAATCATTTGCCTTATCAATATCGACTCCCGCATCCGCATAGGTCAGCGATTTGTCCATAATCCTCTCCCGTTAATATGCTTTATATCACCCGTATTTCAAAGAAATTAGAATGATTTGTTTTAAATGTCAAAACAAATTTTTTGACATTGACCCCATCCTATTGTAATTAAATTATCTTTACTTATAAAAATTTATTGGGAAAGAGGTGTTCCATGACACAATTTTCAAGGTTGGACCGTCTGCCGCCCTATGTTTTTGCAAGAGTGAATGAAATCAAAATGGAAGCTAGACGTGCAGGGATCGATATTATCGATCTTGGAATGGGTAATCCTGATCTTGCTACGCCAGAGCATATCGTGGATAAACTGACGGAATCGGCCAGGAAACCGCACAATCATCGCTATTCTGCCTCAAAGGGCATTACCAAGCTTCGTATGGCCATTTCAGATTGGTATAAACGGCGGTATGATGTGGACATTGATCCCGAAACCGAAGCCATTGTGACGATCGGTGTGAAAGAAGGGCTCAGCCACCTTATTTTGGTCACCATCAGACCCGGAGATGTGGTATTTACCCCAAACCCGACCTACCCGATTCACCCATATTCGGCAATTATTTCCGGTGGGGATGTCCGGGGAATTCCTGTAGGACCGGATCATGATTTTTTTGAAAATCTCATGTCAGCCACCCGCCAAACCTGGCCTAAACCCAAAGTACTGATTATCTGTTATCCTCATAACCCCACGACCGAGGTGGTTGAACTGGATTTTTTTGAGAAAATTGTGGAATATGCAAAAGAACACAATATTATGGTGATTCATGATTTTGCCTATGCCGATTTGACTTTTGACGGCTATAAGGCCCCGAGTTTTCTTCAGGTTAACGGGGCAAAAGATGTGGGTGTGGAATTTTTTTCTCTTTCCAAAAGTTATAATATGCCCGGTTGGCGTGTAGGTTTTTGTGTTGGAAATAAAGAGACTATCTTTGCCTTGAGCCGGATTAAAAGCTACTTAGATTATGGAGTGTTTCAGCCCATTCAGATTGCGTCTATTATTGCCTTAAACGGTCCACAGGAATGCGTTTCTGAAATATGCGACATATACAAAACGAGAAGGGATGCGCTTATAAACGGGCTTGAACGTGTCGGATGGCATATCAAACCTCCTTTGGGAACCATGTTTGTGTGGGCAAAAATACCCGAACAATTCGCTCATATGCGCTCTGTCGAGTTTTCCAAGTTCCTTATCAAAGAAGCCCATGTGGCTGTTTCACCCGGACTTGGGTTTGGTGAGTATGGTGATGACTATGTCCGTTTTGCGCTTATTGAAAACAACCAGCGTATCAATCAGGCTGTGCGTGGAATACGCAAAATTATGAATTAAATACCCCAGTTGGGTTACTTACCGGAGTTGTTCATGCAGGAAATCAATGTGGGGCTTTTGGGTATGGGGACGGTGGGCGAAGGTGTTGTTCGTCTGCTCATCAAAAATCAGGATTTGATTCGTTCACGGGTTGGGGTGCCTGTATGTTTGAAACGTGTTGCGGACATTGATGTCAGCCGCACCCAAAATGTTGACCTGGAAAAGGGTGTGTTTACAACCGACGCCTTCACCATTGTCAATGATCCGAACATCCATATTGTCCTGGAAATGATCGGTGGCCAGACCGTTGCCAAAGAATTGATATTCAAAGCCATGGAAAATGGAAAACACATAGTGACGGCAAACAAAGCTCTTTTGGCAAATCAGGGACAACAGATCTTTCAGTCAGCTTATGAGCACGGTGTCGACCTTGCGTTCGAACCTAGCGTAGGCGGATGCATGCCGATCATCAAACTTTTACGGGAATCTTTGGTGGGAAACCATATTTTAGCCATGACCGGTATTTTAAACGGAACATGTAATTATATCCTGTCCAAAATCAGTGAAGAAGGTATTCCCTTTGAGTCTGCTTTGGCCGATGCCCAAGCCAGTGGATTTGCTGAAGCTGATCCCACAATGGATATTGAAGGATTTGATACGGCTCACAAACTTGCTATTTTATCATCCCTGGCTTTCGGTATGAAAATCAATTTCAAGGATATTTATATTGAAGGGATATCCAAAATAACACCTTTAGACATAAGGTTTGCCGAAGAATTCGGTTTTTGCATCAAACTATTGGCCATCAGCAAAATACGGGATAAGGGTATCGAGGCCAGGGTTCACCCCACAATGATCGCATCTGATAATATTTTGTCGAGTGTCAGAGGATCATTGAATGCCGTAACGATCTCCGGTGATGCTGTGGGAGACCTTTTTCTTTCAGGTCATGGTGCAGGAATGATGCCTACGGCAAGTGCGGTTGTCAGTGATATTGTCGATATCGCCCGCAATATTTTAAGCGGAAGTACCGGCCGGGTTCCACTCTTGGCCTATCAAATGCAAAATATTCAACAAATCCCGGTAATCCCCATCGAGCGGATTTCAACCCATTATTACATCCGTTTTTCAGCCTTGGACCAGCCCGGTGTTTTGTCAAAAATTTCCGGAATACTGGGAAACCATAATATCAGTATCAAATCAGTTCAGCAAAAAGGAAGAAAACAAAAAGGTTCGGTTCCCATTGTCATGTTGACGCACAGAGCTGAAGAAGCTTCAATGAACCAGGCTTTGAATGAAATCGCTCTTTTGAATGTCATCAGTCACCCACCGACTTTGATTCGCATTGAAGATGAAAACGACGAAGAATAAACGGAGAAACCTAATGCATATTGTTTGTTCGGACCTGGAAGGCGTTTTTGTGCCAGAAATCTGGATTAATGTGGCAAAAAAAACCGGTATTGAAGAACTGAAACTCACAACCCGGGATATTTCAGATTATGATGTGTTGATGAAAAAGCGGTTGAATATATTAAAGGAAAACAATCTGAAATTAAAGGATATTCAAGATGTGATCCATAAAATGGAACCGTTGCCGGGAGCCTTGGATTTTTTGAACTGGATGAGAACCCAAACACAGGTGATTGTGGTATCGGATACTTTTGTTCAGTTTGCCGGACCCCTGATGAAAAAGTTGGGTTATCCGACCCTGTTTTGCCATTCACTTGAGGTGGCGGAAGACAACTCTGTTATCGGATATAAACTCCGCCAGGTGGAAGGTAAAAAAAGAACGGTTCAGGCGTTAAGGTCGCTGGAATTCAAAGTGATTGCATTGGGTGATTCATATAATGATATCAATATGTTAAAAGAATCTGACATGGGCATTCTTTTCTGTCCGCCGCAAAATGTGATTGATGAATATCCGGAGATTCCCGTTACAACTGATTATGACCAGGTAAAACAAATCATGAAAAAAGCGTTTTTATCCTTATAGGGCGGATTTAAGGGTATGTTGAGACATCAAACAACCTATAGAGTGATTTATGGCGATACGGACAAAATGGGAATCGCTTATTATGGTAATTACCTTCGATGGTTTGAAATCGGCCGCACGGAAATGATCCGTTCCTGGGGCCTTCCTTATAAAAGTCTTGAAGACAAGGGTATTTTTCTTCCGGTTTCTGAAGCCTTTTGCAAATTTTTAGCTCCGGCTCACTATGATGATATCCTGATAATTCAAACGACGCTTGATATCGAGATAAAGGCGGGCATGAAATTTGACTATGAGGTTTACAGCAAGACTGATGAAAAACTTTTGACCACCGGCTATACAAAACATGCTTTTATGGATCCTAAAGGCAGAGTGGTACGCCCTCCTAAATTTTTAAGGGAACTGATCAAAAATCATATTCCTAACACGGTATCTTCTTCGGAATAAATACAATCATGGTTGCACAATACAGTTTTGATCCGGAACGGTTTTCCCGGTGTAAAATTTTGGTAATCGGGGATCTTATGATCGATGAATACCTTTGGGGTTATGCGGAGCGGATATCTCCGGAAGCTCCGGTACAAATTGTCGAGGTCAGTCGCGAGGAATTTACCCTTGGTGGAGCCGGCAATGTGATTCATAACCTTGTAGCTTTTGGAGCCGATGTTTCTGCTGCTGGTGTTGTTGGAACCGGCTACGATGGGAATCTTCTGCTTGACATGTTAAAAAAGCTCAATGTGGGTATTGAAGGGATCATTCAAGATCCACAGCGTTCCACAACCCGAAAAACCAGAATTATTGCATCCAACCAGCATGTCTTGAGAATCGACAGGGAAACCCGGAAAGAAATCACCCGGAATACCTATGAACTGCTGGTGAACATCCTGGAAAATGAAATACCTCAAAATGACATTATCTTGGTATCCGATTATGGAAAGGGAACTCTGACAAGGCCGCTTTTATCAAAGATTATGGACATTGGCAGAAACAGCAAAAAGATGATTATTGCAGACCCAAAGGGGCTTGATTTTACAAAATATTCCGGTTTTACCCTGATAACCCCCAACATGAAAGAAGCGTCACTGGCCTCCGGTGTGGAAATAACCGATGATCATTCTTTATTTCAATCGGCCAATATAATTCTTGAGAGAGTAAAATTGGAAAAGCTTCTGATTACCTGTGGTAAAGACGGTATGGTTCTGTTTGAAAAAAGTGCTCCGCCATTTCGGATCCATACTGAGGCAAAACAGGTGTTTGATGTATCCGGTGCAGGGGATACGGTTTTGGCGGTTCTTGGCCTTGCGCTTGCTACAGGTGCCGATTTTCAGCAGGCTGCTTCATTGGCCAATACAGCTGCAGGTATTGTGGTCGGAAAAATCGGAACGGCTACGGTCTCCCCAAAGGAACTGGCATCAGCGCTGGCATCTGATGGTTTTGGGCTGTCTTTCAAATATAAGGACGTTGGCGAGCTAAAGGAACTGGTTTTCGATCTTCGCAAAAAAGGAAACCGAATTGTTTTGACGAACGGTTGTTTCGACCTGCTTCACCAGGGACATATCCGGTTTTTGTCCGAATCCAAAAGACTCGGGGACATTCTTATTATTGCCATCGATGACGATTTGTCCGTTAGAAAACTCAAAGGCCCCGGAAGACCCATTATTAGCCAAAACAACCGGGTCAGAATTCTGAGTGCTCTCGATTCGGTGGACTTTGTGGTGGTGTTTTCCTCAGAGGAGCTTTTAAATCTGATCGATATGATTCGTCCGGATGTTTTAACAAAAGGGAGTAACTACAGCACAGAAGAAGTCTTTGGCCGTCAACTGGTGGAAAAGCACGGAGGTACAGTGAGACTCATTCCTGTTACCGAAGACATTTCGTCATCTAGGATCATTAACACCATCAAAAACAGCGTAACTTGAAGATTATCAGGGACAGTCTTTAAAATTGGTCGTTTACCCATCCGCATTTTTCAAAGAAGGGCCCGAAGGAATTCTGATCAATATTTTGGTCCAACCCCGTTCCGGTCAGAATCGTATTGTTGGGGTTTACAATGATGCATTAAAAATTAAGATTACCGCACCACCTGTGGAAGGAGCCGCCAACAAATCCTGTATTGATTTGCTGGCCAAATGCCTTAAAATTCCCAAATCGAGCATCGAGATTAAATTTGGGCAAACCGGAAGATCCAAAAGAATTCTGATCCATATTCCTGAAGAAAAATCCAATCATAAAGAGCGGTGTCGTGTCATTGAATTTCTTTCTTCATTTTGCAGACAAACGTCTTGACATTTCTATAACTTTTCCTTATAAAGTATTTTTATAAACAAAACAGCTGATGCGGGGTGGAGCAGTCTGGTAGCTCGTCGGGCTCATAACCCGAAGGTC
>CAYZJH010000075.1:0-17929 GCA_964478625.1 uncultured Desulfobacteraceae bacterium
CGGTACTCCGGTTAACAAGCACTGAAAGTTGGCCCCACGGCTTAATTTGGTGCCTCTTTTTATCTCTTCGGATTTTTCAGGCTTGCCGGTTTTGACGGTAAAATAATAATGATCTTCCTCAACAACCGGATGCACCCATGCCTCTTTTCTCTTTTTGGTGGAAAGAAAAAAATTGGAAATAAGAGGCACATGAACACCATTGACAGCCGGGTTCGGACTTCTTACGGTCCGTGCCCAAAGCCATGCAATCACAGTCGCTTTACCGCCGCCATATTCTTTGGGCAAATCCACCTGCGGATAAAGATGTCCGATTCTTTTAAACGCCTCATCCCGCATCCAGTGGCCATATCGTCTCACATCCTCTGCAAGACCCTTTGCACCGCTCCAGTCTTTTTCACTAAAACCGATCTGTTTATCCTCTTCTTTTGAAGGTATCGGACCAACCGGTTTTCTTCCTGCAAATTTTGGCGGGATCTCGATCATCGCTTTGTTGATCATCACGGCAACCGGGTTCAAGTCGGAAGCATGGGCCTCCAAACCCAGCCGCTGAGCTTCTAACGGGATAGATCCCCCCCCGGCAAAAGGATCAAGAAATGGGGGCATTTTTTCGGGATTTTCTCCGGTCAGCTCACAGGTTTCTTTCCAGGATTTGCGTATTTCTTCCCGTGCCCTTTCCAGCACTTTTTCGTTGGTGGTGTTTTCCCATTTCACCAGGTCCCGTATGATTTTAAAAAGCCTTTCCCGCTCCCTCTGAGCGTCTACCTTGCTTTGTCCTTTATACTTGCCGTAACCGCGTTTTCCTCCGGGGTCATTGACCAGTTGGGCAAAAAGGACTGCCCTGGCTGCAGCCAAAGGACGTCTTGCCCACCACAAATGCAGGGTCGAAGGATGACCATGACGAATAGACTTTTCCCGAGCAGCAGCAGCGTTGATATCATCTAAAGGTAATGCCACCTCAATGAGTTTTTTTGGATATTCCATTTAACCCTCACCCCGCCCCTCTCCCAGCGGGAAAGGGAGTTATTAAACTATCTCCAATCAGAGATTCTTCGGTCGCGTCAGTTTTAATCGCAATTTCTGTCACCATATTTGATGTATTAGTTTTCAGCCACGAAAAGCTACCTGCCGCTCCCTCAGAATGACAGAAAAAAAATGACTCCTGAGCCTTAAAATTCCTATTCCAAAAACGGTAACTTACCGCTTATACCCCTGCTCCTCCCAGTGGGAGTAAAGTTTTCGTTCAAGCACTATATAGCTTGTTCGGCCAATTTCAGCAGGGTATCCAGTTCAAAATTGATGCTGGTCACACCAAAGCCAGGTTCTTTTTCAAAAGGTTTGTGCAGATAATAAGGGCCTTCTGTTTTATCTCCATCTACCAGGACAATGGCCAGGATAAATTTCTCAGGCTGGTTGAGTCCTGCCAGGATTTCATTTTTGGTGACAGTCACTGTCCGGGCTCCTTTGGCCCTTCCTTTGACCTCGATAAAACGAAGCTCTCCGTCATTGGATCTTGACTGAACATCCCATCCGTATTTCATATGCGACACATCTTTGGGCTCAAATCCCAGTTGCTTTTCAGAAACCATGACTGCCTGCATGGCCATCTGCTCAACTTTGGCTTTGGCAATGGGATCAACCGCCCACTGGGATACCTCGATGCCTTTTCTTTGATCTAAAAGTCCTTGCGGGATGATCAATGCTCCACCAACGATAACCGGGGTGCTGGATACCACATGTTTTTGTGCTTCCAGTTCTCTGGTCCTACTTTGAAGCCTTCCGGTCAACTCCTCGGCCCGTCTTCTTGCATTTTCCGGCTGCATGGTCGGCTGCCTGCCGGCTTGAAATTCCAATAACAGTTGCTCATAACGATGGCTCCAGTAGTTTATTTCTTTGGTCAGCCTTTCATGAACAGCCTGGAGGGTCATGCCCACCATCCGCTCCCGTCTTGATTTGACTTCCTCAAAATGCTCAGGTACCAGAGTTTTGACAGCATGCTCCAAGGCAGGGGCATCCATATTTTGCTTTAGCCAGGCCTGATCCAGCAGATCTGAAATGAGCTCCATTTGCTGGTCATCCAATTGCTCATAATCAAGATAGGGGGCATGGCCTCCCTGGGAGATGTTGCCGTCGGCATCAATCAACACAAACTGCATCCTTCTGGAAACAACCCGCTGGCGGCCAAACTTGTCACTGCTGCCATCTTTGATAGTATGATCAATTATATAGAGCACTGAGGGCTCGGTTCCCTCATCTGAAGGGTCCAGCAAAACAGTGCCCCGTTTTAAAAGATCACGGTATTGCTCCCGAATAAGATCAATGGAGGCATCCATGAGGGGATGGCCCGGTGCCATCAGATCGGCCATGGGTTTGCCATCCATGCGTATCAGCTCTTTTTCAAAACAGATCCTTTCATAGCGCCGCAAAACAGGTTTTCCGGACCCGATTACCCGATCACGGGAACGGATGGCTTCAGGCACATAGCTGATCTCATAACGGCCCTTTTCACGATTTTTCAACTGCCCGCCCAGGCGGGTGAAGGCTTCTTCGAAAAAAGCACGGATAAAAAAGGGCTGAAGTTTTAATGCCTTTGCTCTTTCCATCTCTTCTTTGATCCGAAACAGCTTGCCGGTATCCATGTGTTCGGCAGCCAGAACATTGCGCTCCATGATTTCCTTCAGGCGGTTTGAATCCAGAGCATTTTCAATTTTCTTAAACAGCCTTTCCCTGACATCTTCCCGGTCGCCATAGCGGATAGCTTCGATGAGCAAATCTTTTAAGGAGTATTCTTCAAACACCTGGCCGAGAATATCAAAGACCTTACCGCCTAAGGTCTCACGCTCTCTTTCCAGTTTTTCGAAAAGACGCTGGAAAACATCCCCCTCGCGGGTTTCACCGGCCACCAGGTTCCACAGATGGCACACCTCGGTCTGGCCGATACGGTGGATTCGGCCAAATCGCTGTTCCAATCGGTTGGGGTTCCAGGGAAGATCATAATTGACCATGAGATTGGCACGCTGAAGGTTAATACCTTCTCCGGCGGCATCCGTGGCAATCAAAATCATGACGTCCTTGTCCTGGGTGAAACTTTCCTGAACCTTGCGACGCTCTTCTCTTTTGATACCCCCATGAATCAGAACCACGCCGTCATTTTTACCCAGAAGGCCCGTGATCCGATCGTAGAGATATCGCAGGGTGTCTTTGTGCTCGGTGAAAATAATCAGCTTGCGACGGTTGCCTTGAAGGTCCCACATCTCGGAGTTGTCCTGGAGAAGTGTTGACAACTCGTTCCATTTGCGGTCTTCTTCAGCCATGCGCACGGTTTTTGCCTGTGCAACCAACTGCTCAAGAAAAGCAATTTCCGCTTCCAGTTCCGCTATGGTCTGTGCGGCTGTGGCCTGGTCAATGACCTCATCTTCCAGCTGTTCGATTTCATTGTCCGGCGCTTCATCGTAAAGTTCATCGTATTCCTGGGCAGTCATGACCTTTAAGTTACCCAGTTCGGACATTCCCCTTTTGTTGAGCCTGACCTCCTCAAGCATGCGAAGCATTTTTTGATGCCGGCGCTTCAAAGACTGATAGATTGCCTCGGGAGAAGAAGCCAGGCGGCGTTGTAAAATGGTAAGAGCAAACCCTACGGTCCCTTTTCTTTTGCCGTCCAGAGTATCGGCACGGTTCATCTCGTTTCGCACATATTGGGTCACGGAGGCATAAAGAGCGGCTTCAAGGTCAGACAGTTTATAATTGATGCTGTATGCCTTGCGCTCAGGAAACAATGGAGTGGCATCGAATTTGAGAAGTTCTTCCTTGACCATACGCCGCATCAGGTCCGAGGTATCCACCTGGTGGGTACCATCTCGGAATTTTCCATAAAAACGATCCGAATCTAAAAGCGCAAGAAAAGTCTGAAAATCGGCCTCCTTGCCGTTATGTGGAGTGGCGGTCATCATCAGAAAATGACGGGTGATCTTACCGAGTTCTTCACCCAACAAATAGCGTTTGGTGCGGGTAAGCTTGCTTCCAAACCATGAAGCGGACATCTTGTGGGCCTCGTCAACCACGATAAGATCCCAGTCGGTATGTTTGAGCTTTTCGATTAAATCTTCGGCGCGGGCAAGCTGATCCACACGGGCTATCAGCAGGTCTTTTTCGTCAAAGGGGTTTCCGGATCGTGTAGATTCCACCATCTCACGAGAAAATATCTCAAAAGAAATCCCGAATTTCTGGTCCATCTCGTCCTGCCACTGCTCCACCAGATTTCCCGGTGCCACGATAAGGCAGCGTTTCAGATCACCTCGTATCATCAGTTCACGGATAAGCAGCCCGGCCATAATGGTTTTACCGGAACCTGGGTCATCCGCAAGAAGAAACCGCAGCGGCTGGCGAGGAAGCATGGACTCATACACTGCCGTAATCTGGTGGGGAAGGGGTTCTACAGTGGAGGTATGTACAGCCATCAAGGGATCAAACAGATGAGCCAGCTGAATACGATGGGCCTCAGCGGCCAGTTTGAAATCGGCTCCATCACCGTCAAAACTCCATGGGCGGCCGGTTTCAACATGGGCAAGACCAGCTTCATCCGACCTAAACAGCATCCGCTCGCCAAGCTTTCCCTGAGAATCTTTATACATTACCGAAACCGCATCATTACCGATGGGATCAACACTGGCAATCTTTACGGAATGTCCGGGAACGATGCCATTTAAGATAGAGTCTTTTTTGATATCTTCCAGTTTGACCATTTCATTTTCCTGAGGATCAAATTAATTTCCCTTAAGATAATTTATGGTAAAACCACATATGCCTTTCTTGCACAAGTATAAATTTTTGAAGTTAGCTTCATATTGAATATCGGAAAACAGCCGGTCATCTTTAACAGGTGGATTAACCACATTCCCTCCAGGTAATCAACCAGTTTTGGTTGATTTTGTGGTTTACCCATTTTTAGATAATATACCCCAAACCTGTGTGTCTGAGCAGACAGCCAGGATATGCATAAAAGGGTTACTCACTCGAAAATTTATGTGAGCACGAGATTGAAAGTCACCGGCAAAGGCATTGCCGGATCGTATTATTATTTTGCAGTGTACTGCTCTGAATTTCTTTTTACGCTGTTCGGGAGAGTTCGCTTGATCGGAGTGAGTTTTTTTGTATAAAAGTTTCAATGCGAAATTTACCTGATTAATTCTAAATGAGAATTATTATTCTGCTGTAATGGTATCTTGAAATGGGGTTTGCAAAACGTGGAAAATGGGTGCGCATAGGTTGCAAAATAATGCAAAAATTACGCACCCCCGGAAAATATGGATCTAATAAAAACAGGTAGTTAGAATGCTAAGAGCAATCCGGCCTTCGGCACCACATAAAGATATCAGGCTGTAATCGTTAAGGTCACAGCCTTTTGAATCCTGAGCCAGGCTGTTGATTCCTCAAAATTATATATCTTCTTTTGGGTTTTTCCCGGTTCATTAATTCTGAAACTGCTCAAGCACTTTTCTGATTTTGATTGCAATATCCTTTTTCGAAAATGGTTTTTGAATAAACTGAACCCCTTTGTCCAGCACACCGTGGTGGGCAATTACATTGGCCGAATAACCCGACATAAACAAGGTTTTTATATTCGGATAACGCGTGCATATTTGATTGGCCAAATCACGACCATTCATTTCCGGCATAACCACATCGGTAATCAGCAGATGGATTCTTCCGGAATTTTTCTCAGCTAAATAGACCGCCTCGCCGGGGGTGTTTGCAGTCAGCACCTGATAGCCGAGATTATCCAGTATGGTTTTGCTCATTTTCATGATTGATGGTTCATCTTCGACCAAAAGGAGGACTTCACCACGACCCTGTGGAATGAATTCGGAGCCGGTCTCCACAGGTGCCTCCATTGTACCATCAAAGCGAGGAAAATAAATCTTAAATGTCGTTCCTTTTCCCGGTTCGCTGTAAACATTGATAAATCCCTTGTTTTGCTTGACAATACCATAAACTGTTGCCAGCCCCAGGCCGGTACCTTTGCCCAATTCCTTGGTGGTAAAGAACGGGTCAAAAATATTGTCGATCATCTCTTTGTCAATACCGTGACCATTATCACTTACAGCCAGCAATACAAATTGGCCGGGCAAAAATTCCGCGTGATCGGAGCAATAGTTTTCGTCTAAATCTATGTTCTCCGTACTAATAATTATTTTGCCTGTACCCGTAATTGCATCACGGGCATTTACGCACAGGTTGGCTAGTACCTGATCGATCTGGGCGGGTTCTAATTTCACGGGCCATAACCGGTATCCTGGTATCCAGACAATATCAATATTTTCACCAATTAACCGTCGGAGCATTTTGAGCATGTTTTTTACGACCTCATTCAGGTTGCAAACCAAAGGGGTTATGGTCTGCTTACGGGCGAAGGCGAGCAATTGCCGGGTAATTTCGGAAGATCGTTTGGAGGCGGTAATGATTTCGTCAAAACAGTCAAAGAGGAATTCACCAGAATCGACCTTTCCAAGCCCCAACTCTGCATACCCCATAATCACCATCAGCATGTTGTTGATATCATGGGCAACACCACCTGCCAGACGCCCGACCGATTCCATTTTTTGAGCTTGAAGAAGTTGTTTTTCCAGCAGCTTGCGTTCGGTTATGACCTCGGTATAGAGTATGATTCCGCCGATGGAATTATTAAAATTGTACCATGGGCGGCATTGCCATCGGGTATAATCGACGCTGCCGTCTTCACGAATAAAATAATCGTCTTCAGAGCTGATTACTTCACCTGACAGTGATCGTTGATGAACCTCTCTCCATTTTTCAGGTACATCGGGAAAGACCTCATAGTGATGCTTCCCGATAATGTTTTCTTCCTTTATGCGATAGTCTTTCAGATATCGTTCACTTACAAAGATATACCTTAAATCCTTGTCAAATACTGCAATGGAGTTTGGGTCATGCTGAATGATATACTGCATTAAGGTATACCATTTCCGGTATTTTCTTTCCGCCTGCTTCCGTTGACTGATATCAATGGCGACTTCTAGCCTCACCATGCGACCGTCTATCCATTTTATGGCACTATCGTGGCAGTCATACCATTTGCCTGTTTTGGGATTTCTAAATTCCCAGCGATAAACTCCGGTTGGATTCCCTTTATGATCCACCAATTTTGTGTTGGTACAAAAGCTGCACGGACCCGTTTTTCCAACTTGAATGGCGCTCCAACATTTTTTCCCTTCAATGTCTCCGAGTTTATCCCGGACATGCTGATTGACAAATAAAATTTCATAAGATTCCATGTCTATGACATACACAATGGCATTGATGTTGTTCAGAACGGTCAATAGTCTCTGGTGAGCTTCTTTAAGAGCGGCTTCCGATTGTTTCCGGTTGGTGATGTCACGAATAATATGCTGGAAGTACAATTGACCATGGATCTTGAATTGACGGATACTCGATTCGACAGGAAAAGGCTTTCCATCGCGGCGAGTATGCCAAGCCTCATAAAGATATCCGTTTTTTAGCCGTGCCAAATTCTGAACCGATTCATAATCGGGACTTTTGATCGGATCCCGTATTTTTCTGATATTCATTTTCAGGAGTTCTTCTTTTGGATACCCGTATGCAATCACGGCCCGTTCGTTGGCCTCAAGAATTTCTCCATGTTCATCCATCAGCAATATGATGTCGTTGGCATATCTGGTCAGGTATTCAAAACGTTCCAGCATCAATTTTCGCTCTTGCTCAAACGCAAACTGGCGCTGATAAAAAAGAGCTTTCTGGGTTCTCCTGTAAAGAGCCGTTAAAAGCCCGAAAACAAGAATCGATCCAATAATGGTGAGCCATTTTGATCGTGCGTTTGCATCGATGACCTCGCGGGTTCTCTCTGCAACAAGTTCTTCCAGACGGGTTTTGTACTGAACAATCTCATCCTCTGCAATTCTTTTGTCGGTGATATCGTGGATAATTGAGAGTAAAAGGTTCTTATTTGATAATGTAGTAAAAGGCGAACTGTATACTTCAACCGTACGCACACTACCGTCCGCCAAACGGTGGGGAAAAATAAAGTAATTGCGTTTTTCGGCCCTGGCGGCTTCATACTCTGATTTCACTTCTTGGGAGTTGAGAATGTTAATGTTTTGAATTCGCATTCTTCGAAGTTTATCAATGGGGTAACCATAAAAGGCAGAAGCGGTTTTGTTGGCATCCAAAATGGCTCCGGTATCCGGATCGATGATCAAAACGATGGCCCCATGGCGCTCCAGTGCGGGAGATAGTCTGTCGCCGCTGATAAACGGATTTTCCTGGCTGGTTGCATCGAAAGGGAGAAAAAGAAAACCAATGATCAAGAAAAGGTGTTTCATGATATATCCCGGGAAAGGTAAATATACTTTATGATTAAATTGGAGTTTTCCTCTTGTCAATGAAAATGTCCATATTGACAAGCAATTGAATTTTCTGTTTGAAGACTGAAAGACAACTTTGACTCATTGGAGCAACGGGTATGATGCTCCCGAAGCAGGATTACAGAAATGGAGATGTCAAGGTTCCATAGGCATGACAAGTATTCATAAACAATATTTTCTTGACAAGTTTTTGATCCTTTAGTATCAAAAAATCTTTCCAGAAGGAAAGCGAATCATCACGGTACAGAATTACCCAAAAGCCAGGAAGGCCCAAAATGAATGGATGAACCATGTGGTCTTTCCCGGCTTTTTTTAACTCGTCCAAGAAGGTCAATTGTCCTGGAAAGGGACCCGAAACGATTCGGCTGAATTTAACCTCACTCAACTCATTTTGATTGATGATGGAAAGCCGAATTCTAATCCTGTCCGAATCTCTATTGGTGAGCGGGAAAAATACATGAGAAATTCTTTTGCATACATTATATGGTCTATGGTGATTTTGTTTTTGGCGGCAAATCCGGTTTCTGCATCCGATCAGGTGACTGAAAAAATCAGAAAACCCGTTGAGGATTCCATTGCGATCCGGCAAAAAACCCAAAAAGATATTGAAAAATGGTCTGAAAAAAAATCTTCGCTTGAAGCCGAATATGATGCACTTGTGGAAAATAGCAAGCGGTTGGTTGTTCAGCGTGAGCAGTTGATCCAGGAACTGGAAACCATTGAAACCAGAATCGGCAACCTGGAAAACCAAATCGAAGCTATGGAGAAAATATCCGGGATGCTCCAGCCTTTTCTTCAGCAAATTTATGAGAAACTGTTGAATTCCGTAGATCAGAAGATCCCTTTTTTACAAGAAGAGCGATACGCACGATTGGCCAATCTCAAAAGGACGCTTGATGATCCCCAACTTGCTCTGGGAGAAAAATTTCGGAAAGTCATGGAGGCCCTTTTCATAGAGACCGAATACGGGAACACCGTAGAGGTTTATCAGGAGAAAATTCCATTGGCAGAAGAGGATGTGCTGGTTAACGTTTTACGTTTGGGAAGACTCTCGCTTTTTTTTGAAACGTTGGACCAGACCACCACCGGCTATTTTGATCTCGATGAAAACCAATGGAAAGTACTTCCAAAATCCGCCAATCATGATATCCGTGTAGCAATGGAAATCGGGTCCAAGCGACGTCCCGCCGATGTGGTTACTTTGCCTTTAGGAAGGATCGGCGTCCAATGATAAAATTAATTAGAATAATTGGAATTGTTTTCGGATTCATTCTGGTTTTGACCAATTTTGATGTTCCGGCTGAAGACATGCGGGTCATGAGCCAAAGTGCAGAGCAGAAAAAACAGGAATTGATAGAGAAAGCACGGCAGGAAAAGGCCGAAGCCCTGAAAGAACAGGAAGAGGTTCTTAAAAAAATCAAGGCTGATGAAGATCTTCTGGCGGCGGCTGTTTCAAGAAAAAAGTCGGAGAATCAAACCCTTGAAAAACAATTGCGTGAGATTGAAGAACGCCTTATCAAAAAAGTGGAAAATGAAAAAAACCTGAATGAAAAACTAGGCCAAGCTAGTTCCGAAATCCGGGAATTGGTTGGTTTTGTTCGGGTCAGTGCCAGAGATCTGCAAGGAATCCTTGACCAAAGTTTCCAGAGTGCTTTTTATCCGGATCGGGCAGAGATTTTAGAGGCCATAAAAAATGAGCAGAAATTTCCCGATATGGCCGATATCGAACGGATGGTATCCCTTTTGTTTGAAGAAATCGCCCTTTCCTGGGCGGTTAGTGTCCAAAAAGGCCTGATCGTAGACCGTAACGGCGCCGAAGTGGAGGCCGAGATACTTATTCTGGGCAATTTTACCGCTGCATACCGAAACTCATCCGAAACTGGATTTTTACTCTATTCGGATACCAGCAAACGTTTTTTTGCTCTTTCAAAACTGCCCGGTTCAGGAATTCAAAAACGGATTGCCTCTTACATGGACGGCCAATCCGATTATTCACCTGTAGATATTTCCAGGGGAGGTGCTTTGCGGCAGTTGACACACCGGTTGTCCATGATGGAGCAAATACCCCAGGGCGGCCCCATTGTCTGGCCTATTATAGTCATTTTTATTCTGGGTGCTTTGATTGTTATAGAACGGGGGTATTTCCTGTATCGCTACAGTATGAATGCCGATTCATTTATGCAGTGTATCTCAGATTTCATTTCCAAGGGTGATTGGAATGAGTGCAAAACCTTGTGCATGAAGTATGAGACAAAGGCGGTTCCTAAAATCATTCTTGCCGGCCTTCAGGCCCGTGAAATGGATCGACAGGATATGGAAAACGCTTTGCAGGAAAGTATCTTACGAGAAATTCCCCGGCTGGAAAAATTTTTATCCACACTCGGCGTACTGGCCGGAATCGCCCCGCTTCTTGGCTTGCTGGGAACCGTGGCCGGTATGATCGAAACATTCCATGTGATTACCTATTTTGGAACGGGCGATCCCAGGATGATGTCCGGTGGCATTTCCGAGGCTTTGGTAACCACAATGCTGGGGTTGTCGGTGGCCATTCCGTTGATGTTGTGCCATACGCTTCTGACCCGAAGGGTTGACACCATTACCGCGCAAATGGAAGAAAAAGCGGTTTCGTTGGTTAACACGGTATTTGCCCATAGAAACCATAGATGATACAGCTTTTTTCAGATCAATTTTATCCGTTGCAGGCATACCTGGTGGCCGGCGGTGTGATCATGGCCCCTTTGCTGGCCATTTCCACGGTCATGTGGGTTCTGATTATCAACCGGTTATTCTTTTTCAGAAGGCTCACACGAAAAAACATGACCAGGGAACGAGCGGCTCAATATATTCAGGAAGGTCAGGTACCTGATCCCGAAGATTACAAGGGAGCCATTGCCATGCTGGTGACTGAATTTCAAGCCCGCCGTACCGGAATTAACCACATTGATCGCAATATTCTGGACGAAACAGTCATGTCGGTGGTATCTAAACTTGACGACAATCTGACCCTTATTGGAGTTCTCGCCAGGGTGTCGCCGTTGCTTGGTTTGTTGGGGACTGTGACAGGAATGATAGCGACCTTTGATGTTATTTCGGTATTCGGGGCCGGCAATGCCAGGGCAATGGCCGGAGGAATTTCAGAAGCACTGATTACCACGCAGACCGGTCTTATGGTGGCCATTCCAGGACTTTATGCCCATAATTTCCTGACCAGGCGGGCAGAGAACCTTAAACGCCGGGTGGCTTCGGTGGGAATGTATCTGAGTCGTAATTTAGGGGAGAATAAATAGATCATGCTCAATATATCAGGAGCCAGAAAAGCCAGACGACAGCCGATGGATTTGAATATCGCTCCGTTGATTGATATGGTGTTTATTTTACTGATATTTTTTCTGGTCACCACCAGTTTTGTGAAAGAAAGCGGTGTGGAGATTAACCGTCCGACAGCCGCGACAGCGGATATGCAGGAAAAAGCAACCATAATGATTGGCGTGACTAAAGATAACCTTATTTTTATGGAAAACCGGGAAATTGATATCCGTGCGGTACGGGCCAATGTTGAAAGGGCGTTGGCGGAAAATCCGGAAGGCGCGGTGGTGATTGTGGCAGACAAGGACAGCCAGACCGGTATCGCCATTGAGGTTATGGATGCCTGCCGCATGGCGGGTGCCAAAATTGTCTCCCTTGCCGCCCGTTTGCCTGGAAACAGGGAATAGGTGCATGATAGCAGAAATACTCAAAAAGCCTGATGCCCACTTCAGATGGCTCAAGACCGGGTCTATCTGGACCTGTTCCATTATTATTGCCATTGTTTTGAATATTGCTCTTTTCAGCCTGATGCCCAGGCTGATGCAATCGGGCCATAAACAGCCGAAGGAATATGAAAAAATCCAGACGGTCAATTTCATACGGATGAAGCCCCAGGAGATTCCCCCAAAGCCCAAAGAGATAAAAAAAGAACCGGAAAAACAGACTCCGGAAAAACATAACATCGTGAAAACGGCAAGTAGTCCTCCCAAACCGTCCTTTAAAAAACTAGATCTACCGTTTGAACTTAATCCTCGTTTGCCGATCGGCACGATTCAGCTTCCTGTTCCGGATATCCAATCTTTTTCCATGGATGGCCTGAACCTGAAGGATTTTTATGATGTAGGCGAAATTGATTCTCCATTGACACCCATTGTGCAAATGCATCCGGTTTATCCCATGATCGCCAAACGCCAGGGAATAGAAGGGTGGGTCAAGGTCAGATTTTTGGTTACGGAAACCGGTCGTGTGGAGAGAGTTTCCATCCTTGCTGCAGAACCTGGAAATATTTTTGATCAGGCGGTGATCCAATGTGTGAATGCATGGCGTTTCAAACCCGGGACCGTCGAGGGAGTTCCGGTCAAGGTCTGGGCGGAAACCATTGTACGGTTTGAACTGGAGTGAAAAGCATGAAAACGGCAAAATCAATTCTGAATGTTTTTTTGCTTTTGTTGCTCATAGGTTCATCTGTGGATGCTTCCCAACAGAAAAGCGATGATCTTCCTCTTGCACTTCGCATGGTATTAAATGATTCATATCGGCACATTGATAAACAGGAATATAAGAAAGCGATCGAACTGCTCGATAGGTTTCGCTCAGGGGGTAAAGCCGGGTCAGATCATTACCTGGTTGATTTTTCTCTTGGAAACGCATGGTTGCACCTGAACCATCCGTCCAGAGCGGCATCATTCTACGAATCTGCAGTCGCCAAAAATAAGGAGTTTTCCGCTGCCTGGGTGAATCTTGCCCGATGTCGATATGATCTGTCTCAATTCAAAGTGGCTGCGGAAGCTTTTGAAAGGGGTTATGCAACTTCTGAACCCAAGCAGGGTGAAACACTTTATTATGCAGCGGTATCTTATTTTAGCGACGATGATAGCTCAAAAACAGTTGAAGTCATGAACCGTTTGTTGAGGAATCATCCCGAAGATATCAAGCCCGAATGGAAAGAAACTCTTGTACATGCTTATCTTTCTGTGAATGAGAACAAAAAAGCGCTTGAGCTTATGGAAGAACTTGCAGCCCATTTTACCGGAGAGAAGAAACTTCAATGGCAGGAAGCGATGTTATACCACTATCTTTCCATGAACATGCAAAAAAAGGCTCTCCGCATGGCTGAGAACCTTTCGGAGACATACCCTCTTGAACCTAAATGGTGGAAAGCCCTTGCCCATATTCATCTTTCCATGGATCACCATCGGGAGGCCCTGGCGGCCATGACCATTTACGGTTTCATTCAGCCATTTACTGAAAAAGAGAAAAAGCTGATGGCTGAACTCAGTCTTATGGCGGGAACTCCATCCAAAGCCGTTAAATACTATGAAGACTTGCAGGCTCAATCCACCAATCCGGATATCTTTGTCAAAATCGTTCAAAGCTATCAGATGATGAATCAGCCGGAACAGGCGTTAAAATGGGCGGAAAAAGGTCTTTCACAGTCAAAATCCTCTGAATTGATGATGCAAAAGGCCACTATTTTGTATGAACTTCGCCAATACGATCAATCCATCCAGGCTTTTGAATCCTATATCAAGGAGAATAAGGGTGATATCGGCCTGGCCTGGCTGATGATCGGCTTTGCGGCGTCTTTGAATAACAATCTTGATAAAGCCGTCACGGCCTTTGAAAAAGCCTCAAAATTCGAGCGTCATCAAAAAACAGCCTTGTCTCATTTGGAGCAGATAAAACAACTTAAACGATCTGAATCATAACCTTACTTTTTGTGCGCCCTGAAAAATGCCAACGTTTAATTAAAGCCCATTGCCCAGCCTGATATTAAGGTTCATTATTGCCGAATTGAGACTTTCGTATCTTTTTAAGTATTTTGGGAATAAAAAATGAAAAGGTAAACAGGGCAAGAGAGAAAAAGACTTTCCAGCTTACAAGCTCCGCCCACTGGCCGCTGATCCAGACATCTCTGAGGGTTCCTATGAAGAAAGTAAAAACAAAAGTACCTACGATAATGCCTAAAGCTGTTCCGAGGAAATAATCCATAAAGTGAACTTTGGTCAATCCCATTCCAAAGTTCATGGGGGTAAACGGAAAATAGATCAAACGCAGGTAAAGCACTGTGGCAAAACCGTTTCGTTCGATAGCATCATCGTATCGTCTCAATCTGTCGCCAATGAGCGAAGCGGCAAAATCACGGCCCAGATAGCGTCCGATAAAAAAAGCAAGACTCGATCCGAGCATAGCCCCGATCCAGACATATACAAATCCCCAGTATGGGCCGAACACTGCTGCTCCAATGGCTGTCAATAGGGTGCCGGGAAGAAAGATACAAACACCTCCGGCATAAATAAACACGAATACCAGAGGAGTCCAGACACCGGATGATGCCAGGAAAAATTGGAGATATTCGGCCGTAAAATATTCTTTTGCCGCTGAAAAACGAACGAGAAAAATGGCAGCCATCATGAACAGAAGCAGGATGGCTGCCTTGAAAAGCGCTGATTTTTTAGTGTTCTTCGTTTTCATATGAGTCATTTTTCATTAAGATTTACCGAGAAGTTTTTTCAGCATTCCTTTTTTCGGTTCTTCAGGCTCAGGAAGACCCAGATGGCGGCATATGAATTTTTCCACTTCATGTTCCGATACATTTTCTCCCTCCACCACGATCTCTTCCGCCACCATGACCGCAGGGGCCACGGGAAGATCCAATTCGAAATATTCATCGGTTTGGTACTCAGCCTTGGGTTTGGAAATTACTTCGATCTTGACGGGATATTTTTCGCCCAACCTGGGCATCATCTTTTTGAAATTCTTTCAAGGTTTTCCATTGGGTTCATTGAGAAAAAATCGTATTTTAAGCATAATTATCTCCTTACCAGGGTCAAAAATTCTAATGAATGAGTTCGCTCATACGGGTTAAAAAGGGTGCAGGGAGGAGAAAATCCACAAGGCGCAGATCGGTCCGTTCATTTCCCTCCCTATCAATAAATACAATCGTGGGAACCCCCTTTACGTTATATTGCTCCAACAGTTTTTCATGATCCGGATTGCCGCCTTGGGTGACATCCACCTTGATCATGATGAAATGAGTCTCAGCAACCTTAACGACCTCCGGATGATGAAAGGTTACATTTTCAAGTTCCCGGCAGGGAGCACACCAGTCTGCATAAAAATCGATAATGACCGGTTTCATTTCCTTCAGTGCCATATGGAGAAGTTGATCGGAATAGGGTTTCCAGCCAATTCCCGGCCCTTTGAATGCCCAGGTGCTGATCAACAAAGTCGTCATGGCCAGACATCCGATCCCGGTCAATGTTCTGAGCAATGGAAAAGCCCGAAATCCTTCCCGGTTTTTATCGATCCAGCCCAGATGCAATCCGGCCGCAAACAAAACCAGAGCAGGAAGAAAAACTTTAAGAGATGCCGGCAATACAGGTCGTATAAAATAGATCGCCATACCCACGAGAACCCATCCCATGAGTTTGCGTACCCAAAGCATCCACCCTCCGGCTCGTGGAAGTCGTTGCAACTGGCCTGAAAACAGGGCCAGCACAAAAAGAGGAAGACCCAATCCCAGGCTGAGAGTGAAAAAGACAATAAAACCGAGCCATGGACTGCCCATTCCGGCAACCCAGGTCAGCAGCCCTAGAACAAAGGGACCTATACAGGGTGCAGCCACCACTCCAAGTGTAAGGCCCATGAAAAGACTTCCAAAATAGCCGCTGTAGGATTTGCCGGCCGCCTGGGTCAAAAAACCAGGCAAATTCAACTCCCAGAAACCAAAGAGACTGGTTGCAAAAAACACGAGTATTCCGGCGATGATAATCAGCACAATGGGGTTTTGGAGCAAAGCTCCCATGAGGCCGCCGGTAAGGGATGCCACCATTCCGAGAATCGAGTTGGTAAAAGCCAGCCCCATTAAATAGCACAATCCATGGCCCACAAGCTGCCCCTGACTGGGTTTTTCCCGGGCCGAGCGGCCACCAAAAAAGGAAACCGTAATCGGAATCATTGGATAAACGCATGGTGTAAGATTCAGGGCCAACCCGCCTAAAAAAACACCCAACAGTGTCCAGAACATGGCCCATCCCTGAAATGATTGTGCAGAAACAACCTCTGAACTCATTTCGGAAAAGTCTGTTAAACCGACAGGGCTGCTTTCCACTGGAAGCCCCAATGCCTGCCATTCCGAAAGGCCATAGGGATCGCGATAAACATTTTGGTACCCAAGTTTTACGGCCACCCGGGCCGCCGAGTCACTTCGGACTCATGCCAGTCCATCTCAGTAAAATACAATGTCACGCTCTTTGTCCTGACCCAAAAAAGCCTCTAATGCATCCGAATTTCGAAAACGTCCCCACCAAGTCGGTTCCATGGGAAAGTTCACTGAGCCTTTGATATGTCCGGCCCGGTATTCCCATTCCTGCCGAGTGTCAACCAGCAAAAGGGTCGTCTGGTTATCCTGATACCGATCACGAAGTTCTTGGGTGGTGATGATCTTGTAACCACCAGCCGTTGCCTCTGCCATGACCTCTTCCCAGGTGGCTTCTTTCGGCGTGACGGGTTGATGTTTATACCAAACGACAACCATTGTCATGATCACTGCAATGAAAGCCAAAAGATAGGATGTCAATTTTTTCATCTGACCAGATCTCCACTGACAAGAATAAATGCCCCGGTTGAAAGGGTGAAAGGTAAACAACGCTCAACCCATTGGGCGATTTTTCCTCCACTGGGTATATGAACGGCTGTTTGTTTGGTCAGGTTTTTTACGGGAAGACCCGAAAATAATGACACGGTTTCATTTACCGTATACCATCTGGCGCCATGGTAAGCTCCGGCCCTGCCAGACCTTGCTTTATTCAGCCAGAGAAGGCTATGGCGGTTTAGCATCCCGATCGCAAAACTGCGACGCGTCACTCGTATAATTTCCCGAACCGCCTTATGGTCTTCAGGCATAAAGCAGATGGCGGCAACAGATATGACCATGTCGAATGCGGCATCGGAAAAAGGAAGTGCCCCTGCATCCGCAACAGCATAAAAGGTTTTTCCCAAATCCTTTTGCCAGGCATAACGAACCCGATTTTCATTGATGTCAATACCGGCAACATAACCTCCAATTTTTTCCGATATCCGGCGTGTGAAAAAACCGGTTCCGCATCCGACATCAAGGAGAGATTCCCCCGGTTCAGGTCTCAAAGCCTTGAAAAGCAGCCTGGTCTCGCAATGACCGATCCACTTTCCACGGGGTGTATCATACCAATTATCGTATTGCTCAGAATCCATAATACTCCTAAAATACTTTTCCGGGCGATGCCGGGCCAAAACTAATAACAAGCCACTTTCCCCTTTGAAAAAGGGAGATTTGGGGGGATTTTTAAAATGGCAGGGACTGGTTAAATCCCCCCCGGCCCCCCTTTTTCAAAGGGGGGAGTGGTCACAAGTTACCTTTTTCAAAAGGGGGAGTGGTTACAAGTTACCTTTTTCAAAAGGGGGAGTGGTTACAAGTTTCCTTTTTCAAAGGGGGAAGTGACCACAAGTTTCCTTTTTCAAAGGGG
>CAYZJH010000076.1:0-17736 GCA_964478625.1 uncultured Desulfobacteraceae bacterium
ATGACCACAGACCCTGGTGACCTTGTTCTTGATCCTACCTGTGGGTCCGGAACCACGGCTTATGTTGCCGAGCAATGGGGGCGACGGTGGATCACCATTGATACATCCAGGGTTGCACTTGCTTTAGCCCGCGCCCGGATCATGGGGGCCCGATATCCTTATTATCTTCTGGCGGACAGCCGGGACGGGCAGATCAAAGAGGCTGAAATTACCCGCACTGAGCCGTCCACAGCACCTACCCGAGGCAACATCCGCCATGGGTTTGTGTATGAGCGGGTTCCGCATATTACCCTGAAATCAATTGCCAACAACGCCGAAATCGACGTGATCTGGGAAAAATATCAGGAAAAAATGGAACCGTTAAGGGAAAAGTTGAATAAAGAATTATGTAAGATGAAGAGTGAAATAAAATCGACCAAAAACCCTGGCAATAAATCCGATTTTCACTCTTCACCCGTCACTCTTCACTCTTCTTTAGAAGAATGGGAAATCCCCCGTGAAGCTGATGCAAACTGGTCAACAGAAGCAAAAAAGTTCCATGAAGAATGGTGGCAAAACCGCATTGCCCGGCAAAAAGAGATCGATGCTTCCATTGCCGCCGGGGCCGATTATGAATATCTCTATGACAAGCCCTATGAGAACAAAAAGAAAGTCCGGGTAGCCGGACCTTTTACAGTGGAGAGCCTGTCCCCGCATCGGGTACTTGCTGTGGATGAAAATGACGAGCTGATTGACGGAATAGCCGAATCAACGAACGGTTTCGGTGAAAAACGGGATTTTGTCGGGATGATCCTTGAAAATCTCAAGACCGCCGGTGTCCAGCAAGCCCATAAAGAAGACAAAATCAATTTCATATCCATCACCCCATGGCCCGGTCATTTTATATGTGCCGAGGGGCGTTATATTGAAGGTGATGAAACAACCGGTATTGAAAAGCGTGCGGGAATTTTCATCGGACCCGAATTCGGAACCGTTTCCAGGCCGGACTTGGTGGCTGCCGCCCGTGAGGCCGGAGATGCTGCTTTTGATGCTTTGATTGCCTGCGCTTTTAATTATGACGCTCACTCGTCGGAATTCAAAAATCTCGGTCGAATTCCTGTGCTCAAAGCCCGGATGAACGCTGATCTTCACATGGGCGATGATCTCAAAAACACCGGTAAAGGCAATCTTTTCGTCATTTTCGGTGAGCCGGATATTGACATCCTTGATACAAAAGATGGCCAGATCCGGGTGAAAATCAACGGAGTGGATGTATTCCATCCCAATACCGGAGAAGTCCGCAGTGACGGTGCAGACGGCATCGCCTGCTGGTTTATCGACACCGATTACAATGAAGAAAGCTTTTTTGTGCGTCATGCTTATTTTCTCGGTGCAAACGATCCCTACAAGGCCCTGAAGACCACACTCAAAGCAGAAATCAACCAGGAAGCCTGGGACTCGCTCAACAGCGATATCTCCCGCCCATTTGAAAAACCCAAATCCGGCCGGATTGCGGTCAAGGTAATCAATCATTTAGGGGATGAAGTGATGAAGGTGTTTAGGGTATAATGTAGTATTATCATAAAAGGAGATTTAATCATGGCAAGTGCCGACCAGTTGAAAGCGCTACTTAAGTCGCACGTGGAGGGCGATGATCAGCGGTTTTTCTCAGTAGCCATGCAGCTTGCCGCACATGAAGCAAAATTGGGTCATGGAAAGCTGGCGGAGGAACTGCGTGCAATAATTGACAAAGCAAAACGCTGCCAAGCTGCAAGGTCGGCCCGTTATGCATTAATTGTTTCCATTCGGGCACCAGAAATCGAAATTGATCTCTACAATGCAATATCCAACAAAATTGCAACGATTGTAGAACTATGATTAACTTCCGCATAGCAGACACATTCACCGACAGCCTTTCGAAACTGAGCAACGAGGAACAAAAAGCCGTCAAGACCACTGCTTTTGACCTTCAGTTAAACCCGGCAAGTCCCGGCATGCAGTTTCATAGAATCGAAAAAGCACGCGATCCAAATTTCTGGTCCATCCGGGTAAATCTTGATATCCGACTGATTGTCCACAAAACAAAGACGGATCTTCTCCTTTGTTATGTCGGACATCATGACGATGCTTACTATTGGGCTGAACGCCGTAAACTGGAAACTCACCCGAAGACCGGTGCAGCACAGTTGGTTGAAATCCGCGAGGTTGTCAGGGAGATCGCCGTACCAAAATATGTCGAGGCATTTAAATCCGACGTGTCCAAGCCAAAGTTGTTTGCCGATATTGCTGAAAATGATTTTCTGAGCTACGGGATTCCTGGGGAGTGGATTTCCGATGTGCGGGAAGCAACAGAAGATAGCCTTTTTGACCTTGTCGAACACTTACCCCAGGAAGCCGGGGAGGCTTTGCTTGATCTGGCAACCGGTGTTAAGCCAAGACTACCGGAAAAAACATCAAAGGATGTGGATGCACTAGATCATCCTGATGCACAGCGTCGGTTCCGGGTTATGAACAATGTTGAGGAACTGGAACGTGCTCTCAAATATCCCTGGGAAAAATGGACCATTTTTCTTCACCCGGATCAGAAAAAACTCGTTGAACAGGATTTCAATGGCCCGGTACGTATTTCAGGAACGGCCGGCACAGGCAAAACCATCGTCGCACTTCACCGGGCTGTTTATCTTGCCCGATCCAATCCGGATGCGCGGGTATTGCTGTCCACTTTTTCCGATCCCCTGGCAAATGCACTGAGAACCAAAATGAGGAGGTTGATCAGCAATGAACCTCGTATCGCAGAACGTCTGGAAGTGCATGCCATGAATGCAATTGGCCGACGGATTTATGAGTTGAATTTCGGGCCGGTGCAAATTGCTTCTATCGATTTGATACAACAACTTCTCAAAGAAGCCTCACAAAAGGTTGATAGCCATAAATTCCGTCTCCATTTTTTAATGGCGGAGTGGGAGCAAATTGTCGATGCCCGGCAGCTTAAAACATGGAAAACATACAGGGATGTCATACGTTTGGGGCGAAAAATTCGTCTTCCTGAAAAGCAGCGCGCCAAACTCTGGGAGATTTTCGAACATGTTCGTAACAACCTCCAAACAAAGAAATTATTAACCTATGCCGACCTGTTCAGCCGGTTGGCTGCTCGGTTTACAGCCCGAAAACAGGCCCCGTTCGACTTTACCGTTATTGACGAATCACAGGACATCAGCATACCTCAATTGAAATTTTTTTCGGCTATGGCCAAGAAAAATTCCAACAGTCTTTTTTTTACCGGGGACCTTGGTCAAAGGATATTCCAGCAACCCTTTTCCTGGAAAGCACTTGGTGTGGATATCCGGGGGCGTTCCCAAAATCTTCGTATCAATTACAGAACATCGCACCAGATTAGAATTCAGGCCGACCGTCTGCTGTCTCCTGAATTATCCGATGTTGACGGAAACAGAGAAAAAAGGCGTGATACCATTTCGGTATTCAATGGACCGAAACCGGATATTGAGATCCACGAAAGCCCGGAAGAAGAAATCCAAAGGGTCGGCAAGTGGATTTCGGAAAGAAAATCCGAAGGAACAATGCCTCATGAAATGGGTATTTTCGTCCGATCATCGGCTCAACTGGAAAGGGCCTGTTCAGCGGTGAAACATTCGGGGCTTTCACTGAAAATACTTGATGAAAATATTGAAACGGTAACCGGGCACGTTTCTGTCGGTACCATGCACCTGGCCAAAGGGCTTGAGTTTCGCGCGGTTGTCGTAATGGCCTGTGATGATGAAATCATCCCGTTGCAGAACAGAATTGAAACGGTTTCCGATGATACGGACCTTGAAGAAGTCTACAACACGGAACGTCACCTGCTTTATGTCGCCTGCACCCGTGCCCGCGAACACCTTCTTGTTACGGGGGTCGAACCGGCATCGGAATTTCTTGATGATATGAAAATGTAATTTTTCATAAAAATTTTATGTAAAGAAACGATATATTGACCTTTTCTTTCATGGTTTGTTGCGCCCGGAAGGGCATGGATGTTACTAACTGAGTAAAGAAGGATGGTGAAAATCAGAATGCAGCCGTTCCAATTGCTTGTCGGCTGCTTTTTGTATGGAAGATGGAAGCCGTCGGTAATCTTTGACAAATCTCCTGGAGAGAGCCGGCTTCATATTTTTGCGGTCTTTAGAGCTTTGATAGCGTCCTTGGCGTTGTCAAAAGGACCGACAACATCTCCACGGCGGACCTCCTCGTCAACCTCGGCTTCTTTCTCCTGCCACTCCTTGGTATAGAAATATTCCAGGTCGGGCTGGATCACCTTTACAGGGCTTAGCACAATAGTTCCATTCTTAGTTTTCACTTCCACATAATCGCCCTCGGCAAGGTTGAACCTGTCCCGGAGATAACGGGGGATTGTGATTTGATAATTTTTCCTTATTTTCATCAACGCCATTTCTAGCTCCTTGTTTTATAAATATTTAGGCATTTTTTTAGATTAAGAATTTATTATTTTCTGAATTTATTAAATTATTGCGGGCTGGAACGGGTTGTCAAGATTTGAAAGGGGAGCGGGTTGCTTATAGACCCACTGTGAAATCGGTAGTGGAACTTACCGAAAATTCAAGTGATTTAGTTAAGAACATTTTGACTTCCATTATGATGGAAAACCTCATATTGATTGGTGTTGATGGTCTCAAATGGTAAACTGCCGCCTCGACAGATACAAAATCGCAGGAAATATCCATATGGAACAAAAAAATGGGAATGTAAAGAAAATAGTTCCAAATAAGTTGTTTGAAACTCGCAGCGACCGAAGAATCTCTCTTCTATAAGGCCGGACAGATCATCAGGTCTGACCAGGAGTGTAAATAAGAGAGGCCGTGCCGGCGTGATGGAAAGATTCTTCGTCGGCCATTGAGCATGTGCCGTATTAATGTTTACCATGTCGGCCTCCTCAGAATGACAATCCTTACCTAATGTGAGCGATTCCATGGGAAAAGAGCTTTTAAATTCATTCCGGCCAAGCCTTTACCGGGCTTGAACCGGGAGCAGGATAGAAAGTGAAGCTTTTCACCGCTATCCATAGGGTTTTAGCGGCTGACTGGATACCGGCCTTCGCCGGTATGACGGCAAGAGATTTCTGCAATTGAAATCGATCATTTTAGTTAAATTTCATGCTGGTGAAGCTTGTATCGGGTTTGAACCGAGAGCCGGACACCAAACGAAGCCTATCGCTATCCAGGTGGGTTAAAGAAGCTGGTTTTTCCGGATACCGGATCAAGTCCGGCAGGACGGAAGACTTTGGACTATCGAGATTCTAAAAATCAGGACAGAGATTCTTCATTTGGTGAGCAGCGGTAAATCTGCGGGTCAATATTAATCCGCCGCAGCATTTTCTGAAGCGCCGGCCGGCTTAACCCGGCCATGCGGGCCGCCAAAGAGATGTTTCCTTCAGTTTTTCGCAACAGTTTGTGGACATACTCTTCTGTAAATCCGCTGATCATGCGCTCCTTGAACACGCTGTAAGGTTCAATGGCGGCTGAATCGAACAACCCCGAGACGGCTATCGGCTGGGCGCCGGCATTCCGGCAGAAGGTGGTTTGAACCTCCCGTTCGGTTATTTCAGGATCTGTGGAAAACAGAATAAGTCGGCGCACAAAATTCTGAAGCTCCCGAACATTGCCGGGCCAGTCGTATTCAATCAGGGCATCCATGGCGCGAGGTGTCAGGCGTTTGAGAGGCAAGTCCAGCTCCCGGCAGACCTGGCGCATAAAATGGTTTACCAGCAGGGGAATATCCTCCCGCATTTCTCTGAGGCTGGGGGTGAACACGGTAACGACATTCAGCCGGTAAAAGAGATCCTCCCGAAAACTGCGATTCTGAATTTTTTCTTCAAGGTTCTGGTTGGTGCTGGATATAATGCGAACATCCACATGAATACTCCGGCTTCCCCCCAGGGGCCGAATTTCCTGTTCCTGCAACACCCTCAACAGCTTGGTCTGAATGCTTACCGGAATATCGGCGATTTCATCCAGCAGCAGGCTTGAACCGTGAGCCTCTTCAAAAAGGCCTTTACGGCTGGTCATGGCTCCGGTAAAAGCGCCCCGCTGATGCCCGAACAGTTCGCTTTCCAGAAGATGCTCCGGTATGGCCGGACAATTGACCGCCACCAGCGGGTTGCAACCGCGTTTACTGAGATCATGAATGGCCCTGGCCACCAATTCCTTGCCTGAGCCGGACTCTCCCCGAATCAGCACGGCATAATCCGTATTGGCCAGGGCGCGAATGGTGTCATAGAGACGTTGAGCCGGTGGTGACTGTCCTATAAACGCTTCAAAAGCCGCTTTGGCGGTAACCTGGCGGCGAAGAGTCACATTTTCCCGAATAAGGTTGCTGCGTTCCAGGCTTTTGTTCAGCAGACGCAACAAGTCAGGAATTTCAAAGGGCTTGGTAATGAAATCATAGGCCCCTTTTTTGATGGCCTCCACTGCGATTTCGATGGTACCGTAAGCGGTCATCATAATGACCGTGATGTTTTCATCCTGATTTCGGATGGTTTTCAGCAATTCGATCCCGTCCATCTCCGGCATGCGCACATCCAGCAGAATCACATCAAAACTGTTTCTGCGGACCAGATCGGATACCTCCAGAGGAGAGGAACAGACCACTACCTCTACCTGCTTTAACTCATGATTCAAGACCCGCTGCAGACCTTCCAGCATATCCACTTCGTCATCAACGATGAGCAATTTCTGTGTTTGCATCGGTTCGCTCCGTTATTCCGCATCATTGAGAGGCAGCCGAATGGTAAAACAAGTCCACCGGCCCGGTTCGCTTTCCACCGTGATCTCACCATCGTGATCCTGTATGATACCGTAACTCACCGAAAGTCCCAATCCGGTACTGTCTCCTGATTTTTTGGTGGTGAAAAAGGGGTCAAATATTTTGCTTTTAATGGATGGGCTGATTCCGATTCCATTGTCACGCACTTGAATTTCCACCTGCCGGTTTTCGGATATCACCCGTGACGTTACCGTGATCGTGCCTTCACCGTTAAAAGCCTGACAGGCGTTAATCAATAAATTAATCAGAACCTGCTTGATTTTGTTACTATCCAGTTGCAGGCCGGGAATGTTGTCATCAAGATTCAGAACAAGGCTGACCTTATCTTTTTTAAACTGATGGCTCATGAACTGAGCAACATCCTGAATCAAACTGTTGATAGACGTCGGATGCCGGGTACTGCGGGGGGCGCGCGCAAACTGCAGTAAATCCGTTACAATCCGCCTGGAAACCAAGGTCTGCTTTTCGATTACCGCAAGATCCTTCATCCCTTGGGAAAAATCCGCCAGTTCACGCTTTAATAAATCGACATAGCACAGGATCACCCCAAGGGGATTGTTGATTTCATGGGCCACTCCTGCCGCAAGCTGGCCGATAGCCACCAGTTTTTCAGTCTGCTGAATTTTAAGTTCCATTCGTTTCTGGTCAGTAATTTCCCGGGCATATCGAATAATGCTTTCCAGACGACCGGATTCGTCAAATACCGGATAAAACTGAATCAGAAAAAGGGCACCGTCCGCACAACGGATTTCTTCGCCGACCACTCGTCCGGTTGCAGCAGCCTTTTTCAGGCCGCATGCCGCACAGGCCTTCAGGAGGCCGGAGTGGGCCTCGTAACAGGGATGATCGTACACATCTTCCAGCGTAACATTGTACCGTTTTAAATACGCCCGGTTGACCATTTTAATCCTATAATCCGGATCCAGCAGCATCACCATATCGGTGATGCCGTCAAAGACCGATTGAAGCAGTTCTTTGCTCTTGAGAAGGCGTTGTCGGTCAGTGAGGCTCACCAGGGCGATGCCGACCTGCCGGCCGATGGAAAGCAAAAGTGACTGCTGTTCGGTGGTAATGGGATCGCCGGATGACTCTACAAAGCTAATGACACCGGACTGGCTGCCCCGACAGGCAATAGGGACATTCAGGTAATGATAGGGTGCGGAAGGAGCATGATGGGTGATATTGCCTTCAAAGGCTCCCATAATAGACCGATGAAGTCCATTCGAATTTTCTGACGACAAAACCTCTTTACCGGTTTCGTTTTGAAACACCTGTTCCGGAAGATGCGCGGCGTTTTCCTGACAGACCAGTTCAAGGGCTTTATGAGTTTCATTCCATAAATACACCCCGGCACCCAGGGCCGGAATCAGAGCAAGGCTTTCGTTAAGTACGTGGCGCCAGATATGGTGCAAATCCTGAGTTTGAGTGGTCAGTTCCGCCACATGATTCAGGGCTCTAAGTTCCTGATCACGGGTCAATATTTTTTCCTGCAAGAGACGCTGAGATTCCTGCAAAGCCTGGGTTCGCCGAGCAACTTTCTCTTCCAGCGACAGGGCATAGCGCTGAAGTTTCAGACGTGTGTCGCGCAGATTGCATGCCATAGTCATTCCGGTCCGGGTCAGGGCTTGCAGTTCGTCATCGGAAGACAGCCTTTCAGGCAATGTTTCCGGGTCTGAATTCAAATCGGAAGCCTCGGTCGGATCCTCCACTATTTCCTGTTTAAAGATATCCAGAAGGCTGCGCAGGTTGTGAATGACAATGCGGTCGAAAAAAAACATTAAAAAGAGATAAAAACTGGACACGATCAGCAAAACCGCCATAAAAACAGTTGCCGCCCGCTCTTTGATGGCCGCCAGAGCACTGTGAACCGGAACTCCCACGGCAATAATCCCTGCCAGTTCGCCGGCATAGTGCCCAAAACCATTTTGATCACCATACGTAAGAATCAGATCCGCAGGAGCCTGCCGGGGGTCGCCGTGGCAGTGGAGACAGCTCGCTTCAAAAAAAACTGGCTCAAACCTCATGTACCAGTCTTCCTCCTGAATTTTTGCAAGCCCTTGCCAGTTTTTTGAATCAGGTGTGTCTTTAAAATACGCAATCATTTCGGTCTCAAGCGGATTGGCTTCAGAATTGGGATTTCGGGCATTGACGGCTACCCGCCGATATTGAAAATCCGGCACATGACGCCCGAAACGATCCATCACCGCCCGCCCCACATAAGAGCTGGACATGGCTTCCAGCATAAAATAATTCGGACCGAAAACAGCATACATTCTGGGACGAAGTTCTTCACGCACATATTCCCTGCTGGCTTCAACCGCCGCCATGACCAGTTCGGTTTTGGCGTATGCCCGCTCTTCCAACAGGGCCTTTTCCCGATAATAAATCAACAACGCACTGATAATGCATGAAACCAAGAGAATAACGGCGGTTCCAATTCTAAATTTGGATCGCAGGCTTAAGGATTTTGGGGACAACTGGGGCTTTTCCATATCTGACACCACGACATTAACTGCTACCCATGGTTTACACCCCTGCCAACCGGAGTTGGCAGCGGCGGTCTGATTGACGGCTTTTCTCCGGGATCATTTGAGGGACTCAAAATTTATAACTCATTGTTATGTAAGGACATAATAAGAGCATTTCTCCATAAGACGTACTTTTTCGAATGTTGGCATCGCTTTTGCGATAGGCTCTAAGAAAAGAATTGATCACTGTTTAGGACTATAACATGCAAAGAACAAAATCTCAAGCAACTTCAAATTTCAAAACCAAAGGAGACAAATTATGGAAGCTACCGGCACCATGAATGGAAGAACATTGGCTGCATCGCCGCCTCCCGGCGTTGTGAGCGACAAACTGTCGTGGCAATGGTCAGACTTTTACAAAAAAGAGGATTGGCTGGCGATCTGGCTGGGGTTCATACTGCTGCTTGTGGGTTTAATCATTTTTCTGCCCAGGCCTCCGGCGGATCTGGATGCAAAACTGGCTGCTGCTGAAAGCGCCCTGGCTGCGGAAGACGCCCGGGCCCCCTTTCACACCATTGAATGGCACAAGGCCAATGATATGAAATCTGGTCTTCGTGCCCGGGATGAATCTCACGGCAAAACCATCGCCAGGTGGTTGAGCACACCGTCCAAATGGACCAGTAATCCGATCGAGGCTGTTTATTTGAGTGAAACCCGTGCGGCCGAAATGCGTAACTCAGCCGCTCCAGCCTATGAAATGGCCAAAATGCGGACATCCGAAGCCCTGGTCGCAGCTGAGGCCGCCCAGGCTGCTGCGGCAGCGGCTGCTTTTCAGGATGGAGCATTAAACCAGGAAGCCGAAGCCGCCATTAAAGAGTGGAGGGATGTCCGCGGCAAGGAACGCAGTGCCAAAAGCAAAGCTGAAACCAAAGCCTACAACAAGATCCCCTATTTTATCGGTATCATGATTCTGTTAATGCTGTTCTTCATTCCGGGCGCCAAATTGATGGGGAAAAATACTGCTCTGTTCATGAAAGGTTTTATCTTTGTTTTTCTCCTGGCTGTTGTGGCTGAAATCATCGGCAGTCAGACCACATTGAACAATTATGGTTTCGGATCGCTGATCTGGGCGATTCTCGGCGGCATGCTGATCGCCAACACCGTTGGCGTGCCCCGGTTTATCCAGGAAGGCGCTCAAACCGAATATTTCATTAAAACCGGACTGGTGCTTCTGGGAGCTGAAATTCTTTTCGGCCAGATCCTGGCCATCGGCCAAGCAGGAATTTTCGTTGCCTGGGTGGTCACACCTACGGTTTTGTCCCTGACCTATATTTTTGGTCAGCGGATTTTGAAAATGGAGTCCAAGACGTTGAATATTACCGTTTCAGCGGATATGAGCGTATGCGGCGTGTCTGCCGCCATCGCCACTGCCGCCGCCTGCGGGGCCCGAAAAGAGGAACTGACCATCGCTTTGGGTCTGTCCATGCTTTTCACCGCAATCATGATGATTGCCCTGCCGACATTCATCGTTTCCATCGGTATGCATCCGGTTCTTGGCGGCGCATGGATCGGCGGAACCATCGACTCCACCGGTGCGGTGGTGGCAGCCGGTGCATTCCTGGGAGAGATCGGCATGTTTGTGGCAGCAACCATCAAAATGATTCAGAACGTGATGATCGGTGTAATAGCCTTTGGTGTGGCCGTTTACTGGTGTGCCCGCGTGGAGTGTACCCCTGGTCAACGGGTCAGCAAAATGGAAATCTGGTACCGCTTCCCCAAATTCGTACTCGGGTTTATTGCCGCCTCGATCATTTTCTCTCTGATGCTGCAATCCATGGGTTCCAGAGGAGATGTGATGCTGGAGCAGGGCGTGTTGCGCGGGTTTACCCGTCCTTTGAGAGAATGGTTTTTTATTCTGGCCTTTGCCTCCATCGGCCTGACATCCAATTTCCGGGAAATGGCCAAGCACTTTAAAGGCGGAAAGCCTTTTATTCTCTATGTGTGCGGTCAGAGCTTCAACCTGATTCTGACCCTGATTGCGGCCTATCTGATGTTCTTTGTGGTATTCCCCGGTGTAACCGAAGGACTTATGAACTGATAAGAAAAATCGGGCGATTTCCGGATTAACGCTTGCCGTGAAACAATCATGCTAATCGTTTTCCGGAAATCGCCAAGGTGAAGGATCAAGCCATGAAATGTACAATACCTGAATCCACCAAAGGTTCGATCACCCCGAAGCGTTGCCTTCGCGGCTGGCTGTCCTTGGCTGTTGGCCTTGGCCTGCTATGGACAGCAACCTACATCGTGCTGCCCTGGGGCCAGACCCTGCCTTATATTCAGCCGATCATGAAGGCCATTAAAGAATCCGATATCAATGCCGGAACATACTGGTACACCCAGTCCGAAGAAACCGCTCTGGCTAAGATGTATGTCCGTCATGCCATCCGTCGTGTGGAATAATGCAAACACGTTTATCTGAAGCATCGGCCCGGCTGCGCAACTGGTGGGAGCACGGGGTTCTTTTAGAACCCAAAGACTGGATTCAGATCGAGGTCACCTCCCGGTGCAATGCCCGCTGTATTTATTGTCCGCGCACTGTGTATCGCAGTCACTGGCATAACCGGGACCTGCCCCTGAAAACCTTTCAGCGGATTCTGCCGGCTTTGCCGAAAACCACATTGACTTATCTGCAGGGTTGGGGCGAACCATTGTTGCATCCTGAATTTACAGCCATGGTTCGAATGGCCAAAGCCTCGGGGAGCACAGTGGGAACCACGACCAACGGAATGTTGCTGAACAGTGGACGGTTACGGGGCCTGATTGAGGCCGGCCTGGACATTTTGGCCTTTTCCCTGGCCGGCACATCCTCGGCGTGTAATAATGCGGCTCGTCCCGGGGCGCCATTTGACTTGGTCCTGAAACAGATCGATCTGGTGCGCCGGATTAAGGAGGAATGCAATAGTTCCACACCTGTTATTCATATCGCCTACATGCTGCTTCGTTCGGGATTGGCCGATCTGCCGGCCCTTCCACAGCTCATGGCACGGCATGGTGTGGAACAGGCGGTGGTCAGCGTGCTGGATTTTGAACCGGACACCACTCTGGCAGGGGAGGTCCTGGCGCCGAAAACAGAGGAGGCGCGCCAAAAACTGGAAACACTTTTTGCGTCCGTACAGGCGGCTGCGACAAAAACCGGGGTTACCATTCATACGCCTCGCCTGGAGTTGCCATCATCACCGATCTGCACCGAAAATGTGCAACATGCCCTGGTTGTTTCAGCGAATGGTGATGTCTCACCGTGTGTGTTCGCCAATATTTCCGCAGCGCAGGCACAGTATGCGCGAAGTGGGCAAACTGCACCATACCACCGGGTAACATTTGGAAATATCAATACTCAGATTCTGCCGGTGATTTGGCGGAAGGAAAACTATCAGCGGTTTCGTGAAAGTCTGGGGGAAGGCAATCCACCCGATTTTTGCCGTAACTGCCCAAAGCGGATACGTCCTTATGGCTTATCCGAAAAATGCCTTTAAATCCTCCTCACGCAATACCTGCATGGCTTCCTGCATTTTTAGAGTAACCGCCTTGTCTTCCTCTTTGGGGTGATAAGCCTCAAGCACTGCCTCCATGACCTCTTTTTCAATCTGGGTCAGTTGATTTAAAAACAGGCGATAATCACCACTGGTCTGGTAGGCATGCCGAACCAGGACCCGGTAACTTTCTCCCTGCTGGCATAAAAGTTTGCCATAGTGAACCTTCAGCAGTTCAACTTCCGCAATCTGCCGCTTCCAAACCTGCATGACCTCGATCGAGGTTTCCGACTCAGAAAAACCCAAACTATGCTTAACTTCGGTATCCTTCCTGCCGGTATTTATTTCCTCCATCGCCGAATCCAGCGCAAGAATTTTTGTACGCATCAAGCCCTTGCTGAAGTCGTGAATGCCCGCCTTATACTGTTGGATTTTATGGGCATAGAAAAGAAACAGAATCGGCATCAGTACAAGCCAGACAGAAATGTGAGGCTTCTGAAGGACCTGTTTGGCAACCTTGTAGGCGAACTGGTTTTCATAATTCCAGATCAGGTCATAGCGAATCTGTATGGCCTGAACCATGTCAGTTATGCCTCCTCATAGTTAATTATTGGTAAATATCTTGCGTATGCGCGAGTCATCCAGCATCCATCAGATTTCCGAGTATATGGGATTGCGGTCGTATGTCAAGGGAATAATAATACTTAAGACGGTCATCGGTAGCAGTTTTTTTCCGCAATGCTTTAATTTGGGTCTTTGGGTCATAATTTGGTTAAAAACGAAGTTTAAAGATATAGATCCCACAAGAAAAGTTCAAAATTAAACTCAAACCTGTAAGAGTTTTGAGAAACCTTAATGACAACGTGGTCTTAAACCTTATGATTTCCATATCCAAAAAATAAAATCACCAGGGCTTTTTCCCATGTTTCGGAAAAATCAACCTTCGTGGCTTACGGTAAGTCGATTGCCGTCTTTCAGACCTTGGAAAATGTTGAAAGTCGTTATATATATACCTAACTTGAGCGATTAAGTTGCCCACTATCCGTCATTCCGGCGAAAGCCGGATTCCATAAGTTGAAAGCATTCGACTGGATACCGGGAGCCGGTATCCAGTCCGATGGTATGACTTCATGGACAACGCCCGAAGGCCTCACTGCGTGCCAGCCTTGCGACTAAATGACGTGTAGGTGCCAACCCAATCGCTCAGATTAGTTAATCTGTTTTGATAATTGGTGGCTTCTGCCTCCGTTTTTGTAAAAAACTTTTATCTAAAATGAGTTTATGGAGTCAACTTTCATTAAACAGGTAAGGGATTGATTCGTCAGTCCATAAGTTATCGGAGATTATTTTCGAATGATCAAAAAAAAAGAATCATTAAATCAACCGGTGTTGACCATTGCGAGCAAAGACTTTATCACCCTGTATGAGCATTTTACCATTCAACAGGCATTAGACGATATCCGCCATCAGCAAGTCGGTGACAGAATTGTTTATTTCTATGTGGTTAATGCCAAGCATCGTTTAGTTGGGGTTGTTCCGACCAGACGATTGCTTACTGCGCCTTTGGAAAATCTTTTATCCGAAGTGATGATCGGACAGGTGATGACCATTCCGGAAAATGCAACCATATCGGATGCGTGGGTTTTGTTTACCAAGCATAAGTTTCTGGCATTCCCAATTGTGGATGATCAGCAGCGTATACTTGGCGTTGTTGATGTCGGCCAACTGAAAGACATCGTATTCAACCTGGGAAAAAAGAATAATTCTAACTCATCTGAATAGTTAGTTATTCCGATCGGCAACGATGCTTGAGGCAAATGCTTTGGCAACCAAAGGCATCGCAGCAAAAGGAGGGAGTCCAAGCTCATCGACTACGTTTCGGCATAGCTCCATCATGTTTTCTTGTTTCTTTCCGTTGCTGATATTGATAACGGCATTGTGGATACGCTCAAGATAAGCCGTGCTTTCTTCCATTCTTCGGGCTATTTTTTCAGGGCCTTGAATAGGGGGTTCCCACGATGAAAACAGATTTTCAACATTTTTAATCGCTTGCAGGGTCTTGATAGATGCAAAACAAGCGGAAATGTCTTCGTATATGGGAAGGTCACCCGGAAAAATCAATGCATCGGCAGTAAACAAGGATTTTTCTTCTTCAAACCATAACGAAATAGAACCCGTTGAATGACCAGGTGTATGGATTATTTTGCAGATCAGCTGATCTTCCAGTTTTAACATTTCATCTCCTTGAACCAGAGAATCAACATGAACCGGACCTTCAACCAAATCATGAAATCCGGGAACCGGCCTGTCTTTAAACTGTTGTTCGGTATTTTCAATCCATCCTTGCTCAAATTTATGAGCAATAATCAGACAACCTGTCCGATTTTTTATGCTTACGGCTGCTCCGATATGGTCGGGGTGGGAATGGGTAAGGATCAAGGAAGAAATTTCTTCGGGTTTACGGCCGTGATCGTTTAAGTATTGATAAATCAACGATTCTGAGCCTTTTACTCCACAATCAATCATGTGTATGCCGTCTCCGAAAACAAGATAGGCAAAAGCGAATCTATCGATTGAAATTTTGGGAGAAACAGGTACTTTAAACTGGATTTTTATTGCATGAATTCGCTCGGTAATTTGCATGGCCAATTGCCTCATGATCAACTATAATTGGATGAACAGCTTAAGACTCCTTCCTGTTTTCACAAACAAATATCAAATACGGGCAGGAAGGTAAAGACGTTATAATTTAAAAATCATGACTTTTCATTCTGAAATTCAAACGGGCATAAAAGTATTTGCAGAAACCAATATGGTGATTACTGTAATGCGTAATCTTTTTTCCAGGGCAAAAAGGTTGAAACAATTTCAAGGCACGGTTTAATCAGTGCCGAAATTTGTAACGGATAAATGCGGATGACAATATAAGATACCGGAGAAGAAATCCCGGAAACAGACAACTCAACATTTCATATAACGAAAAGAGATAACATATGGCTATACAAGTCAGACTGAACTGGACCGAAAACATGCAGTTTGTGGCAAGATCCGAAAATGGTCCTGCAATAATCATGGACAGTAAAGACGGAGGCAGCGGACCGACGCCCATGGAACTTCTCCTGATGGGTATCGCCGGTTGCACCGGAATAGATATCGTATTGATTCTTCAGAAAAAGCGCCTTCAATTGAACAAGCTGGAAATCCATATCAGCGGAAAACAGGCAGATCAATATCCCAAACGGTTTACCGAAATTCATATTGATTATCTCCTGGCCGGAAAAGAAATTCCCCCCAAAGCTGTTGAACAGGCCATCGAGCTTTCCGAAGAAAAATACTGTAGCGCTTTGGCATCATTTAATGCAACATTTAGTCATTCCTATACCATTGAAGATCAAAACAGAATTTAAACCGTATAACCAAATCCATCCTATGGGAGAAAATTTGCTCAACATTGACCCTGATGAAATCAAAAAATTCGATAACATAGCAGACCGCTGGTGGGACCTTTCCGGTGAAATGAGATCCCTTCATGATATCAATCCTCTTCGACTTGGATATATCAACAGCCGAAGACCGCTTGACGGTCTGAATGCTTTGGATGTGGGGTGCGGAGGAGGAATCTTAAGTGAAGCTTTAGCAGTTTCCGGCGCAAAAGTCACAGGAATTGATATGGCTTTTTCCCCCTTGAAAGCTGCCAAAGCCCATTTGAAGGTTTCAGGCCTGAAAATCGATTATCAGCAGAGCACCGTGGAAAACTGGGCCAGAAAGAAACCCAACGCCTATGATGTGGTCACATGTATGGAACTGATCGAACATGTACCGAACCCGCGGTCCGTGGTCATGTCCTGCTCCCGGCTGATCAAACCGGGGGGCGACCTTTTTTTTGCCACTATCAACAGGACTCCAAAAGCGTTTCTATACGTTATCATCGGGGGTGAGTACATTCTGAGAATACTTCCCAGAAACACTCACCAATACAATCGGTTTATCAAACCCTCTGAAATGGACCGCTGGACAAGGCAAGCCGGACTGATCCGATTGAATTTTACCGGCATGCATTACAATCTGTTAACCAAAACGTATCGGCTTGGTGGGGACTTGTCGGTCAATTATCTGATGCATTTTAAAAAGCCCGAATAACCTTTATTACCCTTATAGGAATTCATCTAATTTCCCATGAATCTGATAAATAAGCAAAATCAATTAATTGAAATATATGACCGGTTTGAAGAAAACATGCGGCCTTACAAAAAAGATGCGCTCTGTAAAGCCGGATGTTCCTTTTGTTGCACTCATTTTGGCAATGTGGATATCACTACCCTGGAAGGGTTCAGGATTCTGGAGTACCTCCGTGGAATTCCCAAAAAACTGCAAAAACCTCTGCAAAAAAAAATTGACCAAAACAAAAAAGACAGAGAAAATCAGAAAATTTCGGCTTGCCCTTTCTTAAAACCGGATCAGACCTGCCTGATTTATGAAATCAGGCCATATTCCTGCCGAAGACTTTACTCATTGAGTAAATGTGGGGCTAATGGACCGACAGTACATCGACAGGCGACAGATTTATCAAATGATACCCTGAGAATGCTCCAGGCACTTGATTCTACAGGATATTCAGGACATATGACTTACATTCTTCATTTGTTAAAACAACCCGATTTTTTGAGCCTTTATCTTTCAGGTGGATTCAATCCACTCAAAATCGCGGCCTACGGTAAATCCCACGGTATTATTATCAACTGGAGCCGTTTATAATTATTCTTTTTTTATAGTTGACAAACACGACAATGCGACCAATAAATCGATGTAAACTTAAATTTTAACAAACTCTGTAAAAAGCTAGGAGTGTTTTATGGTTTCAGAAAATGTAGATATCACACAACATGAAGTGGGCTCTGTTACCCTTAAGCGGGGATTGGCCCAGA
>CAYZJH010000077.1:0-16861 GCA_964478625.1 uncultured Desulfobacteraceae bacterium
GCTTTAAAAACTGGTACAATGCGTCAGGCTGCAATCGGCCCTTGTCAATCTCCCGGGTCTCTTTCGAGGGTTGACCGCCTGAATTTTTGGAATTGTTCTGCTCTTGATGTTGATCCTGGACCGGAGGATCTGATTTTGAGGGCATCTGAACTGCCTCACAATTTAGTGTAACCCGATATTGTGCTGAAAAATTGATAAACTTCCCAACTCCCCTCACTAAAGAGGAGTTGGGGATTAATTCAGGGGTATACGGAATCTAATTATTTGACAAAGCCGATAAGCGGCCAATAAACCATCATGCTTATGGTGCAGACCAGCAACAAGAAAAGACACCATGGAATCGCAATTTTGATAAAATCCACCTGGCTGAAATACCCTGCACTGTAGGCAATGATGGTTGGAGGACATCCGATGACCAGCATGATAAAGGATGTGGTCATCGGTGCCAGCATCGCTACGGATTCAGGTGACATTTGCATCATTTCGGCCATGGGAAGTGTTATGGGCAGCATCAATGCAACGGCCGCCGAATTGCTCATAAGGCTGGATAAAAAAGCACCGAAAAATGAAAAACCGTAATAGACGACAAAGGTGGGTTTGCCGTCCAGAAGAGGCAAGATCACTTCAGCCAGATATCGCCCAGCCCCGCTTTCCAACATGGCGACACCCAGGGAGACTCCAGCACCGAACACGATCCAGGATTCCCATGGAAACTTATCGCATATCGTTCTGAACGTAATATAACCTGGGGCGCAGAAACCTAGAATGGCAAAAGCTGCAGGGACGCTGTAGTGCCATCCGGTCAGATCCCCTGAAAACCAGAGAATAAATGTGATCACGAAAACCACGAGCACACCCTTCTCCGCGTTGCTCATAGGGCCGGGATCTTCCAGTTCAATACCTGTAAGTTCCTTTTCCTTTGGCCTGAAAAGTATCCATAAGACTGCCCACGTGGCCACAGCGGTTAAAAACATGATGGGAAACATGATCACTATATATTCCAGAAAGCCGATGGTGATTTTTCCCTGACTGAATGTTTGAAGGATTTCTATGGCTAAAGGGTTGCGTCCACCGCCCAGGAGAGTTCCAAATCCACCGGCAGAAGATGCCAGTGGTATGAGCATCATGAAAAACATCGGAAGCTTGTGTCCCATGCCTGGTTTGAGCCCCATGGCCATGAATACCGGAACAAAGGCAAAAACCATGATAACGGTGATGGTGGCATCATGAAAAACAGAGGAGGTGATGGTGCATCCCACGGCCAGGATAAAACTGAGTCTTTTGACTCTGGTTCCGGCAAATTTCAAAAGATAATACATAATCCGGCTTGCCAGGCCCACTTCGTTTAGCACTACACCGAACATGATAATCATCAGCACAAACATAACCGCCGGGCTGGCAAATGGTGCCCAGGCGTTCTGGGAGCTTTGAATTTTTAAAAGGATCAGGCCGGCTCCGGCTAAAAGAGCGGTCACACCAATGGGAACTGCCTCGGTCACCCACAGAATAACCACTGTTGTCAAAAGTGCCAGAAGCCGGTGTCCCTCCGGGGTCAGATTGTCCGGCGTGGGGAGCATCATTACCAAAATCCCCAGTACCAGAGCAGTTAATGATTTGATAATAATTGATTTCGTGGTTGCCTCTTTTTTGATGGATTCTACATCGGCCATAAATCATACCTCTTATTTTAGATTTGGTGGTCAGTAGTTGTCTTACAATTCCAAAATGGGGATAATTAATTTAACCAGGCAAATACAATGATTAAATCTGGGATTTTTTCAGAGCTTCCGCCATTTGAATTTTTTGTTCCAAAACAAGGCGCCTGTTGTACGCTTCCTCTGCTTTGGCAATAAGATCATCAATGTTCGTGGGTTTGGTCAGATAATCCGTTGCTCCGAGTTTTAATCCTTCCACTGCGGATTCGGCGGTAGCATGTCCTGTCAGCATTATGACTTCCACCATAGGAAACCTCTGTTTGATCTGTTTAAGGGTTTCCACCCCATCCATACCCGGCATTTTGACATCCAATATCACCACATGGACAAGCTCTTCTTCAAGCTTTTTCAGGCAATCTTCTCCGCTGGTCACGATGAGAGCGTCATACCCCTTTTTTGCAATCATTTTTTGTGTGGTTTGTAAAAACCGCTCCTCATCATCCACAAGCATGATTCTCATTTTAACCAATGTGACCATTATGGCTCTCCTTTCCTGAAATTGTTTTAAGAGTCAATATGAATCGGATGATAAAGAACAGCGCGGCTCCCATCCGGCAAATTTTTTCTCCTGCAATGTTAATTAAATTTCACATGCTTTAATGTTTTGGCAGACAAAGGAAAAAACATCGGTCAGCCGTAAAATTCCGACAATATCTTCTCCCCGTGTTACCAACAAAGAAAGCGCCTTTTGAGTAATTAACTGATGAATGGCCTGGTCAAGGTTAGCATTTTCCTCAATATACTCGCCTTTTCTGGGGGTATGCATGAAATCTTTAACTATCAAGGTTGCAGCTTTTTTACAGATATTTTTGAGCGGTTTATCCCAGAAACTGGTTTTGGCAACAGATTGAAGATAATCAAGGCTGTAACCGAAATGGGATAACTTTTCAAAATCCACAATACGGTAGTTGGGTTCAAGGGCCATAAGCATATCCAACTGGCTGATCTTGCCGACAATTTTTTTTTGGTCATCGAAAACAAGGATAGCCCTGTGATGATAGCGGCTCTGATCAAATTCTTTCTGGGCCTTTTCCAGTGCAATCACAGCTTCGTAAAGGGTAGCATTTTCTGATACTGTTGCATAATCCTCAAGGGCAACCATTACATCTTTAACTTGAACCGATTTCATAGTTTCCTCCATTTTTATTAAAAAAATGAACTATATAAATAGGTTGGATTTTATTGTCAAGGAAAACAGGTTTGACTAGGCGAATTCTTTGATAAAGAATGGATCGAAAAAAACCGGGTTATGAATCTGAACGTAGAATTTTCAGGGCTTCCTCGGCTTGCATTTTCTTTTTGATCTTCGGGGGAAATATTGAATGGATTCGTTCATGCTCTAAATCAAAACTGTTGATAAAAAGTCTTCTTAAAGGATTTCCGTAGATACTGGAAGTTAATATGATCTGATGAGTCGGATTGCCGATACTGTGGATTCCTTTATCCAGGGGAAAGGTAAAGTCCGTTTCGGTGGGATGCAGAATATGCCTTTGGGTTTCAGCAAGTTTGGCATGGCCTTCAACAGAACCGTCATCGAGCCTTTTGTATTGGATAACTTCCAGTGGGCCGAAAACGGTTCCGAACACCCCCCAGGAAGAATGATCATGAATGATCGTGTATTCACCCGATTCGTAAACAGCAAACCGGACGGAAAACAAACGCGATGGGTTGGTAAAGAGAATTACCTCATTTTCAAAAAGGCCACAGCGACGGGTATCCGGAAATGGACTTCCCCTGAGGATTCTTTCCATGATACCGGTAAAAAAGGCTTTGTCCATTAGATATTTGGGAAGTTCTTTCTGAAAATAAGCTATTTTTTCAATGTCTTCCGAAAAATTATCCATATCCCGGGACCATTTTTGAAACAAACGCAGAATACGTTCAGGTAAATTCAGACTGGTACCCATGTGATTTTTCCTATCTATTTTCTACCCGCACATACTGATGGTAAAATGCCGCTCCTGATCCCATATCCGTGACGGCAGCCTCGATGATCTGGTTCACTCCGCCACCGCAGCTTAGCCAGTCACCCCGGCGGTACAAAACCGTATTGGGGAAAAGGCCTTCCTGTTCTATTAAACCGACCTGCATGGCTCCTGTGGGTGAAACCAGGTAGGTCGTTTTTTCAGGCCTGATGCCCATTTGTTTCACAGTTTCGGGCGCTACCCAGACAGTGGGCAGATTTTTCTGATTTTCCGGAAGTATCTGGGAATGGATAGCATTTCGTCTTACCAGGGAAAGAAGTCTTAAAGGATAGCCTGCCGGAGCTTCTGGTTCGGCATGGAGGGCTCTGGGGAATCGGTATTTCTGGTCCGGGTGATCAAATTTGAGCCCGGTATAGGGTATGGGATTGCGCATGACCTTTACGAATTTTTGGTGTTGAAGCTCATCAAGAGAAATATTCACCAGCTTTGTGTTCAGGGCATTCTGAAGACAAGTCCGGAGATCAGGAAGTTCAATGGGAGGGTCGAGTCTTTCGGCAATTTTTGTGAAAATCCAAAAATCGTTTTTGGCTATTTCCGGAGGCCGGATCACAGGAGAAACATAATGCACATAATCATGAAGATAGCTGCCGATAATATCCTCCTGTTCCAGCATTAGGGTACAGGGGAGAAAAAGATCGGCTTGTTTTGCCGTATCCGTCATGAAAGCATCCACAACCACTTTGAATTCGATATGCTCAAAGGCCCTGATTGTTCCATAAATGTCGGGAGACTGGTTAACAACGTTTGAACCATTGATCCAAATCATGCGAACGGGAGGATCAGCCAAAGGGATTTCCATGCTGATCATCGGTGCTCTGAAAGACCTTCGCGATTTTTGTTTTAAAATATCAATCCATTGGGTATTGATATTTTTAAGGGAATGAAGATGAAAATAACTTCCTCCCCCAGATATTCCGATATTTCCGGAAATCATTGTCAGTGCATTGATAAACCGTACGTTTTCTCCTCCATATTGATATCGTTGTAGTCCCGCACCAACTATCGTGGCACAAGGCCCATGGGATGAATAATAACTGAAAAGCAGTTTCAGGTGATCCTCGTTAAGACCGCAACCGGCAAGAAGGTCGTATAGGGATTGATCTGAAATCATTTTTTTGAACGAATCCCACTTGATCGTTGAGGAAGTGATGCGTTGGTCAGGGGGTTGTTTTTCCAAAAATCTGAGTATGGCAGCCGCGGCAAAAAACCTGTCGGTTCCGGGTCGGATCTGGATCCGGTCATTTGAAAAAGCAATGTTTTGATTGCCCTCCGGAGAAATACTCAGGACCCTGGCTCCGTTTTTTTGAGCTTTTTGGACCAGGGCTGCCATATGGATTGAACTTCTTGACAGATCTTTGCCCCAGACAACAATTTTTCGGCTGTTTAAAATATCAGTCGGATCGTGGTTTTCTCTCGAACCAAAATCTTTCAGGTAAGCTACGATTCCGGCTGCATCACAAAGGGAACCTCTCAGACGGCTTGCGCCCATAAGGCCGAAAAAAAGTTTTCCTGTTTGTTTTAAAATACCCTTGGCACCTTCACCATGAATGTGAAGGATGCTTTGAGGCTCTTTTCGGTAATCATTTAATTTTTCGGCACAAACATCGAGAGCGTCATTCCACGATATTTTTATCCATCGGTTGTCTTTTTTAATCATGGGATGGGTGATGCGGTGGGGGCTTGATAGTCGCAAAGGATGGTTTTTGATTTTACCGCAGATGATGCCATTGGTGAACGGATGTTGCGGGTTTGCCCGGATTTCAATGGTGCCATCGGATTTTGAGGACACAATAAGTGAACAGGCATCGGGGCAATCCATGGTGCAGGCGGTGATGGTATCCATTTATTCTTCCAGGTTGATAAATTCCGTAGTTACGTTAAGCTCCCGATCAAGTCCGTGTAACCTCATGATCGCCAGGGTGACGGGTAACTTAAATCGTTGAGGACCCGCACTTCCCGGATTCAAGTAAAGGACACCGTTTTTTTCCTCCCGGGTCGGTCGGTGTGTGTGGCCATAGATAACCCCGAAAAAGCCTGATGTTGCCGGATCAAGATCTAAATGGCTTAAATCGTGAAGCACATAAAAAAGAGTTCCATTGATGTCCACAACTTCGGTAGGAGAAAGGATAGCTCTCAATTTCCCGCCGTCCATGTTTCCAAGGACCGCGTAAACCGGGGCAATTTCCCGTAAAATTCGGAGAACCTCCATTGAACCCACATCCCCTGCGTGAATTATCAGATCTACCCCTTTCAATGCTCTGTAGACCGTAGTCCGCAGCATACCGTGTGTGTCTGAAATAACCCCGATGGTCGTCATGAAAAATCCATTAATTAAATTGTGATTATAGAGCGTTACATCCGATAAATGCGTTTAGTATACTTTGGCATAAACACTCTGAGCTGTCAATTTTCAAAACCGATATTATCGCTTCAATCCCAAGTCTTTTTAAATGTTGAGTGTTAAGAAAAAGCAAAGGGCATAGTGAAAATGAGGAAAAAGGAAAATTGAAGATTATTAGTCAATCCGGGCGAACCGGAGAACCTGAAATGACGTGGGGATCTGCCTCCACCCGGATGTTTTTTACATCATATGTGATTGCCACTAAATCCTTTCCCCTTCTGTCAACATCAATCAACTCAAGTTCCATGGCGATTTCTTCGGAAAAAAGGGAAGTCCCATACCCGAAAATCAGGGGAGAGATGGTAACGATTACTTCATCAATGAGTTTTTCACGAGCAAAAAGGGTATTGATTGTTGGTCCGCCGGCTAACACGGCTTCGGTAAAGCCCTCTTTTTCCAGGGATTTTAAAAGCTCTCTCGGCTGCTGGTCTGTAAAGACAAGATTGTCCCACCGGGATTTTCTTTGGCGATTTCGGGTCAGGATAATATTTTTTCTTCCAGGAAGGGGGGTGCCGATGGTATCGAAAGTTTTAGAACCCATAATAATGACCCCGGCTCTTTTGGTGATTTGTACGAAAAGTTTTTTGTCTTCCTGTTCTGTCCAGTCGACAAAATGCTCGGAATCTTTACCGGTTCTTCCGTCTAAAGTGATGGCCATCAGCAAAATTACTTTCATATCGGCCCTCCGATTGAGCTTAATAATATTTTCTGTAAAAGTATGCATAAAAATGCTATAAATGACAAGTTCAAAGTAATAAACGACGGGTTATTGCTGACATCATCGCTCAAATTATTTCAAAAAAAGGATATTATTCATGTCGCAAGAAGGCCAAAAGACGTTGCTCAATCAATGGCACAGGTCCAATGGGGCCAATATGGGCATGTTCGGTGGTTATGATATGCCCTTGTGGTACAAGACAGGGGTAAAAAAAGAACACCTGGCGGTTCTTACCAAAGTCGGCTTGTTTGATACGAGCCATATGGCTGGTGTGATCGTATCGGGTGCCGATGCCCGGGTTTTTCTGAACTACATGTTTACTAAGGATTTGAGCCGGTGTTTGGGATTAAAAACAAAACCGTTGGTTCCGGGAAGGTGTGCTTATGGGGCTTTTCTGGATGAAAACGGTTATGTCGTGGATGACTCCATCATTTTCCAGTTCACGGATAACAAATATATGGTCTACGTTAATGCAGGGATGGGGAAAACAGCCGCAAATCACCTGAAGGCCTATCAAAAGGATTATGATGTTCAAATAGAAGACTGGACAGGTAAAATTGGCAAAATCGATCTTCAGGGGCCGTCCTCTGCAAAAGTACTTAAAAAAGTCATCAAAAATCCTGAATATATTTTACAGGACATGATCTATTTTAAGTTCAAAGGATATTTTGATACGGACTTTGGTGCTGGAGATGCCGTTTACTTAAATGACGGCACCCCCGTCCTTATCTCCCGCACCGGATATACCGGAGAATTTGGTTTTGAAATTTTTATGCTGCCTGAAAACCTGATCAATATTTGGGAAACTGTTCTTGAAACCGGAAAAAGTTTTGGGGTAATACCCTGCGGTCTTGCCGCCAGGGATTCTCTTCGCGCCGGAGCGGTTCTTCCGTTATCCCATCAGGATATAGGCGCCTGGCCTTACATCAACCATCCCTGGAAATTCAGTCTTCCCTTTGATGATGAACGAAAACATTTTACCAAACAATTTTTGGGTGACAATGCGCTTCTCAGTTTGAAACAACCCGAATATACCTATCCATTTGCAGGTTTTGATCTGAGGAAAGTCAATGGTGGCCAGAAGGCCCTGGTGTTTGAAGATTCAAAAGAAAGTGCCATCGGCACCGTTTTGACATGTGTGACAGATATGGGTATTGGAAGATACGAAAACCGTATTTACAGCATTGCCAGTCCGGATATCCCCGATAATTTTCAGCCGGGGGGCTTAAGCTGCGGTTTTGTAAAAGTAAACAAAAAATTGGAAATCGGCCAGATAATCCTGCTGAAAGATCGGCGCCAGATAAAAGTCGAGGTGGTAGAGGATATTCGTCCTGATCGCACGGCTCATAAGCCCATGAAACAGATGCTATAAAGCATAAAAGAACATAGAAAAGAGAATATTCGCTTTGTCCGGACTGACAAGAGGCTGCTTCAGGATGACAAGGCACTGTGTATTGAAGGAAATTTCAGTACCGGTCTCAGTTTTCTTGAACACTAACCGCCTGATTTTTTTCCGGAAGGTCAGGGTGAGGTTTTGACCAAATGGAAACCTGATTATTTACTAACAATGATAGGAGACATTCAATGAAAGAAATCCATGAATTGAACATACCCGAAGATCTTCTTTTTGCGGAGGACCATGAGTGGGCCCGTCCTGAAAACGGAAAAGTCAGGGTGGGTATTAGTGATTACGCACAGGACCAGCTTGGGGATGTCGTCTATGTGGAATTTCCTGAACCGGGGCAGGTTTTTGAAAAAAATGAACCTTTCGGCTCAATAGAATCGGTAAAGGCGGTGTCGGAACTCTATATGCCGGTGGGTGGGGAAATCCTGGAAATCAACACAAACCTTAATGATTATCCGGATCTGGTTAACAAAAGCCCTAATGATGAGGGGTGGTTGATTTTGATCAAACCCGTTGATGAATCTGAACTCAAGTCACTCATGAACAAGGATGCCTATCTTGAAATGCTGAAAGGATTGGAGGGTTGAATGCGTTATTTACCTCATACCAGCGAAGATATCGCTTCCATGCTGGAAAAAATCGGAGTGGAAAGTCTCGATGCTCTGTTTTCGACAGTTCCTGATGAGTGTCGAAGAAAAATGCCCATGAAACTTCCCGAGCCCCTGACCGAGTGGGAACTGGATCGTAAAATGTCTCAATTATCGGATACAATGGCTGTCTCACCCGAATTCAAGATCTATGTGGGGGCGGGAAGTTACGAGCACCATATCCCGGCTTCGGTAACCTACCTTCTTGGGCGAGGAGAATTTGTCACCAGTTACACGCCCTATCAGCCGGAAATGAGCCAGGGGACTCTTCAGGCCATTTATGAATACCAGACCCTGACCGCCCGTCTTTTGGGAATGGAAGTCGCCAATGCTTCCATGTATGACGGTGCCTCTGCACTGGCCGAAGCGCTTCTGATGGCTCTGCGTATTACCAAAAAAAGAAAGGTTGCGGTTTCAAAAGCAATCCATCCCAATTACCGCCGGGTGATCAACACCTATTTTTTACCCACGGAATTTGAAATTGTAGAGATCCCGTATTCTGGGGAAACAGGTGGTACGGATTTTTCTTCGCTGACCGATATTGCCGAAGAGGATGATCTTGCTGCTTTTGCGGTTCAGACCCCAAACTTTTTCGGAGTTATCGAAGATCTTGTGGCAATTTCAGAAAAGATTCACGAAACTCAGACGCTTCTGGTAACCTGCGCAACCGAACCCATGGCCTATGGTTTATACAAAAGTCCGGGAAGTCAGGGGGCGGATATTGCCTGTGCCGAAGGTCAAAGTCTCGGGGTGCCCCGTTCATTTGGCGGTCCTGCCTTGGGAATGTTCGCCTCCAAAATGGATTATGTGAGAAGCATGCCCGGCCGTCTGGTAGGAAAAACCGTGGATATAGAGGGAAAAAGAGGATTTGTTCTGACCCTGGCAACGCGTGAGCAGCATATCCGCAGAGAAAAAGCCACGTCCAATATCTGCACCAACCATAGTCTCTGTGCCCTGGCTTCGGCAATGTACATGGCCTCATTGGGCGGCACCGGCATAAAAGAACTTGCCCGGTTGAACTTTGACAAGACCGAGTATTTGAAAAATGCATTGAAAAAGTCCGGCATAAAAATCGCTTTTGAAGGGCCGACATTCAATGAATTTACAGTCCGGTTCCCATCCGGTTTCCACTCGGTTTACGAAAATCTGCTCAAAAAGAAAATTATGGCTGGAATTCCTTTGTCTTCATACTATCCTGAATTGCCGGATCATTATCTGCTCTGTGTAACCGAAACAAAGACCCGTGAGGATCTGGATGAGCTGGTCAGGGAGGTGACAATATGAATGATAATAATATCCCGAAAAAAACCTTGCAAGGGGCCCCAGGACTTGTGCTCAATGAACCTCTTTTGTGGGAAAAAGATAAAAAGGGAAGAATGGGCATTTCCATTCCCAGGCACGATGTAGACAGAGCTGAAATCGATCAGAATCTGGCGGGGGAGGGTCCGGACTTTCCCGATCTCAGCGAAGTGGATGTGATCCGCCATTACACCCGCTTGTCCCAATGGAACTATGGTGTGGATGCCGGAATGTATCCTCTGGGTTCATGCACCATGAAATACAATCCGAAAACTAACGAAAAGCAGGTTTCTCTACCGGGCCTTTCAGGGGCTCATCCGTTATTGCCGGAAAAATTGTGCCAAGGTGCGCTTCAGCTCATGTTTGAGCTGGAACAATATCTGGCGGAAATTACCGGAATGGATGCAGCGTCGGTTCAGCCGTCCGCAGGTGCACAAGGTGAGCTGACCGGTATGCTGCTGATCCATGCCTATCTCAAAAGCCGGGGAGAAAAGAGATCAAAACTGATTGTTCCCGATACCGCCCACGGGACCAATCCCTCAAGTGCAGCATTATGCGGTTTCAGACCAGTGTCGGTCAAGTCCGGGAAACGGGGCATTTTAGAAGTAGACGAAATCGAACGGATTATGGATGAAGATACCGCCGGTATTATGGTAACCAATCCGAATACGCTCGGACTTTATGAAGAAAATCTCAAAAAAATTTCGGATATTGTCCATAAGAAAGGAGGCCAGGTATACTGTGACGGAGCCAATATGAACGCGGTCATGGGGCTTGTCAGTATGGGATGCAGCGGTGTGGATGTGATCCATTTAAACCTTCACAAAACCTTCTCGACACCCCACGGAGGCGGTGGACCGGGATCCGGGCCGGTGTGTGTCAGAGACCATCTCAAACCCTTTTTACCGGTGCCCAGGGTATTGAAAAAAAATGGGACGTATCATTTCTCTGAAAAATTTCCGGAGTCCATCGGCAAGGTTCATGCCTTTTACGGAAATTTCGGAATCATGGTGCGTGCCTATAGTTATATTCTGAGCATGGGAGCGGAAAACCTGAAAAACGCCAGCCGGTTGGCAGTCTTAAATGCCAATTATATCAAAGAGATGCTCAAGGGGGATCTGGATCTTCCTTATGACCGCCCTTGTATGCACGAATGCGTATTTTCGGACAGAAAACAACGTGAACACAAGATTACCACAATGGATATAGCCAAACGGCTCATGGATTATGGTTTTTATCCGCCCACCATATATTTCCCGCTGGTGGTCAGCGGTGCTTTGATGATAGAGCCTACTGAAACCGAGTCCAAAGAAAACCTGGATTTATTCATTGATGCATTAAAAGCAATTGCCCGTGAAGCTGAAGATGATCCGGAACTACTCAGACAGGCACCGATTCGGTGTAAAGTCAGAAGGCTGGATGAAATTACCGCTGCGAGGAAACCTTGCCTGAAAGATTAGGAAAATGGTATTTCACAGACCTTGACACCGTTGCATATCAAACCGCATGGGATTTGCAAAAAAAGATCCTCGAAACCAAAAAAGCAAACCACACTTTTCCGGATGTGGTGCTTTTCCTGGAGCACAACCCGGTGTTTACCCTGGGAAGAAGAGGTGGAAAAGAAAATCTCAGAGTTTCTGAGTGTGTCCTTAAAGAATCGGGGATTCACATTATCCAGGTGGAGCGGGGAGGCAACATTACCTATCATGGTCCAGGACAGTTAGTGGGGTATCCGGTGGTTCATCTGCAAAAGAATGGGTTGAAGGTGGTGGATTATGTGGAAAAACTGGAACAGGCCATGATTCAAGCCGTATCCCGATGGAATATTGTTGCCGGACGAAACGCTCTGAACCGGGGCGTTTGGGTGGAAAATAAAAAACTTGGAAGCATAGGGATTGCAGTCAAAAAAGGAATCAGCTTTCACGGTTTTGCATTAAATGTCAATATATCCCTTGAACCTTACACATGGATTAACCCCTGTGGGTTATCTGATGTTTCCATGACTTCCATGGCTCTTGAGACAGAAGAAAAAATTTCAATGGAACAGGCGAGAAAAACCATGAGAGCGCAAATGGCAAAGGTTTTTAATATCGATTGGGAACCCATACCTTTTGAAAAGCTGCTTCTTTTTTTGGAAGGGTGATTGTACTTCATATTCAGAAGCAATATTTAAAATGAAATCAGATGAGAATCATAAACTCCTAAGACCTAAACCACCCTGGCTTAAACGAAAGCTCCCGGCAGGGCCGGTATTTGAACAGGTCCGCAACCTGTTAAAAGATGTCCGTCTCCACACGGTCTGCCAGGAGGCCCGATGCCCTAATATGTGGGAGTGTTTTTCTCAGAAAACGGCCACTTTTTTAATTCTCGGTGACAAATGTACCAGAAACTGCGGATTTTGCGCTGTGGACAACGGTCCGAAAGGACCGCTTGATACAGATGAACCTGTTCGGGTTGCCGAGGCTGTGGAACAGATGGCCCTTCAATACGTGGTAATCACTTCGGTGACAAGAGATGACCTTTCTGATGGTGGAGCCGGAGTGTTTGCCGATACCATAAAATGTATCCGCGAACGCATGCCCGGCACCCATATTGAAGTACTCACTCCTGATTTTATGGGAAATATCAACGCCCTGGAAAAAGTCATTCTTGCGAAACCCAATCTTTTTAACCACAATATCGAGACAGTGTCCCGTTTGTATCCCATTGTGAGGCCCCAGGCAGATTATTACAGGTCTTTAAATGTTTTGGAAGTCGCCAAAACTATCGATCCGGGTATTGTCACCAAGTCCGGGATAATGGTGGGTCTTGGGGAAACCGAGGAAGAAATTTATAACACATTTCAGGATCTTTTGAATGTGAGGTGCAATATCCTGACCATCGGGCAATACCTTCAGCCCACCATAAAACACCTTCCGGTCATACGATTTATACCTCCCCGGGAATTTGAAAAACTGAAAAAAATGGCGATTGAAATGGGTTTTGACCAGGTCGCTTCCGGGCCTTTTGTGAGAAGCTCCTATCATGCAAAAGAATTGTTTGACAGCCATTGAATGTTACTAATCCAAAAACGAATATCTTCCTGTATGAGGTTAAAGCCTTCTTTCGATCTCCCCATGAATTGCCTTGGAAGCTGCCTCATCTCCGAGCAGTCCGGTACGGACCGAGATAGTGGTCAATTTCCGGCCTTTGGATGTAAGGTGTATCCAATTGGTCTGATCCCCCTTGGATGCTTTGATTTTCGCAGAACCAACTTCGCGCACATCCTCCTCAACTACCATACCTAAATTTTGAACCGCTGCTATGGAAGCTTTATGCGCCTGATCGAGTGTTACTTCATAATCCCTTTCAAGCCATCCCTGGAGATATGCATAGGTCGCTCCGGCTCCGGCTCCACCGGCAACGATGGCTGCACAACCTGAAAGCGAAAAGCAAAACAGGATGAAAAATAATGCATTATAACAGTGGATAATTTTTTTTCTCATTGGGCACCTCCAAGATTTTAATGATTAACGGTGTGATCTCACAAAACACCAGCAAAAAGTCATTGACCTTTTGAATCCTATTCAATGTTTCAATACTATTTGCTGAGAAATATTCAATGAATAATTCTTGAAAAATAGCTTCAAATGGTGAAATTCAAGGTTGAATCTGAACTTTGATTTATCTTTTATTAGACAAATATAGAAATTTAATTCCTTAAGTCAATAACTTGAGAGTCTTAAGTTCTCTTAACTGACTGGAATTAATTGTTATCAATTTTATTTTATCGTCATTCCGGTGAAAGCCGGGCATGAAGTGAAGCGTTTCAGCGCTATCCGGGTGGGTTAAGGAAGCTGGTTTTTCTGGATGCCGGATCAAGTCCGGAATGACGGCGTACATGGACTTGCAAACGAACTTCTTTGGTCATATTTTTAAAAATATATGGGCATTTCAAAATTATACCAATTCAAAATTCAAAACGGCTCATTGAAATTTCATACAACTTCAATTCTTTAAAGGGATAGATAACTTAACCGGAAAGGAGAAATGCAATGAGTAAAAAAGAAGCCTACATTCAAAGATTACAAGCACAGTTAGATGAGTGGGGAGCCGAAATTCAAAAGTTAAAAGCCAAAGCCGGCAAGGCTGAAGCTGATGCCAGGATCGAATATCATGAAATTTTGGAAGATCTCAAAGAAAAACAGGAAAAGGCCAAGGGAAAAATTAAGGAGCTTCGGCAAGCGGGTGATGAGGCATGGAAAGATATGAGGTCCGGCATTGAAAATGCATGGAACAATTTACGCGAATCAGTTAAATCCGCGATTTCAAAGTTCAAATAAAGAGCAGTTCCTATGGCAGTATTCGGTCTATTCATCTTTTTTCAATATTCCGAAGGGTTGCGTGAATAAACCTTATCGCGGCAATAATTGGGCATGGTCATACCTGGACAGGCTGTAAGACTTTTCAATGATTGACAGCCAATCGGATGAGTCAAACAATTATGAAAGCTGTTGTAACCTCAGATACTGGACCACCGGAGGTCATGAATATCGAAGAGGTTGAAACCCCTTCTCCCAAACACAATGAAGTGTTGGTTGAAGTTAAGGCCACATCGGTGAATCGGGCCGATATCATTCAGCGCCAGGGAAATTATCCCCCTCCTGGAGGTGAATCTGAAATTCTTGGTCTTGAGGCCTCGGGTTTAATTGCCCGGGCAGGTACCGGTGCAAAAGAGTGGAAAATCGGTGAGCGCGTAATGGGTCTTGTGGCAGGAGGTGGATATGCCCAATACGTTGTGATCCATAAGGACCATCTGATATCCATTCCTGAAACCATGTCCTATGAAGAGGCCGCATGTGTATGTGAAGCGTATATTACCGCTTTTTTAAATATTTTCATAATCGGCGGTCATGAAAATGGCAAAACCGTGCTTTTGCACGGAGGTGGAGGCGGGGTTAATACGGCAGCCATTCAGCTTTGCCGGCACATGGCTCCGGAAGGTAAAGTGATCGTTACCGCCTCCTCCGCCAAAATTAAGAGGATTTATCAACTAGGTGCGGATCTTGTGGTTAATTATCAAGAGAAGGATTTCGCATCGGAAGTAAGAAATTTTACCATCAACAAAGGAGTTGATCTCATCCTGGATCATATAGGTGCGGCTTATCTGGAGGCCAACCTGAAATGTCTGGCAGTAGATGGTCGGTTAATCATTATTGGATTGATGGGTGGGGCTGAGAGCCGGTTCAACCTTGGGCATCTGATGGTAAAACGCCAGAGTATCATTGGTTCAGTGCTCCGTTCCCGTTCCCTAGAGGATAAATCCAGGATTATCAAAACGTTTCAAACCCACGTGATGCCGTTATTTTACAGTCGGAAAATAGTTCCGATAATTCATCGGGTTTTTCCGATCACAGAAGTACGAAAAGCCCACCAAGAAATGGAAAATAGCCTTCATTTTGGTAAAATTGTACTCAATGCCCTCGATTTCCAATCGAACAAGAAATGAAGGTTTCCAAAAAAGGAACTCCGGCATGAGGGAATTCTTTGATCCTTTTGGCGATCGTATGGCCCGGGACATCAGAAATAGTTTAAGCTCAGCTTTTATTTCTGAAATTACCGGTTATCAGCCTGGAGAGATTGCCGAAGTGGAGAAATTTTGGATTGCACAAACGCAGAATCCAATCTATCTGGATTATATCGAAAAAATGAAAACCCGTTATGCTCAGGCAATGGCTTTCATTCAAAACTGCGGTTGCAAAAATATGTACCAAAAGATCATAGTGCTGTGGAACGAAGAGCTTTTTTTTGAAATGCACGAACTTCTTGAAACCCTCTATTGCAAAACAACCGGGCCGGAGCGGGCAGCGTTGAAGGGCTTGATCCAGGCTGCTGGGGTCTATATACATGTATATCGCGGAAATCAAAAAGCAGCTCGGGGCTTGGCGTCAAGATCAAGAAAACATTTGTTGGCCGGGATGAAACAACTCTGGTTTATCAGTAATCTTGTTGAGTTAATTGATAACCTCAAAAATCCGACAAGACCTCCCATAAAGCTTAAATCCAGGTGACGGTACCACCTGGAATCAAAAGACATTGCAAAAGTGATTCCGTTTTTTCCGGAATCGAACCCGGACTGAACGGAGGGCCAAAAAAACCAACGGTATTGAAAACCATCATGGAAACGCGAGCATCAAATTATCTTAAGAAAAAACAGGTTCCATTTAAAACCATTGAATACAAGCATGAAGAAAAAGGGGCTGATTTTGCAGCTCGGGCTATCGGGTTTGCATTGGAGAAAACAATCAAAACACTGGTAGCCGATCTTGGAACAGCCGGATATGTCCTGGCATTAATGCCCGGAGATAAACATCTTTCCATGAAAAAGCTTGCCAAAGCCTGTTGTGCAAAAAAAGCAGCCATGGCGGATGCCGACACAGCCCAGCGACTTACAGGATATTGGGTGGGAGGTATTTCCCCTTTCGGGACTCGTCAGAAACTACGGGTCGTCATGGAAAAAACTCTGTTTCAATATGATGAAGTTGCGGTTAATGGGGGACAGCGGGGCATTATGCTGATAATGAAGCCGGAAGATATTCTTCGGGCATCAGAGGGTTCATCCGCTGATCTTACCCATTAAAGAAGTTCTACCTGATGCTTAGTGCTCTGGGTCATAAATTCGGTGACGTATTTTTAAGCAGCCATTTTTTGC
>CAYZJH010000078.1:0-16135 GCA_964478625.1 uncultured Desulfobacteraceae bacterium
TGCCGCACCCATTGGCGGCTATCTTGCCGTAACGGGTGAATTGACCATCATACCCTTTATTCTTGGCATGGTCATACTCATGTGGATCGCCGGGCTCGACATGATATATGCCATTCAGGACCGCGAATTCGATCTCAGGGAAAACCTTCACTCCGTCCCTGCCAGGCTGGGTGAGAAGGCTGCGGTCACCCTGTCTCTGATTTGTTATTGCCTGGCCATCATCGCCATGACCATAGCAGGGATTCTTGCCCAAAAAACCATGCCCTACTGGATAGCCGTGATCTGTATCGGAGGCATCTTTGCCTACCAGCAGAAAATCGTCCGGAAGCGAGTCGTTGCCGGTACAATCCAAAATTTTTTTCAGATCAACCTGTATGTCTCGCCCATCCTTTTTCTCGGAACTTTTATGGATCTTCTTTTGAAATAACCCTATGATCATAACGGCAATATCAGGGGCAAGCGGGCCCATCCTGGGAATCAGGCTCATCGAGGAACTTCTTCTGTCAGGTGAACCGGTAACAGGAATTGTTTCAGACACTTCCTGGCAAATTATCAGACATGAGCTTTTATGGGAAAAAAAGGGGCCGGAACCTTTGAAAAAACTTTTAAAACAACGGGGAATAGCCACCTCACTGGATCATTTTCAGGAATATTCCCACGATGATTTTTTTTCTCCGGCGGCAAGCGGCTCAAGTCATTTTCAAGCAGTGGTGGTGATTCCATGCTCCATGAAAACCCTTTCCGCCATATCACACGGATATGCGGACAATCTGATCACACGAACCTGTGATGTGGCAGTGAAAGAAAGGCGGCAATGTATCCTGGTTCCCAGAGAAACACCTCTCAGTTTGATTCACCTGGAAAATATGCTGAAGGCTGCGCGGTCAGGAATCCAGATTGTTCCGCCTTCCATCGGCTTTTATACCCTGCCCCGATCCGTGGATGATATTGTCAACTTTATCGTTGGAAAGGTGCTTAATTTATTGGGAAAAAAGCATAATCTTTTTAAGGCCTGGGGAGAACCGGAGAAATAATTAATGCAGTTGCCCGATAAAATTAAAAATAAGGCTCTAAAAGATATCGCCCTCAAAGTCATTGAAAATATCCCGGTAAACCAGGATGATGCTCATGCAATGCTCACCACAAACGATATCATGGAACTGGGATCCATTGCCGACCACATCCGCACCCGTTACCATGGGCACAAAACTTATTACAGCGTCAACATGAACCTGAACTACACCAACATCTGTACCCTCCGATGTCCTTTGTGCGCTTTTTCCTGTGATGCAAATGATCAGCAGGCTTTTGTGCTCTCCATGGATGAGATTGAAAAACGGGTTTCAAAAGCGGTGGAGGATGGAATTGACGAGGTCCACATTGTCGGAGGGCTTCACCCGGATCTGACCCTGGATTATTTTATCGAAATGCTCCGGAAAATAAAAAAAATAAACCCGCAACTGCTGATTGTGGGATTTACCGCCGTTGAATATGACCATTTTGCCAAAATCAACCGGCTTTCTGTCGAGGAAGTAATCAACAGATTGATCGATGCCGGGGTGGGTGCCATTCCGGGAGGAGGAGCAGAAATTTTTTCTCCCCGGATCAGAAAGGTGATCGCCCCCGATAAAATCACCGGGAAAAGATGGCTGGAAATCATGGGAACCGCCCACAGGCTTGGACTGAAAACCAATGCCACCCTGCTTTACAACCACATAGAACATACAGAGGATATTGTTGATCATCTTTTCCAGATCCGGGAACTTCAGGATGAAACCCACGGATTCAAAACTTTTGTTCCGCTTCAGTTTCATGATCAAAATACCCGGATTCGCAGCAAAAGGAGAATGTCCACCGGATATGACGATATCCGGATCTTTGCCACTGGCCGCATTGTTTTGAGCAATGTACCTCATATCAAAGCCTTGTGGATGTACCTTGGAGAAAAAATGGCGCAGGTACTTCAAAGCTTCGGAGTTGATGATATCGGCGGAACTTATATACAGGAAAAGGTAGTGCATGCGGCAGGCGCCAGGACCTCCGACCATGGCACAGAAGCTTTCTTGCGACGAATGATTGAAGAAACCGGGAGGGTTCCGATCCGAACCACCGCAGATTATCAAAACTCGGGGGGGATGCCCCTGAAGGTATGAGAGAAACGATGAACCTGGGATATATCGACTATCTCAATTGTTACCCGTTTTACCACCACCTGTTTGAAAATAATCATCTCCCGGGGGTCCGGGTGATACCGGGTTATCCCAGCATGCTGAATAAAATGATGGCCGAACAAACACTGGATATGAGCCCTATCTCCGCTGCAACCTGTTCGGATATCGGGGATCGAATCGTATTGCTCCCTCAATTTTGCCTCAGCTCCGTGGGATATGTGGGATCGGTTATTCTGGTAAGCCGATACCCCATTGAATCCCTTCATCAGCGCACTGTCGGCCTGACCTGTGCCTCCCACACCTCGGTGGTCCTGATAAAAATTCTTCTTGAAAAATATTTCCGTGTGCAACCCCGTTACATCCCGACAGCACCTTTTTCCAGACCGGGTGAAGCGGACGCGGTGCTTTTGATCGGAAACGAAGCCATGCTTTTTCGATCCTCGCCAAATCTGTACGTTTATGATCTCGGAGAAATCTGGCTCCATAAAACCGGTTTTCCGGTCGTATTTGCAGTCTTTGGTGTCAGAAGAGCCATTCTGAAAAAATTTGCCCACGAAATCAGAGAGGTCATCGGATCTTACCATGCATCGATCGAGTGTTTAAAGTATCAAAAAGAAAAGATGATCTCCTGCGCTGCGATGAAATACCCCGATATCGATTATGACATTAACCGGTATTTCAACCTTCTTAAATTTGAATTTTCCGATGATTTAAAAAAAGCGCTGATGTTTTATCTCTCAGTCGCAGGTGATTTGGGTTTTTTAAAGCCTTCTTCAGAAGTTGAATTTTTAAAGATGGACAATCTTTATTCCCTATGAATGAACCCTCTACAGACAACAGCCTTAAAGCGAAAATATATCAGGGACACCGGATATTACCGGCGGAAGCATTACCCCTTTTCACCTGGAATCTCCAGGATCTTGCCATGGCCGCGGATATGAGAAGAAAGCTTGTTTTTCCCAGAGAAGAAGTCGGCTTTATTCTGGACCGGATTATCAATTTTACCAATATCTGTGAAGCCGGGTGTGCCTTTTGCGCATTTCATTCAAAGGCTGACCGTGTAACCCCCTATGAACTTGACATAGAAGAAATCCTTGACCGGATCGAATCGCTCATCACCACTGGAGGAACCCAGGTGATGCTTCAGGGAGGGCTTCATCCTCAGTACACCCTGGATCATTATGTTCAACTGGTACGTCGTGTAAAGAGCCGGTTTCCCAATATCTATCTTCACTCCTTTTCTCCGGCGGAAATTGTGCACGCCTCCCGGAAAAGCTCGATTCCGGTGGAAAAGGTGGTTCAATCCCTCAAGAGCGCGGGCCTTGATTCTGTCCCGGGTGCATCCGATCTCTTGGTGGATAGAATCCGGAAAAAAGCAAGCCCCGGAAAGCTTTCCGTCCTGGAATGGGTCAGGACCATGGAAGCCCTTCATCAGGCAGGATTCAAATCCTCAGCAACCATGACCTACGGGATGGGGGAAAGCGAAAAAGAACAGATAGAACACCTGACCGTGATACGCGATCTTCAGGATCGAACCGGAATGATTCGGGCGTTTATTCCCTGGTCTTTTTCACCTGCCCGTACCCGGATGAACCACATTCCTCCGGCTACGGGAATCCAATATCTCAGGATCCTGGCCATCGCTCGCATCTTTCTGGATAATGTTGTCCATATCCAGGCCGGATGGCTGACCGAAGGACTGAAACTGGCCCAGATTGCCTTGGGTATGGGAGCAACAGATATGGGAGGAGTACTGACGGAGGAACTCGTGGTCAAGGCCACGGGACTTGAAAACCGAACCACCAGGGATGAACTGATCGATCTGATTAAAAATGCAGGGAAAATCCCTGTCCAAAGGGATTCGGAATACCAGGTGATTCGGAGGTTTCAGTGATTTTCGAAATTTGAAACATTGTCAATTTAACCACATTGCAAAAAAAAAATTTTACGATGAACATCATCTCGCTTGATATAGCATTTTCCCCATGCCCCAATGATACTTTCATTTTCCACGCCATGGTAAACGGTTTGACGGATAATGGAAGGTTTCGGTTTATCCCCCGCATGGACGATGTGGAAGCACTTAACCGTAAAGCTTTTCGCAAAACCTTTCCGGTATCAAAGCTTTCATTCCATGCCTATCTCAAGCTGAAAAATGACTATGAAATTCTGGATTCGGGTGCAGCCCTCGGTTATGGATGCGGCCCGCTTTTGGTAGGGAAATACGATTTTCCGCCTGGTCCTGATGCGAAAATCGCTATTCCCGGCAAATGGACCACTGCCCACCTTTTACTGAAACTGTGGCGCCCTGAGCTTACAAATGTTGAAATTACCCGTTTTGACAATATCCTTGAGGGAGTTCGAGACGGTAGATACGATGCAGGCCTGATCATTCATGAAGGACGATTTGTCTATTCCCGTTACGGGTTAGAAAAAATTGTCGATCTGGGGGAATGGTGGGAAGGAAAAACGGGGCTTCCGATTCCATTAGGGTGTATCGCCATCCTAAAAGAACACCCATTTATCCGTTACAAGAAAGAAGTGGAATCCATCATCAGAAAATCGGTTGCTTACGCCTTTGAAAACCGGGCCGCTTCAAGGGAATTTATTAAAACCCATGCTCAGGAAATGGAAGATGAAGTCATCGACGGGCATATCCATCTGTACGTGAATTCATTCACCCTTTCCCTGGGGGACATCGGACAAAAAGCAGTCCGGAAACTCGAAGAAATGACTGCGGAAAAGGGTTTGATATGAACATGTTAATCATGGCCACTTTTATCGAGGCTAAACCCTTTATTGATCTGATGCCGTTCACTCAGGTCCATCAGGCACCATTTCCTTCTTTTCGGCATGAAAATAAGATCCTGGTAATTTCAGGCATGGGTAAGGTAAATGCGGCCATGGCTGCAACATTTGGGTGCCTAACATATAGGCCCGATTCTGTATTGAATTTAGGGGCTGCCGGTGCGACCGGTTTTTCTATTTCCCTTGGAGAAATCTTTCAGATCGGAAAGGCTGTTGAGGCCGACGGATTTGATTTTAATACCAGAACGGCCCCTGTTTATACCCCGGAAATCCTTCCGGGATTTCAGACCGAAACCATTGCCACCCGGGATATTCCGGTCTTAAAAAAAAACCATCGAAACAGCGCATCCCTTTCAGCAGCATTAGTGGATATGGAATCTTCTGCCATTGTCCGGGTCTGCCAAAAGTTTCAGACTCGCTGCCATCTGTTCAAGTTTGTGACCGATACCCCGGATCATCCCTGTGAAGGGCATATCAAGAAACATATCCGTCAGTACCGCTTAACCTTTTATCAGTTCATAGCCGAATCGGTTCTGCCGGTATTATAATTTTCTGGTCAGCCGTTCCTATCCTTTCGGAGGGTACGGATAAAAACGTTCCGGAATCCCTTGATGAATTTTCCATGAGGTGATCCTTAAAACCTTTAAATTCGCAAGAATCCTCTATGGTCGGAACGTCATCCTTATTTTCTTTTTGCAAGAAAAAAATATTTAGGCTAAAAAGAATGAATTGATAAAAAAAAAGAAAAAACAGATCATAACGCGTTGTTATCCTGAGGGATTCAAAATTATTCATTTATCGGTCCGATACGTTATTCTGCTCATGGGAAACGGGTATCAATCATCATTAAGGAAACAAAATGGCCTATCTTGAAATTCTCGGTTATCTGGCAGGAATCCTGACGACCTTCAGTGCATCTCCCCAACTCTACTATTCTTACACCACCAAGGATGTGAAAAGCTTAAACCTGACTTTCATGAGCATGCTCATTGCAGGCCTTTCCCTGTGGGCCGTCTACGGTATCGTTATCCAATCCCTGCCGGTCATTATTTTTAACGCCATCGGGGTGATGCTTTGGATTCCCCTGTACTGGATGAAAATCAGGTCCATTAAAAAAAAAGAGGCGGATTAACGGCAACTGATTGGGACCTGGCAACTTTTTTTTATCCTTGACCTTAGGTTCACATTCAAATATTCTATGCTGGTTTTATGCTCGATGGGAATACCGACCCGAATCGAGCCGTGATGTTGGGGCCACCTTATGGGTACGGCTTTTTGAAGACCAAAACAGTTAATACTTCAGAGAGACACAAAATGAAAACCAATGAGAACGATTACAAATACTTTCACAACAGGCTGATCGGATTTTTTAAAAACCTTTATTCGAACCTTCAGTATCTGGTTGAAGGAGATGTTCCTGCTTCTGAAGCAAAAGATCTTTATATTGAAACAAAGCGGGAGCTTCAGTCCAAAATCATCGACCTGGAGAAAAAAGAGTATCGGATCGCTTTTGTCGGCGGATTCAATTCAGGAAAAAGCACCTTGATCAATGCGATACTAGGAGACTATATCCTTCCCGAAGCCGGTAAAGCGCTTACCGCGGTTCCCACATTCATCAAGCGGAGCGCAACTCAGGAGGACGAATTCATTGTCCATTACCTGAGCAAAGAGGATGTGTTCAAGGTGAAAAGACTTTATCGCAAGGCACTTGCAGAAGATCTGGGAGACCTTTCAGCGATTAATCTGGGTGACGACGGCATCATTGACATTTTCGACAAAAAAATCAAAGCATCCAAAGATGAAGGATTAACCAGCCATCTGGATGTTAAGCTTCTGGAACATTTTAAAAAGGTTCTTCTTCATGAAAAAAACATGAAGGACAAGATTCGTGAAACGCCGCATACCGTTGAATGTTCTCGGGAAAAAGCCTTTTCACTGATCAAGGATGAACTTGAGGCCGCCTTTATTGAAAAAATCGAAATACGGCTCAAAGACATGGATATTCCTCACGATGTCGTTATCGTCGATTTGCCGGGAGTCTCGGTTCATAATCCCCGTCACCGGGATGTGACTTTGGATTTTATCAAATACAGTGCCCACGCCATTGTGCTTGTGCTGAGTGCCAAGAGAATTCTTGATAAAGACGAAAACCTGATTCTTAAAGGTTTTATGGGCTCTAATGTCAACATCCAGAATAAATTTTTCTGGGTTATCAACCAGTGGGATCTGGTGACCGATCTGGACAAAAAAGATATTGAAGCTGATTTCGAAGATATGTGCAGCGACCTTAATATCAACTATATGCGATCCTATCGCACCTCGGCACGGGACGGTCTCCTTGCATGGCTATGCCTTCACAAGAAAAATTGCATTCAATCCAACGAGCGTCTTCAGGAGCATATGCGGACTTATGAAGAAAACCTGACGCACAGATACAACAGTGATCACGAGCTTGCATACAAATTGTCCCAGGTGGGTAAAATCCGCAAGGATGTTTTCGGTTACCTCAACTCCGAAATCAAAAAAACTACCCTGAAAGAAATGGCGGAAAGCATTCTGGTCAAGTGTAAACGAATCTGCACAATTCTGAGAAAGGAACAAGAGGATCACCGGCATTACCTTTCCGAAATGATGGAAAGCGAAAAGAAGCTCAGGGAAGAAGAATACATTGAAGAAAAGCGGAACCGATTGACTCTGGAAGCCAAAGAGACCCTTCGCAAGATGCTGGACAAAGTCGTGGATGAACAGGACGAAATCGAGGCCACCCGGAATGCGGTGCTTTGGGAGCATATTGAAAATACATACAGCAACAACATCAACCTTCAGGGAGAGTTCCGAAAGGTGATGAAGATTCTCGGAAGAAAGGCCCCCCTTTATTTCGAAATTGAAACCAATGTGCTGACCAGTATCAACGAACTGGTGAAAGACAAATTTGTCAAAGTTCTCAAAGAGGGAATCGGACGTGTCTTTGATGAGTACGAAATTTTGCTGGAAGGGTTTTCAAGGTACATTTCCGAAGAACTTAAAGGGGAATATGTCAGTGCCATCGACCGTGATTTCAAGGATAAAATAATCCGGGAAAACAAAAGAAAAGTCCGGGATGGTTTTGAAATGTACGCCAGCGCATTGATATCCAGGCTTGATAGTCTGATGGTCTGGGCGGACATTTCCGAAGATGAGCTTTTCAAAAATCTGGAACTCGACTCAACTCAGGAAATTATCAATTCCAATCAGACCCACCTGGAAAAACTGAGAAACGGTCTCAATGAGATCCGAAGTTATGTCAATGAACTGACCGAACTATCAACCCAGAAACGTTTTATCGGCCTGACCCACAAGAAAAGGCTTCAGGATAAGAAAAGCCAGGCCGAAAGCATTGTGTCAAACATCAAAAAGGAACTGGCCGAATTTCAAAATTCATACGGCAAAATTGAAAAACTGCTCAATTATTCATTCCCTGCCAATCCGCATCCTGCTCAGCAACTGACCAAGATTGCAAAGCTGGTTCCAAAAGATATCAAAGACAGCGAGGTTTGGGATCAAAAAGCAAGACAGTTCAATGAGTTTTTGAGCAACGTCTACAAAGGCCATATGGAAAAAGCCGTCAATGAACTCAATGAACAATCCTGGTTGTTTGTAAGGGATAACCTGGCGGAAACGGAAGCACAACTCAATGATATTCTGGTTAAATACGTATTCCAGCGCCTTGAAAAAATTGTTCGCGACGGAGTTGACAAAGAATTCCAGCTCAAACGGGAAAGCAAGGAAAAGATGCAGGATCTTATCGGGGAGCATTTGAAACCGTTCAGCGACATGGAAAGGCGCATGCAAAAGTTCATGGCTGAAATTGAGAGCGCCTCATTTGCTTTTGATGATGAACGTTCCGAGGATGAAAAAGTAGTCGATATCAAAAAAAGGCAGATGCAGCAGCTTTAATGATCGAGTGGCCATCCATCAACCTGAAAATCTACATGTTTTCAGTGTTCGGATTTTATCCAAGGATTTAAATCTGAACACTGAAAACTCTTAATGACGATTATTTTAATACCCCCTGTTTTAACCCCTTCCGAGCCTTTCAAAACCGGTGTGCGCATTGAATTATACATGTCTGAAAATTTATTCCACAGGAATCAAAATTTCGAGACCTGAATTTTTCCAGTAATAGTGGTCGCCATCAGAGTCAATATATTTGGAGATTTGCGTAAGGGTGCGCTCAGTGAATTTTATGCGATCATCATCGGTATTCATATAAAGATGGTCATCTTTGATAAAAAGGTTTTCCGGTTGGAGTTTGATTTTTTTGCCGGTATTGAGCACAAGCATCATGTCGTTGCCTTCGGCTACAATATCAAAGACAAACAGCGCGGTATCCTCATAGTAGAAATAGACTTTTTCGATCCGGTCGCCGTGCTCCTGATAAAGGTGGTATCCGTTTTTGTCTTTTCGGATGGAGGCGTGAAAATAATCGATAATTTTTTTATGTTGGAATTCGCCGGATTGATTAATCCATTTACCGTTTTGATTCAGCCGGAAGGCAGCATCTTCTTTTGAAATGATGAGGTGTTTGGGTGCTTTCATTTTTTGGGTCACCTGGTCGGGGCGAGAGGATTTGAACCTCCGACTCCCTGCTCCCAAAGCAGGTGCGCTACCAGACTGCGCCACGCCCCGATGTTGAGCTTTCATCTATCATTTCTTCAAAATTGGTGCAAGCACAATTGTTGAATCATCAAGATTTTTAAATCAAAAGAGACGATTGAAATCACAACAAAGACGGTTGCAATACGTTTCTTCTTTATGATAAAAATATTGTATACAATAAAAACAGGTTGATCGACCACTTAAAAAAAACATGAATCGAAATAGTCTGTTACATTTCCCGGTGGTTTTATTCAATAGGCCAATTTTTCTTGACACATCCAATCATTGATATTAATTTATCAAGTTTATTTGACTGTTTGATAAATTTGAGCGATTTTTCAAATTTCCATGGTGCAAGCAATCATCGTGCGAAAGTGGCGGAACTGGTAGACGCGCTGGACTTAGGATCCAGTTCTGGAAACAGAGTGGGAGTTCAAGTCTCCCCTTTCGCACCATCTCTTGAATAAGTATAATTCATTCTTAAATAAATTTTAACAGCTGTTCCACTATAAATTCCAAATGTCAGAAAGGAATACCATGCAAGTTAGCGTTGAAGATTTGAGCAGTGTCAAAAAAGTGATGCATATTGAGGTTCCCCAGGAAGAGGTCGCCCATCAGCTGGATGAAGCCTATAACGAATTAAAAAAAACCGCCAAGCTAAAAGGTTTTCGTCAAGGCAAAACCCCTCGGTCCGTTCTGGAACGCCACTACAGAAAATCTGTTCATGCGGATATCTCCCAAAAACTTATTCAGGAGTCTTTTTCCGAAGCCATTCAGGAAACAGGGATCAAACCGGTGGGTAATCCTCAGATCGATCCTCCTGAATTGGATGAAAAAGCGCCTTTTAAATATTCCGTGGTTGTCGAGATTGCGCCTGAATTAAAGGATTTGGACTACAAGGGCATTGAATTGGCCAAAACCCTATACAAATCCACAGACCAGGAAATAGACGCCCAGCTGAAAATGATTCAGCAAACCATCAGTGAAAAAGAAACGGTTACCGAGGATCGGCCGGTCAGACACGGTGACTTTGCCGTCATTGATTATACAGCCTATAAAGAGGATAAACCTGTGCCGCAGATACCTCCCACGGAAAATTTCACACTCAAGGTCGGTGCCGGCACAATTCATAAAGACATGGATGATCAGCTTATCGGAATGAAAACCGGGGAATCCAAGAAAATCACGGTAACCTTTCCGGAGAGCGAAACCGACAAGGTTCTTTCAGGAGCCACCATCACTTTTGATGTTACCCTTAAGGAAATCCGCGAGTTGAAACTGCATGAGATCAACGATGCTTTCGCAAAAAAATTAGGCACTTTTGAAAACCTGGATGCGCTTAAATCCGGCATTAGAGAAAACCTTAAGGAGGGGTATGAAAAGCGAACCGAGCAGGAACTTAACGAACAAATTTTTCAGGCCCTTCTAAACCAGCAGGATTTTGAAGTACCGGAGTTTTTGATCAACCTGGAACTGAGCCAGATCATTACGGATATTGAAAAACGCCTGGAAGCCCACGATAAAAGTATCAGTGATCTGGGATTAACCCGTGAGCAACTGGCGGAAAAACATCGGGAAACGGCTGTAAAACAGGTTAAAAGGCATCTTCTTCTCAACAAACTCATTGAACAGGAAAAACTGGACCTGACCGAGGAAGAAATGGAAACAGCCTATGAAGAAATGGCCAAGGCATTCAGGCAACCTGCGAGCATGTTAAAAAAGTACTATGAAACCAACCTTGATCAGTTAAATTTTTTTAAACACGCTCTACTTGAAAAAAAAGCTATCAAGCTTATCATTGATAACAGTAAGATTACAGAAAAGGAACCCGAATTAGAGAAAAAATCTGATAGTGAAGAGGCTGAGCAATAATAATCATACCGGAAAATATAGATGCATTATTGTTACCATTTCAGATTGACTGATGTTATCAGCCCGTTTTCTTCTGATTTAAATTAAGTAAAATTAACTTGAGTCAAATTCAAATAATCGTTTTTAAGGAGGTTTCAGAGTGGCACTAATTCCAATGGTTATCGAACAATCCAGCAGGGGCGAACGGGCCTATGATATCTATTCTAGACTTTTGAAGGACAGAATTATATTTTTAGGAACTCCCATAAATGATGAGATCGCTAATCTTTTAATCGCCCAGTTTCTTTTTCTGGAATCCGATGACCCTGAAAAAGATATAAACTTTTATATCAATTCGCCTGGAGGTGTTGTAACGGCAGGATTAGCCGTTTATGACACCATGAAATATATTAAGCCTGACGTCACGACGGTGTGCATAGGGCAAGCAGCGAGCATGGGAGCAGTTCTTCTGGCTGCCGGAACAAAAGGTAAACGGTATTCTCTTCCCCATGCCCGAATCCTCATTCATCAGCCAATGGGAGGATTTCAGGGGCAGGCATCAGATATTGCTATCCAGGCCAAAGAGATTCTTCGTATGAAAGAAACGTTAAATCAAATCCTGGTGGAACATACAGGCAAAGACATAGAACAAATCCAAATGGATACGGATCGGGATTTTTTTATGTCGGGTCTTGAGGCCAAGGAGTATGGAATTGTCGATCATGTGATTACTACAAGAGATGATCTCGATAATCTGGATAAGACGGAGGCCTAAAATGTCAAAAAAAGCTGATGGAAGCGACAATCTGTTCTGTTCTTTCTGTGGAAAGAATCAGACGGAGGTGAAAAAACTTATTGCCGGCCCGGCTGTCTACATCTGTGATGAATGTATCCAGTTGTGCAGTGAAATCATAGAGGAAGAAGGTGAAAAAACATCTCCAAAAATACAGCACGATCTTGTTCCCCGAAAGATCAAGGAGATTCTGGATGAATATGTCATCGAACAGGACAAAGCCAAAAAGATCTTATCCGTTGCGGTTCACAACCACTACAAACGGTTGGACTCATTGGTGAATACCGGAGATGTTGAAATTCAGAAAAGCAACATTTTACTGATCGGCCCTACCGGTTGCGGAAAAACGCTTTTAGCTCAAACTCTGGCCAGATTTTTGAACGTACCGTTTACCATTGCGGACGCAACCAGCCTGACCGAGGCCGGATATGTAGGAGAAGATGTTGAAAATATCATATTATCACTTCTTCAGAATGCCGATTATGATGTGGAAAAAGCCAAGCGAGGCATTGTTTACATAGACGAAATCGATAAAATTGCCAGCAAATCGGATAATCCTTCGATTACCCGCGATGTTTCCGGTGAGGGCGTACAGCAGGCACTATTGAAAATCATTGAAGGAACAACCGCAAGCGTTCCGCCAAAAGGAGGAAGAAAGCATCCGCAGCAGGATTTTGTCAAGGTGGATACCACCAATATACTGTTTATTTGCGGAGGAACTTTTACCGGACTTCAGCAAATCATTGAAAAGCGGATGGGTTCCAAGGTAATGGGCTATGGCGCGAAAATTCACAAAAAGGAAGAAAAAAGCATCGGAGAGATTCTTAAGTTCGTTCAGCCCGAAGATCTCATCAAATTCGGATTGATTCCGGAATTTTTAGGGCGTTTACCGGTCATTGCGACCCTTGACGAACTCAATGAAGAAACGCTTATTCGAATTCTTACGGAACCCAAAAATTCGCTGATTAAACAATTTTCAAAACTTTTTGAAATTGAAGGTGTGAACCTGAGATTTACGGATACGGCCATGTCCGCAATCGCCAAAGAGGCGATCAAACGTAAATCAGGGGCCAGAGGATTGAGGGCGATTCTTGAATCATGCATGCTTGACGTTATGTATGAAATTCCATCCATTGACAACGTCAAAGAATGTGTCATCGGAGAGGAAGTCGTCCTGAAAGGTGAAAAACCGATTTTATTGTATGAGCAAACCAAAAAACAAGCTTAAATTAAAGATTTTTAGAAAAAAATGATCAATATACCTAAAATGTTTAAACATGAAAGTTCTATCTCAAAATTGGAACTCCCCCTGCTTCCGTTGAGAGATATTGTGGTGTACCCGCACATGGTGGCACCCCTTTTTGTCGGACGACCACGCTCAGTAAATGCTTTAACTGAAGCCATGAACAAAGAAAAGCAGATTTTTATGGCAACTCAGAAAAGTGCGGGTGTGGATGATCCCACAGAAAAAGATCTCAGCACAACCGGTACCATCGGTAACGTTCTTCAGCTGTTGAAACTTCCCGATGGAACCGTTAAAGCACTGGTGGAGGGAAAACAGAGAGCACAAATCAAGCGATTTATTCCCAATGAAAATTTTTTCCAGGTTGAACTGGAAGTGCTGCTTGACGAAAGCATTTCACAGGCCGAAAGCGTTGCTCTGATCCGGGCGATTAACGAGGCATTTGAAGAATATGCCAAATTGAACACTAATATTTCCAAGGATCTTATCAACAGCGTATCCTCGATTACCAATCCCTCTCAACTTGCGGATACCATTGCGGCTCATTTTTCATTTAAGCTCGAAGATAAGCAGAAACTTCTGGAAACCCGGTCCATTACCGATCGATTGTCCTTTCTTATCCGGTTAATCAAGCTGGAAATTGAAATTTTCCGTATGGACAAGCGCATCAAAGGCCGGGTTAAGGATCAGATGGAAAAAACCCAGCGTAATTATTACCTTAATGAGCAAATGCGTGCGATCCGTAAGGAGATGGGCACCGAGGATGAAGGTGCGGATGAACTCAACGAGCTGGAAAAACGGATCAAAAAGAAACGAATGTCCAAGGAAGCCGTGGCAAAAGTCAATCAGGAGTTTAAAAAGTTAAAACTCATGACGCCCATGTCGGCCGAAGCCACAGTTGTAAGAAACTACATTGAGTGGATGATCAGTCTTCCGTGGTTTGACCGGTCAAAGGTGCGGACCGACATTGAAGAGGCTGAGAAAATCCTTAATGAAGACCATTTCGGGTTGGAAAAGCCCAAAGAGAGAATTCTTGAATACCTGGCAGTGCAATCTTTGGTTAAAAAAATCAGAGGACCGATCCTTTGCCTGGTAGGACCTCCGGGTGTGGGAAAAACCTCGCTGGCAAAATCCGTTGCGAGGGCCACCGGAAGAAAGTTCGTCCGACTGTCCCTTGGGGGCGTGCGGGATGAAGCTGAAATCCGGGGACACCGCAGAACCTATATTGGGGCAATGCCAGGTAAAATCATTCAATCCCTGAAAAAAGTCGGGGTCAATAACCCGGTTTTCTGCCTGGATGAAGTGGATAAAATGAGTATGGATTTCAGGGGAGACCCTTCGGCCGCTCTTCTGGAGGTCCTTGATCCTGAACAAAACTACGCATTCAATGACCATTTCATGGACATTGACTATGATTTATCGGACATCCTCTTTATCACAACCGCCAATACATTGCCGGAAATACCTCTTCCACTGCAGGATCGAATGGAAATTATCCGGCTGCCGGGCTACACGGAGTATGAAAAGAGCAACATTGCCCATGATTTTCTAATCCCTAAACAGATCAAGTTAAACGGGCTCGCTGATAAAGACATTCAGTTCTCAAAAAATGCTGTTCTGGAAATTATTCAAAGATATACCAGGGAAGCCGGCGTTCGAAATCTGGAACGCGAAATCGCGTCCATTTGCCGCAAGCTTGCCAAAGAATATATGAAAAACCAGGATGAAAAATCATTTCGTGTGACCTCCAGCAGCATTGCCAAATATCTGGGTCCTCCCCGATTCAGGGTCAGTCAGATTGAGGAAAAAGACCAGGTTGGAACAGTCACCGGATTGGCATGGACCCATGTGGGTGGTGAGCTTCTGATGATAGAGACCTTGATCATGCCGGGTAAGGGAGAAGTTTCCGTTACAGGCAAACTGGGTGATGTGATGAAAGAATCCGCCCAGGCAGCTGTCAGTTATGTCAGGTCAAGGGCGGATCATCTGATGATCGACAATACCTTTTATAAAAATTTCGACATTCATATCCACATTCCTGAAGGTGCCATTCCCAAAGATGGCCCTTCAGCCGGAATTTCCATGTGTACTTCTCTGGTTTCGGCTCTCACCAAAAGACCGGTTCACAGAGATGTGGCCATGACCGGTGAAATTACCCTTCGGGGACGAGTGCTTCCCATCGGAGGCCTGAAAGAGAAAATTCTGGCCGCTCACAGGGGAGGAATCAAGAAGATTATCATTCCTAAAGATAACAAAAAGGACTTGCAGGATATCCCTTCCAGTGTTTCCAAACAGTTGGAAATCATTCCTGTGGAACATATGGATGAAGTGTTATCCCATGCCCTTATTGTAGGGGAAGGAGAATCCCTGTTCAGAAAAGACGACCTTCCTTACGAAGTTATGGCCAAAGAGATTGAAAAACAGGACCATTGCTCATTGATGTAGTTTTGGGTTTAAAAAATGTCGACTTTAACCAAATTCATCTTGACAAGGCCCATGGGTTTTGCTAAATGATCATTTCTTTGAGGGATGACGGACCCTTGAGACTTTAACACAGTGTGGGCGGGTAGCTCAGCTGGGAGAGCATCGGCCTTACAAGCCGAGGGTCACAGGTTCAAGCCCTGTTCCGCC
>CAYZJH010000079.1:0-15966 GCA_964478625.1 uncultured Desulfobacteraceae bacterium
TTGAAGGGTTGTCGAATTCGTAAGTACGGTTAGAAATTTACCGTGAAAATCTGTGATAAAAGGGATCGGCTCCTTCAAACCATCCCCTTGAATTTTCCGACTCCGCTGGTGTGTCCGGGAAAGATTTCAAATCCTGATCGTTAGGATAACAGATGCTCCCGGATCTTCAAAAGGCCATGGATATCGTATATGTCGGAATCAAACATAGGAATTTGACGAATGTCAATATTTTCTCCTGCTCTATTTTTTAACTCTTCAATGGCTGCTGCGTCACTTCCTCCGAGATCTTTATATTTTTTAAAATTTATCCGGAGTTTTTCCGCCAAGGGCATGTCTATGCCCGGAATGTTCTGAGGTATCGAATCTTCTATAGGGTTTTCGGCATAAGGGGGGTTTACCCTGTTGATGATAAACCCACCAAAAGCAATGCGATGTTCGGTGAGTTTTTCATAAAGGTAAACCGCTTCCTCCAAAGGCCTTTTCATGGGGCTGGCAACGGCCAGAAAAAGGGATTCGGAGCTTGCCAACAACCTTTGCACCTCACCCGCGCGTTTTCTGAACCCGTCAAAAAGCACGTCGTCCCAAAGATTGAAAAATTCGGCCACATCCTCCAAAACATGGGTTCCAGTCACCTGGCTAAGGGATTTGAGCACAGGTGAAGCCAATATGGTAAACAGTCGAAACCCGAATCTTCCGGCATACAAATAGGGTCTGAAAAAGTTCCAGAAATATTTGTGCCCCAAGATATCCATAAGGCGTTGGGGAGTATCCAGAAAATCCAGAGCTCTTCGGGTCGGTGGGGTGTCAAGCACAATGAGCTCATAGTCACCTTCATGATATATTTCATAAAGTTTTTCCATGGCCATATATTCTTCCGAACCCGCAAGGGTACTTGATAAATGCTGATAGTAACGGTTTTCAAATATTTTTTTTTGCGATTTTCCGGATGCGTATCGTGAAATCAGTTTATCAAATGTGCGCTTGGTGTCGAGCATCATGGCAAAAAGTTCGCCGGAAGGTTCCAGGCCGTTATCTAAAAATTTCTCCCGGGGTACCTTATGGATTTCATGATTAAAGCCGTCTATCCCAAGAGAATCGGCCAGACGTTTTGCCGGATCAATGGTCAGGACAATCGTTTTTCGTCCATTCAGCGCTCCCATAATTCCCAGCGTGGCCGCAATGCTGGTCTTGCCTACCCCGCCGCTTCCGCAACACGCAATGATGCGGGGCCCATTATTGTCAAAAAAGGTTTTCAGCATAACTTATGATCTCAAGAATTTTCAAAAAGACCGGTTCTGATATGCTCCGCAATATCCATCATCTGATTCCGGTCCAAGTCGTTGGTGTAATAGAAAGGCAGTTGAAAAACCGGATGTCCACTTTCGGTCAGGAGCCGGGTAATATGAGCCTGCTGGACATTACGCCGGACAATTTGCCTGTGAGCAGCCTCAATAAGGGCCTTTTTCCTTTTCAGCCCGGAAAGATCCATTCTTTCAATGGCTGTTACTTCATCCGGGCTGAAGATTTCAGGATAGACCATGTTTACGATGATACTTGCGACTCTCATGTTTAAATCATTTTCAGCCTTTCGCTCAAACTCCAACGCTTCATTAACCGGAAGCTCTTCGGGCAAAGCTACAAGAATCAGGCAGGTTCTGGCCGAATCCTTGAGCATATCCTCAACCCAACGGGTTTGCATTGCCATGGGGCCGGTTTGAAGCATGGAAGTCAGTGTGGACGGCACCCGCAACAGGCTCAGGCCATGACCCGTAGCCGGAGAATCAACGATAATGAGATCATATTGGGGAGTTTTTTCATTTGAGTTCGTTTTTTGTTCAAATCGCCAGATTTCAGACAATATCATCACTTCTTTCAGTCCGGGTGTTGCTGCGGCAAGATGTTCAAAAATACGGCTGTGAATAATCTGGTAGGCAACAAAGGGAACGGTGACATACTTTTGAATATATTCTTCCAAAACAACTTTGGGATCTATCCGAACCCCCCAAAGGTTTGTGCCAAGCCTAGATGGTTTTTCCGAAAGTTCATTCCGACCGAAAAGCGATCCCAGCGCCTCATTTTCATGAGTTTCCACCACGAGCACATTTTTATTACAGGCTGCCGCCGCCATAGCCATGGCCGCTGTGACCGTGGTCTTTCCCGCCCCCCCTTTTCCTGCCACAAATATGACCCGTTTGTTTAAAATGGAATCGATCATCATGAGCCGGATACATCACCTGATGGGGGGTCGCCTGCAGAGTCACTTTTTCGTTTATGCTTCGAAAGAATTCCCTCAACATTAGACATCAGGGTCTCGACTCGTTTGATTAAATTGCCGATATCCTCCCTGGTGGGAATCCCGATCTTGTTGATCACTGTTTTCAATTTTTCATCCATGGCTGATTCGAAAGTCTTTCCATAACTTTCAGCCATTTTTTTTATTTCGGCCATTTTTTCCCGTGTGCTGTCAATGTCGTCCTTTTTTTTGTATTCATAGTCTCTGCCTTTTTGAATGAGATCCTCAAAAAAGCGGCTTCCTTTCTCACTTGCTATAGACAGGGCTCCAAGACCTGCTAAAAAGCATTTATGCGCTGATTCTTTCACGATTTGCCCAATATCTTTTTGATTTTCCATAAGGTGTTACCTTCCTGTTTCTTTCGGCAGCCCAGCCGCCTCGTTTTTGGGTGAATTTTTCGAAGGCTCCCGGGATTTCAATATCTGAAGCTGCTCGAGATGTTCAACTTTTTTCATCAGATCATCAATAGTTTCATTCAACCGGTTGATCTGACTTCGGGTGGCAAGATTCATTTTTCCTAAAATCTCATTGATGCTTTTGTCAATGCTTTTTCCGATCCAAAGTTTAAAATGATCGGCGTTTTTGGCATAGTCCATAATCGTCCCACCGCCTTTTCTCAGCACCTGAATCAAAACTCCGGGAATATCATCCCGATCACATTCTATTTTTTCCCGTGCAAGAAGTTGTGAAACCACAACGGATGTAATGTCCTGCCCATTCCTATTGTCTATGACAGTAACCTCTTCACCGCTTTTTATCAATTCCGCCAGCGTGTTCATCGCCACATATTTTTTATCCGATGTGTCATAGAGTTTTCGGTTGGCATACTTTTTTATAATCCTCATCAATTCCTCCTTTATCGGATTTTAAAGGCCTTTATCGGTAATCACTCGGTAGTGTCGATTCCGATCATGACGCAATGCGTTATGATTGTCAAGTTCTTTTAACAAACCGGCCAATATTGTTGCTGAAATAGACAGAGCCTTCCAATCGGTATGAAAAATACTTCGCCGGCCATTGATCACGCGCCAAATAACCGTTTACCATGTGGCCTCCTCAGAATGACACTCTTGAATACCTTGTCGATTCCTTAACTTGATGTCAATGGACCTTCGCTGGAACGAAGATACAATAAATTCGATAATTGTTAATTTCAATTGGTTATGAAAACTTAAGACTGCCAAGTTTGACAAAGAAATGCAAAAATGTAAATTTTATGAAAACACTGCAAGAATTGTTGATTTTATCATTTATTTTGCTATTCTGGTATGGTGCAATCTGTTTGATATTATGGCAAAAATCTTTTAAACTTTAACATTCGCAGACAGTTTTCATGAAAACAATTGAAGAAATTACCCTGCTGTATGAAATCAGCGAAACATTGAATGAACATCTCGAACTTAAAAAAGCCATTTATAAGGTTCTCGATATCCTTTCCAACTCTCTGAATATGGTTCGCGGCACGGTTACGATTTTAAATCCGCTGCGCAATGAAATCAATATCGAGGTGGCTCATGGAATCTCAAAAAGCGCCGTTGAAAGGGTAAAATACAAACTTGGAGAAGGCATCACCGGTCGGGTCATTCAGACCGGAAAAGCAGTATCCATTCCAAAAATCAGTGAAGAACCTCATTTTCTCAACAGGACTGCTACAAGAAAAATCAAACTGGATCAGGAGCTTTCCTTTATTTGTGTACCGGTCAAAAAGGACAATCAGGTTATCGGTGCTCTGAGCGTGGATCGCCCCTATGAAGAGGATTTCCCTCTGCAAAAAGGTGAAAAACTTCTTTCCGTCGTTGCCACGATGATCGCCCGCCATGCGATTAATCTCGAAAATATTCGTATGGAAAAAGAACAACTTAGAAAAGAAAACGCCCGGTTGAGAAATGAACTGGAAAACAAATACCGTTTTACCAATATTGTAGGCAACAGCAACAAAATGCGGGATGTCTTCCAAATGATATCCCAGGTTTCACGAAGCAATGCCACGGTGCTTATTCGGGGAGAGAGCGGTACGGGGAAAGAATTGGTGGCAAGTTCCATTCATTATAACAGCCATCGGGCCAAAAGTCCTTTTGTAAAGGTGAACTGTGCGGCTCTTCCAATCAATCTTATTGAAAGTGAACTTTTCGGACACGAAAAAGGTGCCTTTACCGGGGCAATCAATAAGAAACTGGGTAAATTTGAAATTGCCGACAAGGGGACACTGTTCCTGGATGAAATCGGATCTATCGGACTCGATGTTCAGGTCAGATTATTGCGGGTACTTCAGGAAAGGGAATTTGAGCGGGTGGGCGGTCACAAGACCATCAAGGCGGATGTCCGTATTATTGCGGCTACCAATAAAAATCTGGAAGAAGCTGTTGAGGAAGAATCATTTCGTGGAGACCTTTATTACCGGCTGAATGTTTTTCCCATATACCTTCCACCCCTCAGGGAACGAAAGACCGATATTTTACTTCTGTCAGACCATTTTCTGGAAAAGTATTCCAAAGAAAACGGCAAGGAAATCAAACGATTTTCCACCCCAGCCATAGATATGCTCATGGCATATCACTGGCCGGGCAACGTTCGGGAACTGGAAAATTGTATCGAGCGGGCTGTCCTTCTGTGTGAGGAAGGTGTCGTTCACAGTTATCATTTACCCCCTACTCTTCAGACAGGAGCCGAGTCGGATACCCTTCCTGCTCAATCCATGGAAGATGCCGTGGCCAACCTGGAAAAGGAAATGATTATTGATGCCCTGAAAAATACCCGCGGCAATGTCACCCATGCGGCAAAATTGCTTAAAACCACAGTCAGGAAATTCAGCTATAAAGCCAAACGGTACGCTGTTGAATATCAGCAATTCCGATAAAGCTTTTTTGGTGATTACGAAAATTATTTCCGAAAAAACAGCGCCGCTAAAACCGTGCTTTCGAAAAAATTGCACAAATCTCTTTTAGATTGCTGATCCAGGGAGATAAACTTTATGAAAAAAATCACCCTTCACATAGACCGCTTGAGATTGGAAGCTGAGGTGAAAGCGACACCTACCGGTGAGATGATCCTCAAGAGCCTTCCTTTGGAAGGAAAAGCCAACATCTGGGGAGAAGAGATATATTTTTTGATTCCCATGAATTGGGACCTGGAACCCGATGCCCGAGAGGAAATGGAAATAGGAGAATTGGCTTACTGGCCCAGTGGTTCGGCGTTTTGTATCTTTTTTGGGCCTACCCCTGTGAGTACGGATCGTGCACCGCGTGCTTTCAGCCCTGTGAATGTGTTCGGCAAAATCATCGGAGATACCACTGTCCTGAAAAATGTACCCCAGGGCGCTACCATTCGTGTCAATGCAGAGTAGTGGATAGGCTTTTTGATCACCCAATATCCGCTACACCCTGTATTTTTCCCTGAGCCGCTTTGAAAATTCTCTGATTTGATCAAAAGCCTTTTCAACGGTCTTTTCTTTGTCCGGATTGACCAGGCAGCAGGTGGCTGGAGAAAGTAGACTTCGGGAAATGAGAAATTCAAGGTCAATTCCTTTTTTCGCCAGTACGGACCAAACGGTTTCGAGTATAGTTTCAAGGGAATCCAGGGATTCTTTTTCAAAAGGTTCAAAATTTGTCGGAACGATACCCCACACCAAAACTCCCCCCCGGTCTAAAAACTTTTTGATGGAACCGGCATAGGATCTGAATACTTCTGCATTGGTATATATATCCAAGGAGAGCACATCAAGGTCCAGGCCCAGTAAAAAGTCCCAATCAGGATTTCCGCACAGATGAACCCCGCGAGGCCGGTCGATCATGGAAAAAAAATTTTCCATATCCCCCTTTGCCGCCTGGTCTCCATATCCGGCCATGGCGCTGAACAAAAATTGAAGGCCGGGTTCATCCACAAACATAAACGCATTTGGGTTTAATTTTTTAAGGCGGTGCAACTGCACATTGACACGTCGTGCCATAAATTCCAGCATAAAAGGTCGAACCGTATCATTGAAAAGAATGGGGCGGTCATTTTCATCTGCAACATTAAAACCGAAACTGACAGGACCTTCCAGCTGGCCTCGAATTGCCGGGCGGCCTGATAAATCCAATTGAAGAAATTTATGGTAAACCACTGAGTATGTCGGGCTGATATCGAAAAAATCGGCATGATCCCACTTGGCCATTGCATTTTCCAGTTCTTCCAGGAATTTTTCCGTTGAAAAACCGAGGTGTCGCTTTTCCATATCCAGGACAATACCTGGAAAATTCTCTGAAGCCTGTACATACATGTCCTCATAGTAATTGTATAAGGGCAACTGCGGCCAAAAGGGTATATCCAGTGAAAGGGCCATGTTAAGAGCCTGATCTACATCGGTGTGGGGCATGACAGCCATGGCAGTCGTCAGCAAATTTCCAGGTATGGGCATAAATTCTTTCCTTCTTAATTTGTTTTTTGAACTTTACACTTTGTCAAAAATACAGACACCCTGCCCGGCTAACCATTTTGGATTAACGTCCCATATTTTATTTGTTTTAAGGAGGTTATAGGGCAAGCCGGCTAATCCTTTTATTTGGCATTTATTTTGCTCTTTTTGAAGTGTTTACCGATAAAAGTCAAGTGGTTCAAAAAACAATCAGTACCTTTCGCCGAAATAAGGAGACCAAGTAAATGGAAGGTGAGCCAAAATACGGGAAACTTCGCAAAATGGTTTTGATTTGCATGATCCTCGTTCCGCTCATTCCTTTTTTACTAACAGTGGGCATTGGTTATTATTACTTTACATCTGCTCTCGAAAAACGAACCATTTCAAGCACAAGCCGAATCGTGGATGACCACCGGCATATGATCGAGTTTTTTCTCCAGGAAAGAAAGGCGGACCTGGAATTTATCCTGCACTTCTTTAATTTTGATTATTTGTCCGATCATGAAAACCTCCTGAAAGTCTTTGAACGTCTCCAGATAAAATCCAATGCATTCGTGGACTTGGGGGTTTTCAATCAAGAAGGGGTCCACGTGGCTTACCAGGGCCCCTTCAAACTCTCCGGCCGGATATACAAGGATGAAGATTGGTTTCAAGCAGTTATGAAAAAGGGGTATTACATCAGTGATATTTTTCTGGGATTTCGCCGGGTGCCCCATTTTGTTATCGCCATGGCAAGGCAGGAAGGATCGATGACATGGGTGATCCGAGCCACCATAGACACTTATCTGTTTAATGATCTGGTCAAAAAGGTTCGAATCGGACGAACCGGTGAAGCCTATCTGCTGAATAAGGAAGGTATTTTTCAAACCGAACGCCGATCCGGAGGAAACATTCTGGATGAAGACCGTGACTTTAAAAAATATCTGACCAAAGACGATGAAATTACGACTTTCATGGAAAAGGATTATCTGGGGCTTGATTATTTTTTTGCCACCACCTGGCTGAAAGACAAAGAGTGGCTTCTGGTAGTCAGACAGGAGAGCAGAGACGCATTCAGAGCCTTGAGGCAGGCGGGTGCCCTGATTTTATTGATCAGTCTTGTCGGCGGCGGTTCAATCATCGGAATGGCTTTTTTCCTTACCAATCGGATACTGGACAGGATGATCAAAACCGATATGGAAAAAAACCAGTTGGAAGAGCAGTTGATCAGAGCCAGTCGCCTGGCAGAACTTGGGGAAATGGCCGCCGGATTTGCCCATGAAATCAATAATCCATTGCAGATTATCAGAAGCGAGCACGCTCTAATTAATATGATCCTGATGGAACTCAGTGAAAAAGGGAAAATTAACTCCCCTGAAGAAATGGCGGAACTTCATGATTCGATCAACCAGATCGGATTGCAGGTGCAGCGGTGTTCTGAAATTACTCACTCGATTCTAAAGTTCGGAAGAAAAACCGAAACAGCGCCCCTGGATGTTGATTTAAGAGAATTTATCCCGAATGTGGTGCAGATGATTTCTGGCAAGGCCACTGTGAACGGTGTCAATATCCAGCTGGATATTGCCGATGACACACCTTCGGTCCATGGTGACACCGGACAGCTTCAGCAGGTATTGATCAACCTATTTAATAACGCACTGGATGCCATCTATGAAAAACACGGGGTTCGGGGAGGAGAATTATTGATTGCTTCAGGGCCTGACGGTGAAAATATGGTTCAGATATCGGTCAAAGATAACGGTTGTGGAATTGCGAAAGAAAATCAGCAAAAGATTTTTTCCCCCTTTTACACGACCAAACCTATTGGAAAAGGTACCGGGTTAGGGCTTTCGGTTTGTTACGGAATTATCAATGCCATGGGAGGATCCATGGAAGTTGCCAGCGAAAAAGGCATTGGAACGACTTTTACAGTGCGACTTCCGGTTTCAAAGGACCAAAAATAGCCTTGTTGCATCAATCCGGTTGACCGGAGTTTTTGACAAAGCCCCTAACCATTATGAAAAAGGAGGTAATCAGAAATGCAACTGCTACTGGTGGATGATGAAGAAAGATTTCTAAGTACAACCTCAAAATTACTGAACCAGAAGGGGATAAAAGTTTATACAGCCACAAGCGGAACTAAGGCTTTGGAAATATTAAAGCATGTAGATATACATGTAGTCATTATGGATGTCAAAATGCCCGGCATGGATGGCATTACCGCTTTAAAGGAAATCAAGTGCCGTTTTCCTCTGATAGAAGTCATCATGTTGACAGGACATGGAACCATTGAATCCGCTGTTGAAGGGTTAAAATCCGGGGCTACGGATTTTTTAACGAAACCGATCAGAATCGACCGGTTAATCGCAAAGGCCAAGGAAGCCTATGTAAAACAACGTCGACTCGAAGAAAAAATTCGGTTGGCGCAAAGCATTTATGAAACCCGCAAAGCCATGTACATGAGATCCCCCAAAGATGGCCTGAAAGCCGTTTGATTTTCATGATTGACGGTACAGTCAAAATGTCTGCAACAGTCAAACCTTCCAATCACATTCCTCTTAAACACACAAGGAGAAATTACCATGACCAACTTTTTTAAAAAACATTTCAAAAACGGTGTCACCAGAATACCAAAAGAAGCGGAAAGAACCTTTTTCTTTTATGCCTCTATGGTTTTCATCGTTATCTATCTACTCCAGCGTTTTTTCGGCGATTCATGGTTCAAATAAGAGAAAGGAGATACAATGAGTCAAAAAGCTGCAAAAGTAAAACCATCAGGATATGACAAATTTATTAACTGGAAACTCTTTTCAATCCCTCTGACCCTTCTGATTTTACTTCTGATTATACCCACTCCCTCAAGCATGCTGGATGTAGGCGTAGAATATTCCATGGGGCCTAAATATGCTCAGGAATATTTTGCATCGCAACTTTTCCAGCAATCGACCGACGATCTGGAACAATGGCAAATCCAGATGGTACGGATGATGGAACAGAGTATTCAAATGTCATCTTTCGGACAAAAAGGATTTTTACAACGCAACCAGCGTTGGTGTGAACAAAACGGCATTCCAAGCACCCCCAAAAACCTGGAACGGGTTCATGAGTATGCTAAACAAATCCCGCCAGATGATTTTTATCACTTATTAAAAGAAGGCCATACACTGGTAACCGAAAAACTGACATTTGACCAGTTAACCGAGCAGGAGAAAATAAAAGCCAAAAAGGCCGGATTTCATGTCAAGGCTGCGGTCGGAATCGTTGTTTTTGTAGTGCTTTGTTTTATGACCGAAGCCCTTCCTCTTCCCATGGTGGCCTTTTGTATCGGTGTCATCGCTTTGATGACCGGAATTGTGGACCGTGGAAACGTGGCCATGCTCTATTGGTCGGATGCCACCTGGTTTATTATGGGAAGTCTGATGTTTGCCACTGCCTTTGTCAAAACCGGTGTGGACAAGCGCATTGCCATGATGATGTTCGGACGGTTGAAAACACCCGATGTCAAATGGGTCACCCTTATCATTGTGCTGATCATTGCTCCCTTGACCATGTTCATGTCCGACCACGCGCTTGCCGCCATGTTCTTGCCCATTGGGATTCTTTTGTACACCGCCACTGCCAGTGCTTCGGGAAACGAAGATCCCGAACTGGCCAAAATGCTGATGCTGACCATTGCCATGGCAGCCAATCTGGGAGGATCACTGGCGCCTTCAGGAGCGGCCCGTAACCTCATCATGATGGGATATGCAGAGGATATGTTCAATCTGCAGATTACTTTCGTTCAATGGCTGGCATATTGTGCCCCCTTTTTGCTCTATCTCATGCCCATTACCTGGATAGTCCTTAACTGGCGGTTCAAGCCCGAGCAGCGAAGCCTTGAAAAGGCCATGAATCTGGTCAAAAAAGAAGTCAACAAAGTCGGCGGTGGTGCATGGACCCGTCCGCAAATTATCTCCCTGGTAATTTTTCTGGTCATGCTTTTTACCTGGATCACGGAAAACAATCTGATTGTACAGTTGACGGGGATTCGGTTCGGTATCGGCGTATTGGCTGTTATGGGCGGAATCGCCTATATTCTTGCCGGTGTAACCAACTGGCGCGATTACCAGACCAAGGTGGACTGGGGGGTTGTGTGGTTGTATGCCGGAGCCATCATTTTCGGCCGGGTTCTGGTACAAACCGGAGGTGCCTACTGGATTGCTCAAACCATGCTCAAACTCACTGTTCCCCTGGGACTGGGTGAAGGTCTCGGACTTCTCCTTTCCGGAAACGTCATCGTCGGTCTGCTGACCCAACTCATGGCAGACGGTCCTGCCTGTGCCGCAGTCGGACCGGTTACCCTCGCCATGGCCGGTATTGTTCATCCGGGTACATCCATGATTCCGTTTGTGGCCATGAGCACATCCATTGCATCTTCTTTTGCCTACTGCCTTGTGATCGGAACTCCTCCGAATGCTATCGTTTACGCAAGCGGCTATCTCGAGCCTAAAGATTATCTGCGCGTGGGGATATTTTTATGGTTCACCAATATGGCAGGTCTGATGCTGATGGCTTCAACATACTGGAGATGGGTCGGATTTCCCGGGCTTCCGAGTTATTAAATATTACCCATGATCCGATTAGTTAACTCAGACAATTTTCAAATCAAATGATCAATCAGTGAGGAACTATTTTTTATGACACAAAACCATGAAGGATCATTAAAAACTTCACTCGTTATGTTTTACAAGGATGCAGTCAAGGTTTTGATTCATCCCAAAGCATTTTATGAGTCCATGCAGGGGGATAGAGATCAGCAGGCAATCTTTACCTTTTTATTACTGAGTGCACTGTTATATAGTGTGGCGGCCTCATTATTTGCCAGGGATCAGCAACTTGTTTATTTACTGACATTTTTTATGCACGGTTCGCTCTTTCCTTTTATCCTTGCTGCAATGCTATACCTGATGATGATGTTCCTTCAGACCGGAATCGGTTACGGACTTGCATTGGGAATTACTACCTATGCCAATGCGGCGATACTTTTTGCCTGGATACCCGGTATGGCTCCCTTTGCCGAAATTTTTCGATATTATCTCATGGGCGTGGGTATCGCTAAGGTGACGGGGTTATCCGGATGGAAATCCTTTTTCGTGGTAATCGGCATGGGAGCCATGTTGTTGATTTTGATTTATGCTTTGCAAGCACTGATTGGTCACTGATTGAAAACTACATGATGAACCAGGAGGCCGATAACAGTCGATGGTCTCTTATAGTCAGGAGGAAGATAAAATGGCATTTAAAATAAAGCTGTTAATTGTAGATGATGAAGCCCAGTTCAGGGCGACCACGAAAAAAATCCTCGACAGAAGAGGTTTTGATACGATTCTGGCCGAATCGGGTGAACAGGCCATTGAAATGCTGGAATCTCAGCCGGATGTTGTGGTGCTTGATATCAAAATGCCCGGCATGGACGGTCATGAAACGCTCAAAGAAATCAAGAACCGTTCTCCCAAAACCCCGGTGATCATGCTCACCGGCCATGGGGATATGCCTTCGGCAAAAGAAGCACTCAAAGGCGGGGCTTTCGACTATCTTTCCAAACCTTGCGATATTGATATTCTGACAGCCAAGGTTCTTGAGGCACACCGCAATATCGATAAGATAACCGAAGAAAACTGCGTGGGAGACATCATGATTCCCATTGAGGACTATACTACCCTGACCGAAGAGCATACCATTCAGGAAGCCGTTGAAGTGATCAGGGCCTCTTTCTATCCAAGGCTTTCAACCAGCCGTATCATGGAAACCGGACACCGCTCGGTATTGGTTATGGATTCTGAAAACAATGCTGTCGGCGTAATGGCAATTATTGAATTACTCAATATCATTATGCCCCCATACCTGAGCGCCCCTAAGCCAAGCCTTGCCGACTCCATGCAATACTCGACCATGTTCTGGAAAGGAGAATTCAAGCGATCCGTTAAAAAACTGGCCAATAAAAAACTGAAAGATATCATGGCTCCTCCACCGCTGACTATCGATTATGACGCCAACCTCATGGAGGCTTCCTACACCATGGTCTCCAATAAAGAACGCCGGCTGGTGGTTCTGAAAGATGGCAAGGTTGCCGGAGTTATCCGGGAACAGGAACTTTTCTTTGAAATGGAAAGGATTCTAAGGGAGTAATCAACATTCAAAAACCTCCGTCCGGATCATCCCCGCTCGTTCCCATGCTTTGCGTGGGAACGAGATTCAAGACCCTTTTCCATCATAAATCCTTTTTACAATCTGAAAAAAATTTAGACACCCATAACCCGGAAAAATGGTTTTATCTTTAAAATATATTATGAAAACAATTAGTTATAATGACCTGCCGGCTCAATCACTTCTGGCATGAAGGTTGCTCAGTATAAATAATGCATTGACCACTCCTCTATCAACATCACTTTCTAATTGAGGTGAACAAGACAATGGAAAATGAACAACGATTTGAAAAACTTAAGGACATGATTCTGGTCTGCATGATTCTTGTCCCACTCGTGCCTTTTTTATTAACGGTGCTCATCGGTTATTATTATTTTACCTCCGCCCTTGAAAACAGAACTGTTTCAGCCACAAGACGAATTGTCGACGACCATCAACACATGATCGAATTTTTCCTCGAGGAAAGAAAAGCAGACCTGGAATTTATCATGCATTCTTATGATTTTGAGTATTTATCGCAACAGGAAAACCTGATGAGGGTTTTTGAACGTCTTCAGAGAAAATCCAACACTTTTGTGGATCTAGGTGTCTTTGATCAGGACGGGATGCATGTGGCTTACCAGGGTCCCTACAAACTGACCGGCAAAATTTATAAGGATGAAGAATGGTTTTCGGCAGTCATGGAAAAGGCATATTATACAAGCGATATTTTTCTTGGATTTCGGCGGGTTCCGCATTTTGTGATCGCCATGGCAAAACAGGAGGGAGAAAAAACCTGGGTGATCCGGGCCACAATCGACTCATATATGTTCAGTGATATGGTCAAAAAGGTTCGGATTGGTAGAACAGGAGAAGCGTATTTACTCAACCGGGAAGGAATATTCCAAACAGAACGCCGATCCGGAGGAAATATCCTCGACCATGATCCTGACTTTAAAAAGTATCTTACGGATGATTCCGAAATTAAAACCTTTATCTCAAGGGATTACCAGAATTTTGAATATTTTTTTGCCACCACCTGGTTAAAGGACAAGGAATGGCTTTTAGTGGTGCGGCAGGAAACCGGAGATGCGTTCAGTGACCTGAGACACGCAAGTTACCTGATCCTGCTGATCAGCGTTCTCGGTGGCGGTGCGATTCTCGTATTGGCTTTTTATCTGACCAACCGAATTATCGAAAGGATGATCAAAACAGATATGGAAAAAGACCGCTTAAAAGAACAATTGATCAGGGCCGGGCGCCTGGCTGAACTTGGAGAAATGGCCGCGGGATTTGCCCACGAAATCAACAATCCACTTCAAATTATTAAAAGCGAGCAGGCATTAATTAAAATGATTCTGTCCGAGCTTGTTGAAAAAGGCCTGATTAATGCTCCGGAAGAAATGGCCGAGGTTGAAGACTCCGTTAACCAGATTGAACTTCAGGTCAACCGTTGTTCCGCGATCACTCATCAGATCCTGAAGTTTGGAAGAAAATCCGAAATTAAACCTCAAGAAATCGATCTTAAAGAGTTTATCCCGGATATCACCCATATGATAGCCAATAAGGCCAACGTCAGCGGTGTCGATGTACGTCTCGAAATTTCAGATAAAACGCCCATGGTCTATGGTGACGCAGGACAGCTTCAACAGGTATTGATCAACCTTTTCAATAATGCTCTGGATGCAATCAACGAAAGACACGGTGTCCAGGGAGGTCAGCTGGTCATAACTTCAGCCCCTGACGGTGAAAAGATGGTGGGCATAGCCGTCAGGGATAATGGGTGTGGTATCAGTGCGGAGGATCAGAAAAAAATATTTTCACCTTTTTATACAACAAAACCGGTTGGAAAAGGAACAGGACTCGGGCTTTCGGTGTGCTATGGAATTATCGACGCCATGGGCGGATCTCTAGAAGTTTCAAGCGAGAAAGGAATCGGAAGTACTTTCACCGTTCGGTTACCGGCTTCAATTCCAAAGAAATAAACCTTTTACACAATGTAAAACATTGTGACAGAGTCAATTATTTCTCTTCTTATTCCTTTAGACAAAAATTGTAACCTATTGATATTAATTATAATAAAAATCACTCAAAAAAACAATTTGGCATACCGGTTGCCTTAACAGGTTTACTCTGACCGACCGAGTCATTTTAACTCAGGCAAAAACAATTAAGGAGTTTATAGCATGGAAGAAATGAAATTGATGCTGGTTGATGATGAGGAACGGTTTTTAAGTACCACATCAAAGCTGTTGACTAGAAAAGGATTTAAAGTCTTCACTGCTGCGGGTGGGGCTGAGGCGTTGGAAAAATTAAAACGCCATAATATCCATGTAGTGATTCTGGATGTCAAAATGCCCGGCATGGATGGAATAGCTACATTAAAAGCCATTAAACACAGTTTCCCCCTTGTTGAAGTCGTTATGCTCACAGGCCACGGAACCGTTGAATCCGCAGTGGAGGGTTTAAAATCAGGAGCAACGGATTTTTTAAGCAAACCAACAGATATCGATGAGTTAATCATGAAAGCCAAGGAAGCCTTTGAAAAACGGAAGCGAGTTGAAGAAAAAATCCTCGTGGCGCACAGCGATATCTGCAGAAAAATCAATAAGCTAAAATCTCAAGAAGATTGACGTCAGGGATTCAAACAATCAGTTAAGATTTCATAAATATCACAGGAGGAATCGAAATGATTGAATTTTTTAATAAATATTTCAAAGGAGGGATAACAAGGATACCAAAGGATCAGGAAAGAACATTTTTCTTTTATGCCACCATCGTTTTTTTTCTGATCCATCTGGCACAACGATTTTTTGAAGGTGCATGGTTTAACTGATTTCACCGATTACCAGAAAAGGAGGGCTGACCGAATCACTGAAATTTATTCAATGGGAAATGAACTAACAATAATATTAATAAAAAAAAATGGTTTGCCGGAATATCGTTGATTTGTGAAAGGAGATGATAATGAGTGAAACTGTTGTTAAAGCAAAACCATCAGGTTATGACAAATTCATAAACTGGAAAATTTTTTCCATTCCGTTGGCTCTTTTGCTTATCATGATTCTTATACCCACGCCAAAATCCATGCTGGATGTTGGGGTGGAGTATTCCATGGGGCCGAAATATGTCCGGG
>CAYZJH010000080.1:0-13510 GCA_964478625.1 uncultured Desulfobacteraceae bacterium
TGGTTCGCGCGGTCCGGGAACATTCTACAATCGAGGAAAAAGATGATAATTGTTGATACAGCACTTGAAAAACGCCGTTTAGCAAACAACCCGGTACGAGTCGCCATGGTCGGCGCAGGCTATATGGGACGCGGAATTGCGCTTCAAATCGAAAAATATTTGCCGGGAATGCGCCTTGTAGCCATCGCCAATCGCACCATATCTGAGGCTATAAAGGCCTATCAAAAGGCCGGCATCGAGTCACCGGTAACCGTTGAAAACAGAACCCAACTGGACGAGACCATTTCCAAAGGTGGTTACGCCGTAACCGATGATGCCCTGTTATTGTGCGAAGCAGACGGCATCGAGGCAATCATCGAGGCCACAGGACACGTGGAATTTAGCGCGCATGTGGTATTGAAAGGACTTAAAAACGGCAAACACATGATTTTGATGAACGCCGAGTTGGATGCCACCGTGGGGCCGATTCTCAAGGTCTATGCCGATCGTGCCGGGGTTGTCTTGACCAATGCCGACGGTGATCAGCCCGGTGTGATGATGAACCTTTACCGTTTTGTTAAATCCATCGGTTACCAACCCCGTCTGGTAGGAAACATCAAAGGACTGCAGGATTTTTACCGGACACCTGCCACTCAGAAGGGGTTTGCCGAGCAGCACGGAATTACCGCCCAGATGGCCACCTCTTTTGCTGACGGCACCAAAATCTCCATGGAAAACGCCATTGTAGCCAATGCCACCGGATTCAAGGTTGCCAGGCGTGGTATGTACGGTCCTCGGTGCAAGCATGTCAGTGAAGCGGTCAATCTGTTTCCCCTGCAAGAGTTGATGGAAACAGGTCTTGTGGATTTTATCCTGGGGGCCGAACCAGGACCGGGGGTTTTTGTGCTGGGTTACAACGATCACCCTGAAAGAAAAAACTATATGCACTACTTCAAAATGGGTGACGGACCTCTCTATGTTTTTTACGTGCCTTACCATCTTCCCCATCTGGAGGTCCCGTTGACTGCGGCCAGGGCAGTGCTCTTTCACGATGCCGCCGTGACACCCCTTGCCGGGCCGGTGTGCGATGTGGTGACCATTGCCAAACGAGACCTGAAAGCCGGTGAGCAACTGGACGGCATTGGTGGTTTCACCTGTTATGGCATGATCGACAATTACGAAGTAAGTCTCAAGCACGATCTGCTGCCCATGGGGCTCTCTGAAGGGTGCCGGTTAAAAATTGATGTGCCCAGGGATAAGGCCATCAGCAACGCCGATGTCGTATTCCCGGCCGATCGTTTGTGCGACCGGCTTCGTGTGGAGCAGGCAATCCATTTTAAAAAATGATCGAATCCAGGCAACCGATCCGAAATCTGCCAGGTTTTTTATTGCCTCATGGGACAACAATCAACATTTTTTCAACCAACTGATATATGATAAAAAATATTTTCAAAAGGGAAAACAACCGGTCCAGTCATGGATCCGAAAAGGTTGCGGTAATCGAACCCAAAAAAGGTTGGCAACTGATTGACTTTGCCGAGTTGCGAGAATATCGGGACCTTTTTTTCTTTTTGGTTTGGCGGGATATCAAAGTGTTGTACGCGCAAACCATTCTGGGTTTTGCATGGGCAATCATCCAGCCGGCTATGCAGATCGTTATCTTTACGGTGGTCTTTGGCAAAGTGGCGAAGATTTCCACCGAGGGAATTCCCTATGTCCTCTATGCCAGTGCAGGGGTTATTCCTTGGACATACATGTCCCAGACCATCACCCAATCCAGCCAGAGTCTTGTGACCGGTCAAAGCATGCTCGGCAAGGTCTATTTCCCACGGCTCATTTTTCCGCTAACAGCAGTGCTGGCGAAACTGGTCGATTTTTTCCTGTCGATGATCATCATCATTGGGGTCATGATCTACTATAAAGTCTATCCCACCTGGAATATTCTTTTGTTCCCCGTTTTTGTCCTCTACATGATGTGTATCTCGGCCGGTGTTGGCATTTTGCTGTCCTCTATGGCAATTCGTTTCCGGGATGTTAAGTATGTCATGATCTATTTAATCCAGATGCTCATGTATTCCGCACCCATCGTTTATTCCGCATCTACAATTCCACACCAGTACCGGCTGCTTTATTCTTTGAATCCCATCGTGGGGGTGATCGAGGGATTTCGAAGCTGTTTGCTGGGAACGCCGGTTCCGACGACCTACATTATACCCGGCATAATAACCTCCTTGATGCTTTTGATTGGTGCGACATTATATTTCAAGCGGATGGAACGTATTTTTGTTGATGTAATATAAAGGTAATCTGATGAAGAAGGCAATCACGGTTGAAAACCTCAGCAAATGCTATCGGATTGGATTAAAAGAAGGAATTCATGACAGTTTTGGCGGAGCCATGATCGAATTTTTGAAAAGCCCCTTGAAAAATTACCGCAAATTCCGATCCCTTTACCGATTCGATGATCTGGATGATGATAAAGACTTGGAATCCAAGGGAATTATCTGGGCTCTTAAAGATGTCTCATTTGATGTCGATTACGGAGAGGCCATTGGAATCATCGGCCGCAACGGTGCCGGTAAATCGACCCTTTTGAAAATCCTGTCAAAGATTACTCATCCAACAACCGGCCGGGCAGTGATCAGGGGACGCATCTCCAGTCTGCTAGAAGTTGGTACCGGGTTTCATCCCGAGCTGACCGGGCGCGATAACGTCTACCTGAACGGTACGATCCTGGGTATGCGCAAGCGGGAAATCGATTCGAAATTTGATGAGATTGTAGACTTTTCGGGGATTGAAAAATTTATTGATACACCGGTCAAGCGGTACTCGAGTGGGATGAAAGTTCGTCTGGCCTTCTCTGTTGCAGCCCATCTGGAACCGGACCTGCTGGTGGTAGATGAGGTGCTTGCAGTAGGTGACGCGAGGTTTCAGAAAAAATGTCTCAGTAAGATGGAAGATGTCGGCAGCAAAGGAAGAACCGTGCTGTTCGTCTCCCACAATATGGCCGCCATCACCCGTCTATGCCCGAGAGCACTTCTGATCGAAAACGGTCGGGTTGTTGATGACGGTCCGGCAGGAAAGGTTGTTGCAAAATATTTGACATCTGAATCAGGAACCTTGGCCAACCACAGATGGGATCCCGACAAGGCACCCGGAGGAGAATTTGCCCGGTTGCTTTCTGTTTGCGTTCGCAATAGCAACGAATTAATGGCCGAATCCGTCGATATCCGCCATTCAGTGAATGTAGAGATGGTCTTTCAAGTCCTCAAATCAGGCCATGTTCTGCTACCTCATTTTCATTTTAAAAATGAAGAGGGAATTAAAATATTTACTTCTATTGACCAGGATGCCCGATGGCGAGGTCGTCCCCGTCCGGCAGGGCTTTATACCAGCAAGGTTCAAATTCCCGGTAATTTTCTATCCGAAGGTCTGGTTTATGTCAGCCCGGGTCTTCTTAAAATGGATCCCATGACCCTTCAGTTTATCGAGTCTGATGTGATCGCTTTTCAGGTTGTTGATTCCATGGAAGGAGATTCAGCGCGGGGAGATTATGCAAACAATCTCGGCGGTATCATCAGACCCCTACTGGAATGGAAAACCGAATACCAACCTGAAGGATAGTTGTATGAGAATCGTCGACCTGAAATCAAAAACTACCGGCGGCCGAAAAAAAGTTTCGGCAATGATCCATTGGGAAAATAGCCCTCGCGATCCCATGGAAATATACTTTGAAACCGATGAGGCTTTTGCAGAAGGACTGGACTGCAATCCCGATGCTTTTCTGACAGCGTGTATTTTGCCGGCCCTTCATCACGGGGAGGAACGCCTTTTTATTGACGCGGTCATCAGTCCCGAATTGAAAACAGGGCTGATGGATGCGCAGGGGTGGATCAAACACTGGTGGTATCCCAATGATAAACCCCTCGTTACCATCGAATTCCGGGGGGTCCTTCCCGATAGCGGTAAACCGGTTAAACCCCGTGCCGGGCTGTTTTTTTCCGGAGGAGTCGATTCCCTTGCTTCCCTTTGGTCCAACCGGCTGACATACGACAGTAACCATCCACTTTCGGTGAAAGACGGTTTTCTTGTTTTTGGCCTTGAGACCGGACAGGAAGAAAAATTTTCCCACGTGGTAGAATCCGTAACTCCCCTTGCCGAAGATGCCGGCATCGACCTGGTCCCGGTCTATACGAACATCCGCTACCTGGACGATGACTGGATGTTCTGGGAAAGTAAATTTCATGATGCTGTTTTTGCTTCCATCGCCCATGCCTTTCACCACCGGTTGACCGTCATGAATATCGCTTCGAGCTATGATATTCCAAACATGCAAAGATGCGGGACCCATCCGGTATTGGACATTGCCTACAGCACTTACAATCTCAGAATTTTGCATGACAGTATCACGGTTTCAAGGTTGGATAAAATACGCCTGATTGGTCAGTGGCAAGCAGCCTTGGACCATATGAGGGTCTGCAATCGTTCTGATCTTTATCAACAGGGGATGCTCAACTGCGGAGAGTGCTGGAAATGCGTCAAAACCAGATTGGCGTTGATGTGTTTGGGACTTTCCGACAATGCTGGCGCTTTCCCCGACAGGCAAATTACCGAAGACCTGGTCGATTCCACGTGTCAAATTTATAAAACAACAGCCTGGGGATGGGAAGAACTCATCCAGCCACTGAAAAACATCGGGCGAGATGATCTGGCTGCGGTCATCGAGAAAAAAATCGACCGCCACATCTGGAAGATGGATAGGGAAAATTTACTGGAAGGCTTTACGAAAATAGCCAGGCGTTACGACGAGAAACACTTTAACGGAAGCATACGTCGGTTTTACTACCAGCGGTTGAAACCCCGCAAAAAACCGGCCACCCCTTAACCCTGGTCTCTTTTCCCAATGCACATAGACGCCCGTTCAATTCAATCAAATGACCTCATCAGTGCAGACCTCTGCATTGTTGGTGCCGGTGTGGCAGGAGTGACCCTGGCACAGGAACTTATCAACGATGATATTTCCGTCGTTTTGCTTGAAAGCGGGGACATTCAACCGGACAGGCAGATGCAGGCTCTCTTGTGGGGTGAGAACATCGGGCACGAATACTATTCGCTGGATAACGCACGAAGCTGCGGGTTCGGGGGGTCTGCCCACAAATGGCTTATCGGCCTGCCGGACCATCAATTGGGAGCCAGAATCCATCCTCTTGAAGAAATCGATTTTCTTGAAAGGAGCTGGGTGCCCAACAGTGGGTGGCCGTTTGATCGTGCCCATCTTGATCCTTACTACCAAAAAGCCCAGGAGGTGTGCCGTTCAGGCAGGTATTCTTACAATGTTGCTGACTGGGAGGAAAAGGGTACAAAACAGCGATTGGAGTTGGATCCCGGCAAGGTCGAAACCACCATTTTTCACTTCACCGACCGGCGAACCTTCATCAGTCACTACCTAGAACAGATCAAACGTTCACACACCATAAGACTTTTGACCCACGCGACATTGTTCGAGATCGAAACCGAAGCGAACCTTCGGGAGATCTCCGGATTTCGTATTGGCACACGCGAAGGCAACAGATTTCGTGTGGTTGCCGGGCATTACATTCTCTCAACGGGCGCTATTGAGTGTGCCCGCACACTGCTTCTCTCTCAAAAGGAGCGAGCCTTTGGAATTGGCAACCAACATGACTTGGTTGGACGTTATTTTATGGAACACCCCCATCTGTGGTCAGGAAAATGGATACCTTCCCCGGAGCTGGACACTCGCCGGCTGGGGCTCTATCGGCTGCATTCCCACAACGGAACCCCCATCATGGGTAAGCTGACCACCACGCGGGATGTTCAGGAAAAGGCAAAATTGCTCAATTACTGTGTTTCGATCCACCCGAATGTCAGGCGTTATGTTCGGGACATCGCGCCCACCTGGCGAAGTGAAAATTGGCCCCTGCTGAAACCCTTTAGCGGTAAGCGGTCGGGTACGGCTGTCGGATCGCAGACGGCGGAAAATTTGACATACAAAACATTCAAAAACGCTTTCGTAAAACAGGTTAAACAGATAGGGCGCCATTTGCTGGGTGGAACGCTACAGCGTTTCCGGCCTGACAGGGTCGAATTCACTCTGAATCACATGGCTGAGCAGGTTCCCAATCCGGACAGCCGGGTCTTGTTGTCTTACGAAAAGGATTTTTTTGGACGCAATCGTGTTCGGTTGGATTGGCGTTTGTCGGAACTGGATATTCGATCGATCATTGCCAGTCAGGAAATTATCGATGCCGAGCTTAGACGAATTGGTGCCGGCAGATTGGAAATTGACCGCAACACCCGGCGTATCGAAAAAAATATTCATGGCGGCTGGCACCATATGGGCACCACCCGCATGCACGACAATCCCCGAAAGGGGGTGGTGGATCGAAACAGCAAAGTTCACGAAACCGCAAACCTTTATATTGCCGGTCCATCCGTATTTCCAACGGGCGGTTACGCAAACCCTGTGCTGACTATCGTTGCGCTGGCCATTCGCTTGGCTGATCATCTCAGGGCTGTTTTGAAACCGGCCGGTTCCAAATAAAAAAGGAGAAACCTTTGCCTCGTTGGGCCATGGTCATCGATCTCAGGAAGTGCATTGGGTGTGGCGCCTGTGCCGTGAGCTGCGGCATGGCCAACACCACGGAAACCAATATGTGGAGAAGGGTTTTTGATTGCGGTACTCTCGCAAATCCGGAAAAAAGACGTTTATCGCTTCCCATGAGTTGCATGCATTGTCGCATACCCCCTTGCCACAAGGTGTGCCCCACTACGGCAACCTATATTCGCGACGATGGAATCGTTGATGTCGACCCTGGCAAATGTATTGGATGCGGGTATTGCGTTGTTGCCTGCCCCTATCTCGCACGGGTTGTTATTATTCGAAATGATGCACTGCAGGAAAACAGGGTCATGACCACCTTGTTGGGAAAAGACCCTAATGGAGACTATCACTGCAATGTGGCGACCAAGTGCAATTTCTGCAGGCAGCGCGTGGATGATGGTCTCGCCGGGGGATTGGAACCCGGATCGGATCTCGGGGCAACTCCGGTTTGCGTGGTCAATTGTACGGCCAAAGCACTGCATTTCGGGGATCTGGACAACCCAAAAAGTGAAGTGAGCCGTTTGCTCAAGGAATCCAGGGTGATGTGTCTCCAGGAAGAAATCGGCACTCAACCCTGCGTGTATTATATCGTTGATGATTCACTGGAAATTGATTTGGCTGAAGGCCATCAAAGGAAGCCTTAATTGAATGCTTTTCCAGCTTTGATTGCTCCGATCCGGCACACAGTCTGGGGGCTGCCCGCGGTGATTAATCTTTGTGCCGGTGGTGCCGGCTCGGTGCTGTATGCCCTCACCTTTCTTCTGCCTCCTTGCGGTGAAACAATGTTGGGACTGTCACAGGTCGATTTCATCCGCCTGACTTGCGCACTTCTGGTGGCTGCAGGCTTCATGGCAGTGGGTATCGAGTCCCGCAAACCCATGAATGCCCGGTTTTTGTTACACCATCTTGGGCGATCCTGGATGTCCCTCGAGGTGTTATCCGGGACCCTATTTATCACACTTTGTATCCTGGATATTTTATTTTCTTACAAAATGATTCGTTTTGGTGCGCTTGCCACGGGCATGATGCTGCTTGTGTGCCAGATCATGATGGTTTATGACGCAAAGGGAGTGGAGGCCTGGAACACGCGACCGGCAGCGGTTCACGCGTTAACCTCGAACCTGCATCTGGGCTGTGCCGCAGGTTTGACAATCTGCGCGCTCGGCAATCCGTTAAATCCCGGAGCTATGATCGTGGTCGCTCTGATGAGCCTGGCCATAAACCACATGGCATGGTGGAAACTGCTGAGATATCCAAAAACGCTTGATTTACACGTTGCCTTTCGGCCGTTTAGGACGACAGCAAAGCTTGCCCTCACTATTGGAATCGGCCACATGCTTCCGGCCCTGGTGTTAATTTTTGCCATGGGCATGGATTTGCTGCCGGAGGTGAATCATTTGATGAAAACTCTTCTTGCCCTGGCTGGGGGGTTGATGATTATCGGCGGAACAGCTCAAAAAGCCGGGATCATTCTGGGCGCTAACTCGTTGAAAGCTGTCAGGCCCGGGCCGGTCAGAACGGGTCGCTTCATCCATGGTGGATAATACAAGCATTTTCAGGTAAACCATGCCTCAATTTCATTTTCAATCCCGCACAGCTCACAACATGGCCGAACGGCAATGGATCCGTTTCTGGATGCGTTTTGCCGGATTGACCCCTATAGGGAGAATCGCCACGTGGCTGGCATCCATTGCAGCGCACCCCCATAAAGCTCGTGTTTACCTGGCCGGGATGAACCCCCGGGGTTACGTATCAACAAAAGCGGTAATCTATCATGGGGATTTTCAGCATGGAAACCATATTTTCGTTGATGACCGGGTGGTGCTTTTTCAACGGGAGCAAGGCGGGGCCATGGTTTTCGGCAATCGTGTTTTCATTTATAGGGATAGCATTCTTGAGACGGGCTATGGTGGATCCCTCACCATTGACGATGATGCCAGTATTCACCCGCGTTGCCAGATCAACGCCTATGTGGCCGACATCCACCTAGGAAAAGCCGTCATGCTTGCGCCGGGTTGCGCTTTTTATCCTTATGACCACGGAACGGAACGGGATACTCCCATCCGGGAGCAGCCATTGGTTTCCAAAGGAAACATCGAAATCGGTGATGAAGCCTGGTTGAGTTTCGGAGTTGTGGTCCTTGGCGGTGTCAAGATCGGAACCGGTGCGGTAATAGGAGCAGGAGCCGTTGTTACCGAAGACATACCCGATTACGCCATTGCTGTCGGACAACCGGCCAGGGTTGTCAAATACAGAAAATAGTCAGCAATAGATATAACATGCCTTATTCATACCTGAATTGGAATCGAACTCCGAAGGAAAACAATGATGCCGGTAAAACAGACTGACCGCAGTGACAAGGACCTGACTTTGCTTCAATACCCCAATCAGTTTGTATTGGGAGACAGATACCTTGGTTGTCTCAACCATTGGAAAAAGGTGCAGGTCGGCAAAGACCTTTGCCTCATGGTTCATCCGGGCCTGGAGGTTTGCCGGGTTGGAGACGATCAAAAGTCTTTGGTTCTAATCGGGTACATTCTAGACAGCCAAAGACCTGACGCCGGCAATGAGACAATAGTCACGGAGTTGCTGGCGAAATTGCATCGCTTTGATGATTTTTATGAAAAAACCAACGCCTTTGGCGGACGCTGGATCATGATCGTCAATGACGGCAGCAATTGTTACCTGTTCAACGATGCCGCCGGCCACCGCCAGGTTTTCTACACGATGGCTGACCATGGACATGGCCTTTGGTGCGCCTCTCAACCCCGGATGCTTGCCGAAGTTGCCGGCTGCCAAATTAGCCGGGAGGCTCGCCATTTCATTGATTCCTATGAATTCAGAAAAAACGCCGAATACCGATGGCCCGGATATGGTTCACCCTACGATGAAATCACGCACCTTTTGCCCAACCATTATCTCAACCTCGGAACTGGCATCAGGAAACGCTACTGGCCCTCCCGGTCCCTTAAACGGACACCTCTTGAGCAAGCCGTCGAAACAGCATCGAAAATGCTGAAGGGCTTTATGGAATCGGCAGCCCATCGCTTTGATCTTGCCGTTTCACTGACCGCCGGACTGGACAGCCGGGTTATCCTGGCGGCTTCTAGAAAAGTGGTTGCCAACAGCCCGGTGATGACCGTTCGCCAGATCGACAAACCACAGGATTATGCAGATGTCACCGTGGCTTCGCAAGTGGCCGCAATGATAGGTCTCAAACACGATGTAATCCCAAGCTCCTTGATCATAGATGATGATTTTCTCCACTGCTTCAAACAAAACACCGCCCTACCCCATTACATTTACGCACCGGATGCCCATGCCATTTACAATTGCTACCGGCGAAACCGGGTTGCCGTGACCGGCAGCATTTCCGAAATCGGCCGGCTTTCATTCAGATCTCAGTTGGGTAAACCTGAATCGGAACCGATCGATGCTTATGACCTTGCCAGACTGCAAAATATGGGAAGACAACCCTACGCCGTTAAAGAATTTGACAAATGGTTGTCTGGGTTGGGCAACATTCACAACATTCCCCTCTTGGACCTTTTCGAGTGGGAACAGGGACACGGCAACTGGCTGGCCATGTGTCACATGGAATTCGATATTGCCTGGAAAGATCTTCTCGCCCCCTTCAATTGCAGGGATCTGTTGACATTGCTGCTCTCGGTTGACAGCTCCCATCGAAATTCACCCGAGTACACGCTTTTCAAAAAAATCATTGGCACGTTATGGCCCGAGTTGCTGAGGATTCCGATCAACCCTCAGAAAATCCACAGAAAAAATAAAATAGCGGCACTGAAGAGCAAAATTCCTCAACCCATCAAAAATTCGGTCAAACGTTTTCTGGGAATATGACCGATTCATGACGAGAATCACCCTATGAACAGTATCAAAAACAATCAGGACAAGCCGTTGATTTCCATTGGAATTCCAACCTACAACCGGGCCGACCACTATCTGAGGGAGTGCATTCAAAGCGCGGTCAACCAAACCTACCCGGAAATAGAAATCATCGTTTCGGACAACTGCTCCGCTGACAACACCGCCGCCCTGGTTGCCGGCATTGGCGATCCGCGTATCCGGTATTTCAGGCACGAAAAAAACATCGGGGCCAACAACAACTTCAACTATTGCCTGGAACAGGCCTCGGGTGATTATTTCCTGCTGCTTCACGATGATGACCTTATCGATGCCGATTTTGTGGAAACCTGTATGAATGCGGTCGGCCATCAAAAAGGAACCGGCTTGATCAGAACGGGAACAAGGCTTATTGATTCAAATGGACAGACATTGAAAGAAATGCTCAACGATGTCATAGGCCTGTCCACGGAAGACTTTTTCTTGGGCTGGTTCAGTAACAAAACAGCCCTCTATCTTTGCAGCACCCTGTTTCATACAGGGTATCTGAAAGAGATAGGCGGATTTTTATCCCGGCACAATCTTTTTCAGGATGTAGCAGCCGAGGTCAGGCTTGCCGCCGGATATGGCCGTGTGGATGTCAAAGAGGTCAAAGCCGGTTTTCGCAAGCATGAAGGCGAGAGAACCTTTGAGGCTAAAGTAAGGGCATGGTGTGAAGATTCCCTTGATCTGCTTGAACTCATTTGTGATTTATCCGAGGAGAAAAAATCCCAGATCAGGAAAAAAGGGGCCCACTTTTTTTGCCACTTGAATTTCAATCGGGCCATGGCCGTGGCATCTCCGACCGGCCGACTCAAAGCACTGCTGACGGTATTGAATCAGTTCGGTTATAAATCTTTTGCCTGGCGCCGGTTGGCAACTTGCCTGCGTATTTCCGCCCTTGAATTTTCGGGCCGAACAAAATGAACGCGGCAAGCCGGTCATTTATCCTGGATTTTGAATAAGGCATGAAAATTCTATTCGTCCTTGGTCCCTTTCCTCTGTTGTCCGAAACCTTTATCATGAACCAGATTACCGGGCTGATCGACCGGGGGCATGACATCCGAATCTATGCCACGCAACAGGTTGAGTTGACAAATGTTTTGCATGAGGACATTGAAAAATACGGTCTTATAAAGCGTGCGCGGTTCCGCCGGGAGGCCCCTGGCGGTAAAATCAGAAGCCGCCTTGGCCGGTTGCGGCTTGCCTGCCAATTGGGAATTTCCGATCCGGGAATGTTGTACCGTGCACTCAATGCACAAAAATATGTCCAACGCATTTCACAGCATGTGATTATTGCTGATGTCCAATCATTGAAAGGCCTTCCCCCCTTCGACATCATCCATTGTCATTTCGGCTTCCATGGCAACCGGGCAATGGTGCTTCGCGAAATCGGAGCCTTGCAAGGCAAACTGATCACCACATTTCATGCCGTGGATCTCACAGTCAATTTAAACATATCCGGCCGGCATGTTTACGACAATCTGTTTGCTAAAGGCGATCTGTTTCTCCCGATCAGTCATCGATGGCGACAGCGTCTTATCGACCTCGGCTGCGACAATGGCAAAATACGGGTTCACCGCATGGGTATCGACTGCAAACGGTTCACTTTCAGAACACGGGAACCGGCAGTGGGCGAGCCTTTTAAAATTGTTTCTGTGGCCCGTCTGGTGGAAAAAAAAGGCCTCGAATATGGAATCCGGGCGGTGGCCCGGCTCAAAAGAGAAAACACTGATATCGAATACACCATTGTTGGTGATGGGCCCTTGAAAGGGGATCTGATGGGTTTGGTCAGAGAACTTGACCTTCAGGACTGCGTTCGCATGGCCGGATGGCGGGAACAGAAACAGGTCGTTGAAATAATGAACAAATCCCATGTATTTCTGGCCCCCAGCGTGACCGCCGCCAACGGCGATCAGGAGGGCATTCCTGTTGTATTGATGGAAGCCATGGCCATGGGGCTGCCTGTAGTCAGCACGTACCACAGTGGAATTCCGGAACTTGTCGAAAGTGGGGTCTCAGGCTTTCTGGTCCCGGAAAAAGATACGGGCAGCCTATTTCGGAAACTGAAATACCTGGCGGATAATCCGGGCCAATGGGCTGAAATGGGGCATCGGGGAAGAAAAATCGTGGAAGAAGAGTATGATATCAATAGGCTGAATGACAGGCTTGTGGAGATTTACGGGTTGGTTTAGGGGTCAGGAGACAGGGGTCAGGAGGTAAGGGGCGGGAGGGCTTGGTTCCGGGAAGTTATTACGTGGGATGTCATTCTGAGGAGGCCGGCCATACCGTTTATAAGTCGGCACGGGGATCGGGGCCGGCGAAGAATCTTTCGTTTCCCTGGGCACGGTTTGCTTATGATGACTCCAGGATGCAGAACTGAACTGCAGGTTTGATAAACTTTCAACCATTGAAACCCGAATTCGAAAAAATTAACCTTTGGCAGGTTGTTCATATTGTCCTTTGTTGCGCGTCATCAAAATAATTACCGTTTCGGGCATCCTCTTTGTTCTGTGGATGGCGTTTTTCGGACATGTCCTGGCGAAACTGAGCAGTCCACCGGCCGGGGGAATAGATATCCACATTTTGTTCAAAGGAGACGGCTCGCGAGTCAAAACATTTTATCAACTGCTTGACCAAAACGAAGCCGGTCGATTTTCCATCCCCGGAATATCCAATAAAATCCTGATATACTGGAATAAAAAATATCATAAACCGGATTTTGCAGAACTGGTGGAAGCGGGAACTTCGACCGGCAGCACTTTTGAGGATGTTCTTGAATCGGACAGGATGATCCGTCAAAATGAATTTAAAACCGTCTTGTTAGTAACATCGGATTACCATATGGTCCGGTCCTGGTTCCTTCTTCGGCTTAAAACCCTTGGAGCAGGCATAAAAATTTATGTTGCACCCGTTCCCGAGAAAAGTTCCCCCGGTCTTTATGCCAAAAGGGTGTTTAACGAATCTGCCAAGTTTTGGGGAAGCCTGGCCGAATATGTCTATTATGAA
>CAYZJH010000080.1:13610-15792 GCA_964478625.1 uncultured Desulfobacteraceae bacterium
CTCCTGAATAATAAACCTATGCTAAAAAAACACAACATCATCTGTTTTAGTTTTATGCCCTGGAGCGAAATGTGGAAACGAAACCAGAGCATGATGGCGGAAATGGCAAAATTCGACTTTATTGAAAAGGTCATTTTTGTCAATCCTGATATCTCTTTTTGGCAGATTCTTAAACAGGTTGTCAAAAATGGCCATAAAGGGTTTTTAACCCGGTTTTTCCCCTGCCAGGTAGATCCAGGAATTTGGAACTACACGCTCTTTCACATTCTTCCGGTAACCTTACAAAACAAGGTTGTCGAAAGTCTTGAAAGCGGGCATCACTTAAAGCGATTGCGGATTCTGAATGGCAGAATGCCATTCATTTTGTTCATGAACTGTCCGAATATTGTATATCCGTATCCGCTGGATGAACTTCTTAAATCAGCAGAGCTATCAATCTTCGATTTTTCAGACGATTTCATTGAACTGGTTCATTGCAGAAAGAGAAAAAAGCTGTATCTTCACAATATTGAAAAATACGCTCAGTCGGCCGATCTTGTAATAACTGTCAATGATTATTTAAAAAGAAAATATAATTATTTGAACCCCAATATCCATATCATAAAAAATGCCACCAATTATGCCAATTTCCAAAAGGAAAAGTATGCGGCTGTTCCTTTTCTTGAAAAGCTGAAAAGCAACAACAAGCCGATAATCGGCTACAGTGGAATCAGCAATGTTACCCGGGTCGATGGTGACATGCTCGATTATTTGTTTATCAGTAGGCCGGATTGGCAATTTGTCTTTGTTGGCACCATGAGCGATGAGCTGAGAGCCCGGTTTTCAGCCTATGAGAATTTCTTTCACCTGCCTGCGGTGCCTTATGAACAGCTCCCTGATTATTTATTTTACTTTCAGGTGACCATTGTGCCGTTTCTGGTTAATGAACATACCAAAGGCAACAACCTGTTAAAGTTACACGATTACCTGGCCATGGGCAAGCCGGTGGTGACGACCAACATCGGTGGAGCTGAAGACCTCAGGGATGTGATTCGTATCGCCGACACTCCGCAAACATTTTTGTCGCAGATTGAAGAGGCTTTAGCCAAAGACTCACAACAACTGGTTCTAAACCGAAAAAGGGTGGCTTATGAAAACTCGTGGCCCAATCGAATCAAAGAAGTGGAAAAAATATTGATCAACAAACTGTATGTTCGATAATATAGTTGAAATACCGGAAGGACTGGATATGCCTAAGGTCAGTGTTATCATTCCTACCCATAATCGTGCAGAATTGCTGAAATCAGCCATTGATAGCGTTCTGAACCAGACTTATCATGATTTTGAAATAATTGTCATCGATGATCACTCCACGGACAACACTCCTGCCGTGGTTGCTGATTTCGAAGATCCGAGAATCAAATTCCTTCAAAACAAAGGGAAAAACGGCCCATCAATTTCCAGAAACCTGGGGATTACCCATGCCCTGGGGGAATACATCGCTTTTCTCGATGATGATGATGAGTGGATTCCGTCCAAGCTTGAAAAACAGGTGGCTGTCCTGGATACCAGCAAGGATAACATCTGCGGTATCTATTCCAATCGCCTGAAGATTGACAAAACAACCGGCGAAACCTATTCCGATGACCCAGGTGCAGACACGTTGAAAGGTAACCTTCTGTCACAATTGATGATAAAAAACCCAATCCAGACATCAACCCTGGTGCTTCGCAAAAGTTGCCTCGACAAGGTCGGGCTTTTCGATGAGAACATGCGTTACATGGAAGACCGGGATCTTTGGATTCGCCTTGCGATGCATTGGGAATTCGAATATATTGATGAGCCCTTGGTCAGTGCATATTATTACCATGGCAATTCGCACCTCAGCCGCAACCTTGAAGGACAAACCCAGGGCCGGGAAATACTGCTTAAGCGGTATCAGCATTTATTGAAAAAAAATAAAAAAAGCTGGGCGGATTTGTATGTTTGCTTAGGGGCCCAGTATTGTCAACTGGGAAAAATGAAACAAGGGCGCAGGAATTTGGTGAAAGGAATTTCTATTTACCCTTTCAAACCAATCGCCTTTTTTCATTTGTTTTCTTCTTTATTGGGCGCGGGCAATTACCGGCGCATCAGAAATTATTACAACCTGAACGTGAAGTGAGCGATCAAGGCATATGTCATTCGGAGGGAGGGATCAGGG
>CAYZJH010000081.1:0-15384 GCA_964478625.1 uncultured Desulfobacteraceae bacterium
AACCATAACCGTGAACGTTCGCATTATAGCCGCCACCAACCGGGACCTCACTAAGGAAATGGAAACAGGAACGTTTAGAAAAGACCTTTATTACCGGTTGAACGTATTTCCGATCATCATTCCGCCACTGCGGGAAAGACAGGATGATATTCCTCCACTTGTATGGTTTTTTGTACGGCAATATGAAAAAAAGATGGGTAAGCGCATCGATCATATTCCCCGCCAAATCATGCAGGATCTGAAACATTATCCATGGCCCGGAAACACGCGTGAATTGAGAAACATCATCGAATATGCCATGATCATCACCACCGGTAAAACCCTTGAAGTTCGGGTTCCCAGGATAAAAATGTCGTCCGAAAACTCAGAGATTCTTACACTGAAGGATTGTGAGCGGAAACACATTCTGGATGTTTTATACAAAACCGGCTGGAGAATTACAGGCAATACCGGTGCTGCAAAGATACTGGGCATGAAGCGCACAACTCTTCATTCAAAAATGAAAAAATTGGGTATTTATCGCCCCAATAAATAATGGCGAAATAATGACATAACGGCGATATAATGCCGCATAACTAAATCGTTTCTACTTCCTCTATAAAACATTAAATCCAAACGAATATAGGATCAAGGAGGTTCGTTTTGCGAATCTTCTAGTTCGCCTGGCTGGCATGCATTTCGCAATGAGTGAGGGGTAGAGGAATTTTTTATCTTTTAACTTTAAAGGATATTCCACCAGTCCTAATCATCTTCAAACTCCGAAGATTTTCAGGCATGGATTGATTTACAAAGAAGTCAGGCTGGTTTTTTGTAGTCCTTTTATTGCAGATCATTACGGTAGTTTTGAATACCAATGAGTTTAACCCCAACCTTTCAATAATAAGGAGATCATTGATGAAAAGGTGTAGCATGATTTTGATGGCGATCACAATTGTTGCTCTGTTTGGGATGTTCATGGGATGTGCGGCCCAAAAGCAGAGTTATTCAGGTTTTCTTAAGGATTATCCCCCGTTTGAAAAAGGACAAAAAGGCATAGATCAGCGATATTTGAAACCGGGAGTCGATTTCAGCCGGTACAATAAAATAATGATGGATGAGGTAATTTTTTTCTTTAGACAGGATGCGGACTATAAAGGCATACACCCCGATGAGATCAACGAATTAAGCCGTGAATTTCACATAGCTTTTGTTGAGGTATTAGGAGATCGCCTGACTGATGAACCAGGGCCTGATGTTGTCAGGATGCGTCTTGCCGTCACTGATCTTGAAACAAGCAGCCCGGTAAGTGGAACCATGACGACGGTTATACCGGTTGGACTGGCTGTGAACCTCGTAAAGAAAGGAACTACAGGCGAATATATAGGCGTCGGCAGTGCTTCCATGGAAGCTGAATTCCTTGACTCCGTCAGCAACGAGCGTGTTGCGGTAGTTATTGATAATGCCCCTGGAGGAAAGTTTGATCTGGGAAAGTTATCGGCCGCCAAATCCGCTTTTACTTTCTGGGCGGAACGCTTGAAGGCTTTCATGGATGAAGGTGGTGTGGTCAAATAAATGGTTTCCATTTTTCAGGAACGAGACATTGTTCGCACTATACTGGCGGTGCTTTTGGTCGGATCGCTGATTGCCGCATGTTTTTGGATTTTACATCCGTTCCTTCCGGCTATTATCTGGGCGACCATGGTTGTCGTGGCGACCTGGCCTATCTTGCTGGGGATTCAAAGGCGTTTATGGGGCAAGCGCAGTTTGGCTGTCATATTGATGACAAGTGCTTTTTTTCTTTTGTTTGTCGTCCCGTTTGCTTTGGTCATAATCGCGATTATGGATAGTACCGACCAGATTGTTAACTGGTTGAAATCTCTGGAGAATTTTTCCATGCCACCACCTCCGGAATGGATGGAAAGTCTGCCGATTGTTGGGGACAGGCTTGCCCGAGCCTGGTTCAGTGTTTCTGGCATGCAGGGTGAAGCATTGCATGATCGCCTGTCTCCTTATATCAGGGATATCGTTCTCTGGTTTATTAAACAGATTGGAGGGGGGGCGTTGATGTTTCTTCAGTTGCTGATCACCATTGCCGTCACTGCCGTTTTATATTCCAATGGGGAAAGGGCGGCTGCCCGGATGAATCGTTTTGCTTTCCGGATGGCAGGGAAGCGGGGTGAAGAAGCGGTGGCTCTGGCCGGTAGGTCGATACGTGCAGTTGCTCTTGGGGTTCTCGTTACGGCCTTTATTCAGTCATTGCTGGCTGCAATCGGGCTTTCCATTGTCGGTATACCTTACATTACTTTTTTAACTGCAATCATATTTGTCCTGGTTGTCGCCCAGGTGGGTCTCTTTCCCGTAATGGTGCCGGCAATCATATGGTTATACTGGAACGGCAATCCGGGTATGGGGACTATATTGCTGATATGGACCGCTATAGTCGGATCCCTGGACAACTTTTTGAAGCCGCTCCTGATCAAAAGGAGTGCAAACCTGTCTTTGACTATCGTTTTTATAGGCGTCATCGGGGGTCTGATTGCATTCGGTGCTATCGGAATATTCATCGGACCTGCTTTGCTCGCAGTTTCCAGTACCCTCCTTACAGTTTGGATGGATGAATATGAGATTGAGGAAATTGACAAATCCGGCAGTGAAATTAAAGAAAATGGAAGTTTAAAAGAGAATGAAGTAGTTGCAGAAAGCAATGATATGACTGGCTGAAGGTTAAAGCCTAATTGTCATTCTGAGCGAAACATACAATCTCTTGAAGTAGGTTGGGGGAGAAAGATTTCAGTTGTCAGGTTTAAAAATTTAGGAGAGTTGAAATCTGGTATCAGACTAAGGAATGGAAGATTCTTCGTTCTGGTGGCCTCCTCAGAATGACATTGGTACGGTTCTTGTCACTCTGAGGAAGCGGCAGGCAGCTTTTTATGGCTGAAAAATAGTAATTCGGATAGTGTGCCTAACATAGCGATTAAAGCTGTGCGACCGAAGAATCCCTTGAAGTTGGTTGGCGAAATTTTCAGTTTTTATTCAATATTGGCGGCAAAAAGGAGGAGTCGTGATTGACGCAGCAAATTTTCAGGTAATTGAAACATTGAAAAAAGGAGCCGTGGTCAAAATCAGATCTATCAGACCTGATGACAAGGGAAAGGTCTCTGAAGCATTTCGAAACCTCGAATCCGATTCGATCTATACAAGGTTTTTCCAGCACAAGAAGGAATTGAGTGCAAAGGAACTTGAGACAGCCACCGAAGTAGATTTTGAAAACGTCGTGGCCCTTGTAGTGACTATTGGCGAAGGAGATAAGGAGATAGTCATCGGAGGGGGACGTTATGTGATCCTGGACGGAACTGCTGCGGCACCAAGCGCCGAGGTCGCATTTACGGTTGAGGAAGACTACCACGGTCAGGGAATTGCCGGCCGCCTTTTGAAAGATCTGGGAAGTATAGGAAAGGAAAAGGGGGTGCATCAGTTCGAGGCGGAGGTGATTCCAGAAAATAAGGCGATGCTTGCCGTCTTTTCACGCTCAGGTTTCCCCATGAAAAAAAAAGCATGAAGAAGGGTCTGTCCATGTGACATTATTACTGAATGACTCGACAGTCCAAAGTTCTCCGTCATGCCGGACTTGATCCGGCATGACGGAGAACTTTGGACTGTCGAGTTAAGCATGGAGGTTGGCTCCGATGATTACAAATAAAACATTCGATGAAATCCAAATCGGTGATACCGCGGCCGTGCAGCGTACCCTTACCAAGCAGGATATTGATGGATTCGCGGTTTTATCAGGTGATATGAATCCGACTCATTTCAGTGATGAATATGCGAAAATGCTTTTGGATCGCCATAAAATGGTGGGCCACAGCATGTGGGGATGGGCTCTCATATCCAGTCTTTTAGGAAACGAGCTGCCCGGCCCCGGAACCGTATATCAATCCCAGAGTTTCGAATTTCATGACGCTGTTGAACTCGGCGACGTCCTGACTATCACGGTGACGGCTAAATCTAAAAATGCTGCCGATGGCACGGTAATGTTTGACTGCCTTGCAGTCAATCAGCGGGATGAGAAAATTATAACAGGTTCTGCCAGGGTCAAAGCGCCGAAAAGGAAGCCGACCGAGGCCGAATCGCCTTATGCCGCAATACAGTTTAGGCAAGAAAAAAAATCCCAGCGCCGCATACTTGATTATAAGATCAAGATTCAGAAAAGCCGTGACCGTGGGTTGGAAAGTTCACTAGCTGGCAGCAGCGGTTCCGATTCGGAAACCGACCAGGCAATGAAGGTTTTGGCGGATATTGACAATCAGCTTAAAGAATTTGAGCAGGGCGCCGGAACCCCAAGAGATTTCCTGCGGAAGCTGGAAAAAGTGTTACTCCGTGCAGAAAATTTTCTTACAGAGAAGTCGATTGGGTTGCGGCTTGACTGGATGGGAATGAAACAAGACGAGACTTCAGCAGAAAAAAGTTTCGAAATCAATCTTGCGGAACTGGAAATACCTGAGCGTGAGAAAAGGGTTGCAGTGCTGGCCGGTATCAGCGCCGATCAATGCGTTGGGTGCTAGGAGCGGAATCGAAACCCGGTCTGGTGTGGATTTACCGACACAACGCTGGGTTTTCTATTTAAATAACCTAATCGGAGCGATTATGTTGACGGTTAGAAATTCTTCTAAGTAAATCCCCACAAGTTCCCCTTTGAAAAAGAGGGATTCAGGGGGATTTTAAAAACGGTATCGGTTCACGTTAAATCCCCCCCGGCCCCCTTTATCAAAAAAGGGGAGCAGTTATTTGCCGGCTTGGGACCGGCGCAGCCGGGTGGAGCGCTTACAAATGGAATCGATCAAATTAAGTTAAGATTATTGTGATGAAACAATAGAGGAGGCAATGTGAAGGGAAAAATTGTAGGGATATTAAGTCTAACGGCATTTGTCGTGGCGTTTAGCTGGCTCTGCTACGCTGAGGAAAAAAAAACACAGGAGCAGCAAAATGTTCCCCCGCCACCTGAAGTCCAAGTGGTGGAGGTGATTGAAAAAGATGTTCCAGTTTACCGCGATTATGTTGCCGGCATGGACGGTCTGGTAAACGCAACGATTCTAGCCCAGGTGCAGGGGTATCTGATTAAACAGAATTACCAGGAAGGCAGCTTCGTAAAAAAAGGAACACTCCTTTTTGAGATTGACCCAAGACCTTTCCAGGCATCTGTGGACGTTGCCAGGGCCGTTCTGGCCAGGCATCAGGCTGTACTCAGGACCTCCCAGGCCACCTTGAATCGGATATTGCCGCTCGCTGAAGCCAATGCGGTGAGCCAGAAGGACAAAGATGATGCCCAAGGGCGGGTGGATTCTGCGGAAGCCCAGGTGTTGGCATCGAAAGCTGAAGTCCGGAAAGCGGAACTGGAGCTTAGTTTTACGAAAATCACATCGCCCATCGACGGCATAGCGGGTGCTGCCAAAGCCCAGATTGGGGATTTGGTCGGTACACCCCAGTCCCGTGAACTGACTACAGTGTCAACGGTCGATCCCATTAAAGTTTATGTGCCCATCAGCGAACGGGAATATTTACAGGCCATGATACATGCCAAGGAACAAAAAGGTGAATCTTCAAAAGCCCAGTTTGAACTGGTGTTGACCGACGGAACCCTATGGCCGCATAGGGGAACTCTTGCCTATGCAGACCGCCAAATGGACGCACAGACAGGCACCATTCGCATCGCCATCCTTTTTCCAAATCCTGAAAATGTGCTGAGACCTGGACAATATGCCAAAGTGAGAGCCCTCATGGATTTGGGAAAAGGAGTTCTGCTTGTGCCTCAGCGGGCAGTAGGCGAACTTCAGGGACATTACCAGGTAGCAGTGGTCGAGTCCGATGACACGGTCAGGATCAGAAATGTCAAAGTGGGTGACCGTTTTGAGGAATTCTGGATCATCGAAGATGGATTAAATCCCGGTGAGCGAGTGGTGGCTGAAGGCACCCAGAAGGTGCGAGAAGGTGTAAAGGTTCATCCAAGGCCCTATTCGGTAAATCAATAGAACACTGTTCCGGTGCTCGAAATTTTCAAGAAAGGTTCATTAGATGGCAAAATTTTTCGTTAACCGGCCAATCGTGGCAATTGTAATCTCCATTATTTTTGTCATTGTCGGAATCGTGGCCATGCTGGGCTTGCCTGTGGCACAGTACCCGGACATTGTTCCGCCGGAAATTTTTATCAATACCTTTTATACCGGCGCAGATGCTCAGACTGTTGAGCAATCGGTGGCCACTCCTATCGAACAGGAGATGAGCGGTGTGGACAACATGAACTACATGTACTCGCTCAATGCCAATAATGGCGAGTTGAAAATGTATGTCAATTTCGATGTTAAAACGGACCCAAACATCAGTCAGGTGCTGGCGCAGATGCGCAAAGCTCAGGCGGATTCCAAACTGCCCAGTGAGGTCCGGGACTATGGTGTTACCGTTAAGAAATCACAAGCCTCCCCCCTGTTGATCATAGGCCTCTCTTCCCCCAATGGCAGCTACGATGCCACTTTTCTGGCCAATTATGCTTACATCAATTTAAATGACCAGTTGACCAGGGTACCCGGAATCGCCAGTGTAACCGTGTTTGGTGCCGGTCAATATGCTATGCGGATTTGGGTTAAACCCGACCGGCTTGCATCGTTAAACATCACAGTTCCTGAGATCGTGGATGCCATCCGGAAGCAGAACACGGTTAATCCTGCCGGACAAGTTGGTGCTGAACCCGCACCTGCTAGTGTCGAATTTACCTATGCTATTCGTGCCCAGGGTCGGTTGGAAACGCCGGAGGAGTTTGGTCAGATAGTGCTGAGGGCCAATCCGGACGGCTCTCTGGTCAGGTTGGAGGATGTGTGTCGGGTTGAGTTGGGATCCCAGAACTACAGTATTGTTGGGCGAATGAACGGAAAACCCGCGGCGGTTATGGCACTGTATCAGCTTCCCGGCACCAATGCCATTGCCGCAGTTGACGGAGTTACAAAACTCATGGAGGAGGTTAAGAAAAACTTCCCACCTGATCTGGAATACACCATTGCTTTGGACACGACCCAATCGGTGCGGGAAGGAATAAAAGAAATCATTCATACGCTTTTTGAGGCGTTAATACTGGTGATCTTTGTGGTGTTCATTTTCCTGCAAGGCTGGCGGGCGACCCTGATCCCGGGCCTTGCGGTGCCTGTGTCACTGATCGGGACATTCGCTTTTTTTCCGATTCTGGGATTTTCCATTAACACTATTGCGTTGATGGGTCTTGTTCTTGCCATTGGCTTGGTGGTGGATGATGCCATCGTGGTGGTGGAAGCGGTAGAGCATCATATTGAAAAAGGGCTTTCACCAAGGGAGGCAACCCTGAAAGCCATGGGAGAGGTCTCCGGACCGGTGGTGGCTACATCTTTGGCACTTGCGGCAGTATTCCTGCCGACTGTCTTCATCCCAGGTATTACCGGTAAACTATACCAGCAGTTTGCCGTGACCATTGTCATTTCGGTTCTTATTTCTACATTCAATGCGTTGACCCTCAGTCCGGCCCTGTCTTCCCTGATCCTCAAACCCAGGAAAAAGGTTCGCGGGCCTCTGGGAGCTTTTTACCGGGGCTTTAACAATCTTTTCGGGAAGGCAACCAACGGCTACGTGAAGCTTTGTGGCTGGTTTATCCGTAAATTCGTTATCAGTCTGGTTCTGCTTGTCATTATGACCGGCGGAATCGGTCTGATCGGCAAACAGGTCCCTGGAGGCTTTTTGCCCGAAGAGGATCAGGGATACCTTTATGCCGGTGTGCAGTTGCCGAATGCCTCTTCCCTTCAGCGAACCGATGAAGCCACCCGCCGGATCGAAAATATGATCATGGATACCCCTGGTGTGGACTACTGTACAACGGTAACGGGGTTCAGCCTCCTGTCCGGAGTTACGAACACATACAGCGGCTTTTTTTTCGTAACCCTCAAACCCTGGAATGAGCGAAAAAGTCCTGAGGAAAAATACGATGTCATTATGGCAAACCTCAACAAACGCCTGGGAAATTTTTCCCAGGGAGTTGCCTTTGCCTTCTCCCCCCCGGCCATCCCTGGAATTGGAACTTCCGGGGGTGTAACATTCCTATTGCAGGATCGCGCCGGTAAGGACATTAATTTTTTGTGGGAAAATACGCAAAAATTTATGGAAGAGGCCAAAAAGCGGCCGGAAATCGCCCGTGTGACCACCACTTTCCTGCCTACAGTGCCTCAGATTTTCGTTGATGTCGACCGGGACAAAGTCCTCAAGCAGGGGGTTGACCTGAATCAGGTCTACCGGACCATGCAGGCATTTATGGGAGGTTATTTCGTTAATTATTTTAATCGGTTCGGACGTCAATGGCAAGTATATATCCAGGCAGAGGGTGAATATCGGACGGATGTTCGGCAACTGGGCCAGTTCTACGTGCGCAATCGTGCAGGTGAGACGGTGCCCCTTTCTGCGGTAACTTCAATAGAACACCGCTCAGGGCCTGAATTTACCATGCGATATAATCTATATCGTTCGGCTCAGATCAATGTTGTTGCTTCCCCTGGTTTCAGCTCGGCTCAGGCCATGACCGCACTGGAAGACGTGTTTTCTTCCGGTATGCCCACTGAGATGGGGTATGGCTACCTGGGCATGAGTTTTCAGGAAAAAAAGGCTTTGGAAGGTGTTCCCGTGTCAATTATTTTTGCTCTTTCCCTGGTTTTTGTCTTTCTGATCCTGGCGGCTCAATACGAGAGCTGGTCGCTTCCCTTCAGTGTGCTTCTGGGGACTCCCATTGCAGTTTTAGGCGCATTTGCCGGAATTTTTATCCGAAGCATGGAATTCAACCTTTACGCTCAAATCGGTCTGATCATGCTGATCGGTCTGGCGGCTAAAAACGCGATTCTGATCGTCGAATTTGCCAAGATGGAATTTGAGAAGGGCAAATCCATCGAGGATGCCGCTCTGGAGGGTGCGAGGTTGAGGCTTCGTCCGATTTTGATGACCAGTTTGGCTTTTATCCTGGGATGTTTACCGCTCGCGATAGCTTCCGGATCGGGTGCAATAGCGCGTCGGGTGATGGGTACGGGTGTGATAGGCGGTATGCTTGCGGCAAGCTTTATTGCCATTTTTTTGATACCGATGACTTTCTACGTTGTTGAAAAACTTAGCCATCGCGGATCATCTCAAATGCCTCACGTTGCGGTTCCAGCCCCGCAGCAAGACAGCACCAAAGGAGGGGTACATGTATAAGAGCATTCTTATTGGAATTTTAATGATCCAGCTGACAGGTTGCCTGGCGTTAGGGCCGGACTACAAACGACCGGAAATCGATATGCCTGGTTCTTGGAGATTCGAGGAAAAAGAGGCTAAAGGCATGGCTAATGTGGTATGGTGGGAACAGTTCAATGATGTCACGCTGAATGATTTGATCGAAACAGCACTACATGAAAATAAGGACCTTCTCATTGCTACAGCCCGTGTCGAGGAATTTTTTGGGCGGTACTTTTCGGTTCGTGGTGATCGGTTTCCATTTATGGATGGCGCCGGCAGCGTTTCGCGGGAGGGTGTTACCCAAAATGGGCCGACTCCGATCCCTCCTGGTACGGATACGACCTTTGATTCCTATCAGGCTTTCCTTCGGGGCCGATGGGAGCTTGATTTCTGGGGTAAATACCGCCGTGCAAGCGAGGCAGCCCGTGCTGAATTATTCAGTACCGAGGAAACCCGGCGCGCGGTGGTGTTGACATTGGTCAGCGCGGTAGCCAGTACTTATGTGGATCTTCTGGCACTGGATAAACAGCTGCATATCACCATTAGGACTGCCGAAACCCGAAAACAGACTCTGGACCTGTTTCAATTGCAGTTCGACAATGGAATCATTGCCGAGATCAATGTGAGTCAGGCGGAAGCCGAATACCAGGATGCCCTGGCGCGTATTCCTGAAATCGAACTTGCCATTGCCAGGAGCGAAAATGCGCTCAGTGTCCTTCTCGGAAGAAATCCCGGCCCAATATCACGTGGAGTCGACATCGATGCGTTGAATCTACCTGAGATTCCATTCGGTCTGCCTTCGGACTTGTTGGATCGACGACCTGACATTCGGGCCACTGAACAGGCACTTATTGCCGCCAAGGCCCGGATTGGCGTCGCAAAATCCCTTTATTTTCCAACCATCTCCCTTACCGGTTCTTTTGGAGCCGTGAGTACCGATTTGTCAGATCTCTTTACAGGAAAATCCCAAGCCTGGAATATAAGCGTTCCCGTGACCATCCCAATTTTTACGGCAGGACGCATAGGTGGCGAGGTAAAAGGAGCCGAAGCCTTTCAAAAACAGACACTTTACAATTACATTCAGACCGTGCAGAACGCTTTACGGGAAGTCGAAGATGCCTTAGTCGGACGCGTCAAAACACAGCAAAAGCTTCGAGCCCTTGCCAACCAGGTAATCGCCTTAAAAAACTATGCACGCTTGTCACGGATGCGTTATGACGAAGGCTATGCCAGTTACCTGGAAGTACTGGATGCCGAACGCAGCCTGTTCACCGTGGAACTATCCTACACTGAAAGTCAAAATGCGTTGTTTCGTTCGTTGATTGACATCTACAAGGCCATGGGTGGCGGGTGGGTGGAATTTGCTGAGGCTGAGGCGACCTCTCAACCGGTGATGAAGGCGGGATTTATACCTTGATCCAAATGCTTAGTACAAACCGGCATAAATACAAGGGCGTATAATAGTCAGCGCATAATACGGATTTAAACTGTTTTTGATAGAATCATAACTACGTCACCGAATATATAATTCAGAGCACTTAGTACCTGAAGAAAACTTCACTTCCGGCGTTGGAGGCTAGGAAGCAGAAAATGAACCCAAATATAGAATAAGGATACAGGGAAATGATAAGATCTTCCATTAGGATTATAGTTCCTTTGGATAAACAAGGTGAGGCACTGGAAATCCTTGGTTCGATGATTGAAGAAATCGAGCTGGAGGCGGGTTGCCTCGGTTGTCGCCTTTACAAAGACGTCAGAGACGAGCGTGCAGTCATGCTTGAGGAGTTCTGGATTTGTGAGGATGATGTTAAGCGCCATCTGAGGTCTAAAAAATACGGTAAGGTGCTCATAATTATTGAAATGGCTTCGGAGTCTCCTGAAATTAGGTTTGACATAATCTCGGACTCTAAAGGAGCAGAAATCATAGAAAAAGTAAGGATTTAAATCTGACGAGCTGAAATTATCCTGGATTAAAACGAATGTTTATACTTTTTTCAGTGGGTTAAGGTGAACCATGAAATGGATTTTACTGATTTTTATTCTGCTGGAAGCAATGGCCTTGAATGCTCCTAAAGTTACCCTGGCCATAGAGTCTTCATTTAACACTTCGCCAACACTTGAAACAGTTAGCTCAATGGAAAAGGATTTTACGACGGCAAAGCTCGATAACACCGATGTCACTCAATTGCCTGCTGTCGAATCGGTTAAAGATTCAGCTACGTTAGAAAAAGAGCAACCGGTTTCCAAGGGTGGAATCATTAAATGGCTTCAAAAATGGCTTCACGTAATTGATCAGCATGGAGAGGACTCTGACACCGGTATTTCGAGAGTTTTAACTGCGGCATCGAATGCTCCCGGTGACCTGATCCGAACCCTAACCTCGATTGGTGGAAGCGAGGCACTGGATGGATTGTTGCAAAACCTTATTTTTGTAATGGTCCTTCTTTTCGGAGGGTTCTGCCTGGAACTGCTGTTCAGGAAATTAACGGCACGACTGACTATTCATTTGGCTGATTTCGACCACACGTCCGAACTCGGTCTGGGAAGACTATGGGGTGCTATGCTCCACATTTTGCCTCAACTGGTTCATCTCACCGTATTTGCCTTTGCTTCCGCCGGAATTTTTATCCTCACTCATACGGGACAAATTCAACCTGTTCGTGCATTATTCATGGCAGTTCTGGTGGCTATCGTAATGGCCAGGAGTATTGCCATAGTTTCCAACTTTTTGTTTTCGCCCGACATCAGTGGATTGAGGCTCCTTCCTTTGGGTGATACTCCTGCATCCATCGTGCACCGAAGTGTAAAGTTCCTTGCCTGGTACATTGCTTTCAGTCTCATGTTCATCACCTTACTGGCAGATCTCGGTGCTGTTCAGGCAACACTTCAATTTTCCGGTTTACTTCTGGGATCCATTCTAATTTTACTGATAGTTGCGATCCTTCTGGCAAAAAAGAAAGCCGTGCGGGATTCCATGCTGATTGCAGACCATGGGGGAGAGGTTTCCTGGTTACGCCGCCAGTTTGCTTTTTCCTGGCATATTATGGCGATACTCTATCTTTTCAGCATCTGGCTGGTCTGGCTCAACACAATGCTTTCAGGCACGGTAAGTGCCGGCGGAGCTTTACTGATCAGCCTTCTGATCATCCCATCTTATCTGCTTCTGGATCAAGTCTCCCAATGGCTCGTGGGAGCAGTTGTTTCCACCCTTAACATATTCAGGCAACCGAAAACAAAAACCGAAACAGGTGGCAGTGATCATCAGCAGGAGTCAGAAGATGTCACACAGAAGGAAACTCGTCTGAAAAAGCAGATGCTCAGACTGATAAGAATATTTATCGGCATGGTTCTGGTGATATTGTTGCTGAGTCTATGGGGATATACCGTGCCTTTGGCCTCCAATATTGTCAGAGCCACTTTTGATATCCTGTTGACCCTTAGCCTCGCCATTTTATTCTGGCGGATGACATCCGGGTATATCGAACGAAAGCTGGCAGAATCCTACGGAGATAAAGAAGAGGAAGAAGAAGCAGATGATACCGGTGAGTTCGGTGCGGTCAAGCAGCGGGGTAGAGATTATACGATTTTGCCGATGCTGCGTAAGTTTATCGCCAGTACGTTGGTGGTCATGGTGACTCTGATCATCCTTTCCTCCATAGGCGTGAATATTGGACCGCTGCTGGCTGGTGCCGGCGTGGTCGGCCTGGCTTTAGGCTTCGGGGCACAAAAACTGGTGAGTGACGTTCTGTCCGGTATTTTTTATCTTCTGGATGATGCCTTCAGGGTTGGAGAATACATTGAGGCCGGATCGGTGAAGGGAACGGTCGAGACGATCACCCTGAGAAACGTCATGCTTCGCCACCACCGGGGTATGCTTCAAATCGTACCTCACAGCGAGTTGGGTTCGATCACCAATTTTATGCGGGGAGGAATCATTGTCAAATTTAACCTGGAGTTTCCTTATGATACCGATATAAACAAGGTTCGCAAGATCATTAAAAATGTGGGCAAAGAGATGCTGGAAGATCCCGAAATGGGTCCTGATTTCATTAAGCCCTTGAAATCTCAGGGAGTGCGGGAGATCACCAATAGCGTAATGGTGATCCGTGCCAAGTTTACCGCCCAGCCGGGCAAGCATTTTGTGATTCGGCGTGAAGCCTACCGTCGTATTACCGAGGCGCTGGCCGCCAAGGGCATCCATTACGCACACCGCAAGGTAATTGTAGAGGTGCCGAATTTTGAGGAAAAGAAAGATATGCCGAAAAGCGATCAGGTCAGGCAGATCCTGGAGGCAGGTGCAGGCGCAAGCCTGATCGCTTTGGGTAATGGTCGGAAAGAAGAACCTGAAAAAAAAGAGTTGCCCTTATAACTTGGTTGTATGGAACAAAATCGGTGGCCTATGAAGAATTTTTAACTCCTATTGGCATTTTTTTTATTTGCCGCCTCCCAGGTCAATTTTAATTTTTAACCATTGAAATAATAATATGTTGTTGATCAATAGTGAATGCTTCACATGAAGATGAATTGCAAACATAGAAAACAGGCGTGTATCATGGGGATTTTCACCATAACATGGTTTTGGTTATTTTTGTTTTTACAGGAAAATGCTTTTTCGCAGGAGCTCAGCATGCCTTCAGAAAAATTATTAGTCGGTGTGATGAAAACACCGCCGTTATATATGAAGAAGGCTGACGGCCAATGGGAGGGATTAGGCGTCGACATCTGGAAAACCGTGGCTCAAGATATGGGTGTTGTATTCGAATTTCGGGAGTATCAACATTTTGGGCTTTTATTGGCAGCCATCGAACACGGAGAAATCGATGTTATTCCTTCCCTGCCCGCCGAGGTGAGGTATGAACAAGCCATGGACCTCAGCCAATCATACTTTAAATCAGGATTGGCTATTTCCGTGCCTATGGGAGATGGCGATAGAAAGTGGATGAGCATTGTTGCAAAAATATTTTCCAAGGATGTATTGCTACCGATTGGTCAACTGGTCCTGCTGTCTGTGATAGCCGGGGTATTCGTATGCTTATTTGAAAGGCGGAAAAATATTGAAATGTTTGGAGACGGGGCCATAAAGGGGATTGGCAACGGCATATGGTGGTCTGTTGTCACAATGACTACGGTTGGGTATGGAGACAAAGCACCAAAGACAATTGGCGGACGATTTATTGCGATCATTTGGATGTTATTCTCAGTTGTTTTCATTGCCGGCTTTATCGCCAATATCACGGCCTCGTTGACCATTAGCGAACTCAGAGGCAAGGTTCGCGGCTTTAATGATCTTTACAATGCACGGGTTGGAGCCATAGAGCAATCAGAAGCTGCAAATTATTTGTCCAAAAACGGTATTGCCAGTATTTCCTTTGAAAGTGTAAAGCATGGGTTGAATGCGGTAGCGGGTAAAAATATCGATGCCTTTGTTTTGAACGAACACCTGTTGAAGTATGCTGTAAAAAAAGATTTTCAGGGAAAGGTGCAGGTTTTACCCGGAATTTATGATGAATATTTTGTGGCCATGGCCTTAAAGAAAGATAATGCGCTTCGCAAAAAGATTAACACTGCGTTGCTTAAATTAATGAAAACTGAAAAATGGTATGATATTCTGAACCGGTATATGCAGTAGGAGCGCTGGGGGTGTGAGACTTATCAAAAAACTTAGAGAGCCTGAGAAAAAATGAACAGCCGGGAACGTTTTCTAAAAGTTATGCGCCATGAACCGGTGGATCGTGTTCCCTATTTTGAAGAAGGAATACGCGATGAAGTGATCGAGGCCTGGAAAAAACAGGGGTTGTCTGAAGATGCTGAAATTTCAAGTCTATTTGAAACCGACCGAAGGGAAGAAATTTTTCCGGATTTGGAACCGCGACCCGAATTGAAAAAATGGCCGTTAACCATACAGGAATTGCAGGATTTCAGGAACTATCTGGATCCGTCTGACCCGGCGCGTCTTCCGGAAAATTGGAACCTGCTGGTTCAGGAATCCAAAAATCGTGATCATGTGGTCATGCTTCGTGTGCATCGGGGATTTTTTTTGTCCATGGGGGTTGGAGACTGGTCCAGATTTATGGAAGTTATTTTTAAATTAAAAAAGGATCCCGACTTTGTGCACGAGGCTCTGGCGATTCAGGCCCA
>CAYZJH010000082.1:0-15324 GCA_964478625.1 uncultured Desulfobacteraceae bacterium
CAAAACGTTTTGTTCCCCTCGATATTCATCTCATAAAAGGGGCCTTCATCGATGGTTATGAGAACATCCACAAGCCGGTTTTCAAAATCCTTGTTAATTTCCTGGGTAATTTTTACCTCCGCAAATCTGTTTTTTCGATATAATTCTATCAGCCGGTCAATATCCGCGGACAGCACTCTTTCGATAAATCGTCCGCGAATTCCAGGAAAAAAAGAATGTTGCCGGGTTTTCATCTTCAGGTTGAGCCGTTTGGATGAGATGGAGTGATTGCCGAAAAAACGGATTTGATTTAGACGAAAATAATCCCCTTTGAAAATATTGAAGGTTAAAATAACGTTGCCGTCTTCCGGGTCTTCCTGAATATCGACATTGATTTCAGGTTTGAAAAATCCTTCCTCGATGAACAGATTTTCAATCAGCTTTTTTTGTTTATCAAGATCACCCGATACAAAAGCATCGCCCGTATGGATCGTGATTGCTCTGAGTATGGTTTGTTCAAATACCGGGTGAGCCCCTGAAAATCTGATGTCTTTGATATACCGAAAAGGTGTCAGGGAAAAAATAAGAATAATACCCTCAGGACTGTCTGTGGAATCAATATCGATATGTGAAAATTTTTTGGAGAGCCTTAGGGCCTGGATTGAATCTTCTAAAAGTTTCGGGGAGAAAGGTGCTGATTTTTTAAGATAAATAAGGTTGTCGGCAATTTCGGTAAAAAGGTCTCGGTCTTTTTCGATGTCTAGAATTCGGATTATAATATCCGCAACCAGTGAATCGGAGTTTCGCAAGGGAGAAATTTCTGTCGAAGTAACCTGAGAAGCCAACAATATCCATAAAAAAAAGAACGTAACGATCGGACCTATAAACCTGAACATTTTTCCTCTAAAAATGAGTGCGAGTTTATCGAAATTCCAGCCTGTAAAGAATTTCCCCTCCAAAGATGCCGAAAGTATCCTGAAAAGCGCTGATTATGATATTTTCCAATAATTGATACTCTGAAATGGCACGGTGAATCATTTCACCTCTTCTTGAATCCGCTGCGTATTTGAGGGTCAGACGATCTGAAAGTTTTTTGCCCACCGTGACCATGACCCCTTCGGATTCTTCATCGGAATTGTTATCCAATTCTGTTTCTACCTCAAAAAAATCCAACCCGGTAATTCTCCTGATATCATCACCAAATGTACCTGCCAGCAATTCAGCGGCCATCTGTTCAGTAGTCCTGCTTGTACCTCCTTCCCTACCTATCAGTTCTCTGGTGGTTTTCCCAAGCACAAGAAGGGAAATAATATCCCCATGCTCCTCAGGAGGATCGGACATCAGTGTGAGAATCATGTTATCCGGTGTACCGTAAAGAGTCAGCGTGATCATCCATTTTCTGATTTTTACGGTGCTTTCAATATCCATTGTCGGTTCAAGCTCATAAGGATTGATAAAATCAATAACTCCTTTTTGAACCGTAAATGTTTTTCTCTGATACTGTATTGTGCCGGATTCGATTGTGGTCCTTCCCTGGATCATAGGTTGATCAGCTGTTCCGGCAATGCGAATATCTGGATTGATATCAAGGTTGGCCAGATTGTTTTCCACAAGAAATGGATTTCTGCGGCGAACCGAAACGTCTAAATTCAGGTTTTTGAGCATGGGGTTTGTTGATGCCGGTTTTTGAGGGGAAATCTGCCGTCTCCTCTGAGTGACACTTTCCACAAGATTTGCATTGATGTCTTTATAATAGACTCCTTCAATAACAATGATTTCACCTTGAAGAAGTGCACTTTCAGGGGTCCCGGAAAGACGCAGATTGGATTGCAGAATGACGTTCATGGTGTCGGGTACTTTTAATGGAAGTGAACTGGCGGTCAAATCGAGCCTTATCCTTTCGGGATTAAGATCCTTGAGCGCCAATTGTCCGGACAATTCGAGCCTGCCGGTGTCAAGATTTCCCTGAATATTATCAAGGTGTAAAGCCTCCGGTGTTATGAAAATCCGTCCGCTGACACCGTGAATTTTCTGAAGAAGCTCCGGTATGGTGAAACCGATTTGATTCAGAATAATTTCACCGCGGATATCCGGTTTTGCGGTTGTTCCTGCCACTTCTGCAGATATTTGCAGTTCACCTGAGATATCCGGAAGTTTACCGGTTACCATTCGGAGGCCCTGAAGAGGAATAGTTCCATCGGCAATGACCCGCAAGGGTCCGTCAAGGTCGGCGTTGGCGTCTATATTCAGGTGGCCGGCTTCCAATAACCGAACTTTCAAGTCGGGTATCAATACCTGATTATTTCTGTATACAATTTCAAAATTTTCAGCATGCACCAACTCCTGATTTTCAGCAGACAGGTTCAGCAGTGAAAAATTACCTGCGCCGCTGGTTTGTCTTAAATTGGACATATTGCCGGAAGCCTCCATATTTCCGGAAATTGTTCCAGATACATTCTTCAGATCCGTCAGGTTAAAATAGGGCGAAAGGTCAGTGTCATCAAAATGAAGGTTCAGCCAAAAATCCTTTTTATTCAGGTGGTAACTTGCGGAAAAGTCAAAGTTGAGATGCCCGGAAGCTTCAGCTAAAAAATCGGCAAGCTTTAACTCCATCTGAACATTTCCTAGTTCCTTTTGTTTTACAACCAGGTTGTTTACGGCCACATGACCTCTAAGTCCAGGATCGCCGAGAGTGCCATCCCCCGTGAGATTGAACACAAGCAGACCCTCGGCAATGTTTTGTTGTCGAATAACATCAATTTGATCCAGAGAAATACCTTCTGAAAAAAGTTGAACCTGAAATTTCCGGTCGGTGGAAATCCATCCGGATCCCTGAATGGACTGGCTCGAAGCAAAAACAATCTCGAAAGGACTTAAATGAAATTTTTCGTTTGCTAAATTGCCTTGTGCCAGAATTCGTTCGATGTTTTGGTCAGTTACCTGGATTTGTTCCGCTATCAGTTCATAATCGCCTTTGGGATTTTTCTTTGATCCTTCAATTCTCGCGCTTAAGAAAACCTTGCCGGACACTTGGTCTGTAAAATCTTCCAAAAAAACCGAATCGGCAATTAATGTTAAATCAATGGAGGGATCATCTAAAGGTTTTAAACGATTTTGTTCAAAAATACCCAGTTTGCCGGAAATCCCAACGCGTGATTTCTGATTTTCCAATTCGGCTTTTTGTATCAATAGGTTACCTTCGGAAAGTTTTGCCGCAATCTTCATTTTGCCAATGGGAACAAAATCAGCAGCAAGATTTTCCCCTGTCAATTGAAGATCTGCTACCGGCCGGTCCAAGGTGCCTGAAGCTTTTGCCTCAAGTTTTACAATGCCCTGAAAACCCTTGATTCCCAGAGGTGCAAGGGTTCTTTCCAGGTTTTTTGAATTTATCGAAAGGTAAGATTCAAGTTGGTTCGACTGGATATCGAAATGTCCGGTGGCGAATAACTCAGTAGGGCCTGCAAGGACTTCGAAAGCATTCAGGATTCCTTTGCCTTCACTTAAACCCGCAGCCGATGTGATCCGAATATCGACAGGCGATAAATTATCCGTGGTGATTCCAGTTCCTGTTATATCAACCTCAAGCTCGGCAACAGCATTTTCCGGTGAAACCCCTTTGCCTTTGGCAAAAATAGTTCCATTAATGATACCCCGGCCTTCAAAAAAACGGCCAAGTGCTTCTTTCAGGTTCACATCGTTGACATCCAAATTGAGATTGTAAGAAAGAAAATCGAAATGTTGGGGCGGAGACAGGAATCCTTCAGGAAAGACTTCACGAAAGTCCGATTTTGCTTCACCACTAATGTATCCGGTACCAAATTGCAATTCCACCGGTGCCAACTGAATGATCCGGTCTATAACCATGGCCTGAAGGTGTGATTTTTGGATATGAACATCACCCAATTGCCCGCCGGAATATGTCAGGTTCAGCGTGACGTCGGGATTCTTCGCAGGCCCTCTTGCTGAAAGTTCTCCCGTGATATTTCCGGTGTATTCAGATTCCAGAATAAAGGTTTCGCGAAGTTCGGACAAAGAAAGACCTATATTCATAATAAGGTCGAGTTCAGGATCGGAAAAAATCCGGCGGGCCGAACCGGTAAGTTCAAAGTCGGATGATACGGTTTTGAGTTGCAGTTTTAGATCTTTGATTTGCTCTTCCCTGATTTCCCCTGAAAGTTTCAATATTTCAATCCGGCTCTCAACATCGGTGCTCTCAAAAGCCCCCTTACCGGCTGATAAATCAAAAAGCCAGTTTTGTCCGGCAAAATTGCCTGAAAAATTCAGCCGGATATTTTCAAGTTTTGCTGTTGAGTCCTGGTTTTGGTTTTCATATGCCAACGTTCCGTTTTCCAGAAGAAAGTCACGTATGACAAAATTAAAAGAAGATCCGGCTTCTAAAGGTTTTTCCGGCGTCTCCGGGTGTTTATCGATTCTTGGAGAAACAAATAGATTCACCAGGCTGAGACTGCCGTCAGGATTGACTATCAGTCTCACCTGGGGGTTTTTGATAAAGATGTGTTCGACGGAAACACTGCGCGAAAAAAGATCTCTCCATGAAATTTGCAGCACAAGTTGGTCAATGCCGGCCACTACCCGTCCCTCGGGATCTTCCATGAGAATATTTTCAAGTTCTATTTTTCCTTTGCTTAGGGCTATGGAAAAATCTTTAAACATAATTTTTCCGGGAATCCGTTCATTAATGCGTGTTTGAATCTGATGTCCAGCAAGATCGGAGTGAATATAAATAAAAAGGCCGATTACAGCCAAAAAAAGGAAACATAGAAAAAAGCTAAGACTGAATAGAATGATTCGAATACGCTTTGACATCATTTTTCCTGTGCCGCAATTTCAAGGATTCTCTTGGAGGTGTATTCACCGACATCCGCAAGACCGTCGGGAGGCATAAAACAGGATGCATTGCTTGAATAAAGACAGGTTACACCTGCTTGAAAATCTTCATCCGCTTCATAAAAAATATAACATAAGGCAATTTTAGGAAGAGGAAAAAGAACCATGGAAAAGTCACCGGGAATCGAGTCCGGAGCATCGGTTCCATCTAACTGATCGATAATTTCACCCCGAACTTTTCTAATGGTATCCACCTCGGATATCAGGGGTTGTTCCGTATGGGTTACAAAAGCCCCAACATAAGGCATGGTGCCGGGAAAATCCTTGAAGGCTTTAAAGGGTTCGATGATAAAGGAGTTTTGATTTGCATGAAGCGCATAAAGAGAAATCAGAATACCCAATACACCAGTTTGGTGATCTTCGTTTAAAAAGATTCCATTGGGGCTGATTTTGCATTTTTTTCCAAAGGCCCGGAACAAAAATTCTTTTCCCTTTTTTTCAGCTTGTAAGGCTTTATCAAGGCCTTCCGGTAGATTGCCATAGAGTGTTTCAAGGTTTTTCGAAACGATTTTTGAATAATTATCCACTACCAACCCAAAACCTCCTTACTGGATCAAATCATGAATCCGTCCGGAAATTTCCTTATCACCCACTGATTTAAGCACATCCTGAATAGAGCGGAAACTTTCCCGTATAATCCCTGTTTTGGGTTTCGGGGAACTGAGTTGTGCATCGATAGTTTTTAAGTCAGCCATCATTTCAGCCATGGCGTCAAAACCGAGCCCCAAGTTTGATGCTTTTGACTTTATCGTTGCGACCATCATATCGCAACTGCTTTTACCGACTTCATCCAATATGGGTTTATCTCCCAGCCGGGGATTTTCATTTGCCTTGCTGCTTTGTGCTCCTAAGCCTACAGCCGCATCAAGTCCCTGTTGGGTTAAACCGATTCCACCACTCAAGGTCCGAATTTCAGCATAATCAAAACCGACCAATTCGGTAGTAATGAAATTGGACCGGTTGCGGTCCATTCCCAATGTCTCACCAATTTCATACATGGACACCTTGGCCGACACGTTTCCTTTGGCCATTTTATACAACTCCAACAGGAATTGTTTCCCGGGTTCATCCAGACTGCTGCTATTCATAAGGGCTCCTCACGTTTTGATATGGGTTACGTTCGATCGTAAATTTTTTTCATGTTTGTTTCGCTTATTTGACAGACCCAGTTTAACCTGGAAAAAAAAGAGAGTTTTCGTTCAGCCAAAAATTAAAATATATCAGTATGTTCGATTAGTCAAAAATATCTTTGGGAATCATCTGTCCTCAACAACCACTTTAAGAAAGAGGTCACCTCTTTGGCCGTCCGGTTTGATTTTTCCAAGATTCTTTAAACGAAGATTACTTCCGGCTTCGATTCCCGGAGGTATGACAACCCGATAAAGCCGTTTTTGAAACCCCCAGGGAATATTGACCAGTTTTTTGGTTCCCTTTTGAATCTCATATGAGGAAACATAGATAGTGCCGTAAAGGTCTGGGGAGTCCAATGGCCCGGTGGGATGAATGACCTGAAGACTGAAGGTTTTTTTCTTTTCGGTAGCGTGCCTGAAATGATCGGATAGTCCGATGGATGGAAACTGGCGAAAAACTTTCAACAGAACAATTCCAAAAATAAATCCGCCGATATGGGCCCACCAAGCGATTCCGCTGACATCCCCGTGGCTTGAAGTGGCGCTGATGAACTGAAAAATAAACCAGATACCGATGAAAAAAAAAGCCGGAATTTCGAAAAAAAATGGAATGATAATAACGGGAACCAGTGTCAGGATTTTGGATGTCGGATGGAGAATGAAATAGGCCCCCATTATCCCGGCAATAGCACCGCTAGCCCCAATGGTGGGCAAATTGGAGTGCATATTGAGAAAGAAATGAGTGAGTCCTGAAAGAAAGCCGCACAGAATATAAAATAGAAAATATCGAAAATGCCCCAGGCGATCCTCGACATTGTCGCCAAAAATATAGAGAAACCACATATTGCCGAGAATATGCATGAAACCGCCGTGAAGAAACATGAAGGAAATCAATGCGAAGGCCTGCTGGCCGAAAGTGAAGTATGAGGCGATTTCCGGAATCGTATATCTTGCAGGGACAAGACCGTAGAGATAAGCGAACCGGTCAAAATCATGCCCCTGGGAAAGCTGAATCAAAAAACAGATAATATTGACGCCAATGAGGGAGTGCGTGACGATCGGGTAGTTTTTAGAGGGAATTGTATCTCGAATTGGAAACATTTTTTATAGGGTAAGCCGCCTGGTTTACTGATTTCGGATTTTCATGCTCATGTCCGCACTTTTTGCCGAGTGGGTCAATGCCCCAATCGAAATTAAATCCACACCTGTCTCCGCCAGAAGGCCGAGGTTATCCAAATTCACCCCTCCGGAAACTTCCACCAAAGCCTTTGAGGCAATTTTTTTAACCGCTTTTCGGATTTGCTCCGGGCTCATATTATCAAGCATGATGACATCCGCACCAGCTAAAAGGGCTTCTTCCAACTCGGCCATATTGGTAACCTCTACCTCTATTTTAACCAGATGGTGAATGTTTCTTCTGGCTGTTTCAACTGCTTTTTGGATGCCTCCGCATGCAGCAATATGGTTGTCTTTAATTAATGCCCCGTCATAGAGTCCCATACGGTGATTGAATCCACCCCCGACTTTTACGGCATATTTTTCCAATGCTCTCCATCCAGGAGTTGTTTTCCGGGTGTCGAGAATACGGATATGTGTGCCTTCGAGCCGTTGGACGTAAGTGTGGGTAAGTGTGGCAATGCCCGACAATCGTTGGATAAAATTTAAAGCCGTTCGTTCAGCTTTCAAAATGGATGAAAGTTTTCCGCAGACCGAGAAAACTACCGTGCCGTTGTTAATTGTATCCCCGTCTCTAAATACCGAGGAAAAAATGACCCTTTGATCCAGATGGTTAAAGACCTTTCGGGCAACATCCAGTCCCGCCAAAATAAAATCATCCTTGGCAAAAACTTCTCCAATCCCTTCAAGATCAGGCGGTACGGTCGAATCAGTGGTGATATCTCCGGAACCGATATCTTCCTTAAGGGCAAGTTCTATAAGATCATCAACAGAATGCATATTTATTCGTAACGTTTTATTCCCCTCTCAGGGCATGAATTCTTTCAAGGTTTGTTTTCAGTTTCTGTTGTCTTTCACAAAGAGAATCATGTTTTTCTTTTACCTTTTCCACAACATCCTGGGGGGCTTTGTTCAGAAAATCCTCATTGTGAAGTTTTTTGGAAGTTGAAATCAATTCTTTGGAAATTTTGTTGATTTCCTTCTCAAGTCTCTGGATTTCTTTTTCAAAATCAATAATGCCTTCCAGAGAAACATATATGACCGCTCCGTTGACAACTGATGCAGCAGCTGTTTTGGGGCGCTTTTCAGATTCGTATACTGACAGCGATTCAAGCCTTGCCAGATCGTTGATCATGTCCTGCTGGGCCGATATGATCTCTTTTATCTTTGTGTCCTGGGCCTGAATTTTAACATGGAGAGATTGTGACGGAGAAATGTTCATTTCACCTCGAATGTTTCGTATCCCTGTGATAATGTCCGTTATCAGGGCCATTTCCATCTCTGCATCCTTGTCCTCATCCATAAAAGTAATATCATGCTTTTTGGAAGGGTAGCCGGCGGTCATAATGGAGTCTTTTGTGCCGGGAAGCTTATGCCAGATTTCTTCTGTTACAAACGGCATGAAAGGATGAAGGATCGTCAGAGTATTTCGCAATGCCAGCCATAATACGCCTTTAGTCGATTCTTTGGCGTCTTCTCCCATTTTTCCATAAAGGATCGGCTTAATGGCTTCCAAGTACCAGTCACAGAACTCGTGCCATATAAATTGGTAAATTGCACTGGCAGCTTCATTGAACTTATAGTTGTCCAATGCATCGGAAACGGTTTCGGACACACGATGCAACCGTGAAAGAATCCACCGGTCCGGAAGACTTTTGGGAGTCACATGCTCGGGAGCCTGATCCACATGCATTAAAGCGAAACGGGCTGCGTTCCAGAGTTTGTTTACAAAATGTCGGTATCCCTCCACCCGTTTTTCAGACATTCTGACATCCCGGCCCTGTGCGGCAAAAGCGGCGAGTGTGAACCGGAAAGCGTCCGTTCCATATTCATCGATCACCACCAGAGGATCGATCACGTTTCCTTTGGACTTGCTCATCTTCTTGCCGTCTTCATCACGAACCAGAGCATGAACATAAACGTCTCTGAAAGGGACATCGCCCATAAACTGAATGCCCATCATCATCATTCGGGCCACCCAGAAAAAAAGAATATCAAAACCGGTAACAAGAACACTGGTAGGATAAAAGGTTTTCAAAAGAGGAGTTTGATCCGGCCATCCCATGGTGGAAAAGGGCCAGAGTGCGCTGGAAAACCAGGTATCCAAAACATCGGTTTCCCGCAGCAAATTTTTAGATTCACAATTTTTGCATGATTCAGGGTCTTCCATGGCCACAATCAGATCCCCGCAATTTTGACACGTCCAGGCCGGAATCTGGTGGCCCCACCAGATCTGGCGCGAAATACACCAATCCTTTATATTTTCAAGCCAGTCGTTATAGGTTTTTACCCACATTTCGGGAACGATTTTGGTATTCTTATGTTTAACAGCCTCAAGAGCTTTTTCAGCCAGAGGTCTTGCTTTGACAAACCATTGAAGGGACAGATTGGGTTCTACAACGGTTTTGCAGCGATAACAATGGCCGACAGCATGCTGGTGGGGTTCGATTTTAACCAGAAATCCCTCTTTTTCCAGGGCTGAAACAACCTTTTTGCGGCATTCGAACCGGTCAAGCCCCATGAATTCTCCAGCCTCTTCGGTCATGACGCCGTCATCTCCGATAACCTTAATGCTTGGAAGATTATGACGGATACCGACTTCGAAATCGTTGGGATCGTGGGCAGGGGTGATTTTTAATGCGCCTGTGCCGAAATCGAGGGCTACATATGGATCGCGGATTACCGGAATCGGTTTATTCATTAACGGTAAGATGACCTTATCCGAAGACAAGTTAAAATAGCGGCTGTCTTCTGGATGAACCGCCACTGCGGTATCACCCAGCATGGTTTCAGGACGGGTGGTGGCGACTACGATACCTCCATTGCCATGAATAAAAGGGTACCGGATATGATAGAGATGGCCCTGATGGTCTTCGTGCTCAACTTCCAGGTCTGCCAGTGCGGTGTGACACCTGGGGCACCAGTTGATGATATAGCTTCCCCTGTAAATTAAGCCTTCCTCATAAAGTTTCACAAAAACAGTTCGGACCGCCCTGGAGAGCCCATCATCCATGGTAAAGCGCTCCCGGTCCCAGTCACATGAAGCTCCCAGACGTTTAAGCTGATTAATAATTTTGCTGCCGTATTGCTCACGCCATTGCCAAACTCTTTCTATAAATTTTTCCCTCCCCAGTTCATGCCGGCTTGTATTTTCTTCGGCAAGTTGCCTTTCCACGACATTTTGTGTAGCAATTCCGGCATGATCTGTGCCGGGCATCCACAAAACATTATCTCCCATCAACCTTCGGTATCTGCAGAGTATATCCTGAAGGGTTATATTCAAAGCATGTCCCATATGCAGGACCCCTGTGACATTTGGTGGGGGGATTACTATGGAATAGCTGTTTTGGTCGCTTTGGTCTTTGGCTGCAAACATCTTTTTTTCTTCCCAATAACGGGACCACCGCTTTTCAACATCTGACGGCTCATATCCCTTGGCAAGCAGGTTGGAACTCATAGGGCCATACTCCTAAGATGAATTAATATCAGTTCATGATGGTTTAGAAAAAAAAATTAAACCATATAAATAAGTAACGGGGATTAATTATAATCCCCGGTGTTTTTTTGTGATAAAATATTCCTGTTCAAGCTCGGCCTATAAATCAAATGACTGTGCTCAAGCCTTTTTTTCGTGTTGATTTAAAATTTGTTTGCGAAGGTTCTCAATGTCTTCCGCAAGCACTTTTTGGATGGCTTTCCTGATCATGGCATCGATTTTTTCTGCAAACAGGTTATGAATGACACGTTCAATGGCTGAATCAAGAGTTTCTGGGGTTTTGGTCGAGTCTTTCTGAGTCATCATTGGGACTTCATCGGTCAGTTCGATAATATCCTCATTATCCTTTGAGGGGACTTGAACTTCCTCATGAAGGACTATGATTTCGTTGTCATCGTGAAAATTTTCATCCTCTTCTTTAAGATTGATCCTATCGTTTTGGTCCGGCAGTTCCGAATTATCCTTTTTTCTGTTTTGATCGGCCGTATGTTTCATCATTTCTCCCGGAAAATTATCTTTGCCTAGAATTTTTATCAAACTCTTATTATTACCTCAACTCAAAACAATTATCATAAGGATCCATATTATGTCAAGAAAATAGACTCTTACTATGATTGACTAATGAGTAGGGTGAATAGATCATCAATATCTAAAAAACTATTTTATCTTGAATCTTTTTTCTTAAAAAGCTAAAGATTGAAAAATAAGGAACTCATTTCAATAAACGATAAACCGGTGTTTAAAATAAGAGGAGGACGAACATGACTTTCGAGCAAATTTTATGGCCCACGGATTTTTCTGAAAACGCTGCCAAAGCGCTTCCCTATGTAACTTCCCTGGCTGAAAAATATGGTGCTGCCATTCATATTCTTTATGTCATGAGAGATTATCCGGCATTTGGAGCATCTTACGGTGAATATGATCCTTCCGACTTTGAAAAGATGAAACAGTGGGAAAAAGAAATGGCTGAAAAACGCCTTGATGAACTCTGTGAGAGCTTTCTTAATGCCTGTCCGTTATATATCAAACATATAGCCGTGGGTGATCCTGCCAAAGAAATTTTAAAACTGGTTCAAAAAGAAAAAATCGATCTGGTAATTATGACTAGTAAAGGAAGTGAAAGTCACTTTGATTTCGGAAGTGTTGCTGAGAAAGTCATCAGATGCACAACGGTGCCCATTGTCACTATTCCGGTCTGATTGTTCGGAACGGTTGAGGAGTGCAAAGGCCGTGGTTTTGATTTTCATGCCAAAGCAAGACTTTTGCACTCCAACTTTTCGAAGATCATTTTTCGGCAGGCCAAAGGCTCAGTACTTTTCTAATTAAAGTTTTTTGCCCATTCAATGGACTGTTTGCCAAAAACAGGGTCCATTTCGGACAGACCAAACCCATTGGATGAATGGATATAATCTTCTATGGCCCTCGCCAGTATTTCAATGTTTTCCCTGAATATTTGTTCATCCGGCTCCAGAAGGGTCATGCGGAAACCATTGAGTTCCGTGCTGAACGATGTCATAGGTACGACACAGATTCCGGTAGAAGCCAACAGATAATATACGAACCGTTTATCTGGGGCCACCCTGGGAGCATTGGTTAAATTTTCAACCAGTTCCCGGATCTCTCTGCTTTTAATGGGCAAATACTGTTGATGATTCAAAACGCCCTCTTCAAAAACAACCCCCATGTAAAAAGCTCCCTCAGGTTTGTTGACTATAACACCGGGAACTTGTTTTAAGCGATCATATGCGATCTTGGAGTATTTTTCATACCGTTTCTGTCTTGACTTAAGAAATGAGGGATAGAGCGGATGTTCAAAAATTTTGGGTATGGCTACCTGGGGAAGAGTTGTTGAGCAGACTTCCACCATTTTGGCATTGAGAATACTTCCGACATATTTACCAAAAGTGGTGTCTTTTTCGGCATTGTACACCTCGATCCATCCGCATCGGGCTCCCGGCCATGGCAGTTCTTTGGAGATACCTTTCATACAGATGGCCGGGACATCCCCGATAACCTGGGAAAGCGATACTGTCTTGGCGCCGTTGAAGATGAGATTTTGATAAATTTCATCAGCAATAATGAACAGGTCAAAATCCTTGGCAATGGAAACTATGTCCGACAATATTTGTTCCGAAAAGACCGCCCCGGTCGGATTATCAGGGTTAATCAGCAATATGCCTGCTACAGCCGGGTTGTATTTGACTCTTTTGCGAAGTTCACTGACATCCGGGTGCCAACTGTTTCCGGGATCAAGAGGGTAGCACACCGGTGGAAGGCCTGCATGGGCGGCTTCGGATGATGAATGGGTCGTATAAGTGGGCGAAGGGGTTATGACTCGGGCGGTTCTGTTTAAGAAAGTATAAACTTTGGTGATGGCATCGCCGAGGCCGTTAAAAAAGATGATGTCATCATGAGAAATTTGAACCCCTCCTTTTTTATTATTAAATTCGGCTAAATACTTTCTTGTTTCCAGAACTCCCTGGGTAGGACAATAGCTGTAGGAGTAGTTCTCGAGGGCAAGCTCAGATACGATATTTTTCATCCAGTCGGGTATTAATTCGCCTTTGGCAACCGGATCGCCTATATTTTCCATTTTAACGGGGATTCCCAGATCACGGATCTTTTCAGCAATTCGGACAATGTTTCGAATCTCATATGTCAATTCTCCGGCACCGATATGTACGATATTGGTTCGCATGGTAGATCAATTTCTCCTTATCCTTTTTCTGAAAAAATTCTATCTCAAACAAAAAGGGCTGCGATTTTTTTTCACAGCCCTCTTAAAAGTAAGGGCTGCGGGGTTCCGCCCGCAGCCCTGGTTTTTTTTTATGGGTTTTTTTGCTTTATCAAGCATGCCCTCCAACCAGGACAACAGGCCGCCCGGCCGCTGCGGCCGCGGCGGCGCTATGCGCTGCATAAGCAAAATGGGTGATTTCAATCGGATAAATCATTTCCTTCTCCATGTTCAATGATGATCCCTTTAACATAGTTTGCTCCGGTTGTCATCCAAAAAATTGTTCATAATGTAAAAACCTGATCATTCATAATTAAAAGTCCAGATACCATGTGGCAATGCTGAAATAAATGATTACACCACCGATGTCGCACAAGGAAGTTATCAGGGGAGCGCTGGCTGTAGCCGGGTCCATTTTGAAACGTGTCAGCAAGAACGGAAGGGACATACCCAGAAGGCTTCCGAATATGACATTCAGTACCATGGTCAAAGCCACGACCACGGTTACGCTTGCGCCGGCCCGAAATATACCGATCATGGACACTGCTAGGCCCATGACAATGCCGATTCCCAGTGCAATGACAATTTCTTTGCCCAAAAGATAAAACCAATCCTTGATACGGACATCTCCTATTGCCAAAGCCCTTACCATGAGTGTTCCGGATTGAGCTCCGGCGTTGCCACCGCTTCCGATCAAAAGAGGAAGAAAGAAAACCAACGCAACCGCAGCTTGAATAGTATCCTCAAAAAAGGCAATGCCTGCACCTGAAAAAATGTTCATGAAAACCAAAGCCAGAAGCCATGGAAGCCGTTTTTGAATCATCAGCCAGATGCTGGCATCTTTTAAGCTGATGTTCATCAGTGAGTCCGCACCGATTTCATTGGCAATGGACCCCATGCGATGAAAGTCCTCGGTCGCTTCAGCTTCGGTAACGTCGTGTGCATCGTCGAAAGTCACGATGCCTACCAGCGATTCATTCCCATTGATGACCGGTATGGCCAGAAGGTCGTATTTGGCCATCTTGCGGACAACTTCTTCCTGGTCTTCATTTACATTTACCACAACCGGATCACGACGCATCAGGGACTCCACCAGGGTGTCCGGTTTTGCAAGAATCAACTGCCTCAAAGATATCAGCCCCAGAAGGCGACGTTGGGAATCAATCACATAAGCGTAGTAAATGGTTTCTTTATCAGGTGCTTCAAGGCGCAATTTGTTGATGGCCTGCCGGGCGGTCAGATTGGGTGTAAGAGTGGCGTATTCGGAGGTCATAATTGCACCGGCCGTGCCTTCATGGTAAGAGCAAAGCCTTCGAATATCCTCCCGCTCTGTTTTAGCCAGAAGATGCAAAAGGGTTTCACCACGATCTTCCGGCAGGGATTGAATCAGGTCTACCCGGTCATCAGAAGACATGAGGGCTATTGTTGCAGCCAGTTTTGGGTCCGGCAAGCGCAATGCAATGTCCCTCTGATCATCATAATCCATGTGACCCAGAACCTGAGCACAGCAATCAGGACTGAGTTTGGATATGATTTCAACACTCTGATCAATGGGCAACTCTGCAAATTGAGCAGCCAGGTCGGCCGGATGCATCGCGTGGCAGATATTTTGTATTTCCTGGTCATTTTGCAGGGTGAGATACTCCTGCAAGGATTCAGAAACAGGCGGCATTTTCATGGTTTATCTCCTTGACACACACCGCCTCGAATTGCATGCGGCCGGAGATTAAACCATCCGATGAAAGTTGTTTGGAGTGATTATAGCCTTCAAGAAAAAAATCCGGCATGACCAGTTAAGGTCAAACCAAAATCTTTTTCTTGAAGCCTATAAAAACCGCAACTTGTGGTCGCTTGCTATTTGAGGCGGTCTTATTTCAAACAGATTTTTGTTTAACGCGTTG
>CAYZJH010000083.1:0-15058 GCA_964478625.1 uncultured Desulfobacteraceae bacterium
TATTCTCCTTTCCGCTTGGGTTGATATGGAATGTTTCCGTGATTGAGCTGTTTATAAGTTCTGAAATCGAAACCGGATTGTTTTTGATTTCAGAGGCAACCGTCAATGACCGGTAAATTACCGGATTGGGCACATTGCTTTAATTTTTCGATAACCAGCAGATCTGTCGGGAAAGCCATTTCTTCAGGGATCAGATGAAGCGGGAAAAAGGCGACATCCTGAGCATCACTGCCGGCAGAGGGTTTTCCTTTCGACCATGTCCCCCAAAACCATATTCCCACGGTTAAGTGCGAGGGATCGTGGAAATTGGAATGAACATCAAAAACAGGACCGATCCTGACCTCAAGGCCAGTTTCCTCAAAAAATTCCCGACGTCCGGCCTCCCGAACATCTTCTCCCCATTCAACATGTCCGCAGGGAATACACCACCTGTTTTCATAAGAAACCCCCGGACCTCTTTTGACCAGCAGAAGCTGGTGCTCAACCAATAAGATGACCGCTACCCCGACCGTTGGGTTCAGGTAGTGTTTGGTATCACACGACGGGCAGTACATCCGTTTTTTTCCGTCGCGGGCCATTTGGGTTAAAGGATGCCCGCAAAACGGGCAAAATCGAAAAACCATAGGGAGACCTTTGGTCCATTAGAATGGCCAAAACTGATTGTCGTTCCAGATTTCCTGTGTCAGGGCCTTGTCAATTTCAACAAGCATGGCCAGATGCTGGGATTCCCATTCATGAAGCCATTTGTAGACAGCTTTGGCTTCAGGATCCTGTGAGTCTTTTTCGCTCTGGGAATAGTAGGTTATGGCATCTCTTTCCAGGGCCATGGCTGCGGCAATTGCCGCCGACTCAAACCCGGCCATTGAAATTTGCTGTTTTATTTTATCCGTGAGGACTTTTTGAGCAGCCTCGGAATGTTCTTCCTTAGGGAGAGCCTCCGGGTCAAATTTTTGAACAGCCTGATAGACTTTGAATTGATGAGCCAGGGCTTTGATATGCTTTTCTTCCTCTCCGGCCATTTGTTCGAAAAAATCCCTTACAGCTTCGCTCTGAGAGTCGTTTGCAACTTTCTGATAGAACGATTTCCCTCTAATCTCTAATAGAACGGCTCCCTTTAAAATTTTTACAGCCCCACTCTCTTCCATGCAATGTATCCTCCAAAATCGGGTTATGGACAGGTGCCCAAATTTCCTGAGTTCTCAGGCACTCAGGATCGGATGTTGAAACCAGTGCGATTATCGGCCATTTTTAAGAAATATACTGCGGAAAAAATAATCTCAAAAGCAAAAAAGTCAATCATCAGATCATGTTGGAGAGATCCTTTTATTCATAATCGGTAATCCGGTTTTTCTTTTGCTTCTTGACACCCTATGGGGCATTAATTATCCTGAGTCGACCGATTTTTATCGGGAAAATTTCTTAACGTGATACCAGCGAAGGCCGGTATCATGGAAAAAGTGGAACCTATGACTGAAAAATCCTGGATGATATACGGAGCCAATGGATACACCGGAAGGCTAATTGCCAAAGAAGCTTGCTTAAAAGGGCTTAGGCCGATCCTTGCGGGAAGAAATCCCCGGAAAATCCAATTGATGGCTCAGCGTCTGAATCTCCCATGGTGTTGTTTTAACTTGAGAAATCCGGAAACGATTGCATCCTGCCTGGAACAGGTTGATCTTGTTTTAAACTGTGCAGGGCCGTTTACCGCCACTTCGGTGCCACTTGCCAAAGCCTGCCTCAAAACCGGCACCGACTACCTCGATATTACCGGTGAGGTTGAAGTCTTTGAATATATTCATGCGCTGGATGAAAAAGCTCGTCATGCAGGGGTCGTTTTATGCCCCGGAGCAGGATTCGATCTGATTCCTACCGATTGTCTTGCCGCAATGCTAAAAAAAATCATGCCGGATGCTAAATACCTGGCTCTGGGTTTTGATGCAAAAGGTCCTGTCAGTCCCGGAACCGCCAAAACAATCATTGAAGGATTCAAATATGGCGGGATGATTCGGAAAAATGGAATTCTCAAGGCGGTAACCCTTGCCTATAAGGTCAGAAAAATCGATTTCGGCTCAGGAGTTAAACCGGCTGCAACCATATCCTGGGGGGATGTTTCCACAGCGTTTTACAGCACCGGTATTCCCAATATTGAGGTTTACGTGGCGCTTTCGGACAGGTTGATTATGGCACTGAAAGTGTTAAGATTTTTTCGTCCTTTCATGGCTTTGGAACCGGCCCAACGGCTTTTGAAAAAAATTGCCGGAATTTATCTTAAAGGCCCCTCAGTTGAGCAACGCAAAGCGTTACGTGTTCGTCTTTGGGGGGAGGTGACCGGAAGTTCGGGAAATTCGGTTCAAGCCTATTTGTCAACAGCCGGTGGATATGATGTGACCATTTTCGGGGCATTGGGGATCGTGAAAAAACTACTTGAAAAAAGACCCGATCCGGGAGTATACACCCCTTCGCAACTGATGGGACCACATTATATCTCAAAACTGCCCGGTTCCGGCCCTGTTACACTGATTTTCAATCCTAAAAACTGAGGTCATAATGAAAGTCGTTTTTCACAAAGATTTTTATAAAGTATATACATCCGATCCGGCTTCGGCTCACGGACGAATGGAAGCCATTGTGGAAGCCCTTGATGGTGAAGTGGAATTTGTCACTGCCGAGCCGGCAACAGAAGAACAAATCAACGCGGTTCACGAGTCTCAACACATTGACCATGTTAAAAAACAGCGCCTTTATGATATTTCAGCCTTGGCTGCAGGAGGTGCGATCCAGGCGGCCGAAATCGGTTTAACCGAGCCTGCATTCGGCCTGATTCGCCCCCCCGGACACCATGCGTCAGCTCAATCCTGCTGGGGATTCTGCTATTTCAACAACATGGCAATCGCCCTGGAATCCTTAAAAAACAAAAAGAAAATATCCTCTGCCTATGTCCTGGATATCGACCTTCATTACGGTGACGGCAACGTCAATATTTTACGGAAAAAAGATTATGTAAAAGTTTACAATGTAGAAGCCCGGGACCGAAGAAAGTACCTGCTGGAGGTGGCCCTTCAGATGGATCGTTGCAATGTAGATATCATCGGCATATCCGCCGGTTTTGACAATCATTTGGAAGATTGGGGAGGTGTTTTATCCACGGACGATTATGAAGAAATCGGACGGTTGGTTCGTGCTGCGGCAGACCGGTCCCGGGGAGGATGTTTTGCAATTCTGGAGGGCGGCTACAACCACAAAGTGCTGGGATACAATGCTCTGGCACTGATTCGGGGCATGTCGACACCAACCTTGAAAAAAAAGGCCTAACAGCTACCAGTTCGGGTCGAATTTGGGAACATCATCATACCGCCTCTGAATGGATTTAATGATATCCAACTGCGAGAAAAAAATTTCCACCAGTTCTGGATCAAAATGTTTGCCCGAATCGTTTTGGATGGTTTCCAGGACTGCAGAGTCATCCCAGGCCTCTTTGTAAGCACGCGCAGAAGCCAGTGCGTCAAAAACATCGGCAATGGCGACAATCCTTCCAAATATCGGAATTTCTTCCTTTTTTTTCCCTCTTGCGGACCCGTTCGGAAGCGCATACCCTGGTAAAGGCTGTCCGGAAATGCAATCCACATGACCAGGATATCCATTGCCATCCCAACGCTCGTGATGGGTCAATGTCACCTGCCAGGCGGCTTCATCAAAATCCGATTCCCAACCCGAAAATAACCTTGCCCCTTGGATTGTATGTTGTTTCATGATTTCGAATTCATTGATGTCCAGACGAGCCGGCTTTTTTAAAATCATGTCGGAAATGGCGACCTTCCCAACATCATGAAGCATGGCGGCCATTTTCAATATATCTCTGTTTTTTTCAATCACCGCCTCGGAAAGGTTTCGTTTCTGAGCCCATTTTTCATAAATTTCCACAGAATAGCCGGCAACTCTATGGACATGGGCACTGGTTTCCCTGGGGTCGCGTAATTCGGCCATGCGAATCATGCGAAGGAAAATGGATCGGGTCATTTGAGCCCGTTCCAGGGCGACCGATGCAATACCGGCAAAATGATTCATCATACCCTCATCATGTTCGGAAAAATCGATAATCTCTTTTTCCGGATTCTGAGCATTGATGATCTGTAAAATGCCTAACAGGTCACCCTTGGCCGCTTTCAAGGGAACAGTAAGAACCGATCGGGTTTTGTAGTTGGAAGCTTCGTCGAACCTGGTGCTGAATTGAAAAGGTTTTGTGGCATCGATTCGATAGACATCAGGGATATTCAAGGCAGTTCCCGTTAATGCCACATATCCGGCAATACTGTATTTGTCGATGGGAATTATAAAGGTGGAGTAGATCAGTTTTCCATTTTTTCCGGTCCTTCGCTGAACTGTATCGTTCTGGGTGTAGGTAAAGTGAAGGTAGTCTTTATTGCGTATGTATATGGAGCCTGCATCGGCATTGGCAAACTGTCTGGCTCGAGTCAGAATACGCTCAAGAAGAATATCCAGATCCTGGATCTGGTTAAGTTCAACTCCCAGCAGGGTCAACGCCTCGATCTTTTCTTTCTCAGTCAGCATGATGACCCTTTAGATTTATTGGATTCGGTTTCGATTTTACAATCAGCATTAAAAAAACATTCACATTTCATATAAAATTTCAGATACTGTTAAAATGAAATAACGGATTTTTCGTTAAAGTCAAGCCCGAAGGTTGCGTAAAAGATTTCAATTATCCTCAATTGAGGGCTTAATGCCGGATAGGCGATAAAAAAATAGACCCTGTGATATCGGTTTAATTCATTGATATATCAATGAATTTTATCATGAAAGGATAATGGCCGCTATCCATTTTTAATTATGAGGATTCATATGACCTTGAAAATAGCCAGCTTTAATGCAAACGGTATTCGCCCCAGGATTCCTGTTATCCTGGATTGGTTAAAGGATAACGATCCGGATGTGCTCTGCGTGCAGGAAACCAAGGTGCAGGACCCCGATTTTCCTGAAAAGCCGTTTGGAGAAGCGGGATATCATGTGGCCTATAAAGGTCAGAAAAGCTACAATGGGGTGGCCATAGTGAGCAAAACCCCTTTGATTCAAGTCCGGACCGGGCTAAATGACGGAGAAGAAATCGAAGAAGCCCGATTGATTTCCGCACAGTTTCAAAACGATATCATCATTGTCAATACCTATGTTCCCCAAGGGCAGCAACCGGATTCGGAAAAATTCAAATATAAAATTGAGTGGTATGAAAGGCTTTTGGCTTATTTTCAAAATAATTATAGTCCTGAGCGGCTACTGGTTTGGGTCGGGGATCTGAATGTCGCTCCGACACGCATGGATGTTTATGACCCGGAAAAGCTCTACGGAAGCGTCTGTTACCATCCGGATGAACATCAGGCCCTGGAAAAATTGATGTCATTCGGTTTTATTGATATTTACCGCAAACACAAGCCCGATGAAAAAGAGTTCACTTTCTGGGACTATCGGATTCCCAATGCCGTCAAACGCGGTTTAGGATGGAGAATCGACCATATCCTGGCTACCCGGCCCATGGCCGATTTATCCGTAAATGCCTGGATCGATAAATCCCCCCGGCTTCTTCCGAAGCCTTCGGACCATACTTTTATTGTAGCGGAATTTAATATTTAGGAGTGCAAATGCGAATGTTCCTTTTGGAGGAACCTGTGAACCCAACATGTTCACACACCATTTGAACAGCGAACATATGGTCAAGGATTATGTGCATGAAAGCATTGCAGCTTAAGGATATCGGCAGTATCTGCATCGAAGAAATTCCAGTTCCCCGGCCCCGGAAAGGACAGGTGCTCATGAAAGTCAAATCAAGCGCCCTTTGCCGAACGGATGTCAAAATGTGGAAAATGGGACACCGGGATTTGATGTTACCTAGGGTGCTGGGGCATGAATGCTGTGCAATCCGTGAGGATAACGGCAGACGTTATGTGATCTGGCCGGGCAATGCCTGCGGGCATTGCGGATCATGCAGGACTGGTTATGAAAATCTGTGTGATGCCATGCAAATTCTTGGATTCCACCAGGACGGTGGTCTTGCCGAATATACGGTGGTGTCTGAATCCAGTCTGGTGCCGGTGCCGGACAATCTGTCCGATGATTTGGCTTCTCTCGCAGAACCTCTGGCCTGTACCATCAACGCACTGAAAATGGCCGATATTCAGGATAAGCAGAAAGTTCTCATTTACGGAGCCGGTCCTGTGGGGTTGATGATGGCTTATGCCGCAAAGATAAAAGGTGTAGTTCCGACCATTTGTGAAATTAACCCTGAAAAAATTAACCTCAGCAGGGTTTTTCAGAATAAAACCGGAATTAGGGTGACGGACCGGGTTTTTGATGAAAAATTTGATGGGGTGATCAATGCAGCTCCGGCTTTGGAAATTTTTAAGGAAGGCATCGGCCGGTTACAATCCAGGGGAGGGTTTTGTATCTTCAGTGGTTTTACGGACACCGCAAGCGCAGTCCCACAGGAAATCATCCGGGCATTAAATGATATCCATTACAGACAGCTCCGCATTTCCGGTGCCTATGGATGCACACGGGAGCAGATGGGGGCGGCACTGGAAATTCTTCACCACCATGGGGATGATTTGTCATTGTTGATTGAAAAGACCATTTCCATTGACCATGTACCGGAAGTGTTGCCCCGAATTTGGTCCGGAAAGGCGTTAAAGTATGTGGTGATTTTGGGATAGATTTTCCCAAACTGATCGATTTTACAATGAAATTTCCGTCATTCCGGCGAATGCCGGGCACGAAGTGAAGCTTTTTGGCGCTATCCATGAGGTATAACCATCTAATTGAATACCGGTCTCAGCCGGTATGACGTTGGAAGATTCCCAAAATGGAATCTCTCAATTAAGGATTTTCGATGAAAGGAAAAAAACGATGTCTTCGGAAACTCAACTTCGTGATTTCGGCCGTCTTATTTGTTCTGTTGCCGCTAAGCACTACATGTCCAGGGAACAAACATGCGAGGCCTACCGTCAAATCATTTTAAATATACAGCCTGAACTTCAGCAGGGGGCATTTCTGATGGCACACATCACCAGAGGGCCCACCATTGAGGAACTTTCAGGGGCCTGGGATGCATTGGACCGCTATGATACCGAAAAAATCAATCCGTCTTTGGAAGGACCCATCAGTGATATTGTCGGTACCGGATCAGATTCTTTAAAAACCGTCAATTGTTCCACACCGGCAGCGCTTATTGCTTCAGCCTGCGGTCTGCCCGTGGCCAAAAAAGGTGCGCGTCTGGTAACCGGAGTATCCGGGGCCTCGGATGTTCTTGAAATTTTGGGCATCGATTTGAACGCCAGTTTGAGCCGGGCGGAAAAATGCCTTGATCTCCATGGTATCTGTTATCTCCCTGGCGAGGCTTTCTTAAAATCAGGATGGGCAAGGTTGATCCGTAATATGCGGTTTACTTCGGCATTTAATATTATCGGACCGCTCACCAGGCCGTGCGCCAAAACCAATAGTATTGTCATTGGTGCTTATTCTTCAGCAGTATGCGACCAGCTTGTCTCCGTGTTAAGAGAAATCGGAATGCCAGCCGCCCTGGCTCCTTTCGGGATGGCCGAAGGTTGTGAGCCTGGTTTGGGCATGGATGAATTTTCCATAGCGGGTCCCACACGTGTCGTACAATTAAGACATAACACAATCGAAACCTACGAAGTCACTCCAAGGGATTTCGGCCTGAAAACCATCAGCTTTTCAAAAATCGCCAGCAGCCAAAGCGCGCAGGGAAATGCCCATCGCGTTTTTGAAGCCCTCAGCGGACGGTATGACACTCCGGAAGCCGACTTTTTTTGTATGAATGCTGGAGCGGCACTTTACATTTCAGGTCTTGCCGATACCTATGTCTCAGGGACCGACATGGCAAAAAACGCTCTTGCCGACGGTAAGGCTCTCGAACAGCTTGAAAACCTTCGCCAATTTCAGGGAGCTGTTTTGTGATGCCGCATTCTTGACAACCGGATTCCTGTCCCTACTATATGCCATTAAAGGAACAACGATATACCTTAAAATCATAGCGGGTAGATGGTTGAGATGGCGGGTATACTTTTGATCGCACTGCCGGATCAAGCCTTAAACTGAGCAAACCGTAAAAGCCTGACACTTGAACATACAAAAACCATGGGGTTTAGGAGTCAGGTTTTTTCTAAATACAGGAGGTAACGAACCATGTTCGATAATCATATAGCCAAATCCAAGTTTGATGAGGGTGTAGCAGCCTTTTTGAATGAAAATTTTGAAAATGCGGTGGTTTTTTTTACAGAAGCCATTGACCATGAATCCTCATCCGCACTTGCATACCTGAGCCGCGGAGCGGCTTATGCGAGACTGGAAAGAACCGATGATTCCCTTAGAGATTACAGCAAGGCCATTGAGCTGAAACCCGATTATGCCAGGGCTTACCATCTTCGGGGCCTGGAATATGAAAAAAAAGGGGACACGGAAAACGCTTTGAGAGATTTTGATAAGGCCGTTGCATTGGAACCTGAATATGGCGCGGCATATTACAGCAGGGCTTCGGTCCGTTCAAAATCAGGCCAGGAGGAGCTGGCCCGGGAAGACATTGAAATGGTCACTATGCTGACGGAAAAAAATATCAGTGAATTTTCCAATGAAAACAATATATGGAGATCCCATCAACTAAAGCTCGAAGCTGAAGATATTGCCGATGTGTTCGATCGATAATCCTGCAGGTGCCGCGGGGTTTTGAAATTCCAATAGTCTGTTGAATGATTTGAAAATAAATGTTGTTTCTTAAACTTAACCTGGGGATTGAAATGTCAACCACCTGTCATACCGGCGAAAGCCGGGCACGAAGTGAGGCCGTCAGGCGCCATTCGTTGGGTGAAACCATCAGACTGGATACCGGCTTTCGCCGGTATGACGGTAAGCGATTTCACAAATTGAAATCGATTGGGTTAAGTTAAAATAACAATGGGTTAGCTACTTGTGGCTAACCCATTGTTTTTAAGCTCTGGTCAGAATTCAACCCCGAAATCTTCTTATTTTTTCCTATTCTGCCTCAACCTGTCCGCTTGTCGCCAAAGCCATCAGCGCCACAAAATATAACATGTTGGCCGGGATCTGAAGGTTGAAATCAAAAAAGCTGTGAAATGCCATGGAAATCAGCCCGCTGACAGCCCCTACGCTGGTATAAAAGCGCAGCGGGTCCATTTTGGGTCCTAGGCGGCGAATCAGTAAAATGGACCTTCCAAGAAATAGATAAAATCCACCCACCAGGGCGATAAACCCCGGCCATCCGGTTTCAGCCAGAATCTGAAGATAGTCGTTGTGGGCATGGGTGTATTTGATACCAAAAGGCCCATGGGCATTGAATACCGGCATGACATGCTCGTAATTGGCAAGGCCGATTCCGAAAGGATGCGCCTTGATCATGGCCAGGTTGTCTTTCCAGATGTCTACACGAGATCCAGCGGAATCATCAATGGCCAGGAACCGCTCAATGATCCGGTCGAAACCGATTGCCTGGCCATAAACCATTAAAAAGACACCCCCCATCCCAAGAGTCACCCAGGCGGCTAAAGAGAGTTTTTTACCTCCCAGTCTGCATAAAAGCACATAAGCGATAAACCCGATAAAGGCACCGGTGATTCCGGCCCTGGATTTGGAAAAGAGCAGGGCCAGCACAATAAAGAGCATGGCGGAAATCATCAGCAACTGCTGTCCGAGCCGGTCCGATATCAGAAAAATTTTGAGTCGTTTTATGCCGGATACCGCAGTGCGGTAAATTTCCTCTTTTTTCCAAAGGTACGCTTTGGCCAGGATCATTCCCAGCCCCAGAGGCCAGGTCATCTCCAAAAAACCGGCAAAGTGGTTCCTGTTGATAAAGGTTCCCCGGGCATCACCCAGTCCGGAGGACAAATCCGTTCTGAGCACTCCCAGACCGGGTATCAGAGCCTGTAAAAGCCCATAAATGGCCTCGATCAGTGCCACTCCCATCATCGTTGTCACCACCGGCACCAGATTCCGGGCATCTTTCACATACCCCCGCAACATCCCGAAAAAGAACAGCAGGCTCAGCAAAAAGATCCACCGGGCAAAAGATGCTGTCGGAACATAACTGAGTGAATGCCACGGTGAAATTTCACCTAGTAAAACAGATCCCTTTACCACCACCTGGTATTGAAAAGGATTCAAAAATTTCAGGAATGTTGCCGGAAGCGGAACTGTCTGAAAAAGGGTATAGGCCAAAAAAAGCCCTAGGCCAAAAATAAGCCAAGGGCTTTTGATAAACCTGAAATCGATTTTATTGCTCCAGAGCCCGTAAATAAACAGGAAAAATATCAATCCCGCAAAAAAGGTCCATGCCGTCGGCTGGACCGAGGCGTAGGGAATGGGAATAGCGGCGAGAATAAAAAGAAGTCCTACCCGTAGAACTAATGTCGATGGTGCTAGGCTTATGCTAAGGATCTCCCTATCTCACCCTCTCAACTTATTTGCTTCTTTTTTTCTGAAGTGCTCATCAATGACCTCATGAAGAATCTGAAGGTTGAGAGGCTTGGCAAAATAACCGTTAAATCCGGCCGTTTTACAGGCCGCAAACTCAAATTTGCTGGCATAACCGGTCATGGCCAGGATAAAGGCATCTGGATAATCATCCCGGATATCGCTGCAAAATGAGCAGCCATCCATGCCGGGTAGCTTGATATCGATCAACATCACGTCAAATTGGATATCTTCCAGGATCCGGAAAGCTTCTTCAGCCGATCCGCACGTATAAACATCATCATCTTTGAACGATCTGGAAAAAAGAAGTTGAATTGCTTCCTCATCATCCAACACCAGTATCTTCTTTCTTTTCCGATGTTCTTCCAAATTTTCCGGAATCACAGTATTTCCTTTCTAAATATGTTTGCAACTCAGGAGTGTGAAAGCTCCAGCTTTCACCAATAAAAGCAGGCCTATGCACTTTACCGAGAAAGCTTCGCAGCCTGATGTGAAAGCAGGCGCTTTCGCACTCCGGTTTTAATTTCTTTTTTTCTATAATCATCGTCAGCTTCTGAAAGAACCATTTTTTATAATCCGGAAGTTTCTTAAATTGTCCGGCCAGGTTATCGCTTCCGATCTCTATCACCAGTTTGAGAAGACTTGAAAGGGATAATGATTCAGGTTGCCGGTGTATTGGTGTTTAATCGGATTATAGAACAAATAGTTAAGGCGGGTAAAATAATCATTTTCATTTCTTGGGCAAAAATCCGAATAATTCCACCAAACCGAATCTGCACTCCGGTTTTGCAATCCATTCTACAATATACACTCACTGTCTTGCAAATCGTATTCAGGAACAATCTCTTTCATTTTAAGACGTACTGCGCACCCGTCATATTTCAGGGCAATCTCCTCAAGTTCTGCGATCTTGTCGAACAGCCACCGGCGGTATTCTTCCTGATCTTTTTTTCCATCCCAGTAATCCTGGGATTTCAACACCATGATCTTTTCATGGGATGTCCCAACAATCCCTTCACCTTCCGTGATCAGTTCCTCATAAAGTTTTTCGCCTTCCCGAAGGCCGGTATAGACGATTTCGATATCCTCATCCGGTTCTTTGCCCGAAAGGCGGATCAGATCCCGGGCCATATCCGCAATTCTAATGGGAGTGCCCATATCCAGAATAAAGATTTCCCCGCCCCTTCCAAGGGCTGCGGATTGAAGCACCAGTTGGGAGGCTTCCGGGATGGTCATGAAAAACCGGGTGACTTCCGGGTGCGTGATGGTCACCGGACCTCCCCTGGCGATCTGTTCCCGGAACAGGGGCACCACAGACCCGGCAGAGTTGACCACATTGCCGAACCGGACTGTCATCATTTTGGTGCCATTGCCCATAAAAGCACTGATCAGCAGCTCACAGATCCGTTTGCTGGTCCCCATGACATTGGTGGGCCGGACCGCTTTATCCGTGGAGACCATGACAAAGCGCCCCACATTGTGGCGAACCGCCTGTTCCATGATTACTTTTCCGCCGATCACATTGTTGACCACCGCCTGCCATGGATTTCTTTCCAGCATGGGCACGTGCTTGTATGCTGCTGCATGAAAGATGACATGGGGACGGTATCGTTTCAGCACCCGGTTCACCAGGTTTTCATCCTGCATATGCCCTAAGACAGTGCTGTATTTCAGATATCCCACGCGATGTCTCATTTCCATTTCAATACTGTAGAGGCTGGGCTCGGAAGCGTCGAACAGAATGAGCGATTCCGGCTGAAAGCGTGTGATCTGACGACATAGTTCACTTCCGATACTACCCCCCGCGCCGGTGACCATCACCCGCTTGTTCATCAGATATTGACTGATTTCGGCAATATCGAGCCGGACGGGTTCCCTCCGAAGCAAATCCCGGTAATTGACATCGCGAAGTTCCTTGATCGTTACCTTGCCGTCAATCAGTTCGGCATAGCCCGGAAGGGTTTTAAACTGAACTCTGGCTTTTTTACAGATATCCACCATGTGACGGATCTGTTTGCCCGTGGCCGAAGGAGCTGCAATCAACGCATGTTTCACCTCATATTTGGGGGCCAGATCCGGAAGTTCTTCGATTTTTCCCAGGACAGGAATATTATGGATCGATCGCCTGACCTTTTGTGGATCATCATCGAGAAACCCCACCACATTAAATCGAAGTCGTGGGTTGCTGAGAATTTCCCTGAGGATTTTTTCACCGGTGCTTCCGGCCCCGATAATAAATAAGGGCTGGCTGTCTTCAGGGGGAAGGAGAGGCGTGCCGGGTGAACTTTTTGCCCACCGGCTTTCCTTGGTCTGATAGGCAATTCGGATTAGAATCCGGAATCCTCCCAAAAAGAGAAAACTCACACCCCCGTCGATAATAAATATTGCCCGGGAGAATCCATGAAACCGATCCGTGAAAAAAAGGATAAAAACGATAAAAATGCCGGCGGACACCAAAGCCTTAAAAAGTAACCAGAGATCCGATAGGCTGGCATAACGAAACATGCCCGTGTAGGCTTTGAATACAAATAAAAAAATGAGTTTTACAGGAACCATCAGGACCAGAAGCGTTTGAATCTGCCGGAAATGATCTGTTGTTATGATAAAATCAAACCGGATCAGATAGGCAGCAACCAGGGAAAAACATATCAAAAAGAAGTCTGCTAAAAAGATAAAATAGAAATGGGGATTTCTAAGTTGGTTGAACATGACTTTTGATCATTTCTTTTAAAAGTTGAAATCAGGAGTGTGAAAGCTCCAGCTTTCACAGAGCTTTCGCCCTCCGGGATTTAATCAATCAAGACTTTTTTTAAAAACCTGAGATATTTTCTTTTCCATTTAAAAACCCAGTCTGGGGCGGTTTTTTGGCCAAGAAGGCCGTAGTAGGTACGATAAAAAATTATCTTGGATAGTTCGGATACCACCTGGTAGCGGACAAATGGATCATGATACCAGTCATGCTGGGGCCAGGAAAGGTCCGAAGCGACAAACACAAGGCGGGTTTCGGTTTTCCGGAAGGTTTTTTCAAAGGACCACCGAACCCGGGACATGTGATAGGGATCACTGACCACCAGTGCGGTAGCTGCCGGATGTTTGCTCACATAGTCCCGGGCTGCCAGAGCTTCTTCAAAGGTCGTCCGGACTCCCGGCAGCAAATGAACGGCACTTGCCGGCACTCCCTGGTTAACCAGAATACGGGCCGTTTTGTGAACGGTCAGCAGCACTGTGTCGGCCATGGCTTCATGATAGAGCCGGGCTGCTTTAGCAATCCGGTGTTCGCCGTTAAGACAGATAATTAAATCCGCATGTTTCGGCGTGTCGGACCGACTCAGCCAGTTGCCGATATTCTTGAATGCTCTGCCGGTGAATAGGATCACCAGCAGCAGGCTTATGACCAGGATATATTTACGATACTTTGCCATCATGTTACCAGGCATTTTCCCGATATGCTTGGAATTTACCGTCGGATCTCCCCGATTTTCAGGAGTTATATTTGCATGCCAAGGAAGAATCCAGCCAATTTAGATTGATTAAACTGACTCAAATTTGAAATCCTCTAGGTTTTCTTTGCGATTTGGCGGCGTTGCGTGAGATTTGTCTGTTATTTGTTATGGATGTAAAAGTGGTGGGAAAAATTCGAAATCCGAAATAAAGATGCTTTTATCGGCATCTTTCAGTGAGAGTTGTTTATGGAAGTGTTCAGGTTTCAGGGTTCGGTGGCTGGTGTTCAATCCTCATCATTTTCTATAGCTCCGCTTGGTTGGTTACTGGCGCATTTTTTCTGTAACCACTTTATATTATATCCCAAATTTTAAAAATGAAGGCTGCTTTTCAGTACCATTAAATAAAACAGCGGCCCGAAAGCCGCCATTTTATTTCCGATACTGAATTTGAACACATTTTTTAGGGAAATCATCCTCTCGCTCTGAGTCAATTCAGATGAATCATTCGGGAAAAATTGGTTCAGGAAAAAGTTTCAAATTCCCGATAATAGTCTTTTTGCCCGATGTATCTTATTTACTTTGATTGTCCTGTATCATTGAAAACCCTGAAACAGACTTTGGCGGCGTTCCCTTCAGGCGCATTTGCATAGCAAGTTAATATTTTTTTGACAAGTAAAAAACATGGTCTTGTGATTTTTTTTTGTTCTTTGTTAACCGAAGCGTTGGTTTCAAAAGGCTTTTCATGAATCCTTCCAACCAAATCCGAATCCGGAAAGCCACTGAAGCCTTTTGAACATTGTGTTTATCCTTGATTCTTTTAGCATCCTCAAGATTTTCACAAATCTCAGACACTCATCTTCCACCTGGCAGTTGCACTCGCACTTGATACCTGAGGTTGGCTTTCCCATGGCAGGGTTCAGCACCAAGCTTAGCCATTTTTCGGCAGATTTTACACCTGGTATTGATAGACATGAGACTCTTCTCCCGGTTCAGGATTGGTTCAAAAAATCTGTTGAACAGGAAAAGATTTTGAAGCAAAAAAGGGCAGCTCTGAATGAGCTAACCCTTGTTTTTTATTGGTACGCCCGGCAGGATTCGAACCTGCG
>CAYZJH010000084.1:0-14948 GCA_964478625.1 uncultured Desulfobacteraceae bacterium
CGGTTTGTCAAGCTTAATTGCGGTACGATCTCTGGCAGTACTTTTATGAATGCCCGGCAATTATATCTGTGTCTGTTGCGGCAATCCATTGTTCAGTTCCGAAGCCAAGTTCGACTCCGGCACCGGGTGGCCCAGTTTTTTCGAACCCTTTTCAGCAAACGCGGGCCGCACCGAACCCGACTATAAGCTGTTCATGAAACGTGTCGAAGTGCTTTGCAATCGATGTGACGCCCATCCGGGACATGTGTTCGAAGACGGTCCAAAACCCACCGGCCTGAGATACTGCATGAATTCCGTGGCGTTAAATTTCATAGCAAAGGATGAAAAATAATTTTTGAAAAAGATGGGATTTCCCCGATAATTATAATGAAGTCAGCTGGAGTTGATGTTGATTGAAACCTTAAACCAAGGGGGTAATCATGAAAAGCAAAACCATATTATCCGTCTTTTTGGCAGCTGCTTTTATTCTGGTTTTGGGAAGCCTGTCCTGGGCGGATAGTTACAGATCAGAGCACCATCACTATTATTACGGGGATAAATATCGCCACAGATATGATCACAAGCCCCCCAAGCATTATAAAAAGCATTCACCCAAACATTATCCCCGGTATTATGAGCACTATCGCCCGTATCGCCGGGATATGCACATTCGCAACAAGCATTGGTACCCCTACAAAGGATATCCGCCACCTGTTTACATCCATAAGTATCCCCGGTACTATTATCCATACCGTCCCTACCCTCCCGTATACAGCGGGAGTGGCTTTTTTTTCGGAACCTCGATATTTGATCCGGGACTTTCCGTGGGCTTTTCAATCACAGGAAGGTAACCGTCAAACTGTAAGGAGGTTTTCAACTTTTTTTACCGTGAGTGTTACTGCCCCCCAGTCCTGATCGACCATACCGGTCAGGATATAGGGGCGACCCCGGTCAAGGATATGGCAGAAGCGGTTGTAAGCTTGAGGAAAAAAAGTGGTTTCAACAATGCCGGTGTCGTCTTCGAAAGTCAAAAATTCCATGGGATCGCCATGTTTGGTATGAACGGTTTTTCCGGTAATGAGCCACCCGGCGAAGCGAATCTCTTTGTTGATGAATTTGGGAATTTCCCGGGCTTTAATGATACCGGCATTTTTTAAAATATGGTCATACAAAGTGATGGGATGGCGATCACACAGAAAGCCAAGGACAGAAAACTCACGCCGCAACCTTACCTGTTCGGTTTCCGGCGGAAAAAACGGCAACGGAATGTCAGCTGTATTCTGATCCGAAAAAAGAGCATAGGTTGGCAAGCTTTGAACACGTAATCTGTGCCGGGCAGAAAGTTCCCAAAGGAGTGCCGGCCGGCTTTTTTTTTCATTCAAGTGATCCAGAGCACCGCAGTGAATTAAGGCTTTGACCTCGGGTTCATCCGGACAAACCCGATCCAAAAAATCAGTCAAACTTAAAAAAGAAGCTTTTTTACGTTCTGAAATAATTTTGTTCTTTGTTTTTCCCGAAAGGGCTTTGATTGAAAGAAGGCCGACACGAATGGTCAGCCCATGGCCGGTCCATCGAATTTCGCTTTGGTTGACATCCGGAGGGAGCACTGTCAACCCGAGACGGCGCGATTCTGATACATAGGCAAATGTGCTGTAGAATCCACCCTGGTTGCTGATTACCGCCGCCATAAATTCCGCGGGAAAATGAACTTTAAGATAAGCGGCCTGGAACGATACCCGTGCATAAGACGCGCTGTGGGGCTTGCAGAATGAATACCCGCTGAAACTCATCATCATATCCCATACGGCAGCAATCTGATCCTTTGTGACACCTCGGGCCGCAGCACCTTCTTCAAACCGGCTATAATAATCTTGTAGGTGGTGCTCACGATCTTTTTTGGCCATGATTTTTCTGAGGCCGTCAGCCTCAGCATGGGAAAAGCCCGCCAAAGATACTGCCACTTTTGAAACATCCTCCTGATACACCATAATACCGAAGGTTTCGGTTAAGACATCTTCCAGGAACGGATGAATCGGGTTCCAGGAACCACCATGCAGACGCCGGATATATTCCCGGATAAATTCATTTGCCGCCGGACGGATAATACTGCTGTGAATGACCAGATGTTCAAAATCACCCACGCCGGATTTTTGTTGAAGAAGCCGCATGGCAGGGCTTTCAATGTAAAAACATCCCATGGTACGGCCTTGTGCCAGCAACTCCTGGGTGTCAAAGTCCTCTTCAGGTTCCCATCCGAGCTCCTGAAATAGACGACCGTTTTTGCAGACATTATGGATAGCGTCCCTGATAACACCCAGGCTGCGATTCCCCAGAAGATCGATCTTGACCAGCCCGGCATCTTCGACAGCATCCTTTTCCCACTGAATAATCGGCACGCCTTTTAAGGCTTTTTCCACCGGCACATATTCAAAGACCGGACGGGGAGTAATGACCACACCACCGGGATGCACGGAAAGATACCTCGGAGTGCCCATGATCTGATGAGCGATCCGGATGATCTCCGGCCATGGTTCCAAAAAATCCACGTGCTTTAATCTCGGGAGTTGTTTTAGCCGTTCAAAGAATTCTTCTTCTGAGTCACTCCGAGACCAAAACCAGGGAAGCCGTTTGGAAACCCGTCCGATTTCCGCATCAGTAAGCCCGAAAACTTTGGCCAGCTCCCGGATGGCCATCCGGGGCTTGAAGGTCACAAGGTTGCACACCATGGCCGCATGACCCTGAAATTGTTCCAGCACATTGGTCAATATCTGATCCCGTTCATCCCAGGCAAAATCCACATCAATATCCGGCGGATCCTTGCGGCCCGGATTCAGGAATCTTTCAAAATAAAGATTGTGTTTGACCGGGCACACATTGGTGATTCCAAGACAGTAGGCCACAATAGATGCAGCACCCGAACCCCGTCCGCAGATACGCGGACTTTTTTTGACAATATCCCTAACAACAAGAAAATAAGATGAAAAACCCATTTGAGAGATGATTTTCAGCTCATACTCGATCCGATCCACCACAGGCTCGGAAAGTTCAGCACCATAACGAGTCCGTGCGCCGTTATATGTCAATTCTCTTATGGCCTGGTCGGCACTTTTATGATTTCGGCTCTCCCAAGGCGGCATTACCAACCCGAAAGCAGGTCCGGTAAAGGTCAGTCGTTCCGAAATAATTTCGCTTTGACGAATGGCCTCCGGGCATGTACAAAACCGTCGTTTGTACTCCTGAGGCGAAGCCAACCAGGCGTTTTTCGGAGCAATATCGGTGGGAGAAAGGCGGGAAAGGGACGTATTTTTATCAATTGCCCGCAAATATCGGTGCACCAAGTGATTTTCCGGATGAAGAAAAAAACTTCCGGGGGTTGCCACAAGCGGAAGACCCAGATATTTTGCTTTTTTTCCTAAAGGATGGTCCCCGTGAACCGGATTTCGGGGCATAGCCGCAAACACATGGACTCCGGATTCATACCAGGATTGAAGCATTTCAGGGTTTCCCGTGAGAACAACTATTCCCTTTGAAAATTTCGGAAGTATCTCTTTTAAACGAAAACCGCTATGGATCGCATTTTTTTTTGCACCCATGTTTCGCTCATTTTCCATGACTGCGGAAACATAATTTTGCCCCATATGCCGGCAGGTCAGAAGCCTGCAAAGGTTTCGATATCCTTCTTCGTTTTCCACCAGACAAACAGCCCTTGCACGGGTTTCCGGATCGGTGATTTCCGCACCAATAATGGGTTTGATTTCTTCACGCCTGCATGCTGTTAAAAATGGCCAAAGCCCGTACAGGTTATCGGTATCAGTCAATGCAAGCCGGGAATATCCCATCTTTCGGGCAGCTTTGCACAGGTCCTGAACCGATGATGTTCCCCACATGAGGGAAAAATGAGAACGAACCGCTAAAGGCACTAGTGACATGCAAATGTTCTTCCTATCCTGACGGCATCATCTCCGAATCGGCTTCGGATAGAATCTATGGCCGCCATTAAACGGATCCGGCGACGGTTTTTTTGAAAGTTTTCCGAAAAAATTTCTAGTTGGTGAGCCGGGGGGAAAATAAGGCGATCGCATATAAGGCGCATATGGCGGATTCTTACCCGTCGAAACCAAGCCAGACCCAGGACTTGCCGGGCAAGATCGAACAAGGCCATGTCATTGGCCGTTGGCGGATCCGCTTTTTTTTGGCGGACACATCGCAAACCGTCTGTGTAGTCAATCACCAGGGCCAGGCGTCTTGCCACTAACCGCTGACGGCGAAGCTGTTTTCCGGACTTTTCCACAAGACGATACAGTACACTTTCCACTTTTGCGACATCGTTGGTATCATCTCCAAATTCATGATCCAGAAAAACTTCGGGTTTATTTTTTTCTGCAGGAAGTACCGGTGAAGAATCAATTCCTCGCACGGTTTCATAAAAAAAATTTGACCGATTTCCAAAAAGTACCTGAAGTTGCTTTAAACTCAGGGACACCACCTGGGAAACTTCTGTGAAACCGAATTCGGCAAGGCATAACAAATCCTTTTTTTCAATACCCGGAATCAGGGATAAAGGAAGAGGCGCCAGAAAATTTTCCTCTTCACCCTCCGCAACAATATATTCTCCCGTAGGTTTAACCAGGCGCGTGGCAACCTTAGCCACCAGTTTATTGGGCGCTACGGACCATATGGGGTCAAAGCCGAGATTCTGACGAATTTGTTTTCGCAATCGCCATGCCACATCCATTGGGAGACCGAACAAACGACGGGAACCGGACATATCCATGAAGATATGTCCGTCACCCTCGCCAGTTTCAGTCAGTGGAGAATATGCACAGGTCTGTTTGAAAAAAGCGTTCATGGCCCGTTCATATCGATCCGGGTGCGGGGGAATGACAAAAGCATCTTTGCATATGCGACCGGCTCGTTTTAATGGCATTCCCTTACGCACCCCGGCACGATAAGCTTCATCGCTCATGTCATATACCACTGATCGGGTAGCACCCTCCGGGGCAATGATCACGGGGCGGTCTTTTAACCGTGAATCCACCACCCGCTCAATCGCCACCGCAAAATCCGCCACATTTAAGTGAATTACGGAGCGATCCATTTTTCTCTTGTTTGGGTTGCGGTTATTTTTTTTATCAGACCGTACTCTACAAGCATGGATATAAACGTGTGAGCATTGTCAACCGCCTGTCCCCTGACATGGTTGTTAAAAAACATCACTCCATGCCGGGCCTGACGGGCCATCTTTGCCACCGGTCCGCTGACCAGCTCGAAAAGCTGTTCATCCGTATAGTGATAATCGAATTGTTTCTGCATACTCCCCGAACGCCATCCCCAGGCATTTCTGCCGTGAAAACGGATATAAAAAAGTTCCGGGTTGGTCACAATATCCAGGCTGGGAAAAAGTCCCGGCAAGGATGGCGTATCCACGGTGACCATCGTAATTTTTCTTTGCTCAAGTTCTGCAAAAACACGGTCATGAGCCCATGATCGATGGCGAAATTCCACGGATAGGGGAATACCATTGAGTTCATCCAACAGCGCAGCCAAAAATTTTCGGTTTTCAGGCACCCGGTCGAAACTTGGAGGAAACTGGGCCAGCACCGCTATAAACTGTCCTGATTGCATCAATGCGGCAATACCATCACGATATCGGGATACTTCCCCACGCCACTGGGCCGGATCCACTTCATGGGTCATGCTGCGTGTCAGTTTGGCGGTAAACCGAAAATCCCGCGGCACCTGGCTTGCCAGACGCTCCAGCGACTGAGGTTTGGGTATCTGGTACCACGTGTAGTTGAGTTCCACGATAGGAAAAGAACGGGCATAAACAGGCAGCATCCGGCCTGGCGCAGTGCCCGGAGGATAAAAACCAGCATCAGCCCATTCGGCATAGGAGTAACCACTGGTGCCTACCCATAAGTAGGAGGCAGGGTTTAACAATCCAGGCTTATTTGCGGGTGCGGTATACACTGATGACTCATAGATGCTCTGGTGCTCAAAATGTCTCTTGACGATTGATATCAGATTCAGATTTTTTCCATTTCTTCAGGCCCCCGATGAATTCCGATGACCTTTCCCTGAATCAATACTTCTGAAAAACCGTACCGTACCGGCTGGAAACTTTCATTTTCCGGACAGAGTTCCACATATTCTCCGCGCAAAAAGAATCGCTTGACCGTCGCCTCCTCGTTGTTGATCAACGCTACGACAATCTCGCCGTTTTGGGCAAATTGTCTGGGCTCACAAATGGCCAGATCTCCGTCTAAGATCCCGGCATTTTTCATGGATTCACCCTTGATTTTCAGGGCAAAAAGATTATTTCCGCGGTAAATACCGGAATCCACGACAAGACTTCCATCCCACTCCTCTTGCGCATACATGGGAAGCCCCGCCGTCACTTTTCCGATAATCGGAATTTCCAACCAACGCTGAATCGCCGAGGTTTCTTTCACCCGGTTTAAAATATAAATGGTCCGGCTGTAGCGCCCCTGACGTTTAATAAAACCTTTTTCCTCCAGAGCCTTTATCAATTGAGCAATAGCAGCATGGCTGATTCCCATGGCTTCCGCAGCCTGACGAAGACTAGGGGCCTTACCCTGTTGCAAAATCTCCTTTTGAAGATATTTCAGAAATTTTTGTTGCTTGGGCGTCAGTTCCGAATGCATTTTTTTCTCCACTGTTTTTTTGGGCTTTTTAAACCACTTTAAACCAACAAACCACAAATGTCAATATCAATGTAAATGTTATGTATAGGTTGTCACCATAAATTTTTATACCGACTTGACATCCTCAAATAACTTTTTATACCATCGCCTGACCCAAGAGGGTGTCGTTTGAACTTTTTAACTATATGAGGGATCTGTAAAAATGGAATCTGATCATCAGACAAATACGTTTATGAGCCTTTCATCTTTGATGGCGGTTTCACCTGTTGATGGACGGTATCGGAAAACATGCCGGCAGTTGAGCGATTATTTTTCGGAGGCAGCATTGATTCGCTACCGCATACAAGTGGAAGTGGAGTATTTTATTGCCTTGTGCAATCTTCCGATTCCGCAATTAAAAAACATGGATAAAAACCTTTTTGACTCCGTTCGGGATATTTACCGGAATTTTACCATCGAGGATGCTCAAAGGGTCAAGGATATCGAGAAGGTCACCAACCATGATGTCAAGGCGGTGGAATATTTATTGAGGGAAAAATTTGATACTCTTGGCCTGGAATCTTATAAGGAATTTATCCATTTCGGGTTGACTTCGCAGGATATCAACAATACGGCAATACCGCTGTCGATGAAAGAAGCCTGGTTGGATGTGATCCAGCCTGCACTTGAGGAAATTATTGCTGAGTTGGTTCAAAAGGCCTCTGAATGGAAGAAAGTTCCCATGCTGGCGCGTACCCATGGACAACCGGCATCACCCACAAGCCTCGGCAAGGAACTGTATGTGTTCGTGGACAGATTGGAGAAGCAAAAAGAATTGATCAAACAAATTCCGTTTTCTGCAAAATTCGGAGGCGCTACCGGAAATTTTAATGCCCATCATGCGGCCTATCCGGAAGTAGACTGGATTGCTTTTGCCAATCATCTGGTCAATGATATTTTAGGATTAAGCCGTTCTCGAGTCACAACCCAGATTGAACACTACGACAATCTCGGGGCATTTTGCGATGCTCTCAAACGGATTAATACGATTTTGCTGGATCTGGACAGGGATATGTGGACTTACATTTCCATGGATTATTTCAAACAGAAAATTGTGGAAGGCGAAGTGGGATCCTCAACAATGCCCCACAAAGTGAATCCCATCGACTTTGAAAACTCTGAAGGAAACCTTGGCATTGCCAATGCCGTTTTCGAACACCTGGCGGCTAAACTTCCAATTTCGCGAATGCAAAGAGACCTTACCGATTCCACGGTTACGAGAAATATCGGGGTTCCTTTCGGGCACACGCTGATCGGGTTGAAGTCATTGCTTCGGGGACTTAAAAAAATTCTTTTAAATGAAGATGCTCTTCGCAGTGACCTTCAAAACAACTGGGCGGTTGTGTCCGAGGCTATTCAAACCATTTTGCGTCGGGAAGGATATCCGAATCCTTATGAAGCCCTGAAAGCCCTGACCAGGACCCATGGCCGGGTTGACCGGGAATCGATTTCAGTGTTTATCCAAAGCCTGGACATTTCCGAAAATATCAAAAATGAACTGCTGGCAATCACCCCTGAAAATTATACGGGTATCTGTGATTTTTAATTCGTGTTACACAAAAACCTCCGTGCAATTGTTTTTGGCAGGTTTAACCTCCCATAAAACCCACATATACCTCTGTTTGCTTTTTCGAGCATCCTTTTTAAATTATTGTCTAATGAAAATGATAGAAATGATTCTATCGGAAAAAGTAAAAATCATTAACCACAAAATTTAAGGAGTGCTAAAAATGGAAGTTAAAGATTATTGCAAAGGTGTTGAAGCAGAGTTGACCTCATGGAAGGCTAAACTGTATGATGTGAACCGAAAAATTGAAAGATTACCCGGTAGTGCCAAAGATAAAGTTTTGGGCAACATCGGAGATCTGAACAACCTACTGACTGAAATGGAAGACCGAATTGAAAAGCTTCGGAACGAGTGCCCTACTGAATGGAGTCCGATTAAAAAGGAAGTTGATGACGCTCACATTGATATGCGATCTAAATATGAAGAAACGCTTGAATTTATTGGAAAAGCGGCACCTGTATCCGTTCCGGGTTAATTTAACTGTTTTGTTAGGTGAATTCAACCTGAGAATATCCTGTTCTTTATCATACAAAATTATCTGAACCATGAAAAAAAGGGCTGTTTGAAAAGTTTCGATTAAACAGCCCTTTTTTGAATCAAACACCCATAATTGATTGACCTCAAACTCTTTTTTTCATCAGATAGTGTGATACCAGCCACTCCTCTCCTTTTGCCGTTCCGAACAATTCGGAACATGCCATGAAAAAGATTCGCCACCTCTGTAACCAGATATTCGCATCGTCTTTTCCATAGGTACGAACCATGACGGGCATGATCTCCATTTTTTGTGCGTCCAGTCTTTTCAGCCATGCCTCTGCCGTCTTCATATAGTGGTTACCATTGACTCTCCAATGCGTTTCCAAAACCAGGTCTTTCTGAAAATAGAGTAAAAGATCATCTGACGGCATCATTCCGCCGGTAAAAAAATGACGGCCCATCCAATTGTCTTCTCCACTGGTTTCAAAAAAATAGGAGATACTGCGGTTTACAAAGACGTGCATGAAAAACCTGCCGTCATCTTTCAGCCAAACAGCTATGCGGGAAAGGAGTTCCCGCCAGTTGCGCATATGTTCGAACATTTCAATGGAAAGGATTCGGTCGAATTGTCCCAAGGGCTGATAATGGTTCATATCGGCCGTGAAAACCTTAAGATTTGAGAGCTTCAGAGCCGAAGCCTTTGAACGGATATAGTCCGCCTGCAATTTGGAATTTGAAATTGCCGTGATTTTTGAATCCGGGTAATTTTCGGCTATCCAAAAAGACAACGAGCCCCAACCGCATCCCAGATCAAGCACTCTCATGCCATTGTCCAGGCGAGCCCTTTCCGAAGTCAGGTGCAACATGGCATCTTCAGCACTCTCTAAATCACTGATATATTCCGGCCAGTAACAACAGCTGTATTTGAGCCTTTTTCCGAGTATCCGCTGAAAAAATTCCGGAGGAATTTCGTAGTGCTGTTCGTTTGGCTTATCTACCACAAGGGCAACCGGACTTTTTTCCAGATTGCCCACAAAAATCATTTTTGCGGCAATGGCTTTTTCCAGTGATGTCGAATGTTCTTCTTTCAGTCGTTTTTTATTAAGAATCCGGATTCCAAGGCGAATCAATTCATCCGGAAGAATTCCTCTGTCGGCCAGTTCAAATAGCAGTTTCATGAGATGTCCTTTACGGGAAACCAGGGAAAAAATATGCCGGATCGGACTTGAAACAGGACATAGACACCTCCGGTAAATTCTCATCTTTTTGCGATTATTGAAAATGTGTTCAGTCTTTTTTGCCTGATTCTCACCGTTTAAAGGGTAATACGGTTCAATTCACTGCCTGATTCATTCCGCAAACCGGGCAGAATCTAAAGGTTTCATCTTTGATCGGACTTTTGCATTTTTCGCATCTCTTGGGCACGGGTCCAAGAACCACTAGGAGTTCTCCCTCCCGCACCGGGGTCATCTGTTTATCGTGTTTGTAATCCGCTGTTTTAAGAACCCGCTCCACGATGCCATCCATGGGGGAGAGCACGGCTTTTTCCTGTTTCATTATCGTAATGTTGAACAACTCCTCACCTTTGCTTACGGTATCACCGGGTTTCACGTACATCACCCAGAGATCACCTGTGCTGGGCGATCCGATGTGACATGGGTTTTTCTTATCGGCCATTTCAACAAGTCCTGACCCGAGGGTTTTCGGTTCAGCCACTTGAACCGGATAGGAAAACGTTTCGTCATCCAAATGGTATCTCACCAACCGGATCCCCTGAACATCAACCGGACTGATATCAATAATGGACATCCGATGGGGTTTTCCGTCAGTATCACAGAAATCAATTTCTCTTCCCACGGTAACACCTTCAAACCATACATCCAAAGGAAGGCGGTTGGGGTTTCCAAAATTGTGCCTGAAAAGGATCGTTTTGAGGGCATCTCCCGGATGGTTGAGATACAAAACGAGCTCTTCATCGGTCGGTTCCCGTTCGATCTGGGTGGTCAGGGCTTCTTTTTCAGCCTCGATATCGATCGATTCAAGGGTGTGGAGTGGAGAATCCTGGGTTCTCTGTTTCAGATATTGCTGATAGTCTGGACCAAAAGCGCTTTCGTAAACCCAATCCGGAGGAAATCCCAGGGGCATTTTTCCAAAACGGCCCAGTAAGAGATTTCGGAATGCATCATTGCTTTCTCTGTAAAGCATCAAGCGCTCTTTTTTGAGGTTTTCGCTCAGTTGGCTTTCAGGGACTCCGGCAACAGATTCCAGCACCCAGAGTAGGTGGGCGACTTCGTCTTCACCACCTCTCTTAAATGCACCGGTTACGGCAAGAAAAGCCGTGTTCCAGGTAATCTGGGAGCCTGGAGTAACATCATGATATCGTACTATCTTTCGTGTTCCCGACAAAAATCGCAACATGTGGGGGAGAAGGCGAATATAACCTTGTTTCATGGCTCCTTCCTGAGAAGACGATGTAGCACCGCCGGGCATTCCATGATGAACCACATCATGGTCAATACCTTGAAAATAAGGAGCTGTATAACGATCATAGTATGGCATGATCTGTTTGAGAACGAAATTACAGGTACGAATCATGTCTTTGTTCAAGGCTGTCTTAAGTCCCATTTCCTCTTCAATATATGCAGCCGTGGACAAAACCTCTCCCTGGCCGTACCATCGGACAGAAGCTCCAAGGGCCGTGTCCACGATATGGGCACCGGCTTTTGCTGCCGAGCCGACCGCCGGGGTAAACAGGCCATCTGTGAAATGCCGGTGATAGTGAATCACCAATTCAGGATATTTTTCTCTGATTGCGGTAACCAGCGCACTGATAAACCTGGGCGGGCAGACTCCGGCCATGTCCTTAAGGCCAATAATGAATTCCTTTTGGGCCTTGTTTTCAGAATATCCTGTGATTCCGGCCACCATGGCCATAATCTCATCAACACCACTCATATAATGGGCGACATCAAAACCATCCGCCCAGGATAAGGACAGGGCCGGTTCAAATATGTTTCCTTTTTCATTCAAAACAACCTCTGCCAAAGGAACCATGTTTTCCACATGGTTTAGGAAATCAAAACAGCGTATGATATCATAGTGTTCACAGATCATTTCACTGGTGATCTGCATCAAATTTCTCGGCTGGGGTTTATAACCCAGCAAATTAGTTGACCGTACCAGAATCTGCTTTAAGGTAGCGGGTGCAAACTGGTTCCAGGAGCGAGCTTCATTAAAAGGATAGGTCATATTAGCCATAAGGGCTACGTGGAAATGGGCACCACCTCCGTTTTCGATGGAAAAAAAACCACAGCGATCAAGATAGGGGCCAATTATCTTATCTTCGGCCAGTCGAAACCGGTTTCCGCTGTTGGATTGGGTGATATCCCTGCAGGTTGTGTCAGTAAAATGAATATGTCCCGAATCCCTAATAAAATCAAGGAGTGCTCTTCGGTCTTTTTTGGGGTAATCGGATTGAGGGCCACTTTGGTCGAGCGGTGGAAGAACCGGGGAGAATAGGGGCATGCGTTTGTCTTCAATACCCCGGTATTCACCGAGCTGAACAAAGGGATTATAGCCTCTGGCAGATATTTCCGCAACCAGACGGCTCAATCGCAGGGCTTCGGGATCCAAATCCCTATAATACATTAGTTCCGGCGTGCTTCCGACAAATCCGGTATTGTAATTGCCGGAGCAGAATCGGGGATGATTGATAATTCTCTGATGGAACGGAATTGTGGTTTTAAGTCCTCCAATGATGTATTCATTCAGGGCCCTGTTCATAATGGCCAGTGTCTTTTCCCAGTCTTTTCCATAAGCAATCAACAAAGCAGCAGCCGAATCATAGTGAGGTGGAAATTCATACCCTCCTGAAATGCACGAATCGAGCCGAATACCCGGTCCTCCCGGCGAAAGGTAGCGGGTGATCAGCCCTGAGTTCGGAACGAAACCATGACGAGGATCTTCACAGTTGATTCTCACCTGAACAGCATGGCAAACCGGCTGCGTATTTTCTTCATTAAAGCGGAGTTTTGCTCCAAAAGCCACAGCAATCTGCTCTTCCACAAGATCCACTCCATATCGGCATTCAGTGATTCCGTGTTCCACCTGAAGTCTGGTGTTTACTTCAATGAGATATACATTTCCTTGATCGTCCACCAGAAATTCCACCGTAGCCAGGGAATAATATCCAACGGCTTTTATCAGTTTTTTTGCGTAATTTTTCAGGCGGATTCTGAGGGTTTCGGTCATTTTCGGCCACGGAGAGGGAGTAATTTCCACGAGTTTCTGATGGTTTCTCTGAACAGTGCAATCCCGTTCATCAAAAGCAAAAACATTGCCATATCGGTCTGCAATGATCTGGATTTCAATATGACGCACCGATGTCAGAAGTTTTTCAACAAAAAGACGGGGATTTCCGAAAGAGGCATGAGCCAGTGCCGATGCTTTTGAAAATGCGGTTTCCAGTTGATTCAGATCAAATACTTCATAAATACCTCTCCCCCCCCCACCTCCCTCTGCTTTGAGCATTACCGGGAGTCCCATATCGATAGCCACCTTACGGGCGGTTTCCACATCCACAGCCCCCTGAGAGCCGGGTACCACCGGAATATCGAGACTTCTGGCTAGTTCACGGACCTTGACCTTGTTGCCTAACAGGTCCATGCCTTCGGTGGAAGGCCCAATGAAAAGAAGACCTGCCTGGCGGCATTTGGCAGGAAAACTGGAATCCTCCGAAGCAAAACCCCATCCAGGATGAACAGCGGTGATTCCCTGCTTTTTGGCAATACTGATAATCCGGTCAAGCTCAAGATAGGCCCTGGGATTTTGTCCCAAAAGAACAAGTTCTCTGGCCCCTGCAGTAAATGGAGCTGTTTTATCAACATCCGTTACGGTGATTACCGGGATTGCGCCTAAAAATTCACGGATGGTTCGGCTTATTCTGCGTGCGGCTATGCCGCGGTTGGCAACCAGAATTTTTTTTCCATGGATTTCCTTACATACAGTTTCAAAGGTTTTCATTTTCTCTCCACAAGTTAATAAAAAACAGGGAAAATACTGCCCGAATGTTGAATCTTCTCTCCATTGGAAGTTAACAATCGGATTCCTCCGGTTCCGGATAGTCCTGCAATCAGGGCCGGAAATCTCTTTCCATATTGATTTTTGAACACCACTTTCTCTCCCATAAAAGCCAAGTGATGTTCGAGATTTTTCAATAGCTGTTCACCACGTGTATCAGAGCAATAGGTTTGAATTTGTTTTTTGATTTCCAGGATTATGGAAGGCCAAATTTCATGGGGGCTTAACAACAAACCGAATTCTTTGAGGTGAGTTGCCGGAATTGACGGTGGGGATTTTAAACCATTTAGGACAGGCGTTTTTGACAGATTAATACCAATACCGGCAATCAGTACGCCTGATTTTTCTTCAACCAGTATTCCTCCAACTTTTTTTCGGCCTGCCAAAATATCGTTGGGCCACTTGAATTCCGAACAAAGACCCAGATCCATAAACAGTTTTTGAACTGCGTAAGCAACGATGAAAGGAATTAAAGAAGAGGATCGTAATTGTTTTGAGGGAAGCCTCAAGGATGCATAGAGATTTCCGGGAGGAGAACTCCAGGTTCTTCCGAATTGGCCACGACCTTTTTCTTGGCAGTGGACCAGAACCGAAGACCATTCCGGAAATAACAACCTATCCTGAAGATCCCATGCGAGATCCATACTTGAAGTGCAAACATCAGCGGTGTATAGGAGATGTCCTAAGGGACCGGTTTGTGACCAATTGAGGCCAACCTGGTCAAGCCAGGCTGAAAGATGACAATCCTTAAGGCCTCTTCTGTTTTTCCTACACCGGTTTGGTCTTTTCAGAGTCCTTTTGGCATGGGCTGTTAAAGCAAATTTCATGGTGTTCCTATTCACTCATATCCGGGCCACATCCATTTCATCGCAGATCTTATCATGTCCATTTATCGGCGATAACCGATAGATCTAAAAAAAACCGGAATTCGCATCTATAATGGGAATCCCGGTTTTTATTTTAATTTTAGGGTACCGACTTATGCTCCGGTGACCCAAAAGGCATGTTTGTTTTTTTTGCCTTTAGGTCTCCCTGGAGAGCAATGGTCGACTTTAATACTATGTTATTTTTAAGTTGTCAATCCTAGTGCGAATTTTTTGATGAAAAGGGCATGTTTCACGTGAAACATGCCCTTTTCATCC
>CAYZJH010000085.1:0-14871 GCA_964478625.1 uncultured Desulfobacteraceae bacterium
CCGCCCAAAGCTTTGTAAAGGCGCACCAGGTTGGCGAGCACTGCCCCGTTACTCTGGTTGAGTTCGTCCTGCAGCACCAGCAGGGATCGCTGGGTGTCAAGTACATTAAAAAAACCCACCAGTCCGGCCTTATAGCGTTCAAGGGCCAGCAGTTCAGCACGCTCGGCAGCCCGGACAGCGTCAACCAGAGAATCTCTGCGGCGCTGTTCCTTGGCATAATCCACCAATGCATTTTCTACTTCCTCATGGGCATGAAGAACTGTCGCTTCATATTCAATCAGTGCATTTTCCTGTCTGGCGGACTGTACTTCGATATTTTGGCGGATTGCTCCTGCATCAAAAATTCTCCATGAAACACTGGGGCCTATCCCCCAGAATCGGCTGTCCCAATCAAAAAAATCACCGCTATTGACAGATTCTATGCCTATGGTTCCCAACAGTCTGAATCTGGGATACAGATCAGCCGTGGCCACACCGATTCTGGCAGTCTGAGCAGCTACTAATCGTTCGGCCCGACGAACATCCGGACGATTCCGCAATGTTTCAGCCGGAATCCCCACAGCGATGGTTGCAGGAATGGTCGTTATCGGTTTTATTCCGGCCAACTCGTGTGCTAGTTCGCCGGGTGATTTTCCCAGCAGCACCGTTAACCGATTTTTGGCGGCTGACAATCCGGCCTCCAGAGACGGAATAATGGATCGGGAGCTTTCCAGAGTCCTGAGAGATTCCTGAAGGGCTAATTCGTCGATAATACCGGCCTGGTATCTTGAAAGGTTCAGGTCATATGTTTCCTGTTGGGTTTTTATGTTGGCCCGTATAACATCCAGACGGGCCTGAAAAGTGCCTACTTCCACATAATTGAGAGCCACTTCGGCCATCAGGCTGATCAGGGTGTGATGTAAATTTTCCTGAATTGCCTCCAGTTCAGCCTGGGATGCCTCCACGGAACGGCGCAGCCCGCCGAAAATATCGATTTCCCACCCTGCATCAAAACCTGCCGAGTAGTATTCGATTTCTTCGGCATTATTTCCGGACATGGCGGACCGCTGTTTTGACGCTGAAGCCACGGCATCCACCACAGGAAACAAGCTGGCCCGGTTGATACCCCGAAGAGCCCTGGCCTCACGAATTCGAGATTGAGCTATCTGCAAATCCAGGTTTCCGGTCACCGCCTTTTCCATCAAACCGGTCAGTTCAGGATCGTTAAAATTGGTCCACCAGTGTGCCAGAGTTTCCGGCCCGGGCTGGTCTGCAACAAGCCCGCCGGTCATTTCAGCATGCCATTTTTCCGGGGAATCGGGTTGTACCGGGATATAATCCGGCCCTACTGTAGCACAACCGGTTAGAAGCACCCCAATTGAGACCATGAGTCCGATAATCATCCAAAAAAATTTGAATAATTTCGATCGGGTATTTGCGGGTTGGTTCATAAATACATGTTTCATTATTGCCTTACCTTCTGCGTTTCTTAGATTCTGAAAAATCATGCCTCCGCCTCGGCCTTTTCCTTTCGTTTTGCCCACCAGGCACTCCCTTTTTCCCCCAATGTCTGGAATGTGTAATAAAGGGGCGGGATCAGAAAAATCCCTACTACCGTGGCCGCCAGCATACCGGAAACAACCGTGGTGCCGATAGCCCTTCGGCTTCCGGCACCGGCGCCTGTGGCGATCATCATGGGAGCAACACCCAGGATAAAGGTAAATGCGGTCATCAACACCGGTCTGAAACGGATACCGGCACCTTCCACCGCAGACTTGTAAATGGAAAGACCCTGCTGCCTCCGATCCTTTGAAAATTCCACGATAAGAATGGCGTTCTTGGCGGCCAGGCCCACCAGGAGTACAAGGCCGATCTGGGCATAAATGGAAAGGGGCATTTTCATAATCCACAGTCCCACCAGAGCTCCCAATGTGGCCACCGGAACGGAAAAAATGATGGACAACGGAATATTCCAGCTCTCATATTGTCCCACCAGAAAAAGGTAAGCGAATATAAAGGCCAGGGCAAACAGGAAACCGATTTTGCCTCCGGCTTCTCGCTCCTGAAAAGACATGGTGGACCAGTCAAAAGAATACCCCGGCGGCAACGTATCGGCTGCCAGCTTTTCCATGGCTGCCATGGCATCGGTCGATGAAAACCCCGGGGCTGCGGTGCCGTTTACCTGCACACTGGTAAACTGGTTGTACCGGTAGATCAATTGTGGAGCCACTACATTAGAAAGGTTGACCAGGCTTTTGAGAGGAATCATTTGTCCATCCTCACTTCGGACATAAAGCCGGGCAATATCGGCTGGCTTATTGCGAAATTCGGCTTCAGCCTGCACCCTTACCTGATACGTGCGGCCATAAAGGTTGAAGTCATTGACAAATCCAGAACCAAGCTGCTGTTGCAAGGTGCCGAAGATTCGACTGACCGGAACCTTGAGAAATTCCGCCCGCGTACGATCTATATCAACATAGATCTGGGGTGTGTTGGCTGTGTACGTTGAAAACACCCCACTTAAGGTTGGATCCTGATTGGCGGCTACCACCAGTGCGCGGGTTACCGCGGCAATCTCCCGGGGTGGTTGGTTTTCCAATGCCAGTAGCCGGAAATCAAATCCTCCGGTGGTGCCCAATCCCTGGATAGGAGGCGGTGCAAAGGCAAAAATATTGGCAGTGGTAATGGCTGAAAGCCTTCCCATGCCCTGGCCGATGATGGCATCCAATTGCTGTTCCGGACGCTTTCGCTCATTCCAGGGTTTCAAGACAGCAATACCAAAACCGACGTTTTCAGCCACTCCACTGAGCAGGCTGAACCCGCTGACCCCCAGCACATTGTCAACTCCGTCAATCCGGGATAGGGTCTCCGTGGCTCTGGCCATGACCTCTCGGGTCCTTTCAAGAGAAGCGCCTTCGGGTAATTGGGCATTGATAAAAAAAGCGCCCAGGTCCTCCTGGGGCAAAAAACTTCTGTGACTGTAAATTCCTAAAAACCAGGCACCGCCAATCACTCCGGCAAAAATAAGACATGCCACAATCAATCGTCGGATCAACCAGCCAGATACGCGGGTATAGGTATTTCGCGACTTTGCCAGTGCTTTGTTGAACCAGGCTAACGGACCCCGTTGAGGTATTCTGGGTTTTTGGAGTAACACGGCACATAACGCAGGGCTAAGTGTCAGTGCATTGATGGAGGATATGATCACCGAAACTGAAATGGTGACCGCAAACTGTTTGTAAAGCTGCCCGGTAATACCCGGCATAAAAGCAACCGGCACGAATACGGCCAGCAATACCAGGGTAGTGGCAACAATCGGGCCGGTAACCTGCCCCATGGCCTTGATGGTTGCCGGCTTAGGGCTCAGTTTATTTTGATCCATGATCCGGTAGACGTTTTCCACCACCACAATGGCATCATCCACCACCAGTCCGATGGCCATGATCAGGGCAAACAGGGAGATGGTGTTGGCGCTGTACCCCATGGCCAGCAGGACTGCAAAAGTACCGATCAGTGAAACCGGAATGGTCACGGTGGGTACCAAAGTCGCCCGCCAGTCTTGTAAAAACAGGTAGTTGACGAAAAGAACCAGAATGAAAGTCAGTCCCAACGTCCAGATGATTTCATGAATGGCCGCCGAGACATACCGGGTGGTATCGTACATGACATTGTACTCCACGTCGTCCGGCAGGCCCGGAGCCAACTCCTTGAGCTTGTTGCGAACTGCGTTCATGGTATCCAGGGCGTTGGCATCCGATGAACGGTAGACACCGAGCCCCAGATTGTTCTGACCGTCGATGGTGGAGTGCGTGGCGTAAGTCTGGCCGCCCAGCTCCACCCGCGCCACATCGCGGACCCGCACCAGTCCTCCCTGATCATTTCCGCGAACGATGATATTTTCAAACTCCAGAGGATCATCCAGCCGTCCTTTGGCAGTCAGGGTAAACTGTAACTGCTGGCCCGGGATATTGGGTGAGGTCCCAATGGCACCTGCCGCAGCCTGGACATTCTGACGACGAATGGCTGCTATGACATCGTCTGCAGTAAGACCGCGGGCGGTGAGTCGGTCCGGGTCGAGCCAGATGCGCATGCTGTATTCAAATTCGCCGAAAATAAAAACATCACTGACACCATCAATTCGCACCAGAGCATCGGTGATGTTTCTGCTGACATAGTTGCTCAAAAAAAGTCTGTCCCGTGTTCCACTAGGGGAAACAAAGGTAATGACTCCCAAAATGTCAGTGGAGCGTTGACGCACGGAAATCCCCTGATCAATCACCTCCTGGGGAAGTTTGGTGGTTGCCAGTTGCACACGGTTCTGGAGGTTGACCTGATTGATATCCGGATTTGTACCAACGGCGAAGGTGACGGATAAATCGTACCGGCCATCATTGGAACAACTGGACTCCATATAGAGCATTTTTTCGACGCCGTTGACTTCCTTTTCAATGACCGCAGCCACTGTATCGGCCACCACCTGAGCGTTGGCCCCCGGATAAATCGTGCTGACCCGGACCACCGGTGGAGTAATGGGTGGATACTGGGCTACGGGAATATTAAAAATCGCAATGATACCTGCCAGGGTAATAACGATCGATATTACCACCGCCAGGCGCGGACGTTCTATGAAAATCCGTGAAAACATCGGCTACCTCCCTTGCCCCTGATCGTTGGTGGTGGTTTTTACGACCATACCGGGCTGAACTTTCTGTATTCCCTCAACAATGACCATTTCTCCTTCGCTCAGACCGGACTCGACTGCCCAGAGGTCCTCGATTATCGGACCGGTTTTGATTCGGCGCACGGCTACATGATTATCCTTATCCACCGTAAGCACGTAAGCTCCGTCATGGTCCTGCTGGACGGCGGCTTGTGATACCACCGGCAGCAATTTGGGCTCGGCCATCGTGAGCAGGACATTGACATATTGCCCAGGAATCAGCCTCCCCTCGGGATTGCCAAATTCGGCCCTGACTGCAATCGTACCGGTGGTGCTATCCACCTGGTTATCGAGAAAATCGATCCGTCCTTCCCCTTTGAACATAGAGCCGCCGGATAACCGGAGTCTTGTGACCAGAGCCTGATTTTGCCGGGCTTCCATCTCAACATCAGCATCTCCCAGAGCCGCTTGAACGGTACCAAGATCATTTTCGCTGATTGAAAAAAGAACACGGATCGGATCCATCTGAACTATGCGGGCCAGAGGAACAGAGGTCGGACCCACCAGATTGCCCTGTGTGTAAGCGGTTCGTCCGATACGTCCGCTGATAGGTGCATAAATCATGGTATAGCCGATATTAAGCCTCGACCGGGTCAGAGCGGCTTTGGCCTGGGCGATTTGCGCTTTTGCCTGAAGTTCAGCGGCGATTGCTTCGTCCAGATCCATGGCAGGTATGCTTTCAGGCAATGCCGACCGAAGCCTTCTTAAATGCTGGGCGCTTCGGGCCAGTTCCGCTTCGGCCCGGGCCACACCGGCCACGTCGGAATCCACCTGGGCTTTATAGGGAGCTTGTTCGATCACATAAAGAAGATCACCTGAATGGACCAGGTCGCCTTCCTTGAAATTAACCTGCTCCAGAAACCCCTCCACCCGGGCCCTTATATCCACCACCTGTATTGCTTCCACATGTCCCACATAATCAGTGGGGGGGTTGATGTCCCGGACAATCACCGGATCCACCGCCACAAGGGGTAAAGGTGCTTCTCCAGAGCCGGGAGGACCGGCAATTGCTGCAAACGGTACCAAAAGCAAACAGAAAAGACAGATTGCCATTGCAAACCGGCAATAAGAATGTCTCTTATTCAAAATCGGATTTGAACAATAACACCTGCTGACAGTTGATTGTATTTCACGTGCCTGTTGAAAGGGATTCATCATAAGACTATACTGCATCGTTTATTTTCTCCTCCTTAGATCTTTATCAACTGTTTTTTTCAAGCTGAACCGGCTGCCAAACACTGTGATCAGCAATGCCGAAACGGGACAACAATTTGCACAATCGGATGCCGCAGGCGGTTTTGGCCGGCGTTTCCGCCACGCAATCACGGTAGATGTGAATACTCAGATCCAAATCATAGTTGAAATTGCGGAAAACTTTGACCCTCAGTTTTTCATCGGCCTTCAGACTTTCGTTCATCTGCCGAAAAAATTCCAGGGCTTTTATAAATTCGGTTTTTCCCGCGGTTCTGACAGTAACCACTTCGATCCAACTCATAATAATTCCTCCTGCCTTTTGCGGCAGTTGATAATGGTAATAATCATATCCTTTGATTAGTATAGCCAAATCCGTACCATTTCAATTTTCAGCGACAATTCAAACCCTTAAAGGATAACGTTTTTCAATTTGTTATATTTCGTCAAAATTGTTATGATATGTAACAAGATGTATGAAATATCGTAAGAATTTGAGAACTTCTAACGAATTTAAGGTAAATAGAATGAAATTGAATGAAAATGATTTTTTCCGTCAGGCCACCATGCTGATTTGTAGCAACCTGGACATTGAAACGGTGCTGCGGCGTTGCATGAAATATCTGGGAAAATTTATGCCCGTGTCGGGCATGTTTCTCAATCTGTTTGAACCTGATTTGGGACTCATACGGTGCTTGGCCATGACCACCGACAATGGTGACAACAAAAAACTGCCCATTACCCCCCTGGATAAAAACACGATCCGTTTTATCGAGTCCGGCCTTCAGGACTTGCAACAATTTAAAATCGTTAATGAACCCAGGTTTAATCCTGTAGCCCAGGTGTTATTCAAGGATTTTGACCTGTCTCATCTGTCTTTTATCATTATTATCCTCAGCCTGGAGGAACAGAATACAGGAGCCTTGGGGATCATGGCCCGGGGAGAGGGGCAGTTTACCGAAAGCCATGGACGACTTGTTTCATTGTTGAAGGAGCCGTTTACCATCGCCATGTCAAATGCATTACGCTATCAGGAGGTGTTAAAACTTAAGGAAATGGTGGAGGCCGAAAACTGGGAGTTGCGGCGGGAGATGAGTCAGATTTCAGTTGATGAAATCGTTGGTGCGCATTTCGGGCTGAAAAGTATCATGGAAATGGTGCGGCAGGTGGCCCCTGTGAATACACCGGTGATGCTGCTCGGGGAATCCGGCGTCGGCAAGGAGGTTATTGCTAATGCCATTCACGACATGTCTCCCCGAAGAAACCATGCATTCATAAAAGTCAATTGCGGGGCCATTCCGGGAGATCTTCTGGACAGCGAACTTTTCGGTCATGAAAAAGGGGCATTTACGGGGGCCATTGACACCAAGAGAGGTTTTTTTGAACGGGCTGACAAGGGGAGTATTTTTTTGGATGAAATCGGCGAGCTTTCTCCCCAGGCCCAGGTGAGGCTGCTTCGGGCTATTCAGAACGGTGAAATTCGACGGGTCGGGGGAAAAAGAACCATACCGGTGGATGTCAGAGTTATGAGTGCAACACACAGAAATCTGGAAGAAATGATAGGTTCCGGCCATTTTCGCGAAGATCTGTGGTATCGGATCAATACATTTCCAATTATGATTCCGCCTTTAAGACACCGGAAAGAAGACATTCCCCCGCTGATTCATCATATCCTGGGAAAAAAATCAAAAAGCCTCAAGATTCATACCCCACCCCATATCGCACCCTATGATCTGGAAAAACTTAAGGACTATTCCTGGCCCGGCAATATCCGTGAACTGGAGAATATCCTGGAAAGGGCGCTTATTCAAAGCAAAGGACAAAAAGACCGGGAGTTCCTCCGATTCGATCATTTCATGATTCCACAAAAACATTTGGATACCGGAGCAATTTTGTCTGAACCTCATTCGGTCGTATCTTTGGATGAGGCCATGAGGTTTCATATTAAAAAGGCATTGCAGTTGACTAACGGAAAAATCTCGGGAAAAGATGGTGCAGCTCAAATTCTCGGAATCAATCCCAACACTTTAAGGAGCAGAATGCGAAAACTGAAAATACCTTTTCCCGCATCCGGCCTGGTGCTTTCTCCAGACAATCCATAGATGGCAGCAGGCATTTTTCCATTCAATACTCGTCACTCACGGCTTAAATAATGTTTTCAGGCTTCATATATACATACCAGCCGGTATTTTAATCCGGGCAAAGATGAGATAGGGTAAGAATCAAAGAGGTTAAAAGTAAATCTGAACCTCAAATATGGACTTGGAAATGAAGGGGGTGTAAATTATATGGCCGAAGAAAAAGACAGAGTCAAGGAAGGCGAAGAATATCGTCAAAATATCATTGATAAACTAAATGTGAAATCTTCCGAGGCGAAAACTTATAAAGGCCCTGATGAGAAAAAAGAAGAAAAGTGCATGGACAGGGTAAAAGAGGCAAAGGAAAAAACACAGGAAAAATTGGACTCCCAATAAATCCTTTTCACCCTAAAAATATTAAGGTAATCGCTAAAACCTGAACCCTGTTCGCTTTGGGTTTAAATTAGGGAAAAAAAGAGGGGATCAAGTCTGCTGTGATCCCCCTTTTTTTTGACTTTTGATCGACACCGGATGAGGCTGAAAATAATTGCCGGATTTGAACAAAATAATCCGTAATTGAATAACCGGACCCTGAGTCACGGGAGCTAGATGATCAGGCCTCTTTCAATGGCGTAAGCCGTAAGGGAAGCAACGTTATGAATGTCCAGTTTTTTCATGATATTGGCACGATGCTTTTCTACGGTTTTGACACTGATATGTAAAAATTCGGCGATCTCTTTATTGGGGTACCCTTCCGCAATGAGTTTCAATATTTCGCGTTCCCTGTTTGTGACCCTGTCCCAGGTCGATTTTTCCTTAAGTTTTTTCTGCCCTTCCATGTAACCTTCCAGTACTTTACTTGTAATTCCGGGACTCACATACATTTTCCCATCAATGACACTGTTTATCGCAACTTCAAGCTCCAGGCGACTTGCATTTTTGATGCAATAACCATCGGCTCCGGCATCAAACGCTTCCAGAACATAATGGTCGACTTCGTGAATGGTAAGTACCAGAATTTTAATATCGGGAAATTGAGATTTAACCTCTTTCATGATCGAAATGCCGTCCATTTTAGGCATGGAAAGATCCAGTAAAATTATGTCCGGTTGGATTTTTCGCACCATTCGGATCGCCTCCAAACCGTCATCGGCCTCACCAACGATTTCGATGTTTTCGAATGCAGAAATCATTGTTTTCAGCCCCTCCCTGAGCAGCTGGTGATCTTCGACGATGACCATCTTTTTTTTGGAAGTCATATCAATTATAACCCTTTCAGTCTTTTAAAATTGCTATATAGGCGACAATCCGAATAAAAGAAGAATCTCTCGGCACCTGAATCAGGCAGAAAATTTATTCAAAACCATAATTTCTGAACCATAGCAAAAAAAAAGGAATTGTCAATTTTATAATACAAACCACCCTGTTGAATAAAAATAAAGTATCTCCTGAAGAAAACTACCCTGTTCGGTCTATTTTTAAGAACGTATTTCGTCTGATGATCAGTGGCTGAACGAAAAGTCCTTTATTTCCTCCTCCCACCTCTCCCGATGGGATGATTTTTATACACACTTGACACCGGGATACTGATTTCATACTGAAATTATTTTTATTTTGTGATTAGTTTATTCGCCTGGTGATCAACTTTTTGATGGCTGAATGTTCCAACTTGCCGTCATTTTGGGCGCAGCGAAGCGGAGACCTGGCACGAAGTGAAGCTTTCAGCGCTATCCAGTCAGCCTCTGAAATCTTATGGATTCCTGCTCCCGGTTCAAGCCCGGGACAGGTTTCGCAGGAATGACGAAAAAAACTCGATCATCAGGATTCAATCAGTTAAAAATGCCCCCTGTGCCGTGTATGTGCAAAGAACCGGCCGATGGGAGAGGGAATAAAGGACTTTTGATCCAGCCAATAATTATTCATCTTTTGCACGTGGATTATCATATAGTCAGGTCGGTTAGTTGGCAGTGATTTGGCTTCAGCCCCAACAATTTTATCGGACGCTGTCAACCCCCCCCATGATTTATAAAATGCAGCTAAGAGTATCCAGTGAAATTCAAAAATATGCCTGGGTGTAATTTGGAAAGATAAGGTATGCGCCCATGGGATGGTTTGACTCCGGAGGTAATTAAAAAACACTTTTTCTGATATTTCAAAAGTGCTTAATCTGACTGATTTTCAGGTTTGGTACCAAATTGAAAAGGCTTTTAGACATATGTTACGTCCATATCGTGCAATAAAATATTCAGGAAAAAAATCAGAAATTAAATGGATGTATAAAAACGGCTTTTAATTTACAATTTCAACTTAAGGTTGGCCATGGCCTTCGCACCGGCATCTGTCAGTTTATCCTTGTTGCGATTGATATTTCCCACACCAATTGTCAGGTAATGGTCACCCTTTAAAATATGGATTCCGGGAGTGGCAATAAAAGCATCATCTCCCATACCCTTGATATCCTGTCGTTCCGGGAAAGCTTCCTTAATCGAATTGAAAATGGTTTGAGTATTTTGGCCGGAAGCCAGAACGTTTGGGGAAATAAATGAGTTCTGTGTCAGACTGACCTGCAGAAAGGCAAAGGAGTTCTCATCTGCCGCTTCATAAAAACATATTTTCTGGCCCACCACTTTATTTTCACTATACTGACCATCTTTCATTTTTTCCCCCATGATCTCTTCGGCTTCCATCCTGGTAATAAGTTCGCAGGGCTCAATCAGTTGAGCAGACATATTCGGATCATTTGCATGGGCATCATGATTTATAAACCATCCTGAAATCAAAAAAAACATCGTGGCGGTGAAAACCGGCGTCAAGCATACCCACATTCTTTGGCATTGTTTCATAAGTGTTTACTCCTGTTTTATCTTACGGAACCACTACTTCCATTATTCCTGCGCTCACTTTGGGGATGATTCAAAGAACAAATTGAGATTGATCAAAAAATTAATTTTTCCAGCGCAATAACCAGGAGGTTGGGTCCTCAGGATACCCGAATCCCGGATTCGGGTATCCTGCCAGTGTCCCCAAACGGCTATTTTCCGCGAGGGTATTTTGGATGCCCTTTTTTCATTTCCATTCCAAAATAGTTATGAACTTTATCACCGATTTCAGAGTTATCCCAATCGGTAATCTCTTTCATGGAAAATGAGGGAGCGCCTTTAACTTTTTCAAAATCCATGTGAAGCACAAGCATGTCTTTCTCGTTTTGGCTTTCCAGGGCATAAAAAGGTATTGCAATATATTCGTCTTTCCGGTCTTCTAAGGCCAGGATCCCATAATGGACAAAGCCTTTTCCGAAGATAACCAGATCGTACAAAATTCCCAGGTTTTTTCCGTCCTGGCTGATCACCGATTTTCCGAGAATCTGCCCTGCTCGTTTGGTTTCCATGGAGCCCCCCATTTTGTCGCCGGCGTAGGCAGAAGAAGCAAGAAAAATTGCTGAAACCATTACAAAAATGAATCTAAATCCTGTATTTTTCATGATATCCTCCTTAAGGTTTTACTTTGTGTCGTATTTTTTCTTAAATCTCCAAATCAGGCGATTGTTTTTTTGAAAAATATTCTCATTTTTCATTTTCCCCTTGGTTTAATTATCTTTTTTTGCGGATAATACAGTGGTAGTCGATAAAAATTGGATACGCGTATACAATAATTACCTCTGGGAGGATTGTAAAACAAAAACCCATTGAATACTATCAAAAGAATTCAATATTACACTGCTGGTCTGATGTTGCTTTTGACCTGATTTTTATGATTTCCGATTTTACTTACCGGTCCGGAAATTCATCTTAACTTATTGGACCATCAAAAAAATAACGCCGCAAATTATTTTTTGCGGCGCAACTTTTTAATATTTTCAACAATTCCGGATTATCGCACCAAACCTAAAATGCCGTAAGAAATCAAATAAATCGCCACAATGTAATTGAGCATTCTGGGTACCAGAAGAATCAATATTCCGGCGATCAAGGCAAGCAGAGGTTGGAGAGCAAAATGTACCATCATAAATCCCCCTTCCTTTTATTGTTCTTTGCGAGAAACAGCTTTCAATTCTCTTGAAACCGGTCTTGACATCAGTCTGAATTCACTTAATCGTCAAAAGATTATTGACCTTTTTCACTCCTCTTACCGAGCCCGCAATATTGCCCGCGCGATCCTTCAATTGCTGATTATCCACACCACCGGTCAAAGTGACCTCGCCCTGGAAAGTATCAACTGAAATGGCAAATCCGCTTAACAATTTATCGTTAAACAGTTTAGCTTTTACTTTGGTTGTTATGGTTGAATCGTCGATGACGCCGCCGGCGCTTCTTCCAGCCGGAGTCTGACATGCTGCAAGACTCATTATGAATAAAATTGCCATTCCCGTTACCAAGCCGGTTTGTCGTATTTTTCTAAAATTCGGCATATGAAGATCTCCTTTTTTATTTTTCTACCTTTCTATGGTAAGATTTGATTGAACCGATTTAACGTTTACAACCTCATTTGCAAGCTGGATTGCTTGTTGCTTCTGCTTTTCGGATTTTACGGATCCTTCCAGTGCGACAACTCCTTTCTGGGTGGTGACCGTTATCTGGGATCCTTCCATGTTTTTGTTAAACAGAAAAACGGTTTTGACCTTACTGGTGATCCACGCATCACCCATGAACTGACCGGTTTTTTCCAGAACGCTTTTTTCTTCTTTATCAACTTCCTTTTCACTGACCTCCAGACGATCCATAACATCGATAACACCCTTGGTGTTTTTTGCTATTTGGACAGCCAGATCTTTTTCGATTTTGGATCCGATCGATCCTGTCAAAGTTACAGTTCCATCACTTGTTTTTACCTTGATGTCCAGTCCGCTGGTATTGCGATTCCACACGAGGTTGTACTTCACCCTTGCGGTGGTTGAGGCATCTTCCACTGCTCGGAAAAAACCCGGATCCTTTGTACGACTTTCGGATTCAGGTTCTACAGATATTTTATTTTCCACCCTCCTGACGCCTTCTACGCCCCGTGCGATTTCCTCCGCGAGTTCCTTTTCAATACGGTCCTCCACAGTTCCGGTAAGAGTGACCACCCCATCATCAACCGTAACATCTATTTCGAATGGATTCAGATGTTCATTCAATGTATAGGTTGTTACCAGTTTCGATTTTAACCATAAATCATTGCTTTTTTCTGATCCTGTTGAAGTCGGCGTTTTCGATTCGGTTTTATTTGTCGCCACGACGTCAGTGCCCCCTTGAGTTTTTTCAGCCTTAACGCCAAAAGAGAGCCCTATGGTGAAGCCAATTGTTAAGAAGATGATCAGGTATTTCGGTATCATATATTAAACCTCCTTGTTTTCTTAGTTTTAAAAAAGTTTTTATCGGATTAACCGGTAACTTGACAGTCTTAAGTTCTCATAACTGTTTGAAATCAATTATAATCGATTTTATTTTATCGCAATTCCGGCGAAGGCCGGGCAAAAAGTGAAGCGCAGCGCTATCCAGGCGGATTAAGGAAGCCGGTTTTTCTGGATGCCGGATCAAGTCTGGCATGACGGAGAACTTTGTACTGTCAAGCCGTTAATATAGGGTTTGAAAATAGATTTTGAAATTAGCTGAGAACAGTATTTATCACACCGGGAACAATGATATGGATTCAGGAATTACAGTAGCACAGGCTTATCGAGATCATCTACTTCAAGGAATGCCAAAAAAATCAAATACCATCTTCTTGGTCATAAGATACACCCCAGTGGGTATTTTTTTCCCAACCGGTTATCGTTAGAGTAAGAACAGGTGGAATCAAATTCTCATAAAACCCAACTGATGAAACTAAAGGAGAAATGATATGAGTGAAAAAGAAATTTATGAGCAAAAAATCAAGGCTAAACTGGAGGAATGGCGATCAGAGATTGACAAAATGAGAGCAAAAGCATCAGGTGCCAGCGCGGATGCTAAACTTGAAATAAACAAAAAGGCTGACGAGCTTGAAGCTAAAATCAAAGAAGGGAAAAACAAACTGGCAGAGCTTGTCGATGCAAGCGATGATCAGTGGCAGTCCATGAAAGATGATTTGGATTCTAAATGGGAATCCTTGAAGTCCGCTTTTAGTGATGCTGCTTTAAAATTCAAGAGTTAGCAAGTACCGGGGACAACCGCTTTTTCATCGGATCCGGCATCTTTTGTGGGTTCAACAAGGCGACTTGGCCCCCCCGGACTGCTGGATTTCACTTCTGTAAAATCTACCCCGGGTTCCCTGATCACCCGGTTCCCCTTCGGAGACCGTATATCAATGAGTTCCGCTTCATGGATGCCTTCTCCGGGGAGGCCGGTCTGAATTTTTTTCCATATCACCGGTTCCCTTCCGGGAAAATTTATTACCTTTATACAGAATGGGCAGTTTTATTAACGTTTCCGAAATCTCAGGCATCCTGAGCCTTACAGATCCGACCGGGGGCCTGCAACAAGCCATAAAATGAGTCCCAAAACAGGAAGAATCAAAATCAGAACGATCCAAAACACTTTCCTGCCGGTGGTCGCCGAACTGCCGATAGTCTTCACAATAGCCCAGACATTTGCGATTAAAATGATAAGGCCGAAAAGGCCGCCGATTTCTATCCCCATTTTACCCTCCTTTTTATAACGGGGCGAAAATTGCCTCGATGGTTGTCAAACACAGCCAAGTTATGCAACAATATTTTTACCCCCAAACTGACCGATTTGACAGAGAATTATCCGTCATTCCTGCAAAAGCCGGAATCCATGAAGTATAACCACTTGACTGGATACCGGCATCTCTGCCGGTATGACGCGTTAGAAGATTCTTCAAATGGATTCGTTTAATTTAGGTTACCTTAATTTATTTTCTGTCACCATAACAATGGGGTGAATCCTGTATTTTTCCACTAAACTTCAGAACCATTAATCCTTA
>CAYZJH010000086.1:0-14813 GCA_964478625.1 uncultured Desulfobacteraceae bacterium
GGGCAACTCAAAACCGTTTACGAATCCATATCCCGGATAAATCCTTTGATCAGAGCCTTTGACAAACCTGATAAAGCGGATATAATGTTAGAAATATGTTAGGAATAATGAAGGGCTGCTTGCGTAACACAGATAACGTATGGTCTTTTCTCAGCAACTTTCCTTGAATTCTATTCATTTGAAAGGATTATGAAATTAATTTTCGCTCCATGATATTATTTGACCGCCGGGATCATATCCTGCTCAGAATTGTCAATAGTGTTCTAACCGCTGAAAAACCCTTGGAAAGTAGTGAGCGTCGGTTTTTTCCGTATTTACATCCCCGAGGGATCAAGGAAATGGCTGAGTCCAAGGGGATACGTATTGCCCACGCCGCCATTCATGTTATGAAATCCCTGGAAGTCGGCAAGTTTGAAGATCGCCTGAGCGCATTAAGGTGTCTCAGGGACGAAGTCTTAAATGTCACCACCGGCCCGCTTCCCAAAAACACCGCACGTGCGCTTTTGCAGATCATGAAAGAGATTATCCGCGCTCATGGCAACTATGTGCGCCAGTTGGAACTGGCCCATGATTTTCGGATCACGGCTACGGGAAAACCCCGGATTGTTCGCAAACAGCTTAAGCGTTACCACCTTCTGGAGATGCCGGAGCAGTGGAATCAGGTTTCATTTGATGATCATGTCCATGATATCAATACCAAAGGCCGAAAATCCTCCACGCATTTGATCATGGATGCCTGGATCAAAGGCATACGAAGGCTCAGGGTTATTTATTACAACTATATAGAACCCCGGTCCGCAGCTGAACTTCTTGAAGCTGCTAATATCATGGGTATTTCGGTAAGGGTTGGAATCGAGTTTTCCGCATCCTTCAGAGAACGTTTTGTCAAATTGATTTGGGCTCCAAGGGGATTTCACGACTCACAGGCTTTTTTATGTTTTTTAGCTGAGGAACAGGTCCAGAAATTGATGTCGGACGGCAAGGAAGTCTCCCGGTATCAGCAAAAATATGTGATGGATGTTCTTGAGAAATTTAACAAGGTTCACCGGCTGGATATTAATCAGGAATTCGGAATTTGTCTGGAACCGGTGAGTGAAAGAGAGTTTCTCATCTCCGTGGGTGCGGGCCAGGCGTCCCTGATTCATCTGGCTATGTTCATCCATTCAAAAATGATCGAATTGATGAAAGATAAGGTATCGGTTTTTCAAAAAGCCGCCCAAAATGCTTCAGAAGAACAACTCAATGAAATGCGGTTTATGATTTCTCAGATGAACCGGATGGATGTGGATGCGATCCTCGAGAACTATCTTGATCCGTCTAAAAATCCAGATATTCCCGATCCTGAGAAAGTTACCGAGGAAACGAATCTACCGGCGTTGCTTCGATTATCTCCCCGCGAAATTCTGAGCCGGCTTGCATCCCTCAGGTCCGGTTATCGTGTCACCCTGAATTTAAGCAATCTTTTCATAGAGGATGTCATTGAACTGCTCTATGATTGTGAAGGAATGATTACCCGCCTGGAAATTTTCAACCTCAAAGATTATGTCGCCGGAAAAACCGGTCATATTTCATCCATCAGCAGCCTTCAAACGGCCATTAACGAAGGAAACGTGGTGGCAATCAAACATATCATCCGTCAAACCATCGATTGTCTGGAGCCATCGGATGACAGCCGAAAGGCCGAGCGGATTGAAAAGTTGACGACGATCCTCCATGACCTTGATACCTTGAAAAATCTTTATGCTGGTACCCTGCTGAAATCGCGCATCGGAAGTGATTCCACCGGTCATTCCCCCAAAGTTCCCGGCATGGGGTTGGCTGTTACCGAGACACTTCCAGGCAGAAGTCAAAAAGAAGTATTGGAATCAAAAGGATCATCCAGGACCATAATCCCTATGTTTCTTCCGGTGCTCAGGCGAACCACCCATATCCCTCACGTAAGTTACAGTTATGTGATCAATTTGTTGTTTCAAATGATCAGAAAAATTCCCTTCATTTCATACCTGGGATACCGGCACCGGGATGACTGGGATCCTCAGGACAGGGATATCCGGATGACACCGCAGGGCAATATATTCACTCTGGGGGGTGCGCAGCCGCAAAAAGGAAATGAATTATACCTGAGGACCAATGATGTAAAAAAGGAACGATCCCGAATTTCCTGGTCCAATTTAAACAGCAGTCTTAAAAATGTGATCATGATTTTAATGGGGTTTATTCCGGCTTATTTAACATTCCGGCTAAACTATGACTGGTGGATTCTGATGCATTTTGGAGCGTTTATCTGGTTCGGAATCACCATTTTTCGGAATATTCTTCAATCCGTGCTGGGTGGAGGCGGCTTTCGCCGTTCTCCGCTTCTGAAATGGAACGATTATGTCAGTTGGGACCGAATCAGCGATTCCCTTTTCTTTACGGGATGGTCTGTTCCGTTGCTGGATCTGTTGGTTAAAACATTATTATTGGACGGTTTTTTCGGGATCAACACCACAACCAGCCCAGTCATGCTGTACAGTTGCATTGCCCTGGCCAATGGTATATACCTGTCCAGTCACAATGCTTTCCGGGGTCTTCCTAAAACAGCTGTTTACGCAAATTTTTTTCGAAGTGTACTGTCCATCCCCATAGCCATCGGATTAAACGCATTCATCGGCGCAGTCTTATCTCTTGCGGGAGTTTCGGCGGTGGATATGCACCTTCAGACCTGGGCGGCAGTCATTTCAAAAGCATCATCGGATATCATGGCTGGAATTATCGAAGGAACGGCTGATCGGGATTTGAATATTCGGTCAAGACTTTCAGATTACAGAAACAAGTTGTCCCAGCTTTTCGATGCATACGCAAACCTGGAAGTTCTTCTTCCACAGGTGCGGGTTCTGGAGGCTCTCAGGTCTGTTGAAGATACCGGATACAGATCTTTTTCAGATGCAAGAGATCTGAAAAAGCTGATCATTCTTCACTGCCTCGACCTGCTTTATTTCTGGATGTACCAGCCCCGAGCCAGGGTTGCTTTTAAAACAATTCTTTTAAGCTTATCCGATGAGGAACACAGGATTCTTCTTCAAAGTCAGAATTTGTTAAAAAATCAGCGTGAGATCGGGCAGATGTTTCTGGCCGGTCTTGTCGGGAGCAATTTTTCCCGCGGACTATCGTTTTATCTGGATCGTTCCGGGGAATACTTGAAAACCGTTGAAAAAATGATTTCTAAAATTCCTCCTTCCGAAGACACAAGCTACAGTTATTGTAGGCTTGATCAGAGAAGGATCAACTGATTTGGCTTCCAGAAAAAAACCTATTTCACCACTCTTAAAAGATTGGTACTCTGAAGTTTTTTCCATAGGGCCCAGATAATAATCATCAGGGCTTCATCATAAATCAGGTTATTTGCACTGGCAAATTTATTACAGTCATTGATGAGCGGATCATTTCCCCAAAGCCTGTATTCGCTGTAAATAAAAAATCCAAGAGACGCTTTAAGATGAAAAAGGTCATTTTCCGCCATATTGACGATCTTGGTTTTTTCTTTGAGAGTCAGAACCGGCATTAGCTTTTCCAGAGCCTCTTCAACGGTTTTGGGAAATACGATAAAGAAATTATCCATAAGAGAATTCCTAAAGGGCTAAAATTTTTATATAGGGTACATTAAACGCCAAAGTCGAAACGTTGTCAAACCCGATTCATATTTTGAAAAATTGCCATGGAATTGTAAAAAATTAAAATAATTCCTAATGTATTTATGAAGTCTATGCTCCATTAGAAAGATAACTATCCCATGAGGTTTGATGAATGAATGTTGTCGGCATGATTATTTTATTGGTTCTTCTTTCTGAATTTATTCTCAACATTGTTTCTGACGTGTTGAATCTTTCCCGGCAGCAAGAACCGATACCGGATGCTTTTAAAGATCTTTTTGATGAGGCTAATTACCGAAAATCCCAGGAGTATCTCCGGGCCAATACGCAATTCGGGTGGGTTTCATCGGCAGCGAATTTGATGCTGCTTTTAGCCTTCTGGTTTGCAGGAGGTTTTTCCCTGTTGGACACCTGGGTTCGACATTTCAGCCAGGGGCCGATTATTGCAGGTCTTTTGTTTATATCGATTCTTGGAGGTCTGAAAGCGATCATTTCCATTCCGTTCAGTATTTATGAAACCTTTGTTATCGAAGAGCGTTTCGGTTTTAACAAAACCACTATGAGGACTTTTATGATGGACCATATCAAAGGGTTGCTGCTTTCAGTGATGCTGGGTGTTCCTCTTGTGGTCGTTATTCTCTGGTTTTTCGAATATTCCGGAAATATTGCCTGGCTGTTTTGCTGGATTGCGGTCACCCTTTATTCCCTCTTTATTCATTATGTGGCACCAGCCTGGATTATGCCGCTTTTTAATAAATTTAAGCCATTGGAGGATGGACAACTCAAGGATTCGATATTTGAGTATGCCGAATCCATTCGATTTCCTCTCCAAGATGTTTATGTTATGGACGGTTCCAAGCGAAGCAGTAAAAGCAATGCATTTTTCACGGGAATTGGTAAAAACAAACGCATTGTGCTTTTTGACACGCTCATTTCACGCCATACCATTGAAGAACTTGTGGCGGTGCTGGCCCATGAGATGGGACATTATAAAAAAAAACATATCCTAAAGGGTATGATTCTCGGGATTGTTGAGGCAGGGATAATGTTTTATCTCCTTTCCGTATTTATTTCATATGAGGGGCTCTTTAAGGCTTTTTACGTGGAAAATGTATCCGTTTATGGAGGGTTGGTTTTTTTCGGGATGCTTTATGCCCCCATAGTCTTTTTTTTAAGCTTGATTAATTCGGCTGTTTCCCGAAAAAATGAGTACGAAGCCGACAAGTTTGCCGTAACAACCACCGGTTTTTCAAAACCGATGGTTGAGGCCTTGAAAAAACTATCGGTAAACAATTTATCAAACCTGGTTCCCCACCCGTTTTATGTTTTTTTGCATTATTCCCATCCGCCTGTTCTGGAAAGAATCCGGGCAATTGAATCAGTGTCGAAAGATAAATAGTAATTGAGGATATATGAGGTTATGGTTCGAATCAACATTGCAATAAAAAACTTAATATAGGGGGAATAAAATGTCATTTCAAGAATGGAATCCGGGAAAACTGCTCGAAATTTCAGGTAGCTATTGGAAAACCTGTGCACTTCATGCGGGAGTAAAACTGGACCTTTTTAGCATAATCGGTGACCATGAGCTGGCAGCTGAGGAAGTTGCCGCCAGTCTGGATGCAGATGTCGATGGTGTGGAGCGCCTTTTAAATGCGCTTGCGGCCATGGAGCTGATGATCAAAACGGGAGAAAAGTTTAAAAATACCGATGGTGCAAGAGCTTTTCTTGATCAAAAGGCGCCGGGATATATTGGCTATATGATCATGCATCATCATCACCTGATGGAATCCTGGAACCGTCTGGATGAGGCGGTTATTACCGGAAAACCGGTTCGCCAGCGGATGGCATTCAGCGATGAAGAATGGCGCGAAAACTTTCTTATGGGCATGTATAACATGGCCATGAGTGTGGCACCAAAACTGGTTCAGGAAATCGATCTGACCGGAAAGCATCGGTTTTTGGACCTTGGCGGAGGACCCGGAACCTATGCCATCCACTTTTGTTTCTATAATCGAGAGCTTGAAGCCACCGTGTATGACCTCCCTACAACAAGACCTTTTGCGGAAAAAACCATTGCCGGATTCGGGTTGTCCCATCGCATTGATTTTCAGGACGGGGATTACACGAAAATGGGTATTCAAGGCAAATATGATGTGGTGTGGCTGTCGCATATTCTGCACGGCGAAAGCCCGGAAATGTGTCGGGATATTATCCGAAAAGCTGTATCTGCATTAGAACCGGGGGGCATGATCATTGTTCACGAGTTTATTTTAAATGATTCCATGGACGGGCCCTTATTTCCTGCGCTTTTTTCCCTGAACATGCTCCTGGGAACCGATGGGGGAAGATCATATTCGGAATCTCAGATCGCTAACATGTTGTCAGAGGCAGGAGTCAAAGATATCAGGCGCATACCGGTAAAAACTCCCAATGATTCCGGTATCATCCTTGGTGTTCTGGTTTAATCATCTGTTTCGGATCGAGGTTTTATCCGATTACAGGGTTGAAAGATGTTGAATGATGGCGTTGCAGGCCAGGGCGGTTCCGCCTTGCCGTTTCTTGATATATGCAAAAGCGTTTTTGCGTATATTCTCACGGAAGGATGGCGTTTCCACCCCGTGAATAAGAAGATCCGCCGCTTTTTCCCAGTCGTCGGCTTTTTGAACAAGTCCTTGATCGATGATTTGTTTACCTACCCAGTAAAAGTGGAACCAGGACGGACCGATGACTGGAATGACTCCGGCCATCAGGGGTTCCAGAAAATTCTGGCCGCCGGAAGGAGAAAGGCTTCCGCCGACAAAAGCCGCCCTGGCCAATTGATACGATGATGCCAACTCGCCGAAGGTGTCCCACATGATCACCGTTCCGGGTTCTACGGCAGCACTGGTTGCGGACCGATAGCGCCATGGAATGGACATATTGCTCAGGGCCTTTTCCCAGTGGGAAAGCCGATGCATATGGCGTGGAAACAGGCCAATAACCATTTTGGACGAATGAGCCAGGATCTTGAGAATCATTTTCAACACCAGAGATTCTTCCTCTTTCCTGATCGATGCCAGCACCAGGAAAGGAATATCAGAAGGAAGAATTTTATTGATAGATTCAAAAATTTCAGGATTGTTTTCTTCAGGGGCCATCCTGTCAAACTTGATATTTGACATGACGGAAACCTTTTCTTTGCCGAATAGGGTTCCAAATCGAAAGGCATCCTCATGCGAAACAGCATAGATATGGTTTGGACCGATGTTTTTCCAAAAAGACGGCCAGATCTGATAATGCCTCAGACTTTTTTCAACCATTCGGCCATTGATGACCAGGACTTTACTCCCGACTTTTTTCAAGGCGAAGAGCAGACCGGGCCATAATTCCGACTCAAGCAGCACCATCACACGTGGGGAGATATGTTCCACTGCCTTTTTCATGATACTGGGACGGTCAAACGGAAAATAGGCGGATGAAATACGAATATGTTGATTTTCAGAGCCCATAGCAGAAATGGTGTTGTCGATGATATCCATCCCCTGGCGGGTGGCTGAGGTTACCAGGATATGAATCGGCATGAAGGGTTTTAGCTTTTTTAAAATGGACTGAGCAAGATAAGACTCGCCTGCGGATGCTGCCTGAATCCAGATATCGGCCTTGGGGGGAGTCTTGTCCAGCATTCGCTGTTTCAGCCCTTCCGCCAGTCTCTTGTTTCGCGAAAGAACCGGTATGGCTATTTTCCAAAGAACTTCGTAAAAACCTAACGCCGCAGTTTCCATGCTGTCGGGCATGTCAGACAGTCCCTTCTATCATGGCAATTTTTCGCTTTTTCGGATCTTTATGCATTCGATAAAAAGTGACGATATGACCGACCATGGACACCTTGGAACAACCATGGATTTTTTCTATTTCTTTTGTCAATGCAACCTTATGCTCTTTTTGCTTAAAATCGATAAATCGCACCTTGATCAGTTCATGAGCGTCCAGCGCATCATCCATGGTTTTTGCCAGTGTCGGGGTTAAGCCTTTTTGCCCGATAAAGACCACCGGTTTAAGTCCGTGTGCCAGGGCTTTGAGATATTTTTTCTGAGATCCTTTCAGCATCGCTGGTTCCTTTTTTTTAATTTATACAAAATAGTGTTGCATCTGTTCGTAAACCCGGATGATACAAAGCAGAGTGTCGTTTACTGGTGTTGCCACGCCCAATTGTCGACCCAGTTCAACAATTTTACCTGCAAAGACTTCCACCTCGGTTTTCCGTCCGGCCTCAACATCCTGAAGCATGGATGTTTTCCCATGGGGGGAGAGCTGATATAGAATCGGGTACCATTCTTTCAGGTCATTTTCCACCAGATTGACCTTCATGGCTTTTGCTACATCGATTACTTCGCTCATGGCTTTTTCCATAAGCATACGGGCATCTTTTGATTGCTGAAATACCCCAAAAGGAGCCTTCAGCACGGCCGACGTCTGGTTGACTCCCACATTGATCATCAATTTCCACCAAAGAGCACGAACAATATCATCTGTGATTTCATAGGCGATGCCGGTTTGGTCAAAAAACCGTCTTACCCGCTGAATTTTTTTTTCATCAGCAAAATTTTCAACCCTTCCGAAAATGAGTCTTCCCTCGTTGGTATAGGTGACTGTCTGAGACTCCCTGAGTGCATCCATTCCCACAGCCACGGTCGGCAAGACTTTACCGTTTCCGAATGCTTTTCCCAGGATCTCTTCACTGTCAATACCGTTCATTACGGACATGATAATGGTGTCAACCCCCACCGCGGATCGGAGTTCGAAAAGGCTTTCCAACAACTGATGATGTTTTAATGCCACAATGGCAAGATCATAGGAATCGGCTATATCCTCGGGTCTGACCACTTGAGGAAAAAAGGTGTGTCCATTAACGGTCAGGCCGCTTTTTTTGAGAGAATCAAAGCGTTTTGAACCTGCCAAAAGATGTACGGAATCCGGAGTATGGGGGTATAATTTGGAAGCATACAAAGCTCCCATCGCACCTGCGCCCCAAATCAACACCCTTTCGATAGTATCCATGGTTGACTCCTGAAATCATAAAAATATCATTATATCATGTTAACACATATAGCCCTTCGGAAAATCATTTTTCAAGAGGGTTTTGCGTTTTGTTGCGGAAAAATGGATTTCTGCCCGTGATTGTGAAATGGCCAATGCAAAAATTGATTCACAGACAGGGAAACATCAGCCGACGAACAATCCGGAATATGAATTTAAAGTTTTAAAACCGGTTCCATAAGACTTTCCGGTTGACGAGCATGAGTGAAGGCAGTAAGCCAAGGATATGATCATTAAAAGTGAGGGTAATGTCATGCAGGAACCAATGATATCATTGCAGCGCTTATTTGAAATCCGACATAAGTTAAGACCCGGGGATATGGGTACGATCATTTACCTTCATGGGGTGATTTATGAGAAAGAATATGGTTTTGATCACACTTTCGAACCCTATGTGGCTGAACCTCTGTCTAAATTTATTCTTTATCAAACCGACAGGGAAAGGATATGGATCGCCCAAAAGGATAAAAAGATTGTCGGGTCCGTGGCCATTGTCAAATTCTCCGATGACCAGGCCCAACTTCGCTGGCTGCTGGTTGATCCGGAAGTCCGAAGATTGGGATTAGGAAAGTATCTGGTTGAAAAAGCGATACAATTCAGTAGATTAAAAGATTATCGTTCCGTTTTTTTATGGACTCTTGATATACTCCCAGTGGCCGCAAAGCTGTATCAATCCGAGGGTTTTAAAAAGACCCATGAAAAATCCAAACGGATATGGGGTGTGACCCTGACCGAGCAGCGCTATGAACTAAAATTAGACCTAAAATGATCGATTTAAATTGCATAAATCTTTTGACGTCATACCGGCGAAGGCCGGTATCCAGTCTGATGGTTTTACCTTATAGATTCCGGCTTTCGCCGGAATGACGGGTAATTGCCGCCTTAATCGCTCAGATTAGGTTAGATTAAACCATGAGGACAAATCCGATGGTGGATAATTTCGTCAAAGCAGGTACGGATCCAGAATTCGCAAATACTGAAAAGTCTCTGGAAAGGCTTCTGGTTTTTGATCGCCTGGAAGTCGGACCGCCTGTGGTGGAGCCTAAAAGAATAAAGGCTACATACAAGCTGACCCGGGAGGGAAAAACCGAAGCGACCGAATTGATGTATACCTACGAGGAAAATGTTTTTGAGCCCGATGAGCCCGGTTCTCAAAATCTTGCGTCCATGATTTTGGCTCAGGTGGCCGTCAATTATGGTCTTTTTTGCAGGGAAATCATTTTTAACGGAAATTTCGATGATGTTGACAGGCGTTTTTTAAAAGATATGGCGGAAAATACGGCTCGGGAAATTTATGTAAATAAATTTTTGAAACATAATCCATTTTTATCAGAACAAGTAAAAAATATTCCGATAATCAGACCCAAAACCTATTTGGCGGCAAAATTAAAATATCAACAACCAGGTGCAGGGAAAAAAGGCACCGAATGGAATCTTTGGCAAACCAACCGAACCAGTCATGCCATACTTTCCAGCGGAGGCAAGGACAGTCTCTTGAGCTATGCATTGATCCGGGAATTAAACAGGGAAGTGCACCCTATATTTGTCAATGAATCCGGGCGTCACTGGTTTACCGCTTTAAATGCATATCGGTATTTCAAAAACCACGTGATCAATACGGCCAGGGTCTGGGTCAATTCCGACAGGGTTTTTGCATGGTTCTTAAAACGCTTTCCGTTTATCCGCAAAGATTTTGCCGATATCCGGTCCGATGAGTATCCCATCCGCTTGTGGACCGTGGCGGTTTTTCTTTTTGGTATTCTTCCGCTGGTTCGAAACAGGGGAATTGGACGAATTCTCATCGGTGATGAGTTTGATTCGACCGTAAAAAAACAGCATGAAGGCATTACCCACTATAATGGGTTGTATGATCAGAGTATTTTTTTTGATTTTGCACTGTCGCGGTATTTTATGAAAAAAGGATGGGCCATCAACCAGTTTTCGGTGCTGAGACCCCTTTCAGAACTGTTAATTGAAAAAATCCTGACCGAGAGATATCCTGAGCTACAACAGTATCAAATTTCCTGCCATGCCACCCATAAAGAGGGCAACCGGATTTTACCCTGTGGAAAGTGTGAAAAATGCCGTCGCATCGTATCCATGCTCACCGCTATCGGAGCAGACCCGGCAGGATGCGGGTATAAGCAATCCCAGATCGACTATTGCCTTCGGACCTTTAATCAAAAAGGGGTATCCCAGGATGACGCCGATGCCATGCATCTGGCTTTTATGCTCGAACAAAAAGGGGTTATTGAAGAGTCATCATCAGCAAAGGTTCATGCCAGGGCCAATCCTGAAACCATGAAACTGCGTTTTGATCCCAGACGGTCTCCCATGGAGGCGATTCCCAGGGATCTGAGAAAAGACCTTTTTAAAATCATGCTTCAGCACGCAGAGGGTGCGGTATTACGTTCGGGCCGAAAATGGGAGCCCTTTGATCCTCTGATCGGTACCGATGATAAAGCCTACCCCTTTGAATTCGAATCCTCGGCAGAGCGTGAAATTTTTCAGAAACACCATCCTTTACCGTCTGATGATCGAATTCTTTGGGGAGAACATACCTGGCCCGAACTGGAATTAAAATTAAAAGCTATGGATGTTGCGCTTCTCCCTGTGGGTGCCACCGAGCAGCATGGCCCGCATCTTCCCGTAGATACGGATACCTTCGATGCCGACTATCTGGCCAGGTGCGTGGCCGAAGCTTGCAGCAATCCGAAACCCCTTGTACTTCCAACGGTTTCTTATGGTGTATCCTATCATCACGAGGATTTTGCAGGTACCATCAGTGTCAACAATCAGACCCTGGCGAACCTGGTGTATGATATCGGCATGAGTGCCGCCCGAAACGGCATTAAGAAACTAGTCATCATCAACGGCCACGGAGGCAATAGCCCGACTTTAAATTATGCGGCCCAGATGATCAATCGGGATGCCCGCATATTCGTGTGCGTAGATACGGGTGAAACCAGTGATGTGGATATTAACTCATTTATTGAGACCCCTAACGATGTTCATGCAGGAGAGATCGAGACAAGCACGAGTCTTGCCGTCCGACCTCACCTGGTCAACACCGACCTGTTGCATGCGTCGGTTCCGGAATTTTCGAGCCGTTACCTGAATTTTACTTCACGTCGTGGGGTCTTATGGTATGCTTTTACCCATAAAATTTCTCCAAATGGTGTCATGGGTGATCCTACAAAAGCCAATGTCAAAAAAGGAAAAAAAATCTGGGAGATCATGATTGCTCACCTGGTGGCTCTTGTGGAAGATCTCAAACAGATGACAATGGATGAAATTCATCACAGGAATTACTAAATTATGAAAATACGATCCATGGAAATTTTTCCCATTGTCATGCGGTTAAGGGAACCCTTTACCATCGCCTATGAAACCATTGAGTCTGTCACCAATATTTTTTGCCGGGTGGAAACAGATAAAGGGATTCATGGTTTCGGGTGCTGCTGCCCTGATGAGGCTGTTACGGGGGAATTACCGGAAACCGTCATCGAGGCGTGGGAAAATGCTGTTGTGCCGACTCTAAAAGGAGCCGATCCCATACGAATCGCTTTTTTAATGGAAAAGCTTAAAAAAAAACTTTCAGGCCGACCGTCGGCCCTGGCCCTTGCGGATATGGCCCTCTACGATATTCTGGGAAAGACTTCGGGGTTGCCTCTGTATAAACTTCTGGGCGGTTTTCGCACAAGGATCAAAACCAGTATCACCATAGGGATCATGCCGGTGGAAAAAGCCGTATCCTATGCCTTGGACTATGTCGGACAAGGATTTAAGGCATTGAAAATCAAGGGGGGAAAGGATACGGACTTGGATATTGAAAGAGTTCTAAAAATCCGGGAGGCCGTGGGAAAATCAATTGAACTCAGGTTTGATGCCAATCAGGGATATTCCGAGGAGCAAGCCATCCGGTTTGTGGAAGCCACCCGATCGGCAGGGCTCGAACTTCTGGAACAACCGACACCCAGAAAAAAAACGGAAATGATGCGCCTGCTCACCAAAAGAGTCCATATTCCGGTAATGGCCGATGAAAGCCTGATGAATCTGAAAGATGCCTTCAAGGTTGCCAAAAGAGATATCGCAGACATGGTCAACATCAAGCTCATGAAAGTGGGAGGTATTTTCGAAGCCCTGAAAATCAATTCGGTGGCCAGGGCCGCAGGTCTTGAAGTCATGATCGGCTGCATGGATGAAGCTGCACAGGCCATTGCAGCCGGGCTCCATTTTGCTTTAGCCAGGCCAAATGTAGCCTATGCCGATCTTGACGGACATCTGGACCTGATCGGAGACCCTTCGGCCGGAGCAATTATATTAAAAAAAGGGGTGTTATACCCGACCAACAAACCCGGTCTAGGTTTTGACCCGCGATTGTGACTTTTTTCGGTCATGTTAATGAACACCCACGTTTTTTGAGTTTTCAAAATAATTGTTTTCATCATTGCCGGATCAAGTCCGCCATGATGATGACTTTTGGATTTGTACGAATGTAAGGTTGAGGTGAAATAAATGGATACGAAACATGTTCCTGAAAAAGCAAGGCTTTTGGAACGACTGAAAGCTGGTCATTTCAATGTGCCTGATTTCATATATATTCCGGCATCTGATTTTAAAAGTAAAAAATTCGAAGCAGTGGAAAAATTTCTTGCAAAACACAGGGAAAATTTCAAGGTTATTGCCAGAAGTGCACATCCTCAGGAAGAATTTTTCAAAGGCGGAACATTTGATTCGCTGGAAACATACGCCGATATCGGAGGCATCGAGTATGCCAGAAAACGGATGGTTAAATTTTCCCAAACCGTCAAACGCCTATCAATCCTGAGACAACAAAAATTTAACAATGCTCCCGAAATTGATCCGGAAGAAATGGGAGTCATTGTGATGCCTTTCATCGAAGGTACGAGCGTCATGGCCAAGATCATTGAAAATCAATGGGAATTCGGCTATAGCCCGGGCAACCAGAAGGTTCAGAAAGCGCCATATATCACCAGAACGCCCCATGATCGGACCTTGATTCAACTTTCCGAAGATATAGAGAAACATCTCGGGTTTCGATGTGAGATCGAATATATTATTTCCCAAAACAACGAAATCCATGTTGTACAGGCCAAGGATATCTCCAAAATCGATATTCCCGAACTTATGGAAAGCAAACGGTCTATTTTTCTCGACGGAATCCGGAGAATACGAAAACGTCGCAACTATCGGGAACGCCCCATTTATTTGATGAACAAACAAAATCTTTATCTGGAGGTTATCAACAAGTGTGAAGACATGATTCATGGGTGTGAAGGCAAAGCCCCGGATATCGAAGATGTTCTGGAAGTGGTCACCGAGTATGAAACCGGTCTTGAGGAATTTTCTATGAAATATCAAAGGTTTGCCGTAATAGATATCACGGTGCAGGATCCCCATGAACTCTACCAGATAGCAAATCATTACCTGGATGAACTGCCGGATCTGCAAAAGCAGTTATCTCAAAAACTTCATGAGAATTTGTATAAAATCGACTACTTTTTAGCCGAAACCGATACCTTCATTGCAAAAGAAAAGTTGACGATCAAACTGTGCACCCATGATGCTTATGGGATCGATTCGGTTAGGAACCCATTGTGGTCGGTTTACTGGCATGTGGATAAACACGATAAAATCATCCGGGATTTCCAGCGTCTGGGTTTTAAAACCGGAGACACCGTGGGTATTGAGATTGGTGCTGAAGAAAAACCCATTATCTATCGTGTGTAAAGGCAACAACTGACACCTTGACATGCTATGGCCTTGTTACCATCTTTTTTCATCCGGTTGTCCATTTGAACTATTGGTGGGTGTTTATGGGTAAATTAACCATTGTGATGCAGGTATTTTTTTGTTATGACACAAATAATAACGGCATTCACTTTTTGAGGAAAATTTACTCGATTGATCCAATTTAAACGAAAGGAGGGATTGTCAAGGAAACTATCGCGTTGAACTGCAAGTAACTTTGGAAATGCATTTTGACGGCAGAAGAGTTCAAATTTGATGAAAGCTTAATCGAAAAACCATTGAAGGAGAAGATTATGAGCAGGCGATACGGAATAGTATTTATCGTGT
>CAYZJH010000087.1:0-14692 GCA_964478625.1 uncultured Desulfobacteraceae bacterium
AAAAAAAACCTTGACCCTTTTTAATAAAATTGTGGAAAATCATTTTAAATAAAATAACCTCAAATTTTATGGAAACATTACCGCATATGAAAACAAAGCTTCTCGGCATTTTCGCCATTATATTTTTTTTAGCATTTTTTAAAGTAACGGCTTTTTCCCAGGAAGCCCAGGATTTCAAAGAAAATCAGGATGCCGTTGAGGAGCCTGCAACAGAATACGTGCCCTCACCAGTTCTGGATAAACTGACACTTAAAGAAGCCTATATGTGTGAAGCCGTAAAAAACTTTAACCCTGTTAATCCGGCAGTGGTTTTTTCAATTTCCGTAAAAAGTATTTGCTGTTTTTCAGTGTTTGATCCGGTTCCCGAAAAAACTGTAATTTACCATAAATGGTATCGAAAAGATAGGTTGACCACAACCCAATCGTTAACTTTGGAGCCACCTGCTTGGAGAACATACAGTACCATTCAGCTCAGAGAGGCTGATAAAGGGCCTTGGCGAGTTGAAATCGTAGGTCCTAAAGGTGCGATATTAAAAACTCTTAGATTCAGTATTACGGATTAATCATTATGGATGAAATCATCCTTTTTTCTTTCAGTTTGCGCTGGCAAGACATCGTTGATATCCTGTTAAACAGCTATCTTCTTTTCCGCTTTTATGTCCTTTTCCGAGGAACAATTGTTCTCCGGGGACTTATCGGCATTGCGTTTCTATGGTTTTTTCAACGTCTGGCCGTATACTTAGGGATGATTTTAACCAGTTGGGCTATCCAGGGCATCACTGCCGTTGCCGCTTTGATTATTATTGTGGTTTTTCGAAGTGAAATCCGCAGTGTTATTCAGACTAAGGATTTCAAGAGCATTTTGTGGGGTATTTCACAAAAACCCCAAGAAAAAACGCCGATAGACCTGATTGTTGAAGCTGTGTTCGAAATGTCACAAAAATATATAGGTGCTCTTATCGTGATTCCTGGAGAACACGACATCAAGGATCATGTTCAAAACGGGCTTGTGTGGGAGGGAAAAATTTCCACAGAAATGCTGTTGAGCATCTTTTTTAAAGACAATCCCGTTCATGATGGCGCAGTCATTATTCATGGGGATCGCATCACGGAAGTTGGTGTTATCTTACCCCTATCCCAGAGAAAAGATATTCCCTCCTATTATGGCACAAGACACCGTGCAGCCTTAGGCATGGCAGAAAATTCAGATGCACTTGCCATTGTGGTTTCGGAAGAAAGCGGCAGAATCATCGCAGCTAAAGGAAACAAGATAACTCCTGTACATCGAAAAGGCCTTTTAACCGATATTTTGGCAGAGCATCTTAAGCTTTCGCCCAGGGAACCCATAAAATACCCATCCCGTGAGAGACTTGAAATCGGTCTTGCTGCTGTCGTTTCTTTACTTTTTGTGGTTGGAATCTGGCTATCGTTTTCAAAAGGGCTTTATACTCTTTTTACAGTGGAAGTTCCCATACAGTATATGAATCGAAAACCGGGCATGGAAATTTTTGATTCGTCAGTTACGTATGCAGAACTTAACTTAAGTGGATCCGGTGCACTTTTGAAGTCCCTGCGGCCTGAGCAATTGTCAGTAAGAATTGATTTAAGCAATGTTCGTCCTGGTGAAAATATCTTTAACATTACAGAGCATAACATTTCTTTACCACCGGGGATTTCTCTTAGAAAGGTTGAGCCGGCTCTTGTAGATGTTACCATAGATGTCGCGGTTACAAAGCAGGTTCCTGTTCAGGCGGACTGGGGTGGTTCTTTACCGCCAAATATTGTGATGAGCGATGTTAAAATAATACCTGAAACCATCCAAATCATTGGTCCAAGGTTTACCATGGATGACGTTTCGACAATATATACAGAGAAAATCAACTTGGATAATATCACAAAATCAGGCACTATCTGGGCACCGTTGGCTTTTGATCCATCAACATACATAAAACCGGCCCCGCAGGCAAAACCCTTGGTGGCCATAGAGTATACGATCAGGGAAAGAGGTCAGTAAAATTTTCTATCATATTCCGCGATGGATCGGGTTTTGAAAACCGATCTGTTTGGCAATGAAAAGGTCTGTCATGGTTTTGCCATTCTAGGGGTTTTGGGTCCAGGCTGAACGGTATCGGCCCTCAGAATTTGGAAAATGTTTTAATAGAGTCTGAAGATTGGAACTATTTCTATCCCTACCTGCTGCGGAATATCACCATTGATCGGCCCAATCAGGTGTAGGCGGCTGATATGATGTATATTCCTATGAGTCTGGTTTTTATGTACCTTGTGGCAATCATGAATTGGCACAGCCGCAACGTATTGTCATTCAAGCTTTCCAATAAACTGGATGCTGATTTTTGCCTTGAAGCACTCAAAGAGAGGCGCTCAGTATCCATATGGTTCATCCCGGATCTTCAATTTGGATCAGGGAGCCTAATTTACCAGTAAAGAGGTAAGGGCATCGCCATCAGCATGGACGCCTAAGACCGCCTTCGGGCCGGGAGGAATTTTAAGCACCCCCACACCTCTCGGCTTAAAAAACTTAATTTGACCCTTTATCTGTCCAAACAATCGGGTCTGTCCCATTCTCCTGAGTGGAAGTGGAAGATTCTGTTATCCAAATTTTCGAGATGTTAAAAGCCGCTTGGAGTTAAAAACCTTTTCGCTGCAATACGAAAAAAGCGATATTATCTTGATTCAGCCAGGCGACATGGTTCTGAGTATGTATATGAATGGCATGGGGATACCCGTTTTTGATAGTGATTGATGCAGCGCAACTAAAAAAGCCCGGGAAAAATCTTCCGGGCTTTTTCAGGGTTTAAGATTATGTGTTTTTTATGCTTTGGCTAATTTACGTTCCGTAAGGTTGGTAACGTTATCTTCCTCTGTATTTTTATCGTCTGTCTGACCTTCAGCGTTTAATACCGGCATGAATACAGGTTGATAGATGAAATGCCCTGAGTAAACCTTGCCGGGTTCCATAACGGTGATAATTTTGGCTCTTTCGCGAATGCTTCTGGGAGCTCGGGTGATCAGTGCCATACCGGCTGCCAGGAAAAGGAGGAATGAAGCCAAGATATATGCTGTTTCAGCAGATCCTGTATGAGCGACAATCATCTGGGATACTCTGGGGAATACAAAACCGCCCACACCCCATGCACTAAAGACCAGGCCGTAATTCATACCGAAATTTTTCAGACCGAAATAGGTTTTGGTCGATGACGGGAACAGCGAAAGATTTGTACCATAGTTAAACCCGATCAGAGTGGCGGCGATAACCAGCAACAATCCGTTATCTTCAGGGATAAAGATCAAAGATGCAATAACAATTGCCTGAAAGGTCATAATGATGACAAGGGTTCGGGCACGACCGATTTTGTCGGAAACGATTCCGGCCACAACCCTTCCACCTGCATTACCAACGGCCATCAGAGCAACCACAACCCAAGCCAGATCACCTAAACTGGCCCTTGCCATACCTGCGACGCTACCAATGATGATAAGCCCTGCACCTGATCCTATGCAAAACATAACCCATAATTTGTAAAATGCTTTGGTCTTTAACACTTCAGAAGGAGGAAATTCTTCGGTCTTTTTAGCCGGAGCAGCCGGTTTCTTGCTGGTTTTCAGCTTGGCTTTTTCCTCTTCTGTATCCTCTGGTTTGTAACCCTCAGGTGGATTAACCAGAAACATGGCCAAAAAGCATACGACCACGATGAATGAGATACCGAATATCATCATGGCATTTTCAAGACCGTATTTTCCAATTAGATATTGGGATAAAGGAGCAATATAAACGGATGCAAGACCAAAACCGGCAACAACAATTCCTGCGATCATGCCGGTTTTACGGGCGGGAAACCATTTGATTGCGGGTGGTGTTGCCGAAGCGTAACCAAAACCGAGCCCCATGCCCATTAGAATGCCAAATCCGAGGATCCAGTTGGCGAGGATATTGGACTGAGAAATGACCAGCAACCCCGCACCGGTTAAAATACCTCCGAAAATTGCTGTAATCCTGGGACTAACTTTGTCTTGAAGCCTTCCTGCTGAGATCATTGTGAATGCAAATACCAGACAGCAGACAGCATAAGGATCATTCAATGAGGCGATATTCCAGTTAAATCTCCCATCTCCTGATTGAATCGATTGGCTGATTTCAGCTCTGAAAATACTCCAGGTATAAAGAATTCCTAATGCGAGATTGATACCCAAACCCGCCAATGTCACCTGCCAACCTTTGTTTTTGATTTTTTCCACGGATTTGCCCTCCTTAGTTGAAAGTGAAGAAAAATGCTAAAAATTTTGAAAAAAATGGACCTCTCCTCAGAACCTCAAATCGCACCCCCGTATCGACGATGATGGTTCTGAATCTGCTGGAGAAAAAACGTTAACTATGTGCAGTTATTTAATCTTGTCGAAGTTACTGAATAAAGTTCAGTAAAATTTAAATCCTGCCAGTTGCTATATACGTTAAGCAATCGATATGCCAAGCATAGAAATATGATTTAACTATCCGTAATTTAAACATATTCAAATAGTTAAGCCTGTAAAAATTCCCCTGTGAAATGGGTACAAAAAAGGTTGTGAACATAAAAGTGAAAAGTCGTGAAAAGCTCTAAGTTAGAGTTTTTCTGTATTGCATACAACTAATGTTGTGGATACAAGAAATGTTGTAGGTGTTTAAGAAAAAGGGAAAGTATAAATCAGTTCATTTTCAAGGGGATTCTTTTTTCAATCTTTTGCTTAGCGCCTGCTGGGAAATTCCAAGCATTCCAGCCGCAATAGATTGGTTTCCGTCGGATCGGTTCATGGCTTCTGCAACTAACCATTGGGTCGCTTCTTTTATGGTTGGAAAATCACCAGTAATTGCCAATGGATAAGAGTTTTCCGGATTATTCAATTTTTTACGAGGATTTCGACTTTCCTGTTCTCTCTGGATATGGGCTTTGAAAACATCCAGAGAAAGTATTTTAGATTTGTGTCTGCTGACGGCATCAAAGACCATGGATTGAAGTTCGCGAATGTTTCCCGGAAAACAATAGGTGGAAAGCAGTGTATAAAGTTCCTCGGGAGGAGTTGGAACCTTTTTTCCGAGTTCTGCAGCAGCAAGTTGAAGAAAATGATCGGTTAGAAGCCTGATGTCTTCTTTTCGTTCCTTTAAAGGAGGCACTTGGATTTGATGAATGCTCAGTCGATAATTCAAGTCTTTCCTGAATTTTCCCAAATGTTCCAGGCTTTTTAAATCGGCAAGTGTTGAAGCTACGATTCGTGTGTTGGTTTTTCGTGGTTCATCAAGACCCAGGGGAAAATATTCACGTTCTTGTAGCAGCCTCAGGAGTTTGACTTGAGAGCTTGAGCTTAAATCGCCAATTTCATCCAGAAACAGGGTGCCTGATGAGGCTTTTTCGATTAGTCCACTTCGGTCTCGGTCAGCTCCGGTGAAAGCACCTTTAATATGCCCGAATAAGGTATCTGAAAAGACATTGTCATCCAACCCGGCAACATTGACTGCAACAAAAGCACCCTGAGGACGGCTTAATCTGTGTACAGCCCGTGCAATCAATTCTTTGCCGACTCCGGTTTCTCCCTGAATCAGAACCGGTTGTGAAGACCCTGCAATGGATTCAATGTATTGAAAAATTGAAAACATCTTTTTATCTTTTGTGATAATTTCTTTAAAGGCTTCCGGATGTTCCAGGTTTTCTTTTAGAATGCGTTGTTTAAGGGCCAGATTTTCTCTTTTTAATTCCCGAAAATCCAGCGCTCGGTTTACTGCAGATAATAATCTCCCTTCTTCTACAGGTTTTACCACATAATCGAAAGCGCCTATTTTCATGCAATGCACGGCGGTATCTACATCCACTGCCCCGGTAACGATAATTACCGGAATGTCAGGATATTCCCGGCAAACGCGATCCAAAAGTGTTTCTCCATCCAGGTGGGGCATGTTTAGGTCCAGCAAAATGGTTTCCACGTTTTTATTTTGAAGGATATGATCTACCTCCCTGCTGTCTTGACATGTGATAATGTTATTGATGCCTGCAAGCTGCAACGTCGTATCAATGGCCAGAAGAATCGACAACTCATCATCGACGATCAGAATAGGGTTAACAGGATTTGCGTTTTCGTTCATGATATTTCTCTAATCTCGTTTTAAAAAATGGCATTCTTTTTATAAATTCTAATCTATGGATTATATTTTTTACAGTCAAACCGGAAAACTCACGGTTACGCTCGTGCCTTTTCCGATATCTGATTCAAAGGTCATAACACCGCCATGATCCTGGATAATTTTGTCGCAAATGGAAAGACCCAGGCCGGTTCCTCCTTTTTCTCTTTTAGTGGTAAAAAAAGGATCTGTAATTCTTTCCAATGTCTCTTGAGACATACCTTCTCCGGCATCAGAAACTCGAATACAAACCTTTTCGGCTTGTGTGTCAAAAAAGGTGGATACTGAAATTGGCTGAGAATTATCTGTCAGTGCCTGGCAAGCATTGACCATTAGGTTAACGATCACCTGCTCGATACGTTGAGTATTTCCTTTAAATTTGGGTAAGTCATGTTCAAATTTAACCGAAAATTTGTCCGTTGACTTCTTAACAAGATTGGATACAAGGCCGGATGCCTTTTTGACAACCGCGTTGACATCCACGGAATCGTTCATCTCCGGCGGGGCCTGGCGTGCATAATTTTTAAGATCATCAACGATCACTTTAACACGTTTCGCTCCGTCGGCGATATCTTCTAAAAGAAGCGGAATACGCTCTTGAATTTGGCTGAAATTCATGCTTCCGATCTTAAAATCACCGTTTTCCTTGCAATGATTTTGAATAACCGGCTCAATGCTTTTCCAAACCCGCTGAAGAATGGGTGCATTTAACATCACCGATGTAATCGGATTATTGATTTCGTGGGCGACTCCCGAGACCAAGGTGCCTAGAGAGGTCATTTTTGCTGCCTGAAAAATTTGTTCCTGCTGAATTTTGGCCTGTAATTCCGCTTTTAATCTCCGCCGTTCCGATTTAAGCCCCTGCCAGATTATATAGGAAGACAACCCGATAATAATTCCCAGAATCCCAAAACACATCAAGGTTAATTTTCGTGTAATCAGGGCGCTTTCCTGGCGGACATCCTCGATATAGATTCCGGTACCGACAATCCACCCCCATGGTGAAAAACCTTTGACATAGGAGATTTTAGGTACAATCCTGCCAGGATCATCCTTCCACTGCCATTTGTAATCCACATAGCCTTCTCCATGGCTTTGAACCGTATCCACAAATTCTAAGAAAAGCAGTTTACCATTAGGATCCGCATAATGAGAAATATCATTTCCTTCAAGATCGGGTCTGTAAGGATGCATGATGATTCGGGGGGACATATCGTTGATCCAGAAGTAATCCTTCATTTCCGGCCCATACCGGAGATGTCTTAAATGCTCCATGGCCTGCTTTTGGGCAGTTTCCCGAACCATAAGCCCTGAGGTTTCTCGTTCCCAATAAGCATCCAGAGTACTCCACGCCGCTTTGGTTAATTCACGTATCATCTCCCGCTTGCGGGTCATCATCTGATCTTTCAAAATGGGCAAAATCAGAAAAAAAATAGTTAAAAAAAACAACAGGACCGTTAGTACCACGGGGATAATTATTTGAACAGGTAGGGCGTTCAACCACTTTTTATCAGGTTTTATCATCATAATTGTATTCTTCAATCACTTTGGTGTCGGTTGGAAGCTGATACACTCCAAGTCGTTGCCTGGCGGCTGCTTTTAATGGTTCCACATGAATATCCACATAGTCGAAAACTCGGGCTGCCTTTTTATTCGGGGCAGGTCGAAGCACCCGGCCCAAATATTGCAAAACCCGACCTTTGAAGCGAATGGGCGTTGTTAAAAACAATGTCGTCAGGTCTCTACAATCAAACCCTTCTCCGATCAGCTGTCCAGTGGCGATGAGCACTTTGAATTCCTTGCGTTTCAATCGTTCTAAAACACTCTGGCGCTCTGAGGGGGAAAGGTCTCCGGTAAGCAGTTCTGCGATAATATGATGACGATATTTTAGCAAAGATTTCAATGTCTCGCAATGGGCCTTCCTGTCTGAAAGTACCAGCGAAACCCCGGAGTGGTTCCTGGCTTCTTCAGCAATATCTTCGGCGATCAGCCGGTTTCTGTCATCATTGGATACAAGCTCTGCAAGCATTTGTGTATATTCCATGCTGGGATCGTGGTAAGGTCTGAAGCTGGTTTTGCGGATAAAAACTTCAGCGGAAAGTACATCTCCGGATTTGATAAGCTCTGAACGTTCCAGCTTATAGTGAAGATCTCCCAGGTGCCAGAAAATCAACTTTGAAAGCTTATCACGGCGCCATGGTGTGGCGCTTAAACCCAACATGTATTTACAGTCAAATGAAGTGACTGCTTCGGTAAAGGTTCGACTCGGTGCACGATGGCATTCGTCAACAATTAAAAAGCCGATCTTTTGGGATATCCGGGCGGTATGTTTATATAGTGTTTGTACCATGGCAACGGTCATGCGGTCTCCAATTCTGACCTCTCCACCTCCGATCATGCCGATTTCACTTTTGGGAATGTTCAAAAATTCATTTATTTTTTCAATCCATTGAAATGCCAGGTCACGAGTGTGGACCACTACAAGGGATGGTTGCTTTCGTTCAGCGATCATGTAAAGCCCGACAATTGTTTTTCCGCTTCCCGTGGGAAAGCTCAACGTTCCAAAATCCTTGGAGAGCAGCTTTTTGGCAGCTTTTTGCTGGTAGGAGCGAAGTGTTCCTTGAAAATCAAATTTAACCGAAGAAAACGCTCGTCGTTTGTCGATTAATTCATAGGGTATATTTCGGTGCCGGCAGCTTAAAATCAGGTTTCGGATATAGCCTCGAGGGATAATTAATCCTCCCCGGGAATCATGTTCATAAAAAGTTAATGTTTGGGGGGTGTTTCCGTTCCACCTCCCCATTCGTTCATTTTCAATCCATTTGGGATTTGGTATCTGTAATCGGTTCTTTAGCAGGTGATAAATCTCTTCAGGCACATCGCGTAAAATTAAATTATTGGAAAGAATTATCTTCAAAGGTTTTAAATCTCTCTACTGATGGTTTGATTTCCTAATTATTACAAATTGAAACTGGTTCGATGGTTAAAAGATTATGTCAGGTGTGATGAAATATCAAGAGGTTTGTCTGAGAGTCTCTGTTCAAGATACGCATACAGATGTCTTGTAAAAAGAACTTGACTTTTATAACGCAATGCGTCATAAAGGAATTAAGCCATTCATTCGACTATCTTTAATTCCGAACATAAAAGGAGATCAAAAATGACGGAAATTATGCATCATGTGAGAAAATATGCCAATGGACGTCTTTATGACACGACTCTGAAGAAATATATCACCATGGAGGATTTAGAAAATTTTTTTCGCACCGGAGTCATATTTACGGTTGTTTTAAGCAAATCAGAAGAAGACATTACCGATTCGGTCATTGCTAAGATAAAAGAAGAAATGAAAACGGGATCGGGAGGGAAAACGAAAACAAAGCCCAAGATTAAATCCAAAACCACCCAAAAAATTGAACCAAAACAAAAATCCGGCGTCAGGTCCGAGGCAAAGGGGGGACCTTCTGAATTAAGGGATCTTTTGGGCCAATTGCTGCAAAAAGGCAGCGGGATGTTTGTCGGATGTGCTCGTATTTATGCGGATCTCTGGCACAATGCCATGGGTATGGCTGAAGAAGAATTCGAGAAACGCCTTAAGCAGATGGTCAAAGCAAAAGAACTGACAGAATCCGAAGCCGGTCATATGAAAAATGAGGTGATCGGTTTAGTCCGAAATTTGAAAACCTGGGTTGGAGCCAATGTGGAAGAGCGTATCCATGATATTGTTTCAAAGATGAATTTGGCAACTCGAAGTCAAGTGGAAGAGCTTGCTGAAAAGATAAACAGTCTGAATTTAAAACTGGCGATATTGGAGAGAATGGAAAACGAGCGGGAAGATTCCCCAGAGGGAGTCGGTTCCGAAACCATTAAATAAGGGTAAACACTCATGGCCTTTTGGACTTTTGTTAAATGAAAATTCCTTATCCAAGTTAAAAAAGACGGGTGATTTCATCGACTTCAAAAACAGGCCATTTTTCATGTAGGTCATTGCATCGGGCATGGATTCCTCTTCCGGGTTCCATGATTTTTCCGATGCATTTCACAGTTATGTTTGCCGCACTGATTTCTTTGATCAGCTTTGTCTCGGCTTCGGGTTTGCAGCAGATTATCAGACTTCCGGAACCGATTAACCCCAGGGGGTTGATGTGAAAAAGATTGCATAGTTTGGTGGTTTCTGGAAAAATCGGAATCTTTTCAATGTTGATATGGATTTTATGGCCGCCGGAGATACTGAGTTCGGCTAATGCCGTAGCTAAACCGCCTTCCGTAACATCATGCATTGCGGTGACCATTCCTGAATTAGAGGCTATTTCAGCTTCTTTTAAAATGCTGATTTGGGCAAGAAATCCTTTGCATTTTTCAATCATCGGGTCCGAAAGGCCGAATTTTTTTAATTCTTCATGAAACTCTCGCGCTATGATAGCGGTACCTTCTATAGCAATGCCTTTGGTCAAAAGGACACAATCTCCCGGTTTAAGGCGGTTTTTTTCGATGAATGCGGATTTTTTTACTGTACCGGCCATCATTCCGGAAACCACAGGTCTGGTAACGGCATCCGTTATTTCAGTGTGACCCCCAGAAAGAGAAATACCGTATTGATGACACATTGTCTCGATTTCCTGGATAACACACCAAATTTGAGAGGGCGTGGTTTTTGGAGGAAAAAGAAGAGTGGTCAGCATCCATCGGGGGATAGCCCCTGAAGTGGCGATATCATTTGAATTGACCAATACTGCATACCGACCTATGGCATTGGTTGTGAAAGTGATGGGATCGCTTTTAAGTACCAGCACTTCATCGCTATCGATATCCATAGCCGCGGTATCCTCGCCGATGCCAGGATGAGTCAACAGGCTGGGATCTTTAAAGTCAAATCGATTCAAAAACATTTCCAGAAGATCATTGGGAAGTTTTCCGCAGGGTAGATCAATACCCATCCTGGCAATATCTTTAAGTTCTTCCAACCGTCTAATGGTAAAGTCGCTTTGGATGGGTTCAGAAACGTTTTTTGTGCCTAAAAAAACGGTTATGGCACCTGAACGTCGTCCAGCTTCGATATCGAAGACAAAATCTCCCACAATCATGATTTCATCGGGCGTTACTCCCAATTTGTTTGCCGCAAGAAAAATACCGTCTCCGGAGGGTTTTGGGTCGATAGGGTCATCCCTGGATATGATGACATCAAAGGTTTCTCGAGAAATATGTTTAAAATTTTCAAGTGCTTTCAGGATCGAACTGTAGCTGTTTCGACTGATGATACCTATAAAAATCCCTTTGGATTTTAGATGTAAAATAATTTCCTCTGCACCTTCATTGGGTACGGAACTTTTTGCAGCCTCTATTTCGAATTGATCAAGGGTGACCATGGCCTTATGCTTTTTGTCCGGATCGTGGATGCCATGGATAAATTCAAGCACAGGGTCTTTCAAGGGGCAACCGATCGCTTTTTTTATAGAAGGAAAATTTAATGCTCCGGGGAAGGTCAAGGTTCCATCAAAATCAAAAAGCACCGCTTTTATTCGAAACGGTTTTTGAATAAGCAAATTTTCTCCCATAAGGAAATCTATGAAGTTTTTTCTGTTTTTGTTATTCCTCTGATCAGAATATCGAATGCAATATCCATTGTCGGTTTTAAAAAGTCTTTGTTCGGATTGATGATCCTTTTACTTTCTTCCCACAACACCAAACCGGAAAACATGGACCACACAATATCTGTTAGAGCATGAGGGTGTTTTTCAATAAAGATACCTTCGGTGATGCCCTCCTGGAAAATTTTAGCCATTTCCCTCATAGCCTTTCTGGACATCTCCTTCATATCTGAAAGGATTTGGGGTGATAAATTCATAAGTGTTTCACTCGATTGAAGATGAAACATATTGATAATAATAAGTGGATCAAATTCATAAACATCATACAGGGCATCTTTAAGGGCTGAAATTTTTTCAATAGGCCCTTTATTCTTTTCTTTGGTAACATGCTCCAGTCGAATAAGGAGGTATTGGAGAATCCTAAACGATAAGGAGGCAAAAAGTTCTTCCTTGTTTTTAAAATACAGGTAAAGGGTACCTGTACTGAGTTCGGCTTCTCTGGAGATGTCTTCCATGGTTGTTTTGTTAAAACCTTTTTCGGAAAAAACGCGTTTGGCGGCAACCATGATTTGTTGTCGCCTTCGTTCCCTTTCTCGTTCCTTTCTTTCTTCTATGCCCATTATTTAAAATCTTTCCAAAAAAATTGTCAGTATAAATCTACAATATTAAATGACTGTAAATCAGTAAATATAATAAATTTAGTCAATCGGGTCAAGCATAATATTTTTTCATTTTCTTCTTTTTTTTAGGAATGAGGGCGGAGTTAAGGGGTAATTTTCCGTTAATTAAGAGACATAACATCCAGGGTATTGGTTTCCAAATCGATTAGCATCAGCTTGTTACGCAGCAAAGATCCTTTGCCTAAAATAATTTTCACAACCTCAGAGCATTCCAGTGCCGAAAGGAATGTGACGGCATGAGGGAGACATCCGAGAGACTTTTCAGCTCCCATTGAAGAGTTTCGCTCTGATTCGCCGTAGATGAGAGCAAGCCCTGGATCTTCGGGAAAAATGGTTGTGAGTTGACCTGAAGCTCCTGCTACTGCCGATGAAACCAGCGGTTTGTTTAACCTTTTTGCGGCATCGTGAACAATGAATCTTGCGGATATGCTGTCAAGGCAATCGACAATGACGCCGGCTTGTGAAAGAAGAGTCGAAGCATTGTGTTCATCCAGAAATATGTTATGGGACATTATGGTTATGGAACTGTTAATTTCCTTAATTCTTCCTGCGGCTGTTTGGGCCTTGGAATTTCCAAGGTGTGACTGAGTGCTCAACATTTGGCGATTCAAATTGGTGCCTTCAAATACATCTCCATCAATGAGGATTAAAGTTCCAATTCCGATTCGTGAAAGAATCTCAATGACACCTCCGCCCAAGCCCCCCAGGCCGACCACAGCGACTGTCGATTGCAGCAATTTTATCTGGTCTTTGGGGGTAAAGGCCTTAAAATTTCTAACATATCGCTCAGGAATAATATTGTTTTCAAGAGCGGTAATTTCGATTATTTTTGAGGGAACAGAGAGTGACTTTTCAAGAAACAACACCTCTTTAACAGGCAATTCTCGATAGGAGGATCCATCGGGAAAGAAACCTTCAGATGTTTTTTCTTGCACATATTTCAAAATATCAGCGGTTTGCATCAACCACCTCCGACAGGCGGAAAGATACCGACTCTTTCTCCGCCATATAACGGAGTTGCCAATTCGGATTTGACGCCATTGATAAAAATCAGCTTGGCCTGCTTGATTGGAATGCCAAGTTTTTCAATAACAGAAAGAACTGTGGCCCCAGGATCAACAGGGTATTTCTCAGGTGATGGGGGCGAAAACTGATTCAGTGTTGCATAAAGCTTTAAATCAATACATTTTTTCATGGAAACCTACTCCAATGGTTCGGCAATTGAATTCGGATCATTTAATTTCATAATAAAAACAAAAACGGACGAGTCAACATCAGAAAGCTTAAATCTAATCGTTGCTATTCATAAATACGATCTGTATATAGATTTCTTATGGCTATCGCAGCAACCATTATTCCCATTTTTACCATCATTGCCCTGGGATGGATTGCAAGGGTCAAAGGGTTTCTTCCATTAGAGTTCATCGGCCCTGCAAATCGCCTTGTGTATTATTGGGCAATCCCGGCAATGATATTCAGATCCATTTACCAGGGCTCCTTCAAAGCTTTGTTTAATCCTGCCGTGTTAATAATCGGCATGGTCTGTATTACCGGAGTATTTTTCACTGCCTGGGTTTCCGCTGTTTTAGCCCGAATGTCTAGAAAACAGGTGGGAAGCTTTATCCAAAGTGCGTTTCATGGTAATTTGGGATATATTGGGCTGGCCGTTTGCTATTATTACCTTGGAAATGATGGTTTTATCAAAGCTGGTATAATGGCGGGTTTCATTATGATACTTCAAAATTTTTTTGCGGTAATCATTCTTCGAATCTATTCTGAAGATACCTCAATAAAAATGAGTCCTAAATCGGTTTTTTCGGGAATCTTGGCAAATCCGGTGATCATTGCTGCTATGGGTGGCATTTTGGTTTCCTTGATTGAATTCAATATCCCGATAGTCATTGACAACAGCCTTAAAATATTAAGTGGTATGGCACTTCCCTTAGCGCTTATCCTGATAGGAGCCTCTCTTTCCTTCGATTTGCTCAGGCATCACATTTATTCTGTGCTGTTTTCCTGTATATTGAAGCTGGTATTGCTTCCTGGAGCAGGGTTGATGATATTTGTCATTTTTGAAGAAGCCCCTCAAGATTATTTGCCCTGTTTGATTCTTCTTGCGGCACCAACGGCAACACTGGTCTATGTCATGGCCCAGGAAACAAAAAACGACACGGAATTTGCCGTTGCAACCATTTCCCTGAGCACACTTTTATCCGGATTCACATTTGCCTTCTGGATCATGATTGCAATTTAGT
>CAYZJH010000088.1:0-13889 GCA_964478625.1 uncultured Desulfobacteraceae bacterium
ATTTTCTGCCTGTACCAACTCGCCTTCCTGTACTGGCAAAATCGAGAAGGTGGCAGTCCTTGTTGATGATACAACAAGGACAGAGATTCCAGACTCGTTTCCGCTTCCCCCGGTAAGGCTGGAATCTCGCTGCTTTCTTGATTGTCGGGTATATCTGATTTTTTTAACGGATTCCGGATTTTGAATTTTCTTGCAATGGCTGGATTTCCATCTTTTTTTGACTTCATCAGGTTTTGACCCCATAAATCCGGTTGAAAAGAGGAGAGTAAAAAAATAAAGGGCCGGAAACCGTCCTTATCAGATTTCCAGCCCAATATTTTAGGCATTGCAATTAACCTGATATCCTTTCAAGGGCAGGTTAAAGCAACTGTCAGAGGTGAGACTATTTTTTCTGAAGGTCTTTTGCTGCTTGAATAATACCTTCCACAACCGTGGGATCAGCCAATGTTGAGGTATCCCCCATGGATTTGGGATCGAAATCACCGGCAGCGACTTTCTTCAAAATTCTTCTCATAATTTTTCCTGAGCGGGTTTTGGGCAGGAAGTCAGACCATTGAATCATTTCAGGAGTTGCAATGGGTCCGATTTCTTTTCTGACATGAGCCACCAGTTCCTTTTTCAGTGCGTCTGTCTTTTCCACTCCGGTATTGAGTGTGACAAATGCATAAATTGACTGGCCTTTGATCGGATGCGGATAACCCACAACTGCAGATTCCGCAACGCTGGGATGAGACACCAGAGCGGATTCGACTTCAGCGGTTCCCATTCTGTGACCGGACACGTTGATAACGTCATCCACACGACCTGTGATCTGGTAATATCCGTCTTTATCCCTTCTGCATCCGTCACCTGTGGTGTACACACCCGGGAACTGAACAAAGTAGGTATCGAAAAATCTCTGGGGATCTCTGAAAACACCTCTCATTTGAGCAGGCCATGATCGTTTGATCACCAGGTTGCCTTCGCAGACGCCTTCCAGTTCGTTGCCCTCATCATCAACAATGGCGGGTTCCAGGCCGAAGAACGGTACTGTCGCCATGGCCGGTTTGATGTCGATAGCGCCCGGAAGCGGTGTAATCAGAATACCGCCGGTTTCTGTCTGCCACCAGGTATCCACGATGGGGCATTCGCCTCTTCCGATTTTATTATAATACCAGTTCCATGCTTCGGGGTTCAAGGGTTCACCTACTGATCCCAGAAGTCTGAGAGAGGAAATATCATGTTTTTCCACCCATGAATTGCCTTCTTTGGCCAAAGCCCTGATCGCCGTGGGGGCAGTGTAGAAAATATTGACCTTGTGTTTTTCAACAACCGCCCAGAATCTTCCGAAGTCGGGATAGTTGGGAACCCCTTCAAACATAATGGTGGTCGCACCGTTGCACAACGGGCCGTATACGATGTAGGAATGGCCGGTTACCCATCCGATATCTGCCGTACACCAATAGATGTCGCCTTCGTGGTAATCGAATACCATTTTATGTGTAAAGGCGACATAGGTCAAATAACCGCCGGTGGTGTGCATAACACCTTTGGGTTTTCCTGTTGAACCGGATGTGTAGAGAATGAACAGAGGATCTTCCGAATCCATTTCTTCGGGCGGACAATTGGCATCTACGGTGGCTACTTCGTCATGATACCACTTATCGGTGGCTTCATTCCAGTCCACCTTGATTTTGTCTCCAACTCTGTCAACCACCAGGTGTACCTTAACACTGGGGCAATCTTTAAGTGCCTTATCGGCATTGGCCTTTTGCGGAATGGCTTTTGCCCCTCTGAAAGTACCGTCGCAGGATACAAGTACTTTGCTTTCACAGTCTTGAATTCTGCTGGCCAGCGCGTCAGCTGAAAAACCACCGAATACGACCGAATGGATGGCACCGATTCTCGAACAGGCCAGAATTCCAATGGCCAGTTCGGGAATCATGGGAAGATAGAAACTTACCCTGTCGCCTTTTTTAATATCATGTTTTTTCAATACATTGGCAAACTTACATACTTCTTCATGCAACTGTTTGTAGGTAAACTTTTTGGTTTCGCTGGGATCATTGCCTTCCCAAATTAAAGCGACCTGGTTGCCTCTTTTTTCAAGATGTCGGTCAAGGCAGTTGTAGGAAATGTTGAGTTTGGCGTTGGTAAACCACCTGATGTAAAGATCGTCGGCGGTTTTTCCATAATTGGAATCCACCACTTTGTCCCATTTTTTGAACCATGTTACATACTCATCGGCGATTTTACCCCAAAAAGCATCAGGATTATCCAACGATTCCCGCCACATTTTTTTGTATTCATCATAACTTTTGATGTGGGCTGTTTCTCTGAATTTTTCAGGAACTGGGTAAATTTCTTTCAAAGTAACTTCTGTCATGTAAATCCTCCGAAATTTAGTGAGTTAAGGTTAAAAGAATGACATCCACGTCTTTAAGGATAAAGAACTGAGCGGGTTCAGTCCTGCCTCCGAGTCAAGCTCTCGATGGCAATTTATCCTGCAAGTAAAAATATATATAACCTATGAATTAAAGGTGCAATAAAAATCTGAATAAATTTCATAAAAAAAATAATGTCATGGAAAAATGGGTATGTTTTATCATTGACAAAGAGACCATATTCCGGGAAGAATTGAAACAGGCGGTTCTATCAACCCTTCAGAGCATACCATGATAGGAGGAAATATGAACAACGATAAGGAAAAAAAGGCCAATGCAGGTTTTTCTCGACGGCAATTTCTGGTAGCGGCAACAGGAGCAGCCGCATTTTTTGCATTTGGTGGAATTTCCTGTTCTCCGAAAAATCAAAAATTTCAATTGCCCCCACTCCCATATCCTGAAAACGCATTGGAACCCATTATCTCGTCAAACACCATTGGTTTCCATTATGGAAAGCATCACCAAGGATATGTGGACAATGTCAACAAACTCATATCAGGGTCCCCTTTTGCCAAAATGACCTTGGAAGAAATTATGATTGAGACTGACGGAAAAACAGAAAGGGTTGCCATTTTTAACAATGCAGCTCAAACCTGGAATCATACTTTTTACTGGAATAGCTTAAAACCAGAAGGGGGCGGGGATCCCTCCGGCGATCTTAAAAAATTAATTGAGCAGTCTTTTGGATCTATAAACACATGCAAAAAAAGATTGGCTGATGCGGCCGTCACACAATTTGGAAGCGGATGGGCATGGCTTGCTTACGATGGTGACAAAATTGAGGTGGTCCAGACCGGTGATGCAGACAATCCAATGACCCGCGGTTTAAGACCGCTTTTGACTATTGATGTGTGGGAACATGCGTATTATCTGGACTATCAGAACAGGCGCGCCGATTATGTAAACGCTGTTATCAATAGCTTGATCAATTGGGAATTTGCCGCTCAAAATCTTAAAGCCTAATCCGGATAGATTACCTGAAAAATTCAGATTATCCGGAAGTCGGGTCTTGGCAAATCTAACCCACAAATAAATAGGTTTTGATGTTCAGAGTTTTTGGAAGGAAAGATTTCCAAATACGATGGCCTTTGGGTTAACCAGGGTGTGCGAAAATCCGTTCCTAAAAGCTTCCTGTTTCAAAGCGTTTAGTTTAGGTTGACTTTAACCGGATCAACCAGGAATTAGAAAAACCGGCAAAATCGAACCGCTCAGTTTTTATGGGAGTCGATATAATAAAGGGTTGCGCCGATTGGTGCGAATGAAAGAAACAGCACATTGGCAAAAGGGATTAAAAACCAAAGGCCAAAACCGATATGGAAAATAATATTTTTTTTCAGAAATCCGAACCGTTCTCTAAACGGTTCCCGTTGTCTTGCCGGAATTAAATCTGTATTATCCCAGGCCAAAAAAAGGGCGGTGATCCATGGTAATATGATGGCCAAAACGGGACCAACGGGTGTCATCCACCCCACAATCATCAATAATGTGGTCAAAGCCAGGGGAAATATAGCTCTGGGCGTTTCCTGCTTGATCAGATGAAACAGTTGGAGAAAAAAGGAGGAATGAGCAGGTTGTGCGGCACTGCCTGTAACGATTCGTTCCGTGACTTGTGCCATCAGGTCCATGATCCATATGCCAAAAGTGATTTGACCCGCAAGGTATGACACCATCGCTGCCATACAAAACATCAATAATCCTGCAATCCACGACAAAACATGCCAGAGCCATAGAATCCATCGGGTGTCGGGTCTGTCCCAAAGTAATGAAAAAATATCCTGATAATATTCCCATACCAGAACAGCGGAAACAATCGCTAAAGCACCCGTAAGGATAAAGCGAATGCATCCCAAAAACATGAGTTTTGGTGTTTTTAATCCCAACCGGAGTCCTTTTAGATTATACTGGATTCCCAGCAATAATTGGCTTTTTTTCATCTGGATCCTATTAATTGAAGCAAAAAGTGAACCTGGAGGTTACTTTCCTGTTTTTTGATGAAGCTTTTCCTGAATTTTTTTGACTTTGTCAGATTTAACCAATGAGGCCGCTGTATCTGCAAATCGAGCAGCTTCTGAAACCTTTCCCGCCGTCAAATAATCTTTGATCCTTTTTTCAATACCGTGGGTGGCAGGTCCTTTTTTTATCAGAAAAGAGGGTGCTGAAAGCCTCTTTTTGGCATTATTTTCCCCACATTTTTTACACAGAACTCTGTCTTTATCGATCGCAACAAGAGCCTCGAAAACTGACCCGCACGATGAACATTGAAAATCAAATACCGGCATGGCTACCTCCCATTGAATATTGGCGCGACCTAAAAAATAGGGTTGTGTTTTTTTAAAACAGATTTGATCTTGTTGCATTTTTACCTTACAATCAACATGAACACAAGCATGCAATGAGGTAAATCCCAACAAAGGTATCGGACCTTAATCAGATCGATAAAAATCCAACTTGAAATGTTGAAAGGATTTTCCATGAGTTCGGAGGTCAAAACTTTTTTGTCCAAAATGCCGCATTTTTCCTTTTTGCCCCAGGAAGTCATAGAAACTGTTGCCAAAAGCGCCGAGCTTAAGGTGTATTCACAGGAACAATGTCTGGCCGTGCAGGGCGAGACAAAAATAGATCATATTTACATTGTGAAAAAAGGACAGATTTCCATTTATGAAGAAGAGGAAGATAGCCGTAAATTGAAAGGACATATAAAACCCGGTGAAGTGTTCGGGGGGATTTCTCTTTTAATGAACGGAGGTATTTCTATCAGGACTGTTTTTGTTGACCGGGGCTCTGAATTTTATTTGGTGCCGAAAGAAATTTTCTTTGATTTGTGTGAAAGTTCTAAAAAATTTTATGAATTTTTTGTGGAAAATTATAGTAAGCATGTTTTTGATCCTGCATTGAAAAGTCTTATCGAATCCGGTCAGGCCAAAGCATTTCTGGCCAATATCGTGCCATTTTCCTTTCTTCCTGAAGAAGCCATCGAAAACGCATCCAAACAATTATCGATGGTTTTTTACCCCAAAGGAACGATTCTGCAGGTGCAGGGTCGCTCCCGTTTAGGACATTTGTATATTTTACATAAAGGGCAGGCAGAGAGATATTTTGAGGAAGATGGCAAGCAAACCCTGCGGGCGATTCTCGACGAAGGCGATATCTACGGTGGAATATCCATTCTTTTAAACGATGGTATTCCGATCAGAACTTTGCATGTGCTGGAGGATTCCTATTTTTATCTGCTTCCTAAAAGAGAATTTATCAGGCTTGCCGAATCCTATGAGGAGTTTACTGAATATTTCACGGATATTTTTGGCAAAAGAATGCTGGACAGAACCTATTCCTCGATCATTGCTCGTGCATCGGCTCCTGTTCAGGAAAGCCAGGAGTATTTTAACCAGCCGGTACGACATGTATACGATGCCAACCCTGTCATCGGCAGTCCTGAAATGACGATACAGGAAGTGGCACAAAAAATGAGAAAGGAAAATGCCAGCTACCTGATTATGCCGGCATCGGGAAATTTCCAGGCAGGCATTATCACCACCAGCGATTTGGCCCATAAAGTGATCGCCAATGGTATCGACTATCATAATCCTGCTGTGGAAATCATGACAAGCCCTTTGATAACCGTCGAAGACCATGCCATTGTTTTTGAAGCGTTAATGAAAATGATGGAACGGGATATCAAACATCTACCCGTCACCAACAGTCAAAATCGCCTGGTGGGAATTGTTTCTAATCGTGAATTGGTTTCATCTCAAGGACAATCCCCCCTTTTTTTACTCCGCGAAATATCCAAAGCAGAATCTTTCAAGGAAATCGCCAATAAACATAAAAGGATGCCTGCGCTGGTCAAAAGTCTTATTAACAGTAACGTCACGGCCAGAAATATCAACCGCATGATAACCACCGTATCCGAAGCTATTTTGAAAAAAGTGATGGATTTTGCTCTTCAAGAAATGGGTCCCCCTCCGACACCTTTTGCTTTCATGATTTTGGGAAGTGAAGGCCGCAAGGAACAAACCCTGAAAACCGATCAGGACAATGCCATCATTTTTGAAGATGTCTCAGAAAATGACCTTCCTGAAGTAAAAGAATATTTTTTGCAGTTGGGCGATAAGGTATGCAACATGTTGGATAAGGCGGGTTATCAGTTCTGTGAAGGCGGAATTATGGCAAAGAACCCTGACTGGTGCCAGCCGTTTGGTGTCTGGAAAGACTATTTTTCAGAATGGATTAACAAAGCCGAAGGTGAAGATTTGCTTAAAGCCAGTATTTTTTTTGATTTTCGCAGTGGATATGGCGAAAAATATTTTATCGATAATTTACGAGACCACCTCAATAGCGCCATTGCAAGGTGGTCCGGTTTTTTGCGACATATGACTGAAAATGCTCTTCATTTTAAGCCACCTCTTGGATTTTTTAGGAATTTTGTGGTTGAATCCAAAGGAAAGCACCGGGACTCTTTTGATATCAAAGGCGCGATGATGCCGATTGTGGATTTCGCCAGAATATATTCCTTAAAATATCAGGTGGAAGCGACCAACACGTTTGACAGGCTTCATGAACTTTATCTGAAAAAAGCCTTGACCAAACAAGAATATGAGGAACTGGAAAAGGCATACGGCTTTTTAATGCAGCTCCGGTTTTCCCGCCAGGTTATTTCAGCGGCTGAAAATGAAGGTAAGCCGGATAATTTTATCAATCCCAAACGATTGACTCATGTGGAACAGTCAATGCTTAAAGAAATTTTCAAACGTATCGAAAAATTTCAGTCCAAAATGAATTTTGAATTTATTGGTATTGCATAGAACTGAGCATAATAAGAAAGGAGAATTTTGGCACTAAGCCTTACCCTTTTCATCATAGGTTTAATCATTATTTATTACGGAGCCGAGTTTTTGGTAAAAGGAGCTTCTGGATTAGCCCGAAGTCTCGGGCTGTCGCCTATGGTGATCGGGCTGACCGTTGTGGCATTCGGCACTTCTGCTCCCGAAATTTTTGTCAGTGTTGTTTCTTCTCTGAAAGGAAAGAGCATGATTGCGGTCGGAAACGTTATCGGGAGCAATATTTGTAATATAGCACTGGTGCTGGGACTTGCGGCTCTGTTTTTACCCATCCCGGGACAACCTTCGGTCATCAGAAGAGATATTCCTATCATGCTGGGAGTATCTTTGTATCTTCTGGTGATATCATACAATTCCGTTATTGGTCGTCTGGAAGGTGCCACCCTGCTTGCAGGTATTTGTCTGTACACCTTTTTTAATTACTACATGGCTCGTCGTGAGATTAAAAAGTTGATGGGTCAGGCCAAAATTTCCAGGCAAAAACTTGGACTTAAAAAGACCGGATCACGCATTTTTCAGGCGGTTCAGATTTCAATGGGTATTGCAGGTGTTGTTGCCGGTGCTGAATTGATGATTGACTCAGCCATAAAAATCATGACGGTTTTAGGTGTCGATGAAAAATTTATCGGGTTGACCATCGTGGCTTTCGGAACCTCTTTACCGGAGTTGGCTACATCGGTTGTTGCTGCATGGAAAAAGGAAATGGATATCAGTCTTGGGAATCTTGTCGGAAGTAACGTCTTTAATATTCTTTGTGTTTTGGGCGCAGCCTCGGTTTTAAGACCTATTTTAATTCCCGGCGGATTTATTCAAAGTGGTTTGATATTCGATTATCTGGTCATGATTTTCATCAGTTTTCTACCCTGGCTGATGATGAGAGTCAGCTATAAAATCAGCAGGCCCCACGGAATGTTTCTGCTCACTACTTATGGAATATATCTTGTGTTTTTAATTGTTAAATCCTGAAAAGTATAAAAATTTCCATGTTTTATCTTGCTAATTATTTAAAAATACATGTAAGATTATGGAGATGCATTTCTTGATTCGCAGCGATGCGGAGTGCATGACGATTTGCAGGAAAAGACGCAATACCGTATCTGAATGAAAAAGCTTTTTTCTCTGTTTGCTGATGCGAAAGAGGAAAAGACTTTTGGGTTCAGACGACATTGTTGAAAATGATTGTTGATGTGGAGAATTTGTATGTTTCAAAGTTCGGAAAGACTAAAAGTCGGACGAAATGATCCATGTCCGTGCGGAAGCGGGAAGAAGTTTAAAAAATGCTGCATGGATAAGGAGACCTATGACCCTGAAAGTATCAGAAATTTATATTACAACCAATATAAAATCAGGCTTAAAAGCCCGCACGATATCGAAAAGCTTCGACGGGTGGGTAAATTGGTTGTTGATACACTGGACATGGTTGAAAAAAAAATATATCCAGGAATGAAAACCGAGGAAATCAATACACTGGTTCATGACTACACCATCTCGCATCATGCGATTCCAGCCCCGTTAAACTATCGGGGATTTCCGAAAAGCGTGTGTGTCAGTATTAACGAAGTGATCTGTCATGGTATTCCGGGAGACCGTTTGCTGAAAGATGGCGATATTGTGAATGTGGATGTAACATCCATACTTGACGGTTATTATGCGGATGCTTCCAAAACTTATCTGGTGGGAAATGTCGGACCCGACGCACAAAAAATCGTTGGTGTTGCCAGGGAATGTCTGAAAAAAGGTATCAGCAAAGTTCGGCCCGGAAGCAGCCTCGGAGATATTGGCTGGGCTATTCAAAGTTACGCTGAAAAAGAAGGCTGTTCTGTGGTGAGGGAATTTGTGGGCCACGGTGTCGGATTTGATTTCCATGAAGCTCCACAGGTTCCGCATTATGGCCAAAAGGGCCATGGAATCAAACTGGTTCCCGGGATGGTATTCACCATCGAACCGATGATTAATTTAGGAAAAAAAGACCTTCGCATACTATCGGACAAATGGACTGCAGTGACCAAAGACAATTCGTTGTCTGCTCAATTTGAGCAGACAATTCTGGTTACTGAAAACGGTTGGGAAAGCCTGACACCTTACGAACTTTAGTTTTTAAGGTTCTTCCTTGACCCGTCATGGACGGGAGGGGAGTTTTTCCCGGGACGCTAAATGATAACAACCTTTTTTATCGTTTTAACAATTTCATCGGGCGAATCCATTACCTGAAAAATATCCATGTCCTCGGGGGAAATTTTTGATGTTTTCAATAGTTGATTTTTTATCCATTCTATTAGCCCCGACCAGTAGTCCGATCCTACGAGAATGATCGGTAGCGGCTTAATACGCTGGGTTTGGATAAGGGTTGCAGCTTCAAACAGTTCATCAAGGGTGCCTAATCCTCCGGGCATAATAATATAAGCCGAGGCGTATTTGACAAACATCACCTTGCGGATAAAAAAATAGTTAAATTCCACCTTGATGTTGGAGTATCGATTGGGTCTTTGTTCACGGGGAAGAACAATATTTAAGCCGATCGACTTTCCGCCGGCTTTTGCGGCTCCTTTATTGGCAGCTTCCATAATTCCGCCGCCACCGCCGGTTATGACGGCAAAGTTATTTTTGACCAACATTGCCGAAAGTTTTTCGGCGGTTTTATAAAGAGGGTCATCGGGACTGGTTCTGGCTGATCCGAAAATGCTGACAGCCGGTCCAATATCATAAAGCGACTCTACACCTTCAACAAACTCCCCGATGATTTTGAAAATTCTCCAGGATTCTCCAAGTTTGAATTCGTCTATGAGAAACTGTTTTTCCATTTTTCCACATATGATGGTTAAAGAATTTTGTCAAAAAAAGTCCCACAGGTTTTTAAAGGGTCCTGTTAATCAGAATGCAACCGGTGCTCATCCTTGCCGAATTTGTCGACATTTGCAAGAGAAAAACTTTTGTATTTAACGATTGAATACTCATTGACATAGACGGTATTTATGTTAAAAATTCAAGGTTTATGTTGCAAACAAATTTAAAATAATTAAACTGAATAAATTAAAAATGAGGAACATTGGGCGTCGAACTTTCAAAAGATGTGATGGTCGTTAACGATCTGGGTTTTCATGCAAGAACAGCAGCGCAAATTGCTAAGCTTGCACAAAACGCCACCTCTGGAATATGGATCATAAAAGATGGTGAAAAAGTCGATGCTTCCAGCATCATCGATATATTAACTCTTGCTTGCGGCAAAGGCTGCCGGGTTACTTTTACCGTTGAGAACCAATCTGATGCACCCATTCTGGATGATATCGTCAAACTGGTCGAAAGCGGTTTTGGAGAATAAATTTAAATGAGGTATATGGAGGAGTCCAAAGAAATCAAACTGACCGGAATCAGTGCGTCTCCCGGGATTTGTATCGGCAAGGCTTATCTTGTAGGACGTGAGGGAGTCGATGTAGTCAAAAAATATGCCATTGCAGAAAAAAACCTCGATAAAGAAATCAAGCGATTCAAATCAGCCGTAAAAAAGACAAAAGACGAACTTCAGAGCATAATTGACAACTCCCCGGAGGATTTCCGCCAGAATGCAAATATTCTGGAAACCCATGCCCTTCTGTTGAAAGATAAGATGCTTTATGGAAGTACAATTGAGACCATCGAAAATGAGAGGGTCAATGCGGAATGGGCGCTGAAAATGGTGGTGTCCAGAATCAAACTGATGTTTGAAGGAATGTCGGATGATTATTTCCGGGAACGAGGCTCCGATATTGTCCACGTTTCAGACCGGATTATGGGAAACCTGGTGGGTCAGGAACAAGTGAATATCGGTGATATCAATAAGCGTGTCATTTTGGTGGCCCATGATTTATCCCCAGCCCAAACAAGCCAAATTCAGCTTGAAAGAATCATGGGGTTTATTACGGAACGGGGTGGTAAAGCCTCTCATACGGGAATTATTGCCCAAACGCTAGAAATCCCGGCTGTTTTGGGTCTCGGAAAGCAAATCGGCATCATTCAACACGATGATATCATCATTGTGGATGGTTCTGAAGGTTCTGTTATTGTTAACCCTTCCGATGAAACACTTATCCGTTATGAAGAAAAAATAGAACAGTATGAGGCACACAAAGCAACTTTAACAAGGGAAGCTCATCTTCCGGCAAAAACTCTGGACAATAATACCTTAAGCATTATGGGAAATATTGAACTTCCGGAAGAAGTGGTATCAGTTCTTGATTATGGTGGGGACGGTATCGGACTTTATCGGACGGAATTTCAATACCTGAGCAAGCCGGAATTTCCAACGGAGATGGAGCTGTTTGAAAAATATAAAGATGTTGTGGACGTGATGGGAAACAAACCCATCATTATTCGCACGCTGGATATTAATGGGGACAAAGCTGTTTTTCAGGACAATGGAGTTCCGGAAATTAATCCTGCACTCGGTTTGCGGGCAATTCGCTACTGTTTGAAAAAACCCGATATCTTCATGACACAGTTGCGAGCCATCCTCAGAGTGGCTGCCTACGGAAATGTTAGGGTGCTTTTCCCGTTTATATCCGGCGTGGAGGAAATTCGGGAAGCCAAACGGTTGTTATGTGAAGCAGCGGAATCTTTGCACCGTGATGGAGTTGTGTTCAACAAGGATTTTGAAGTCGGTGTGATGATCGAGGTTCCTTCAGCAGTTGTGGTGGCTGATATTCTGGCCAAGGAGGTCGATTTCTTCAGTATTGGTACAAATGATCTGATTCAGTACTCCCTGGCGATCGACAGGGGAAATTTCGAAGTCGCCCACATGTATCAGCCGCTTCATCCGGCCATTTTACGCATGCTGAAACATGTTTCCGAAATTGCGAAAAAAAATAACATCAAAATTTACATGTGCGGCGAGATGGCTTCGGAGCCATTGTATGTTCCTGTGTTATTGGCGATGGGAATCGAGGAGTTGAGCATGAATCCTCAATCCATACCGTTGGTTAAAAGAATGGTTCGATCCATCAGTCTGGAGGATTGCAAAAATTTTCTGAAAGAATTGATGGGACTGGCGGAGATCTCCGAAATCAATGAATTGGTGCAGAAGAGATACGGAGAGCTTTTGGCTCAAAAAATATATTCGGAGTAAAAAGCAGGGTGACTTTTGAACACAAAAAAATAGTGACTGAAAATCGTAAAGCCCGCCACGATTATTTTATCGATGATGAATATGAAGCCGGTATGGTGCTTTTAGGCACGGAAGTTAAATCTCTTCGCCTTGGACGTGTCAACCTGAAAGATTCATATGCAAAAATCAAAAACGGAGAAGTGTTCGTGCATCAGATGCACATTGGCCAGTATCCCTTTGCCCATTATGGTAATCATGATCCGTTGAGACCCCGGAAACTTCTTTTGCACAACCATGAAATCAGAAAGTTGATAGGGAAAGTGCAGGAAAAAGGGTATTCGTTGATACCTGTCAGAATTTATTTTAAAAAGGGAAAAGCCAAATTGAGCCTTGCGCTGGCCAGGGGAAAAAGAAAATACGACAAGCGTGAGTCCATTCGCAATCGGGATGAAAAAAGAGATATGCAACGGTCACTGAAAGACAATGAGTAGTTGCCCTGGTCGTTGAGCCTTTTCCTCCTTTTGTGTCATTCTGAGGAGGCCGATATCGCAGATGTTTATACGGCACCTGCTCAATGGCCGACGAAGAATCTTTCCTCCACGCCGGGACGGTGTTTATTGTTTTAACTCCGAGTCAGACCTGATGGCCGGTCCGGGCCCGGGAAGAAAGATTCTTCGGTCGCCGGGACTTCGATGAACATATCGGGAAATATTTTTTCCCTTACCATCAGGTCGTTTTGAGTCACTCCCTCAGAATGACAGGTTTAGAGGAAATGTTATTCTGAGGAGGCTGGCAATGGCGCGTGTCAGTTGTCATAATATTTCCGGCTGACGGAGAATCTTTCGTTTCCGCAGGCACAATCGGTCTTATCAGCGTATTAAACATTCCCCCGAATTCCCAACCAGTATCTAATGTAAAGGCTCTCAAGTGAACACCAACCCGCAAGGATCGGCATACAGCAATAGTTATCCGGGTTTCTTGATACTGCACTCATTTTTTAGCAACTTATTCAAATGATTCAATGCTGTTGCTTTTCTATAAAATTCGTTTATAATATAAAAACTGCGATCACCATTGATATCGATCCGAAATTGCCCGATATCACTATTGGAAAACAGATTGACAATTCATACAACTAGTTTATATTATTAAATAATTGATCTTTAAAATACAGTAATTCCTTCCTGTCATTTAAGGGGGCGAAACGGCTTCGACGGGGATATGGAAGCTCTGGTTGCATACCGAGATTCTGCCGACTCGTTAAACAGGCGGATTTTTAAAATAATCGCAGACGATTATAACTACGCCTTAGCCGCTTAATCGGCTAACGTCCTTCCGGGATTTTCCTGCGGTTTCGGAAAGGGCGTCGACTAGCAGGATAGTGGGTTCCGTATGTCTGTGGCGGATTCTGCGAAACTTTAACAGGCTAGCATTTCAATAGATCCGGCTCGGAGGAGCTTTGAAAAGCGAAATTTAAAATCCGGGATAAGTATGTAGACGCCAGTGTGGAATATTTTCGGACGCGGGTTCAACTCCCGCCGCCTCCACCAA
>CAYZJH010000089.1:0-13716 GCA_964478625.1 uncultured Desulfobacteraceae bacterium
TTTGCAGGCCAGTAGCTCTAACGGCAGAGCACCGGACTCCAAATCCGGGTGTTGGGGGTTCAAATCCCTCCTGGCCTGCCAATCCGAATACAGCTGAAAAGCTCAAGGTTTTAGGTTCGGAAAGGCGGGAGCTTATAACTTTGAGCTTTCACTATTTTGGGAGTAAAATGGGACGGCTACTTAAAAAAAAAGATAGCAGTAAACTGAAGAAGAAGAAAGAGAACGACGGTTCTGAATCCGGCGTGGACGTATTGATCGAAGATGCCGGAGGAAAATCCGGATTGAGTGAGGGAACAGCATCAGGTCTGAAAAGCATTTTGCCGAAAAAAACCCTGCCTGTCGGTAAAACAACGGCTGAAAAAGGTGAAACAAACTTCATAGGAAAGAGCATCCAGTTTTTAAGAGAGGTCAAAATCGAACTTAAGAAGGTCACCTGGCCGACGAGAAAACAAACCATTGGTTCCACAGTGGTGGTCATTGTTGTGGTCATGATCATTTCTCTGTTTTTAGGCGTAATTGATATGGGGCTCTCCGGTTTGGTAAAGGTCGTTCTTCAATAGTTATGAGGAGAAAAACAAGGTGGCTATGAAATGGTATATAGTTCATGTTTATTCAGGGTTTGAGAATAAAGTCAAAACGGCCCTAGAGGAACGAATTGCCGCCGCCCCGCACCCGGAAAAATTCGATAAGGTTGTGGTCCCTACCGAACAAATCGTTGAACTGGTAAAGGGAAAGAGAAAAACATCGGCTCGTAAATTTTATCCGGGTTACATTCTTGTCAGAATGGAAGTTGATGATGAAACTTGGCATATTGTCAACGATACGGCAAAAGTGACCGGATTTTTAGGAGGTCGCAAAAAGCCGAGCCCTATTTCCGATGAAGAAGCTCAGCAGATTCTGGATCGCATGGAAAAGGGGAAGGAAAAACCAAAACCCAAATATGATTTTGACTATGGTGATGAAATTCGTGTTATTGACGGACCCTTTACAAATTTTAATGGCACTGTCGAAGAGGTAAACCACGAAAAGGGCAAAATCAGGGTACTGGTCAGTATCTTCGGGCGCTCGACACCGGTGGAACTTGAGTTTGTTCAGGTGACGAAAATATAGATGTTAAAAAGAGCAGTCTCTTTTGCTTTCAGGTTTATTCACACATTCAGGATCTGATCGCATATTTCACTTAATTTGTTAAAACTAAGTTACTGAAATATGTTAATTTAACATATCGCAGCAAAATCATATACGGATCAAATACCTACTTAATAACACTCAGGAGAAAAAGGAATAATGGCCAAAAAGGTAATCGCACAGATTAAATTGCAAGTGCCGGCCGGAAAAGCCAACCCGTCTCCCCCCATCGGACCTGCTTTGGGTCAGCATGGGGTTAACATCATGGATTTTTGCAAAACATTTAATGCCAGAACAGCTCAGGATGAGGGCACAATCATACCTGTCGTCATAACGGTCTATCAGGACAGAACATTTACGTTTGTGACCAAAACCCCTCCTGCGGCCGTGTTGCTAAAGCAGGTTGCAAAAATAGCCAAAGGTGCGGGAGATCCCAAAAGGGACAAGGTCGGTAAGGTGACGCGCAGCCAGTTAGAGGAAATCGCCAAGAAAAAAATGGTTGATTTAAACGCCAATGATTTGGATGCTGCTTGTAAAATTATTGCAGGAACAGCAAGGAGCATGGGCATCGAGATTGTTTAACAATAACACATGGTGCCGGAATGCCGGCAATCCGGAATATAAGGAGTTAGATAGGGAACATGCCGAAGCGGGGGAAAAAGTATTTAGAAGCCAGAAAAATGGCTGACTCTGGAGGAAAATATGATTTTACCGAAGCGGTTCAGGCCGCAATAGATGCCTCCTATGCCAAATTTGATGAAACCATTGATGTTGCTGTGCGCTTGGGTGTCGACCCGAGACATGCGGATCAGATGGTTCGAGGTACAGTTGTTTTACCCAATGGCCTTGGAAAAGAAGTGCGTGTGCTGGTGTTTGCAAAAGGGGAAAAAGAGAAAGAAGCCCTGGATGCCGGAGCCGATTATGTCGGAAATGAAGATCTTATCGAAAAGATTAAGGGTGGATGGTTCGAGTTTGATAAAGCAGTCGCCACTCCAGATATGATGGGATTAGTGGGGAAAATCGGAAGGCTTCTGGGACCAAGAGGCCTGATGCCCAATGCAAAAACCGGAACGGTTACCTTTGATTTGGCAAAAGCCGTCAATGAATTGAAGGCCGGAAAAATTGATTTCAGGGTGGAAAAGGCGGGAATCGTTCATGCCCCCATGGGGAAAGTATCCTTCGGCCCAGCCAAAATTATTCAAAATATGGCCGCCTTTCTGGATACGATCGTTCGACTCAAACCTTCTTCAAGCAAAGGGACCTACCTGAAAACGATCGCTATTTCGACGACCATGGGACCGGGAATCAAAATAGATACGGCATATGTCCGGGATCTGATAAAGTAGATAAAAATATAAATCATACGTAATTAATTGGATTGGATCTCCATACGGAATAATTTAACAAGCCATGGGATGTATTATCAAACATGATACAGCCCAAAGGCTTTTTATTTATTGTATCATTCAGACCCAAAATTGATATCTGTCAAAGACCGTAGGTTCGTTTATAACGTTTAATCGGCGTTGGCCGGCCTGCACAGATGGGTATGGGCGCATAACTATCAAAGAATACACATTCGTTAGGAATATGATGCCTACATCCTCCGGTTTTTACAGAAACCTGAAAGGAGGTGTTACCAACGTGAAGCTCGAACAAAAACAAAAAATTGTAGAAGAACTCAATGATAAATTCAAAAAGTCGAAAGTTCTGATAGTCACAGATTATAAAGGGCTGGATGTCACAACCCTGAACGATCTCAGGCGAAAACTCCGGGAATCGGACATCGAATATCGTGTCGTCAAAAATACCTTGTTGGCACGTGCTTCCAATGATACCGATATTGCCATAATAAAAGACAGTTTCAAAGGACCAAGCGCTATTGCGATGAGTTTTGGAGATCCTGTCGCTCCGGCTAAAGTTCTGACAAAGTTTGCAGAAGAGAACAAAAAGCTGGAAATTAGAATTGGCGTTATGGGTGACAGGGTTCTCAATCTTGATGATATTAAGGCACTTTCGGCGTTGCCGACCCGTGAGGTGCTCCTTGGAAAAGTGCTTTCGGCCATGAATGCGGTTCCGACCGGATTTGTCAGCGCACTAAGCAATATTCCAAGGAAAATGATCAATGTCATTCAGGCAATTAAAGATCAAAAAGAGGCCGCTTGATCAGATTGAAAAACAGATCGGATATGTTAGTTACTTTTAAAATGTTTTTATGATCGCAAGAAATTTTGGAGGATAATAATGGCGGATATAACCAAAGCAGATGTAATTGATTTTATTGCAAACATGTCAGTGCTTGAACTGTCGGAGATGGTAAAAGAATTGGAGGAAAAATTCGGTGTGTCAGCTTCAGCACCTGTAGCCATGGTAGCTGCGGGACCTGCTGATGCTGCTGCGGGAGCAGCTGTTGAAGAGCAGACCGAATTTGACGTTATTCTTACTTCTGCGGGAGATAAAAAGATCCAGGTAATCAAAGAGGTTCGTGCGATTACCGGGCTGGGTCTAAAAGATGCGAAGGCGTTGGTTGATGAAGCTCCTAAACCTGTCAAAGAAGGTGTTGCCAAGGATGAAGCTGAAAAAATAAAGGCTCAACTGGAAGAAGCCGGCGCGCAGGTAGAGTTGAAATAATAGAACACTCCCGGGCGGATATCGTTCATTCGCCCGGGCAGTTAAGCAACACATCTGAAAAATCCCATAGCAGTATAACTGATATTGATCAGGGTAAGATAATTAATATATCTGAAAATGATTATTTTTCAGGACTAATTTTATAAGGAAATAGCTGGAGATCTAATGACGGAAAAGGCTCGAGCAAATAAGCGGATTCGAAAAAACTTCGGAAAAATTGAAAAAATCGTTGATATTCCCGACCTGATCGGTATGCAGCGGGAATCATACAGCCGTTTTTTACAGATGGATATCCCGCCCGAAAAAAGAGAGGATATCGGACTTCAGGAAGTTTTTAAATCGGTATTTCCAATTAAGGATTTTACCGGAAGTGCGTCTTTGGAATTCGTTTCCTACAGATTCGGCGAAATCAAACACAGTGTAAAAGAGTGCATCAACAGGGGAATGACTTATGAGTTGCCTGTCAGGATAACCGTCAGGCTTGTGGTCTATGATGTGGATAAAGATAAGGGCACATCAAATATTCGCGACATTAAAGAGCAGGAGATCTATTTTGGAACCATTCCCTACATGACCCCAAAAGGCACCTTTATTATCAACGGCACTGAGAGGGTTGTAGTAAGCCAGCTTCACAGATCATCGGGCGTTTTTTTCGACCATGATAAAGGCAAAACACATTCTTCCGGAAAGGTTATCTATACATCAAGAATCATACCGGTTCGCGGCTCGTGGATCGATATGGAAGTCGATCCCAAAGATATCGTTTATATCCGAATCGATAGACGCCGCAAATTTCCGGTGACACTGCTGTTCAAGGCTTTTGGTTATTCCACTCAGGATCTCTTGTCTTATTTTTACGATATTGAAAAAATTTATTTCCGCGACGGGCAGATTTTCAGAGAATTTAATGAAAAACATCTCAAGGGACAGCGCGCTTCACTGGACATCACAGATCCTGAATCCGGAGACGTCATTTTGAAACAGGGTCGTATCTTTACTCAGAGGGCTATGCGCCAGATGAAAACCGCTGGGCTTGAAGTTTTTCCGATTCAGCCGGAAGAATTGCTGGGCAAAATATCCGCCCATGTCATCTGGGATCTGGAAAAAAGAACGCCTCTTATGAGGGCCAATGAAGTCATTGATGAAGAAGCCCTGAAAAAGATTAAAGATAGCGGTATTGAAGAGGTCGAAATTCTTTTCACTGATGGACCTTCCACCAGCGACAGTATACGCAAAACCCTCCAGATGGATAAGGTGGAGAACAAAGAAGAAGCGTTACTGGAAATTTATCGGCGACTTCGCCCGGGAAATCCGGCCACCTCGGAAGTAGCGCAGGATTTTCTGGACAATCTCTTCTTTAAATCGTCCTACTACGACCTTTCCGGAGTGGGGCGTTTGAAAATAAACTTACGTCTGGGAATAGACACCCCATTGCATCTTAGAACTCTCAGAAACGAGGATATATTACTTACCGCTAAAACACTTGTAGCGTTAAGAGATACCCAGGGCGCTGTTGATGATATCGACCACTTGGGCAACAGGCGGGTTCGTGCTGTTGGAGAACTCCTTGAAAATCAATACCGAATCGGCCTTGTGCGAATGGAACGTGCAATCAAAGAAAGAATGAGCCTTCAGGAAGTCGATGCGCTGATGCCCCATGACCTGGTAAACCCTAAACCAGTGTCTGCGGTGGTGAAAGAGTTTTTTGGGACGAGCCAGTTAAGCCAGTTTATGGATCAAACTAATCCGCTTTCAGAGACGACCCATAAGCGTCGCCTGAGTGCATTGGGACCGGGAGGTCTGACTCGTGAGCGCGCAGGTTTCGAAGTCCGCGATGTTCACCCGTCTCATTACGGCCGAATATGCCCCATTGAGACACCGGAAGGTCCCAACATCGGTTTAATCGTTTCTCTGAGTACTTATGCAAGGGTAAATGATTATGGTTTTATTGAAACACCCTATCGAGTAGTGAAAAATTCAACGGTAAGTGATGAAACGAGATTTTTAAGTGCTTTTGAAGAAAAGGCCCATCCCATCGCACAGGCCAACGCACCGATCAATGAAAATGGAAGATATATCAGACCGCTCGTCACCTCACGGGTTGAAGGTGAATTTATGATGGTCAAGCGGGAAGATATTGAATTAATGGATATTTCTCCCAATCAGCTGGTAAGTGTGTCGGCATCCTTGATTCCTTTTCTTGAAAATGACGATGCCAACCGGGCGCTGATGGGATCGAACATGCAGCGGCAGGCCGTGCCCCTTTTAACCAATGAGGCTCCTTTAGTGGGAACCGGTATCGAAGGGGTTGTGGCAAAAGATTCCGGTGTGACTATCGTAGCGGAAAGTGACGGGATTGTTGCGGATGTTGAAGCCTCCAGAATTGTGATCAAGCACGATTTAAAACCTGAAAATTCCTTTGAAAAACCTGTCAGCATATATAATCTGTCCAAATTCATACGTTCAAATCAAAACACTTGTTTTAATCATCGTCCAATTGTTCGAAAAGGGCAAAGGGTTAAAGCCGGAGAAATTATTGCCGACGGACCCGCCACAGATAAGGGGGAACTTGCTCTTGGGAAAAACGTGACGGTGGCTTTTATGCCCTGGGGAGGTTATAATTTTGAGGACTCCATATTGGTGAGTGAGCGTCTGGTCAGAGATGGCGTATACACATCCGTGCATATCGAAGAGTTTGAAGTGGTGGCAAGGGATACGAAGCTCGGCAAAGAGGAGATTACCAGGGATATTCCCAATGTTGGTGAAGAAGCATTAAAAAACCTGGATGAAAGCGGAATAATCCGGCTGGGAGCGGAAGTCAAATCCGGAGATATATTGGCGGGAAAAATAACCCCAAAAGGAGAGACTCAGCTATCTCCCGAGGAGAAACTTCTTCGGGCAATATTTGGTGAAAAAGCCGGTGATGTTAAAGACACCAGTTTGCGGGTTCCGCCGGGTGTTGAAGGTATCGTAATCGATGCCAAGGTTTTTTCCCGGTGGGGTATTCAAAAAGATGATCGCACCCGATCCATTGAAGACGAAGAAATCGCCATGCTGGAGCGGGACCAGGATGACAAGTTGACCATTATTGAAGAGATGGCCAGAAATTATCTGATGAGACTGCTCGATGGCAGGCAATGCGAAACTCCACTAAAAAAAGGTAAAAAAATTCTGATTCCCAAAGGTACAAAGATTTTGCCTGAAATGATCGAGGAGATACCCGTGCCTCATTTTGAAGGAATTGTACTAACGGATGCCAATATTACCCAAGAGGTTCATGATGTTTTAGAACGTTACCGTGAGGAGAGAGAAAAGGTCAGAGTCCATTTTGAACAGCAGGTGAGCCGATATGAAAAAGGAGATGATTTACCGCCCGGCGTCATAAAAATGGTTAAAATTTATGTGGCCATGAAACGCAAGCTTTCCGTAGGGGACAAAATGGCGGGCCGTCACGGAAATAAAGGTGTGGTTTCCCGGATTTTACCCCTGGAGGATATGCCCTATTTTTCAGACGGCACGCCTGTGGATATGGTTTTGAACCCTTTGGGAGTTCCTTCACGAATGAATGTCGGGCAGATCTTGGAAATTCATCTGGGAAGAGCTGCCAAAGGTCTCGGGGACCAAATAAACAGGCTTTTGGAAGAAAATAATCTGTCTGAATTAAGACAAAAGATGAAAAATATTCTTTCATCCAAGGCCGAAAGTGAGATGATAGAAAAAGCTGACAATGATGAATTGATTGAACTGGCCTGGCACCATAAAGATGGATTTCACATGGCCACTCCGGTTTTCGACGGTGCAAAAGAAGAGGAAATTAAAGCCCTTCTTGAAGAAGGGGGTTTGGAGACGACCGCACAGACAACCCTTTACGATGGACGGTCCGGAGAGCCGTTTAATGAAAAAATTACTGTCGGTACTATGTATATGCTCAAACTTCATCATTTGGTGGACGACAAACTCCATGCCAGGTCAATCGGACCTTACTCCCTGGTGACACAGCAGCCGCTTGGAGGTAAAGCCCAATTCGGAGGACAGCGGCTCGGGGAAATGGAAGTCTGGGCCATGGAAGCTTATGGAGCGGCTTATGCGCTCCAGGAATTTTTGACTGTGAAATCCGATGATATGGCTGGAAGAACCCGAATGTATGAAAAGATAGTTAAGGGACAAAATGTTCTGGAGCCAGGTCTCCCTGAATCTTTTAAAGTTTTAACCAAAGAACTTCAGGCCTTGGGACTGGAAGTTACCTTGTTGGAAGATAAAGAATAGGTCCGTTGACAATCCTGAATTCTTTCAGAGGGAAGCCGATTTTAAATCATTTGTCCAATACTTTTTTAAGGTAAGCAAATATGGAAACACTTTACGATTTTTTTGCAAAACCCACCGACCCTAAACAATACACCGGCGTAAAGGTCTCTCTGGCATCTCCGGAACAAATACGTCAATGGTCCCACGGAGAAATCAAAAAGCCCGAAACGATCAACTACAGAACATTCAAACCGGAACGTGACGGTCTTTTCTGTGCCAAGATTTTCGGTCCTACCAAAGATTATGAGTGCAACTGCGGAAAATATAAAAGGATGAAGCACCGGGGGGTTATATGTGAAAAATGCGGTGTAGAGGTTATCCAATCAAAGGTTCGCAGAGAACGGATGGCCCATATCGATTTGGCCACTCCGGTTGCCCATATCTGGTTTTTGAAAAGCCTTCCAAGCAAAATAGGCAACTTATTAGATCTTACGCTAAAGAATTTGGAGAAAGTTCTTTACTTTGATAACTATATCGTAATCGATCCAAAAGACACGCCCTTAACCAAAGGCCAGCTCTTATCCGATGAAAAATACCATGAAGCACGCACGGAATATGGTTACAAATTTGAGGCGGGAATTGGTGCGGAATCCATAAAACAGATGCTGGAAAATCTGGACCTTGAGGAAACCTACAAACAGCTCCGGATTGAAATCAGAGAGACCGGCTCGGTTGCGAAGCGCCAAAAATTGGCAAAGCGTTTGAAAATTGTGGATGCTTTTCGTAGAAGTGGTGTTGACCCCATCTGGATGATCATGGATGTTATCCCGGTATTACCTCCCGATTTGAGACCTTTGGTGCCATTGGAAGGTGGTCGTTTTGCCACATCGGATTTAAACGACCTTTACCGTCGTGTGATCAACCGAAACAACAGGCTAAAGCGCCTCGTGGACTTAAAGGCCCCGGGAATTATTGTCCGGAATGAAAAGCGAATGCTTCAGGAAGCGGTAGACGTGTTGTTTGACAACGGCCGCCATGGAAGGGTCATCACGGGAACCAACAAACGTCCTTTAAAGTCACTGAGTGACACTTTGAAAGGGAAACAGGGCAGATTCCGCCAAAATCTTCTGGGCAAACGAGTCGATTATTCCGGCAGGACCGTTATTACCATCGGACCAAATTTGAGGCTTCATCAGTGCGGACTTCCAAAGAAAATGGCGTTGGAGCTTTTTAAGCCCTTTGTCTATTACCGTCTCGAACAAAAAGGCTTAGTCTCAACTGTCAAAAGTGCCAAGAAAATGGTGGAACGAGAAACTTCCGAAGTATGGGATACTCTGGATGAAGTGGTCAATGAATATCCGGTGATGTTAAACCGGGCCCCCACGCTTCATCGCTTAGGTTTTCAGTCTTTTGAGCCGATTCTGATCGAAGGCAAAGCGATTCAGCTCCATCCGCTGGTCTGCACGGCTTTTAATGCCGACTTTGATGGCGATCAGATGGCAGTTCATATTCCTCTGTCTGTGGAATCACAGATAGAAGCCCGTGTGCTGATGCTTTCCAGCAACAACATTCTTTCTCCGGCAAATGGTTCGCCGATCATTGTGCCTTCTCAGGATATTGTTTTAGGTATCTATTATATGACACGTTCGCGCAGAATGGGTGGAAAGGAAGACAAACTCCTGGAGTTTTCCAATCCCGGTGAGGTCCGGGTTGCCTATGATGCCGGAATAGTCAAATTGCACCAGCCCATCGCAGTGAGAATGAACAATGAGAAATTTGAAACAACCGTAGGACGAATATTGCTGTGGGAGATCATTCCGGAAGACAATCTCCTTTTTATGCAGCATATTATGGTCGGTAATAGGGAAAAAGCCGAACAAGCTCTTGCTGAGCTTAAACAAGGCGCAGCATTCAAAAAAGTAGTCCACGACTATTCTGAGAGCAAAGATCGAAGCAGCGATGGTGTCATTGGATTGTTGAGGAAAGATGAGTTTAAAAGAGTTTATTCAATTGAAAATGACGACCTGGTTGATGCCATATACGCGATGAACAAGGGAAGTATCAGTGGTATCATCGAAGCGGACAATGCCTTTCATATTTTCGGTGTGATTAACCGTCAACCGGATATTCCATTTTCAATGGTCAACCGGGTGATGGATAAAAAATCCCTTCGGGATCTTGTGGACTATGCATACCGCAACTTAGGCCCGAAAGCTACCGTAATACTATCAGACCGGTTGAAGGATATTGGTTATAAATACTCAACCCTGGGCGGGCTATCCATTTCCATAGACGCCATGATTATTCCTCCGAGCAAGTGGGATATTTTGAAGGGTGCGGAAAAGAAAGTTGAAGAAATTGGGCGGCAGTATACGGAAGGATTGATCACACAAGGTGAAAAATACAACAAGGTGGTTGATATCTGGGCCAGGGCAACCGATGAGGTTGCCAATGAGATGATGGCAGCCATGAAAAAAGAAGTAGTTCTTGATGAGTCGGGAAATCCGGTCATGGATGAAAACGGCAAACCGCTTATGGCCGAGAGTTTTAATCCGATTTATATGATGGCCGAGTCCGGTGCTCGCGGCAGTAAAGATCAGATGAGACAGCTTGCGGGAATGAGAGGCCTTATGGCTAAACCGTCGGGAGAGATCATTGAAACCCCGATCACTGCCAACTTTAGAGAAGGTTTGTCGGTTCTTCAATACTTTATTTCCACCCACGGGGCCCGGAAAGGACTTGCGGATACAGCTCTGAAAACTGCCAATTCCGGCTATCTAACCCGCAGGCTTGCTGATGTTGCCCAGGATTGTACCGTGATGGAAGATGACTGTGGTACCATGATGGGTATAGAAGTGAAACCGCTCATGGAAGGTGGAGAGGTGATTCAGCGTCTTGGAGAGCGTGTTCTGGGACGGGTGACCATTGAGGATGTCCGCGACCCGATGACCGAGGAAGTTTTGATCAATGCCGGAGAGGAAATTGATGAAAATGCCAGGAAACTTATTGAAGATTCCGGATTGACCAGCATCAGGATTCGATCCGTATTGACATGCAACTCGGTCAGGGGAGTCTGTTCAAAATGTTACGGAAGGGATTTGGCCCACGGAAAACGTGTGGAAATAGGTCAGGCGGTAGGAATCCTTGCAGCTCAGTCCATAGGAGAACCGGGTACCCAGTTGACCATGAGGACTTTTCATATTGGAGGTACCGCTAGCAGGCGGGTTGAACAGGCGGATATCCGGGCTCGTGTTGAAGGTAAGGTTAAATTTATGGGGTTGAATGTAGTCAAAAATGCGGAAAACAAATACGTGGTCATGAATCGCCGGGGTGGAGAATTCGCAATAGTCAGTGATACCGGTCGCGAACGAGAGCGGTTTCCGGTAATTTATGGAGCGCATATTGTTGTCGCTGACGGCAGTCGGGTTCAGCCGGGAGATTTGCTTGCTACTTGGGACCCCTTTACAACGCCCATTATTACTGAGGTGAACGGAACGGTAAAATTCGGTGACATTATTCCGGGCATGACAATGCAGGAAAAAGTTGATCCTGTAACCGGAAAATCAAGTCGAACCGTTATTGAATCAAAAAGTTCTGAAATAAGACCAAGGATATCCATCAAGGATGAAAGTGGAAAAACAGCCAGATTGCCCGAATCATCGGGAATGGCGAGGTATATACTTCCCGTAAATGCAATTTTACTCGTTGAAGAAGGGGATACGGTCAATGCCGGGGATGTGGTTGCCAAACTTCCAAGGGCAACAACCAAAACCAAAGATATTACCGGTGGCCTGCCTCGTGTTGCCGAGCTTTTTGAGGTGCGGAGACCGAAAGAAGCAGCTGTTTTAAGTGAAATAGACGGATATGTTTCAATCTCCAAAGGAACAAAGAAAGGTAAGCAGAAGGTGACCGTGACACCTGTGGATGTTGGTGAGAAACGGGAATACTTTATCCCAAGAGGCAAACATATCAATGTTTATGAAGGTGATTATATTCGGGCCGGCGAACCTCTGATCGGAGGATCCGCAAATCCCCAAGACATCTTGAATATCAAAGGCGAGGTGGCTTTAGCCAAATATCTGGTCGATGAGGTTCAGGAGGTATATAGGCTCCAGGGGGTAAGAATCAATGATAAACACATTGAGGTAATTGTTCGGCAAATGATGCGTCGAGTTAAAATTCTTGATGTCGGGGATACCGAATTTATTGTTGAGGAACAGGTCGATAAGACCAGGTTTGAAGAGATAAATCGTCAGGTGATTGAAATGGGAGGAAAGCCTGCGGTTGCGGAGCCTTTAATTCTTGGAATAACCAAAGCCTCTTTGAGTACGGATTCCTTTATTTCTGCGGCATCTTTTCAGGAAACCACCAAGGTGCTGACTGACGCGGCCATTTCCGGAGCTGAAGATCGTCTTCGAGGATTAAAGGAAAATGTGATTATGGGAAGACTTGTCCCAGCGGGAACAGGACTGATGGAATATATGAACTATAATTTGGGGAACGAAAATATTTAAAACCGATCCCTGATAGAAAATGCTTGACTTTTAAAAATATTAGGTATAACTAATAACACTTTGCCGAATTAGGACATTTGGGTTATATCCAGTTAATTAAGAGGAAATAATGCCGACAATAAATCAATTAGTAAGAAAAGGCAGGAAGCAGGTAAAAAGGAAGGCTACGACCCCAGCATTAAAAGGTGCTCCTCAGAAAAGAGGGGTTTGTACCAGAGTTTATACTTCTACACCGAAAAAACCCAATTCTGCTTTAAGAAAAGTTGCCAGAGTACGGTTGACCACAGGTGTTGAAGTCACTGCCTACATTCCGGGTATTGGTCATAACCTGCAGGAACATTCGGTTGTTTTGGTGCGTGGTGGTCGAGTCAAGGACCTCCCCGGCGTAAGATACCACATTGTTAGGGGAACCCTGGATACCCTGGGAGTTGCCGATAGAAAGCAGGGAAGATCGAAATACGGTGCAAAAAGACCCAAATAACCAGACAGGTTGTCATCGTATCGTAGGGTTTTAGAGATTTTGCTCGTTCATGAATAGACAAATTTTAAAAAGCAGACGGTGTGAGTTATGCCAAGAAGAAGAGAAGTGCCGGAGCGACCGATCATTCCGGATGGCCAATACAATAATAAGTTGATATCAAAATTCATCAACTGTCTTATGAGGGATGGAAAAAAGAGTACTGCACAATCTCTTTTGTATGATGCTTTTGATCTTATTGAAAAAAAAGCCAAGGAAAATCCGGTTAAAGTTTTCGAGCAAGCAGTTGATAATGTCAGACCGATTATAGAGGTTAAATCCAGACGTGTGGGAGGTTCTACATACCAGGTGCCTACTGAAATCCGGCCTTCAAGGAGGACGGCTTTGGCAATTCGATGGATTATCGGATATACTCGAAACAGGTCCGAAAAAGGTATGGCCCAGAAATTGGCTGGGGAGCTTTTAGATGCCTCAGGCAATAGGGGAGCATCGGTTAAGAAAAAAGAAGACACCCATAAAATGGCTGAAGCAAATAAGGCGTTTGCCCATTTCCGTTGGTAGTGGGGATAGCCAAAGTACAATAATATAATTTTGAAAGATTGAGGGCAAAGAAAGCTGAAATTATTCCGTTAAATTTCGGCAAGAGGATTTGCCTGTTTTTTTGAAGGGGAGGAAGATAAGATGGCGAAGCAGAAGTTTGAGCGAACCAAGCCGCATGTG
>CAYZJH010000090.1:0-13468 GCA_964478625.1 uncultured Desulfobacteraceae bacterium
CACATGCGGCTTGGTTCGCTCAAACTTCTGCTTCGCCATCTTATCTTCCTCCCCTACGTTTTTAATTTACGATGATCTTGATATCTTTTTTGGTCAGCCCGCTTCTTTTCAAAAAAACCGTTTCATTTATCACTGGAGCCCACGACCGGAATCGAACCGGTGGACCTCTTCCTTACCAAGGAAGCGCTCTACCGACTGAGCTACGTGGGCATATGATTATGCAAGTTTTATTACAGGCTCTTTGCAGTTTTGTCAGAACTGAATCAGTGGAGCGGGAGACGAGTCTCGAACTCGCGACAGCCAGCTTGGAAGGCTGGCGCTCTACCAACTGAGCTACTCCCGCTCAAATGCCGCTTATGGTTTAACATAACCACAGTTATTAATCTTTGGCAATTCTAATTTGCCCATCAAACCCTAAGAGCATCCACAGACTATTGCAAGAAGCCATGTAGTAAAAATTGATCCCGGAACTCCCCGGAATCTCCTACATTCGGCTTGGATTGAGGATGGTGGTGGGGGGAGGATTTGAACCTCCGAAGGCTTCGCCGACAGATTTACAGTCTGTTCCCTTTGACCACTCGGGAACCCCACCAAAAATTGCGTTTATATAACTGTTTATCGAGACAATTTCAAGAAAAAAATTCGACAATCTGCGTCTCGACTCCTGGAGCCAGCGGAGGGACTCGAACCCCCGACCCACTGATTACAAATCAGTAGCTCTACCTGCTGAGCTACGCTGGCACATTAACAGATTTTAAAGATCAAAAAAACAGACGGCATAAAACTGCCGCCAAAAAGAATTGGTATATCTAACAACCTCCCTCAAGAAAATCAATCCCGAATTATGACGAATTAATCAAATTAAACCAAACTAAAATGGATTATTAAATTATTATGATTAAATTCTCGTTTTAGCACTTAAATTTGTTATAATTCGTTAATTTTCATTTTTAAAAAATCTTCATAACCATTCAAGTAGGTTTTTCAAATTATCGATGTTTCACTTCTCACTCCCCACTGCTTCTTCTGATTGTACGGTTTTTATAAACTCCATAAATGAACCAGTAAAATTTCCCGGAAATTTCAATATCGTATATTTTTAGGTCGTTATAGGAAAAAACCTGATCTATATCCCATTTTGGGAACCATCAAAAGACGTTCATTTAATTAAGGTAACTTTGTAACTTAACCACAAAGTGTTCTTAATGCTTGACAACTTGCTTTAAGTTCTTGTATTTGAATCTCATCTATCGTCAGTTATAAGCTATCAGAATCATCGCTTTTCCTAAAACCAGACAACATGAGGAATGAATTTTGAAAAAAAATAGAAATCATCTCATATTGATCATTCTTGGTTTGTTTATGGCTTCCTGTGCATCGGTAAACTCAAATCAAACAGTGCTTCCCAAAGAATCCAATCATATGGTAGCGAGCACTTCCAAAAAAGCCCTTGCAACTCAACTACCAAAAAAATTGGATAATAAACCGTTATCATCCTCTCATTCCTCTACCCACCCTGCAGAGGATTTTTCTTTCGACACCGACTATTTAGGTATTGGGGATCGGCAAAATACCTCTTCTAAAAACGGAACATTTCTTGATGATGCACTCGAACTTTGTGAAACTGCACAGGAATATTGGGAAAAAGGCGAATTGGAAAACGCTTTGGATGCATTGGACCAGGCTTATGACCTGATCATCAAGGTTGATACCTATGACAAACCCATTCTAACTCAACAAAAAGATGACCTTCGGTTTATGATTTCCAAAAGAATTCTGGAAATTTATGCTTCCAGAAACATTGTCGTCAATGGAAATTTCAACGAAATTCCCCTTACGCTTAACGAACATGTACAGTACGAAATTGATCTCTTAACAACAGGCGGGGAAAGGAATTTTTTTATCGAATCTTATAAACGTTCCGGCCAGTACCGTCCGATGATTGTTGAAGCGTTAAAAAATGCGGGACTGCCCGAAGAACTTTCATGGCTTCCCCTTATCGAAAGCGGATTTAAAGTCAACGCTCTCTCCAGTGCAAGAGCACTGGGCCTTTGGCAGTTTATCCCTTCTACCGGTTATAAATTCGGTTTAAAACGGGATCTATATGTGGATGAACGCCTCGATTTTGAAAAATCTACCGAAGCTGCCATTGCCTATTTAAAAGAACTTCATCAAATATTTGGGGATTGGTCTACGGTTTTGGCTGCATATAATTGCGGCGAAGGCCGGGTGCTTCGGGTTATTCGCACCCAAAACGTCAATTACCTTGACAATTTCTGGGACCTCTATTCACGCTTGCCCAGAGAAACAGCCCGCTATGTTCCAAGATTCCTGGCCACACTTCATATTGTCAACAACCTTGATAAATACGGATTCAACACCATTGAACCTTATCCGCCCCTGGAATATGAAACCGTAACGGTTTCCCAGGAAGCTCATGTGAAAGCTGTCGCTGAAACAATTCAAGAGTGCGAAAATACTCTAAAAAGTTTAAATCCCGAACTTCGAAACAACATATTGCCTCCTGAAGAATACACTCTAAGGGTACCACCAGGTAAAAGTGATATACTCATGGCAAAAATCGATACCATACCCGTATACTCCGCTCCCCCGCCACCTGCTCCTACACCTTCTTCTCGAACAGCGGCAACCTCGCAGACGCGTCATCGGGTCAAACAAGGGGAAACTCTGTCATCAATTGCTCACCAGTATGGTGTCAGCATGGAAAGCATTGCCAATGCCAATAATCTCAGTAAAAAAAATCTGATCGTGTCAGGCCGAACCCTCGTAATACCATCAGTATCCCCGACAAAAGGCAGTAATAAAGCATTGCAAAAACCAAAACCCAAAACGGTCATCGAGCATGTGGTTAGAACAGGAGATTCTTTATGGGTGCTTGCCAGAAAATATGGAACCACCACCGAAAAGATTAGAGAATCAAACAAATTAAAGACTTCTACGCTTGTTATCGGTCAAGTCTTAAAAATCGAAGAGCCTTCATCTTCTTCAACCTTCTCAACAAAATCAGGTTCTGCAACCAAATACAAAGTGGCACAAGGAGATACGCCCTTCTCCATAGCACTTCGCCACAACATGAGGGTAGAACGTTTTCTTCAGATAAATCAACTCCATTCAAACAGCAAAATTTTTCCAGGGCAATCTTATTTTGTGGAGTAGCCTTACTCATTCTGCCCAAAATATCTGTATTTTTTAGTCAATGACCACCGGCAAAGCCGGTGGCTTGAATTGTGAACCGCTCAAAGCGGTAATAAAACCGTGAACCACCTAAAAGGTGGCGGTTCCTAAAACAAAGTAAGTTGGTCGATCATACGGTCGTTTTCTCCTTGTTTTTTTATGTATTTGCGGACTGTTTCTTCGTCTCTGCCTACGGTTGATACGAAGTAGCCTCTGGCCCAAAAATTTTGACCAACAAAATTTCGGCTACGTCCCGCATATGTTCTGGCTATATGAAAAGCGCTTTTGCCTTTTATATAACCGGCAACTTGAGAAACTGAATATTTTGGTGGAATGGACACCATCATATGGACATGATCGCCCATGAGGTGACCTTCCAATATTTTGGATTCTTTGTGCAATGAAAGCTCTCTCAAAATTTCACCAAGATGCTTTCTCAGTTGCCCATATAGTACTTTTTTCCGATATTTCGGAATCCAAACCAAGTGGTACTTGCAATCCCATTTTGTATGACTTAAACTTTGACATTGGTTCACCGAAGGCCTCCTTAGTTTGTGAGCTTTGAGCGGTTCACATTCCGGAGGCTTTCGTATTTTCCGGCAAATGTCAAACTTTGGGAGTCTCCCCGGCAAAGCCGGGGGTTTACCCGTGATTAATTATGACCGGATTGGTTAAAGGTTCGTCAGGGCGGATAAAAAATCTTGCCAGGGCAAAATAATTGCCCGAAATCTTGCCACCAAATTAACAGCATCACAATGGGAGACCTGTTTAGTCCACAAGTTTAGATCCATAATAATGATTTTAATTATGAACAAACCTCGCCTTTAATGGTCTTTACAAATTGACTGGGAGCGACCTTGAACGTGCCACCTAGGGATTGAGCACCCTCGGTGGGAAATGTTTGAGTCATCCAAACATGGAGACAGACGATGCACAATCCAAAGACTAGAGCCATTTTATTGTTTTTGCTGGGGCTGACATTCGGAGTTCTGATTTTCGGCGGTTACCTGATCAACCGGGAAAAACCTCCCATACCCTCAAAAGTGATCACCCAAAATGGAGAGATTCTTTTGACCGGTGAAGACATCATGGCCGGACAACAATTTTATTTTTCAATGAGGCGGCCAGCATATGGGAACCATCTGGGGCCACAGCAGTTATCTTGCACCTGATTGGTCGGCTGATTTTCTTTGCCGCATGGGCCTTTATCTCTCAGCCAGACATCAGGGTATTCCGGCCAACGAGGCGAGGTATTATACCCAGGAAAAATTTGATTCACTTCCTGCACCTGATCAAGCCCGGCTCACAGGCATTCATCACAGAAGAAATTAAAACCAACCGCTATGAACCCTCCACCGGCATTCTCACATTTACCCCTTTCCAGACTGAAACATTTCATGCCCTTCAGGACTATTATACCCAATTGTTTATCAGCGGTGATGAACGCATGGGAATTCAGCCTGAGATTGTTAAAACTGCTGGGGAGGGTTTCAGGCTGACCGGTTTTTTTTCCTGGCTGGCATGGGCGGCCTCACCCATATGCTTCTTTACAGCACCGTCAGTATCCCGCTGTTTTACATGGCAGGACTCATGTATGGTCACGGAAGTCATCTCTCTGATGCCGAATACTGGCGCTGGTGGGTAGTGCATCTGTGGGTGGAAGGTTTCTTCGAAGTGTTCGCCACCGTGGTCATGGCGTTTCTCCTGTCCCATATCGGTGCGGTCAGCAAAAAGTTCGCCCTGACAACGGTTTATTTTATCATTTTTCTTTATCTCGGAAGCGGTGTGATCGGCACATTTCATCACCTTTACTGGAGCGGCAGTCCCATGCCCATTATCGCCCTGGGTGCAGTATTTTCAGCCCTGGAGGTGGTGCCACTGACTTTGCTGGGGTTCGAAGTGGTCCATAACCTCAGCGTAGTTCGGAAGGGCGGTCATAACTATGCTTACAAATGGCCGGTCTATTTTTTTATTTCGGTTGCATTCTGGAACCTGGTCGGAGCAGGCATTTTCGGTTTTCTGATCAACCCGCCCATCGTTTTATATTACATTCAGGGCACCAACACCACACCCATTCATTCCCACACAGCACTGTTTGGTGTTTACGGACTGTTGGCCATATCCCTGCTGCTTTTTTCGGTACCTCATATCGTTACCCGTCAGTCCTGGTCGGATAGACTTCTGAAATACAGTTTCTGGGGTTTGAACGGGGGGCTTGCAGCCATGGCTGTTTTTCACCTGATTCCTGCAGGCTTTTACCAGATGTGGTTTGCAGTAAAACATGGATTATGGTTTGCCCGAAGCCCGGAAATTGCTTCCGGACCGGTGATCAGGGCACTGACGTGGGCAAGCACCCTGCCCCATCTGGTTTTTGCCGCAGGTGCCGTTTTGCTTCTGACATTTCTGGTTCGGGCCATTAAGCTTTCGTTTTTCACCAAACCTGTTTAAGCAGCGGATAAGCAAAAATGTTTTTCTCCGGTTGTGAATGGTCTTGATATCAATCCGAGGTACTATTTTAGAGAAAATTTGGGGCAGTGCCTATTGCCCTTGTCCTGTTACAAGCCTCGAATTAAACCATTCAACCCTATGATTCATGGGTGCTACCGCCAAGGGAAATTTGGCAAAACTGATCGAAACCACCTGCATGCAGGGATTTCTTATTTCGGGTCTCCGGAATACTGCCAGCTTTTTCTTCCGTATAGAATTCCAAGCTTATCCATCCGGCTCCTGAGTGTATTTGGATGAAGTCCGAGAATTTGGGCAGCTCCTCCCGGCCCGTTGATCTTGCCACCAGCCATCTCCAACGCTTGGCTGATATGCCGGGCATTGATCTTGTCCAGCGGAAGCATTTCGAAATCGGACCTTTCTTCATAAGTCTCGTTGGTACCTGCCGCAACCTGCGGTGCCGAAAGCATCTCAATTGAAAGCATATCACCCCTGCTTTGGATCAGAGCCCGCTCGATGATGTTCTCCAACTCCCGAACGTTGCCGGGCCAGTCATAAGCCATAAGCCTCTCCAGGAAGCCGGGGGCCAAGACAGGTCTCTCCGTGAGCTTAAGTTCATTGGACTTTCGGTCAATAAAATGATGCACTAGGGCCGGAATATCTTCTCTTCTCCGCCTCAGCGGAGGGATCATGATAGGAAAGACATTGAGCCGGAACCAGAGGTCTTCCCGAAATTGCCCAGAAGCAACCATCTCCTGGAGGTTCCGATTTGTTGCCGATATAACGCGAATGTCCACTCGTATGGAGTTTGTTCCTCCAACGCGTTCAATCTCTTTTTCCTGCAAAACCCGCAATAGCCTGACCTGGGCCTGCGCTGGAAGCTCTCCAATCTCATCCAGGAAGATCGTACCTTTGTCAGCCCTTTCGAATCGCCCTCTTTTTTGACTTATCGCGCCGGTGAAAGCCCCCTTCTCGTGACCGAAAAGTTCACTGTCGAGAAGGGTTTCGGGAATTGCGCCGCAATTTACCTTGATAAACGGTTTGTCCTTGCGGGGCGATGAAAAGTGAATCGCATTGGCGATGACTTCCTTTCCGGTTCCCGTCTCACCGAGCAGCAGCACAGGGCTATCGAGAGGCGACACCTTCCGGACCATTCTCATCACTGCCTTCAGACCGAAATCCGAACCAACGATCTCATCGCCTGAGGCTGACCGCAGTTCGGCAAACAAATAGCGGTTATCATCGGCCAGCATATCTTTTAACCGAATGACTTCCTGATGTTCCATTGAATTGGATATGGCAATGGCAAAAGGTCTGTGGAGCAGTTTGAGCAACCGCGCATGTTCATCCGTATATCGATTCAGGCCATCGGCAAACACCACAAGGCTGCCGATTTGCTTTCCTTTGACAAGCTTCAGAAGCATGTTCATTAATGAGGTCATCGTATGGAGTCCAAATCTTTCCAGAATCTCCGGTATCCCCGCCTCCGGGTCCGGCTGGTTCCTGATTCGGATGACATCTCCATTGTTCATCAAGTCGACCATCAATTCGGCCGCCCTTTCATTCCGACCCTCCTCGGGCAAGTATATAATCCGTTCGGGTTCATCGAGCATATCATCTCGCGCTGCAGCCACTATTTTCGTCAGATTCAGGTCCGGATCATAGATATGCAGGTACATCCTGTTCATGGGGATATAGCGTTTTACATAATCAAAACAACTCTTCAGCGACTCTGCAATATCAAGGCTACTGCAAATCCGCAGGGTCGCCTCGCGAAAAAAAACATTTTCATCGACACTCATCATTTTCTCCTGCTCCTTTTGTATTTCTGAACAAGAACTCCCTGGTCCATTTCTATCTTATCCACCTATTTTCCGATATACCATAAAAATCCTTAATTTCGAACCATAATTTATGATATTCCGTAATCCCACTGAATCGAGTTTTGTATAACTCGTTGATGTTTTTATGTATTTATAAGTTGGCATGGAACTCGCTATTTCAGAAAACAAATGATGAATACAAAAGGACGTGGCATGAAATCGATCGAAATTATCACTTTGCGGTCTCCTTTAAAAATCGATGAACAATTCATTAATGAGCTTTTGAAGGGTGTAAATGAGATTGATGCGATGGCTGACAGGCCGCAGCATCTGGTAGAGATAAAGATATATCATCACTCGGTGGTGGAAACCGATTTGAGCATCCACATTTATTGGAAATCGGAACCGGGCAGCCGGAATAAGAGCCTTCTCGGGCTGAAGTTTTCTTCTGCCTTAAAGCCCTTGGGGTTGCTGAATCATTCGGTATGGATTGAGACGACCGCCCTCAAATTCTCTTTTCAGATGTCAGATCAGGGGACAAGAGGCTCAACACAAGCTTAAAATGAGGTCAGAAAATGATATTTGAAAGAACAAAAAGGGTATTGCCGGTGATCGCCAGCTTTTTGCTGCTTTTGACGGCATGTGGAAAAGAGAAAGAAGAGACGGTGGCAAAAGAGGTGATTCGACCCGTTAAAATGATGACCGTCATGTCGAGCACGGATGGGGTTCAGCTCAAGTTCCCGGGCATGGTGCGGGCTGCCAAAAGGGCGGATCTGGCCTTCCAAGTGGGAGGAACCCTCAGGCAGTTCCCCGTGGACGAGGGGCAAGTGGTCAAGGAGGGTCAACTCATCGGCCAACTTGACCAGAGGGATTTTAAAAACAGCCTCCGAAGTGCCCAGGGCCAGCTCGAAAAGGCCAAGGCAGTCCTGGAGAGCGCCCGGAGCGAGTACGACAGAATCCTGCGGATTCAGAAGCAGGACCCTGGCGCTGCAAGTGAAAGTATGGTGGTGTTGCGCCGCCAAGCGCTGGACCAGTCCAAGGCGGAGATCGACTCTGCCCAGGCGGCTGTGGACACTGCGCGGGACCAGCTCGGCTACACGACCCTGAAAGCGCCCTTTGGCGGTGTCATTTCCAAGAGGTATGTCGACAATTACCAGGAAATTCGTGCAAAGGAACCGATTGTCAGTCTGGACGATGTTTCTTCCGTCGAGATCCTGGTGGATGTGCCTGAACTCATCGTGGCCACTTTCAAAGAGGACGGTGAGACCCGGGCGATGGCCGAATTTGCCGCAGCCCCTGGTAAACAATACCCCTTGAGGGTTAAGGAACGTGCCATGCGCGCAGATCCGAAAACCCAAACTTACCAGGTGGTGTTCCGGATGCCTCAGCCGGATGACATCAATGTGCTTCCCGGAATGACGGCAACGGTCACCGGAAGTAGTCGGATGCAAAAAGAGAAAAAAGCGATCTTTATAGTTCCGGCCATTGCGGTAGTGGCAGATGTGGCCGGAAAACCGAATGTTTGGATTGTGGATAAAGAGACCTTGAAGGTTCAGCGAAGAGCGGTAAAGACCGGCGCTTTGACCGGAATCGACAGCATCGAGATTATCGATGGGCTCGGATCCGGAGAGACCATCGCCATCAGCGGGGTGAGCCGGCTGCGGGAGGGCATGCAGGTGAGCGATTTGAGCAAGATGAGAGGATATAACCCATGAACATTGCGGAGCTGAGCATTCGGAAAAGCGTAATTACCTGGGTGGCGACCTTTCTCCTGGTGGCGGTGGGCTTGATTTCTTTCACCCACCTGTCCATGCTCGAGGACCCCGAGTTTACCATCAAAGAGGCCGTTGTGCTGACGCCCTATCCCGGGGCTTCCGCCGCCGAGGTCGAAGAGGAAGTCACCAACGTCCTTGAAAAAGCCATCCAGCAACTTGGGCAGCTTGAGTGGCTCGAGTCCCGGTCCTCTCGGGGTATGTCCCAGGTCAAGGTGCGCATCAAAGACAAGTATGACAAATACAGTCTCCCCCAGGTGTGGGACGAGCTGCGGCGGAAGGTCAACGACGCCCAGCGGCAGCTGCCGCCCGGGGCCGGTCCCTCCATTGTCAATGATGACTTCGGGGATGTCTACGGCGTGTATCTTGCCATCACCGGGGAAGGGTATACCTACAAGGAGATGTATGAATATGCGAAATTTCTCCAGCGGGAGCTGTTGCACGCCAAGGATGTCAAGCGCATTGAGCTTTACGGCGTGCAACCGGAGGTCATTTACGTGGAGATGTGGCGGGAAAAGATGGCTGAGCTCGGCATCTCCCCGTATGACATCTATGCTGCCCTGGCTTCAAAGAATTTTCCGGTATCTTCGGGATACATGACGATCGGCCAGGAGTACATTCCGGTAAACCCGACCGGTGAGTTCACATCCGAAAAAGAGTTCGGCGACCTTTTGGTTCGGGGCAAGGGGCCTGAAACCGAAAGCCTTGTCTACCTTCGCGATGTGACCGACATCCATCGAGGTTATAATGAACCTGCAACAGCATACCTACGATACGATGGGAAACCGGCCATCGGTCTTGCGATATCGACGGTATTAGGTGGAAATGTCCTCACCATGGGCCAATCGCTGGAAGAGCGGTTAAAGGAACTCATACCTCTGGCGCCCTTGGGAATGGACCTGCACGTGATCTATCAGCAGAGAGATGCGGTAATCTCCTCCATAAATGGCTTTCTCGTGAACCTGGCGGAAGCAGTGGGGATCGTCATTGTGGTGCTCCTCATCTTCATGGGGCTGAGAAGCGGGCTCATCATCGGCGCGGTACTCCTTGTCACCATCATGGGCACATTTATTTTCATGAATATCGGCGCCATCACGCTCGAACGGGTTTCTCTGGGCGCGCTGGTGATCGCCCTGGGGATGCTCGTGGATAATGCCATCGTCGTGACCGACGGCATGCGCATAAGAATGGCGCAGGGCACCGATGCGGTGACTGCAGCCAAAGAGATCGTCGGACAGGTGGGCGTCCCACTTCTGGGGGCGACCTTCATCGCCATTGCCGCCTTTGCCGCCATTGGAACCTCACCGGACGACACCGGTGAATACTGCAGCACCCTTTTTTCCGTGATCCTGATCTCCCTACTACTAAGCTGGGTGACCGCTGTGACCACCACGCCGCTACTCTGTAAAAATTTCCTCAAGACAGAATCCAAGGAAGGCAAAGGCGGCAAAATGAAGGATCCTTACGGCAGCACGTTCTACCGCTTATACCGGAAATTTCTTTCGACGAGCATCCGGTTCCGTTGGATTACGGTGTGCGTGGTCGTCGGGCTCTTTGTGACGGCCATGGTGGGATTTGGCCATGTGAGAAACCTTTTTTTTCCGAATTCCACAACCCCCATGTACTATATCGATTTCTGGTTTCCGGAGGGCACCCACATCGATGAAACAAGCCGCCAAATGAAAGAAGCGGAAGCGTATCTTTCCCAACAGGAGGGAACACGGGAGGTGGTTACCATTATCGGTGGCGGACAGATTCGGTTCCTTTTGACCTACACCCCTGAGCCCCCCTACGGCAGCTTTGCCCAGGTCATCGTCAAGTTGGACGATTACCGCAAGATCCCGACCCTGATGCAGCGGGCCCAGAACGACCTGGAGATGATGTTCCCCCAGGCCATTGTCAACGCCACTGAATTTAAGCTCGGGCCAGGCTCCGGCGGTAAAATTCAGCTTCGGATCAACGGTCCGGATCCGGTGGTCTTGCGGCAGCTCGCCGAAAAAGTGGAGAGTATTCTCCTGGACGATCCTTTCTGCAAGTCGGTGCGAAACGAATGGCGAAGCAAGATCAAAGTGGTCCGGCCTCACATGGCTGAAGCCCAGGCCCGAAGGGCAGGCATCGATCGGCCGCAACTGGCCCAGGCAATCGAGTCGGCCATCGAGGGAACCCGGGCGGGCGTTTACCGAGAAAAGGATGAGTTGTTGCCGATTATAGCCCGATCGCCGGAAGCCGAAAGAGTCGACCTCGTCAATTTGCAAGGCATACAGGTCTGGAGTCCGGCAGCCCAACAAATGATGCCGGTCGGGCAGGTGGTGACCGGTTTTGATACGACATTTGAAGATCCCTATATCTGGCGCCGGGATCGGACCAAGATGATTAAGCTGCACGCTGATCCGCGGGAGGGACTTCCCAGTGAGCTGTTTGCCCGCGTCAAAACAAAAATTGAAAAGGCCCTGGGAGTGGATACGGAAGCCAAAACCGGCAATGCGGTGCCTCCGGAGCAGTGGGATGCCGACACCATTCCGGTCAAATACAAGGATGCGATTCCACTTAAAAATATGCCGGGCTACACGATCGCGTGGGGAGGAGAGGCCGAGGACTCGTCCAAGGCTCAGGATGGTTTGGCCGGTTCTATTCCGATCTTTTTCGGTCTCATGGTGCTTCTTGTCATTTTTCTTTTCAACTCCATTAAAAAGACGTTGATCATCTGGCTCACCGTGCCGCTGTCGATCATCGGGGTGACGGCAGGCCTTCTATTGTTCAACCAGCCATTCGGATTTATGGCCCTGCTGGGGTTGATGAGCCTTTCGGGCATGCTGATCAAAAACGCCGTCGTTCTCATTGATCAGATCGATCTTGAAATGACCTCTGGTAAATCGCCTCTTCAGGCCGTTATCGATTCCGGGATGAGCCGTCTGATTCCGGTATCCATGGCAGCAATGACCACGGTCCTGGGAATGCTCCCTCTCGTTCAGGACGCTTTCTTTGCTTCCATGGCGGTCACCATCATGTTCGGCCTCGGTTTTGCGACGGTTCTGACATTGATTTTTGTGCCCGTGCTCTACACGATATTCTTCAGGATCAGATATGAGGTGAAGTGATGGCATGCAAAGTTCGATATTTTGAGAAGATTACCTGTCTGGTGATTTTGATTTCGGCGATCGCTCTGGCTGTTTTGTCCGGATGTGCCGTGGGTCCGGATTACATTCGGCCCCAGCCCCCTGAAATGAAAGAGTGGATCGAAAAGGCGGATCCGAGGGTCAAGAGCGAGGCGGCGGACCTGGCCGCCTGGTGGAAACGCTTCAATGATCCTGTTCTGGACACGCTCATCGAGCGCGCCTTTCGGCAGAATCTTTCCCTTCGTATCGCCGGAATCCGCATCCTCGAAGCCAGGGCTCAACTCGGCATAGCTGTGGGCAACCGGTTCCCCCAACTTCAACAGCTCAGGGGAGATTACACCGGCTATGGCCTCAGCGAGAACGCGGCCAACACGATCCCAGGCATCGACACCAATTTCACAGGAGCAAATATCGGTTTTGACGCCGCCTGGGAGCTCGACTTCTGGGGCAGGTTCAGGCGCGCTGTTGAATCCGGCGTGTGGAACCTGGATGCGTCCATTGCCGGCTATGATGATGTCCTCGTCACCCTCGTGGCCGAAGTGGCACGGACTTACGTGGTTATCCGCACCTTGGAGACCCGCCTTTCAATCGCTCTGGAGAACGTCAAGATTCAGGAGCGCTCCTTGCAGATTGCCAGGGTGCGCTTCGAGGGGGGAGACGTGACTGAATTGGACGTGGCACAGGCCAGGACGCTGCTGGGAGACACCCAGGCTTCCATCCCGCGACTGAAAGCCCAGTTGCGCCAGGCCAAGAACGGCCTTGCCGTGCTTATAGGCATACTTCCTGGCGAAGTAACCCCCCTCCTTGGTGGTCCCGGGAAGATCCCATCAGCCCCCCCTGACGTGAAGTCGGGTATTCCGGCCGAACTGCTGAGAAGACGTCCTGACATTCGCCTTGCAGAGGCCCGGATGGCCGCCCAGTGTTCCCTGATCGGGGTTGCCAAGGCGGATCTCTATCCCCGGTTCAGTCTCTTTGGCTCTATCGGGTTAAGCGCCAGCAATGCAACCCTCACGGCGGCGGGGTTTCCGGGGGGAAGTTCCCTGAGCGATATGTGGGATTCGGACAGCCTTGAGTATTACGGCGGAATCGGCTTCGCATGGGACATCTTCAATTACGG